>NZ_JBEPOP010000002.1:0-561721 GCF_040546855.1 Paenarthrobacter sp. 4246
ACCCCCCCCCCCCCCCCCCCCCCCCCCCCCCCCCCCCCCCCCCCCCCCCCCCCCCCCCCCCCCCCCCCCCCCCCCCCCCCCCCCGGCGACGTATTCACAGTTGTCTTTCCACCAGTCTCCTGCTGCGGCGAGGCCGCCGCGGGATGAGCCGTCGTGGCTTTCAAGTCCGCGTCATTCAGGGGCCGCACCCGGTCGGGTCAGGAGTGTTGAGGGGATTGTTCCCGGCGAGCAGTAGAGGCAGACTCAGCAGCGCACCCCATACCAAACCCGGAAAGCGACCTCAACGAGATGCCGTCTCCACCCAAGACCGGAAAATTCACGCCACCACAGAATGGAAAGAAATACTAACTTCCAAAGTAACCACCAGCAGCGAGGATGGACTGACCCATAACCCACTGACCAGCAAGACATGCCATGATCATCGCTGTTCCTAGAATGTAGGTCCCGATGCGAGATCCTTTTCGCATCCGGTGCGCATCGGGCTTTCTACCGGACCGCCAAAAGAGGAAGAGCACAACAAACACAATGAGCATGGCCATCTGCATTGGAATCCCATTGCCAGAGCGATCAAACCTTCCGTCGTAGGGCATTCGTGTATCCCAAGGGACGTGAGCGAAAACAAACACTGCAATACCTACACATAGCAGTGCGACAATCACGCAAAGTATGTCTATATACTTACAGGCTTTCCTTCCCAATCGCAGATCTTCATCCGTGAAATCATCCTCTGCCTCCGAATTTCCCTTTGCGCCATTCTCATCATCTACCACAGTGGCGCCCCTGTTCCTTGCTTTACAACTTCATTGCCCACAAATTTCACGCTTTCAACGATAGCCCCGGCATGCGCTCCGCCGTAGGCTGCCATGCTGTGAGTCATCCAGCCTGGATTGGGACTCAGTTCCGCGGCCCCTGGGAAGCGTGTAAGCAGCCCCCCGCCCAAGCCGTCATAGACCATCTCCGCGGCCCCGTAGCCCTCACCACGAATCGCATGATCAACGGAGCCGCCAGCTAGTGATCCTCCCGCGCCGACACCGTATTGAACGAACGATGAGAACCGACCTGACAGCGGTTGGGCTAAATAGCCCGCTTGGGAGCCCAGGGCGCCGCTCACGATACCGCCACCTGCAGCTCCTAAGACGCCCTCGGGTTTCCACTCGTTCGGAGACCGCTGTACAAGGTACATGCCTGTGTTGCCCAGGCCCCCCGATATTCCATTGGTCAGTGCGGCCCGGCCCATCTGCTGGGCCGACAACTGCGACAAGTAACTCCCCGCACCGGCACTGACGCGGTTCACCCCCGCAGTGACCGCAGTCCCAACACGCGAACCGACAGCCGACACAGCAGATCCCGCCCTGGCCGCACCCGTCGCAACCACCGAGCCAGCACGGCCCATCGCAGGAAGCAACTGCGTACTCACCGCCGTACCAGCCCGACCGAGCCCTGCAGTCACAGCACTGCTGACCTTCCCAGCCAACGGCCCCGCAACCATACCAACAGCACCCGTCAACGCCACCTGCCCCCAATTGACCGAACCGGTGGTCGCTTTCTGAATAATCGTGTCAGCACCCGCACCAACCAAGGCCAAACCAACCGGCCCACCAACACCGGTAGCCATCAACACACCGCCGGCGATCACCATCGCGCCACCGGCCAAATATTCCCAGTTGTCGCCGAGCCAGTCTCCTGCTGCGGCGATGGCGCCGCGGGAGGAGCCGTCGTAGGCTTTCAGGTCAGCGTCGGTCAGGGGTCGCAGGCCGGTGGGGTCAGAAGTGTTGAGGGGGTTGTTCCCGGCGTAGGCGTAGGGGTTCCCGTCCCAGCCCGCGCCGAGGACAGGGGCGAGAGGGTCGGTGGAAAGGAAGCCCCGGGTAGCCGGATCGTAGGCGCGTTTGCCGAGCCATTCGAGTCCGGCGATGTCGATCCCACCGCCTGCGGTCAGGGCGATACCGGCTGGCAACACACCACCGGCACCCAAACCCGCACCAGCACCGGCACCGGCACCGGCCAGCCCGGCACCGTTTGTTGTGGTGGTTCCGGGGGTGGGGTGTGGGGTGGTGGGGGTGCCGAGGACGGCCCAGGGGTCGTGCTGGTCGGTCGGGCGGGCGGCACGCCACCCGGGCGCGGTCCACGCGTCCCCGATGCCGGTGACACCGCCGGGCAGGGACAACACCTGGGTGGTGTTGATACCGGCCAGGGTTCGGCACGGGTGCGGCGGTGTCCCACCACAACGGTGTCCCGTCCACGGTGGCGAGTTCACCGAGCGCGTCGACGTGGAGTCGGTGCCGGGACACCTCGGCTCCGTCCCGGTCCTTGTCGATCGTTCCGGTGAGGTAGCCGGTGGGTCCCCACGCGTATTCGGTCCAGGACCCGCCCGGGTCGATCACCCTGACCCGGCGGCCCAGTCCGTCATACACGTACTCGGTGACCGAACCATCAGGTTCCGTCACGGACGACAGCTGCCCCGCGGCGTCATACTCAAACGTGCGCGCCCCGGTGGGGGTGGTTTCGCGGAGAAGCCGCCCACCGGCGTCGTACACCCACCCCACCACCGAAGCCGAGGCCCCCGCGCTGCCGCTGGTCGTGCTGGTGGTTGCGGTGATCAGTTGCCCGGCGGTGTCGTACCCGTACCGGGTCACGACCCCGTTCCGGGCCAGGCCGGTAATCCTGCCGCCGTCTTCACGACCGATGAGCGTCACATCAGCTACGCCGGGGTTATCGGTGTGGGTGCGGATGTGCTCGACCAGTGCCCCGTCCCGGTACACCCATTCCTGGGTGTACTGGCCCGCGGTCGCGGAAGTGATCCGCCCGGAGGGGTCGTGGGTGAAGGCCGCGTCCCCGAGCAACGGGTTCGACACGGCCGTGACCCGGCCTGCGGGGTCGCGGGTGTAGCGGGTGGTGGTGCCGGCCGGGGTGGTGAACCCGGTGCGGTTCCCGTCACCGTCGTACTCCCACCTCAGCGTCCTGGTCCCGTTGGTGCGGCTGGTGAGGAGTCCGCGCCGGTCAAAGCACAGTTCGTGCTCCACCGCATACCCGGCCCCACCCGTATGGTCGGTGATGACCACCCTGCGGCCGGCAAGGTCACGGGTGATGGCCGCGATCAGTGCACCGTCCACCGACGTGGTCGCTTCCCGTCCGGCGGGGTCGTAGGCCCAGGTGGTCGTGTGCCCGTCCGGGTCCGTTTGCGACAGCTGCCGGCCCGCCGGGTCATACGTCGCGGTCGTGACCCTCCCGAGCGGGTCAGTGACACTATCGACCTGGTCCGTGGCCGTGTACGTCCGGGTGGTCACCCCGCCGGTGGGGTCGGTGATGCGGGTGAGGCGGCCGCGGGTGTCGTATTCGAACCGGGTCCTGCCACCCACCCCGTTGATGGTCCCGGTCAGTTCCCCGGCGAGGTTGTATTCGAAGCGGCGGGTCCCGTACCAGGAATCCTGGGCGAAACTCAGCCGCCCGCACCGGTCATACCCATACCGGGCCGTCCCCTCCCCCGGAGTATGCCTCGCGGTCAACCGCCCACACGCGTCGTAGGCGAAGGTTTCGACCTCACCAGTCGGCAGTCTCCTCGCCGTGAGGCGCTGATCGACGTCGTAGGACAGTTCCGTGACCGCCCCGACCGGATCAATACTGCGGAACGGTCGGCCGCAATGGTCGTACTCGAACCGGGTCACCGCCCCCGTCGGGGAGGTGATCGAGGTGATCTTCCCGGCAATGTCGCGGCCCAGGACCGTCAACCCGCCCTCACCATCAACCAACTCGACCGGGTTCCCCGCCCCGTCATAGGACACCAGCTCCGCGGACCCATCCACGGACTCGATTTTCGTGGGGCGGCCGTACTCATCAAAACTGTAGGTATTCGTGGTGAAGGCGTCGGTCAGGGTCGCGGTCCCGGTCCCCCGGTCCGTGACGGCCGCGGTGCGGACCCCGGTCGGATCCACGACGGCGGTGAGGGCACCGACCGTGTCGTACTCCCGCACCCAGTCATGCCCGGCAGGGTCCGTGATGCCCACGAGCCGGGAGAGGTTGTCATGGGTGAACCCCCACGACGCGCCGTCGGGCAGCACCGCGGCGGTGAGGTTCCCGAGCTCATCAAAGACCCGCTCGATGACCCGTCCGAGCGGGTCGGTGGTGCGGACCAGTTCACCATTGGCCGCGTACTGGAATTCGGTCCGGCCCCCGTCCGGGGCGACCATCGCGGTGGTCCGGCCCGCGGGGTCATGCTCAAACGCCCACACCGCCCCATCCGGATCTTGGCGCCGAACCAGCACACCGGCGTCGTCATAACTGAACCGGGTCTCAGCCCCGGACGGGGTCACCGCGGTCACCGGGCGCCCGGCCTGGTCCCGCACAATCCTCGCGGTGTCACCGGCTGCGTTACGGGTCCCGACCAGGTCCCCGAACGTGTCGTACTCAAAACCGATGGTGACCCCTACAGGGTCGGTGACCTGGGTCAGGAGCCCGTCCCGCCACTGAAGTTCGGTCCGGCCACCCAGCGGGTCCACCACCACGGACGGGTCCCGGGAGAGGTCATCGGCGTACTCATAGGCCATGACCGCACCGGAGGCGGTCACCAAGGTGGTGATCCGGTCCTGGTCGTCCCACCCATAGCTCAGGTCCGCCCCTTCCGGGGTCACCGTCCGGGTCTTCCGGCCCCGGGCGTCATAGCCGTGGACAGTGACCGCGCCGTCACGCTCAGTCAAGGACACCAGATTCGAGTGCGCGTCATAGGACATGGACTGGCGCCGGTCCTCCGCGTCCAGCACCCCCACCAGGCGGCCCTTGCCATCAGCAACCCAGGAATTGGACCGCGACCCGTCCTCGTCCGAAACCACCGTGACCCGGCCCGGTAAATACGCGAACCTCGTCCGCCGCCCATGCTGTGTGACCTGCAGGATGACCCGGCCGGACTCGTCATACGTGTTCTCGGCCTCCACCACCCCCGCGGCAGAAACCACCGAAGCGATCAGGCCGGCCTCGTTCCACCCATACGTACGGGTGCCGGTCTCCGTGCCGACGGTGACTAAACGGCCCTCGGCGTCGTACCCGTACTCAACCCGGCGCCCATCCGATGAACGAACCACGCCCACCAGCCCGTCGACGTAGTCGATCTCCACGAACCGGCCCCGCACATGCACCAACCGGTTAACCGTCCCCGACCCACCGCCGTCGATACCTTCTTGGCGGTGGGCGGAGATGGTCCGGCCGGGTCCTGCCCCGGTCCCGAGCCACACCCCGGCAGTGGTGTAAGCCCACCAAGCGCCCTGGTTATCGGCCACGACCAACACCTCTCCGACGCCTTCAGGCACGGAGGTCAGCTCCGCCAACCACGGTGTGCTGGCATCTTCGCGGGTGAGCCAGTAATTCTCCCCGACGGCGCGGGCCCAGCCGGTACCCTCACGGGGGAAGTCCACCGCCCGCCCGTCGGCCATCACCCACCGGCACCCCTCATCAGTCAGGACCAGGTGCTGGTCCAGCACCGAGGCCCACCCCGGACCGAACACCCCAACAGTGTCCAGGCCCGAGCCGAGGGAGTTATACATCCTTGTGACCGCCAGGTCAGCGGCCGCCCCGGCGAACCCCAGATCCGTTTCCGGCTCAATGAAATTCCCCGTGGCCGTGTTCACCGGATCATTCGCGTACCCGGACGAGGGCATCGCCCCGGCCGCCGTGGGCGGGTCAATGACCAGCCCGGTCCGGGTCCCCGAGACCCCCGCCGCGGCCAACGCCTCGTTCACCGCCGCGTCCGACAGGGTCGAAACCGCCCCCTCGCTGCCGGCGGCAGCGAACGCGTCCGCGACCACCACCGCCCACGCCGCGTCAGCGTCGTTCAACCGCAAATACTCCCGGAACGCGGTCACCACACCAGCAGCGTCGATCCGGCCCCACCCGCACCGGTCCGCGAACGAGGACAGTTCCCCCTCCAAGGACCCCGGCACCGACGCGATCCCGTCATCCAGGCCACGGGAACCCGCAGCGAAACTCCGCAACGACTCCGGACGGGCCGAGGACGTCCCGCCCCCATACCCGCCACCCTGGGGAGGAGTCTGCCGCGACCCCGGTACCGGGGCTTCCGAAGGGAACGACGGCGCACTCCCCGGCTCCATATTCGGCCGGGCTTCCTCACCCCAAAGGCTGTCACCAAACTGCTCAAGCCAATTGCGGTTGTTATGCCGCCGCACCCACTCGTTGTTCTCCCGGCGCCGGTCATCCTCGTTCCGCGCCTCGGAAATCATGGTCCCCACATACCCGGCCACCGTCCGTAACGCCGAGGCCAAGGACTCCGCGTCCCGGGACGCCGTCACCGCGTTCGCCGCGAACACCTCCGAAAAATGCCCCCGGAAATCCTCCCCCGCCCCGGTCACCAACGGCGTCCGCGAGCCCGAATGCTCCTGGACCCGCGACGCTGCGGACTCAAAAGCACCCTTCACCGACTCAGCAACCCCATACACAAACCGGCCACCATGGGCAGCATCGGAATCCGGCAACAACGGCATCTCAACGAACTCGGTCACAACCACAGCCCCCCACAGAACAAGAACGCGAACAAAACCCAACAACCCACAAAAACCCGCACCACAACAGGGTGGACAAAACCCGCACCACAACAACACAGTGCAACGGCCGGGCAACCACACCACGCATCAACGCAGCACGATCACCCGGCCCCCACACTCACACCAAAAAAAGAATCAGGCCCCGCCACCGGCAGAGAAAATATCCTGCGAGATCTTCTGCAACTGACCCCGCAACTGCTCCAGCTCTTCCTTGGCCTTATCCAACGCAGCCTTCGTCTCCGGCCACGTCGAACCACGGAACTCAGCAGCCAACGGACCATCCCACACATTCGGATCCGACAACACACGACCCTGCGCATCCAACGCAGAAATCTGATCCGTAAACCCACCAGTAATAATCGACTGCACCTGACCAATAGCAGCCTTGGCCTGCTCAGTAGACAACACACGCGACATAGAACTTTCCTCCCAATAAGAACAATCGCAACACCCAAGCCAAACCAGCCCAGGCAACCAGACGCCCCCAAACTAGCAACACCACGGAATAAATCCAACAAACAGAGAAACCGAACGGGGGCAACGCCAACGGACATTCCGCACCCCGTGGCAACATACGCCAGCATGCGAGTCCGCTGCTCAGCGACCACGACCGCAAAGACGGGATCCACGGCCTTGCAATCCGGCCCGAACGCCCTCGACTGAGATCAACGTCACAAAACCGCGGGAATAACTTTTGCGCACGTAACATTTCTCAACGTCCGTTCGCTATGTTATTGGCACTGCACCTAACGTGTTCCGGTGAGCACCTCAACCAACACTTCCCCAGCAGCTGGCAAGAGCGGCTTCCGGCTCCCCAAGTGGGCCGGTTCCTTCGGCGTCCAGATCATCGCAGCCCTCATTGTGGGCCTCATCCTTGGCCTCATCGCCAAGTACACGGGCAGCACCAAGACCGCCCCCAATGCCCTGGGGGCTACTCTCCAGACGATCGGCTCCAGCTACGTCTCCTTGCTGCAGACCGCCGTCGTACCTTTGATTTTCACCGCTGTGGTGAGCTCCATCGCCAACCTGCGCCAGGTGTCCAACGCCGCCCGATTGGCATGGAACACACTGCTCTGGTTCGCGATCACCTCGCTGGTATCGGTTCTGATCGGCATCGGCCTGGGCGTACTCCTGCAGCCGGGCGCAGCTACCGGCATTACAGAAGAAGCCAAGTACGCTGGCAAGACCGGTGACTGGTGGGCCTTCCTGATCGGCCTCTTCCCGAAGAACTTCCTGGGACTCGGCGCCAGCTCCACTGTGACCGAGAGCGCCAACGCTGCCACCACCGTCAGCACTGCCGTCAACTTCAACGTGCTGCAGATCCTGGTCATTGCGATCGCGATCGGTGTTGCTGCCCTCAAGGTTGGCAAGCAGGCCGAGGCCTTCCTGACGTTCAACGCTTCAGCGCTGGCCGTCATCCAAAAGGTCCTGTGGTGGATCATCCGCCTCGCTCCGCTGGGCACAGTAGGACTGATCGGTAACGCTGTGGCCATCTACGGCTGGGACACTATCGGTTCTTTGGGCAAGTTCACTGCGGCCATCTACATCGGCCTGGCCTTGGTGCTCTTCGTCCTCTACCCCATTCTGGTTCGCATTCACGGGCTCTCCATCAAGCAGTACTTCTCCGGAGTGTGGCCGGCCGTGCAGCTGGCGTTCGTTTCCCGCTCGTCCATTGGCACGCTGCCGCTCACGCAGCGCGTCACTGAACGGAACCTCGGCGTCCCCTCCGGCTACGCTTCCTTCGCCGTGCCGCTGGGCGCCACCACCAAGATGGACGGTTGCGCAGCGATCTACCCGGCGATCGCAGCCATCTTCGTGGCGCAGTTCTTCGGCATCAACCTTGACTTCAGCCAGTACCTGCTCATCGTTCTGGTCTCCGTCCTTGGTTCGGCCGCTACCGCCGGTACCACCGGCGCCGTCGTCATGCTCACGCTGACCCTGTCCACGCTGGGACTGCCGCTGGCCGGCGTCGGCCTCCTGCTGGCCATCGACCCCATCCTGGACATGGGCCGGACCGCCGTCAACGTGGCGGGCCAGGCACTTGTCCCGGCCATCGTGGCCAAGCGCCAGGGCATCCTGGATGAATCGCTGTACAACGCACCCCGCAACGGTGCAGCCTTTGCCGACGAGTACGCCGCCGACAAGGCAGCAGCCGAAGCGGACCATCGCGAATTGGCCGACTCGAAGGCCTAATTTCAGTCCCTTTGAAACGGGGAAATCCCCCGGGGAGTTCTCCCCGGGGGATTTCCCCGTTAAAGGGCCAACTCTGGATAGGCTCGGACCATGTTGATCGTCACTTCCAATGAAATCCCGGGCCACCGGATCGACGCCGTCTTCGGCGAAGTCATGGGCCTCACCGTCCGCTCACGGGACATCGGCTCGCAAATGCTGGCCGGCTTCCGCTCCCTCGGCGGCGGCGAACTGCCCGAAATGACCAAGGCACTCTATGAAAGCCGCCAGGAAGTTATGGCACGCATGGTCAATGAAGCGCAGCAACGTGGCGCCAATGCCATCGTCGCCATGCGGTTCGACACCTCTGAAATGGGCACCAACTGGACCGAAGTCTGCGCGTACGGCACCGCCGTGTATGTCCTGCCGTTGGGTGAAGGCGAACCCGGAGCTACGGGACAGTCGGTCTATCTGACCAAGACGGCCACGCAACAGCCCGCTCAGCCGACACAGCCGCAGCAGTCAGCCCAGCAGCCCGCCCAGCAGCAGCAATTTACCCCGCAGACTCCCCCGGCCCAGCCTCACCAGTTCTAGTCGGATCAGCCCAAAGGTCCCGCCCTCCTTCGTCTCCTCGCCGCCCAGCGGTGACCTGAGCGAACGAGGGCGGGACTTTGCGTATCAGGGGCACGGGCACGCTCAAATTGCGCAGAGTGCAAACTTGCACTTAGTGTAAGTATGTGACCCAAACCAGCACCCATGATGCCGCTGCGGAGTCGTCCCCTTCCGAGCCGGCCGCCCCTTCCAGGCGTGAACTCAACAAGGCGGCCACCCGCAGCTCCATCGCTTCCGCGGCCCTGGATCTGTTGCGAAGCAACGGTTCCGGCAATTTCACCGTCGAGGACATCGCAGCCAGCGCAGGCGTTTCCCGGCGGACCTTCTTCAACTACTTCCCCAGCCTCGAGGCCGCCTTGGCATCCGTTGCCGACGGCTTCATGGACCACGCCTTGGAGCAGTTCCGGCTACGCCCGGCGGACGAGTCAATTCTCGAATCCGCCCAGGCAGCACTCATGGCGCTGGCCGATCCCATGTCCGTGGCGCCCATGGCCGAACTGTTCAGCCTGACCCAGGACAACCGCCAGCTGGCCCGCTCCGAGCTTGAAGCCTGGGAGCACTGCACCGAGCAGATCATTGACGCCGCCCGCAGCAGGCTCGGTGCCGGCATCAGTGAGCTCTATCTCCACGCACTGGCCGGTTCAGTGATCTCCTGCGGCAAAGCCGCAATGACCGTCTGGTTCGCCGATCGCGGCCCGGATCTCTCGGCAGAGTCCCTCGCGGTTCTTCGCCAGCACCTCATCGATGCGATGGGCCTCCTCGGCGCCGGCTTTGCGCCGCCGTCGGACGCGTCTGTCCACGCTTCAGCAGCCTTCCCCTCCGTTCCAACCACCACAGATCGGTTCTGACATGGCCTCGTTCCTCTACCGTCTCGGCAAGTTTTCGTATCGGCGCCGCTGGCTGGTCATCTCCATATGGCTGGCAGTCATGGTGGCAGTGGGCGGCTCGGCCGCAGCCTTCCACGGCACCATGTCCAACAACTTCACCATCCCAGGCACCGAAACCCAGCAGATGGCCGACAAACTCAAGGAAGCGCTCCCTGATTCTTCGGGAGGCTCCGCAAGCGTGGTCTTCGATGCCGGGGACGGCGGATTCGACCAAGCCAAGAAGGACGCAGTGGCCGATGCGCTGACCAAGCTTGAAGCCATGCCGGACGTGCAGGGGACGGTGAACCCGTTCACCACGCAGGAGCAGTTGGACAAGTCCGCCGGCGAGATCGCAGCCGGTGAAGCCAAGGCCGCTGAGGGTAAGGCACAGCTAGACGCTTCCCGTGCGCAGATTGAAGCGAGTGAGGCCCAACTGGCCGGGGCCGAACAGCAACTGGCCGCCTCAGGCCTGACACCCGCGCAGATTGAGGCGCAAATGGCTCCGCAGCGCGCAGAACTTGCTGCCGGTAAGGAAAAGCTCGACGCCGGAGCCAAGGAGGCTGCCGACGGCGCCGCCACGCTGGCTCTTGGCAAGCGTCAGCTCGAAGCCTCTGAAGGCCTCCGCTTTGTATCCAGCGACAACAAAGCAGCGGTAGCCCAGGTCCAGTTCAAGACCTCCATCAACGCGGTCGACCCCGCCGTCCGCGAAGAGGTCCAGGAGATCGTCCACGGAGTCTCATCCGCCGGCGTTACGGCCTACGCCAGCAAGGAAATCACCGAGGACGTCTCGGAGATCTTTGGCATTGCTGAAATCGTGGGCGTCGCAGTCGCGGCCATGGTCCTGATCCTGATGCTCGGAACACTCATCGCTGCCGGGCTTCCTCTCCTGATGGCCCTGATCGGCGTAGCTGTAGGTGTCGGCGGAACGTTCGCACTGACCAGCGTCATCGACATGAGCTCCATCTCCCCGATGCTTGCCCTGATGCTCGGCCTCGCGGTTGGTATTGACTACTCCCTGTTCATCGTCAACCGACACCGCACCCAGCTTCTGGCCGGCATGGACGCCGAGGAATCCGCGGCGCTGGCCACCGGCACCTCGGGTAACGCTGTGTTGTTCGCCGGTCTCACCGTCATCATCGCCTTGGCGGCATTGGTGGTTCCCGGCCTGCCGTTCCTGGCAGTGATGGGTGTTGCTGCCGCAGCGACCGTTGCTGTCGCCGTCGTCGTCGCTTTGACCTTGACGCCAGCCGTCCTGGCGCTGATCGGCCGCAGGCTGATCTCCAAGCGCGCTTGGGCCAAGGCCGCCAAGCACAACGCTGAGCCCGGCCACGAAGCTGCCGATCGCGAACTCGAAGAGAAGCGAAGCAGCGGGGGCTGGGGCGGCATGGTGACGCGTCACCCGTGGGTTGCTTTAGTCCTCAGCGTCGTCCTTCTCGGAGCCGTTGCGTTGCCGGCTTCCCAGCTTCGGTTGGCACTTCCCGACGGCGGCTCCGAGCCGGTCGATTCGCAGGCCTTCAAGGCCTATGACCTCACCCGCAGCAGCTTCGGCGAAGGCGTCACCGGCCCGATCGTCGTCGTCGGCGAATTCCCTGAAGGCCTCAGCGAAAACGACGCCAAGAACAAGCAGTTCGATGTCGCGGACGAACTTCGCAGTGTAGAAAACGTCATCGCGGCTGTACCGATTGCCCTGAGCGAAGACCGCCGCACCGCAGTGTTCCAGGTCATCCCGAAGGAAGGCCCCGCAAGCGCCGGCACCGTGCAGGTGGTCTCCGATCTCCGAGCCAAGGGTGCTGTGATCAGCGACGACCTCGACGTGGAAATCGGCCTGACCGGACAAACCGCGGGCAACATTGACGTTTCCAACAAGCTCGGAGCCGCGTTGCCGCCGTACTTGGCAATCGTCGTCGGGCTGTCCTTGCTCTTGCTGCTCCTGGTGTTCCGCTCGATTGTGGTGCCCCTGCTGGCAACCGGTGGTTTCCTTCTGTCCCTCGCTGCTGCCTTCGGTGCCGTAGTTGCCGTCTACCAGTGGGGCTGGCTCGGAGGGATCTTCGACGTCGCCAACCCGGGCGCCGTCCTGAGCTTCCTGCCCATCATCCTGATCGGCGTGCTCTTCGGTCTTGCCATGGACTACCAGGTATTCATCACCTCCGGCATGCGGGAATCATTTATGCACGGCGAGTCCGCCAAACACGCGGTCCGCTCCGGTTTCAGCCATGCCTCCGCCGTGGTCACTGCCGCCGCGATCATCATGGTCAGTGTGTTCTCCGGCTTCATCTTCAGCCACCTCACGATGGTCCGGCCGCTGGGCTTCGCCATGGCCTTCGGTGTGCTGATTGATGCCTTCGTCGTCCGCATGACCATCGTTCCCGCTGTGATGTACCTACTGGGCGAGAAGGCCTGGTGGCTGCCCAAGTGGCTGGAACGTGTTCTTCCGGACGTCGATGTTGAAGGCGCCAAGCTGGAGCGCAGCGACCGCAGGAAGGCCGACGCCGGAGAACTCGTCCACTAAACGGTCTCTCACATAGCAGTCGATATTCACGGACGCTCACTCACTTGCTGGAGGCAAGTGAGTGAGCGTTCGGTTTAAGCACGCGGGAAGTGAGAGAGGGTTCGTATTAGGCTGGGTGGCGTGACCCGATTGATCCTCGCCTCCCAGTCCCCCGCCCGCACCAAGCTGCTCACGGACGCCGGAATCCGGCATGACGTCCTGGTTTCGGACGTTGACGAGGACGCGGTGCAGGCCAAGTACGGCGTAACGGACGCACACGATACAGCGCTCCTGCTGGCACGGGCCAAGGCCGAGGCAGTTGCCGCCCTCCCCGAAGCCGAAGGTGCGCTGGTCATCGGCTGCGATTCGGTGTTCGAGTTCGACGGCGAGTCCCATGGCAAGCCCTACACAGCGGAAGTCGCACGGGAACGGATGCTGCGGATGAGCGGCTCGCAGGGAGTACTGCACACCGGCCACTGGCTGGTGGACTGCCGGGACACCGCCGCTGGTGCCGACGAGGAAGATGAAGCTGGCAATGAGACTCCCGAAGGGACCGGCGCTACCGTCGGCGGAGTATCCAGCGCCGAGGTCCACTTTGCCCAGATGAGCCCACGGGAAATCGACGCCTACATCGCCACCGGAGAGCCCCTTCACTGCGCCGGGTCCTTCACCATAGACGGCCTGGGTGGGGCCTTCATCCGCAAGGTCAACGGCGACCCGCACGCCGTCGTCGGGCTTTCCATCTCCACGCTGCGGGACTTGCTGGTCCACGCGAACGTGGGAATCACCGAGCTGTGGGACAACGATGAGCAGTAGAACACGTTTGTAGTAACCCTACAAAGGAACATCGCCTCACACACGGAATCCCCCATCAATATGGGCGGAACCCTCACAATCGCGCTAGGCTCCTCAAGGACAGAAGGAGTCAACAACTTGTCAGCTAACCCGGCGCAGCCCATTTCCAGCCCTCTTACCAAGGTCTTGATTGCCAACCGCGGCGAAATCGCGGTCCGCATCATTCGAGCCGCCCGGGACGAAGGCATTGCCTCCGTAGCGGTCTACGCCGACCCTGACCGTGACGCACTCCATGTCCGACTGGCCGACGAAGCCTATGCTTTGGGCGGCAACACGGCTGCTGAGTCGTACTTGGTGATGGACAAGATCATCGACGTCGCCAAGCAGTCCGGCGCGGACGCGATCCATCCCGGATACGGGTTCCTGGCGGAGAACGCCGATTTCGCTTGCAAGGTCATCGACGCCGGCATCACGTGGATCGGCCCCTCCCCCGAGGCCATCTCAGCCTTGGGCGACAAGGTCCAGGCCCGCCACATCGCCGAAAAGGTGGGCGCTCCGCTGGTCCCCGGCACGGCTGATCCGGTGGAATCGGCCGATGAAATCCTGAAGTTCGCGGAGGAATTCGGCCTCCCGGTCGCCATTAAGGCTGCCTTCGGCGGCGGTGGACGCGGCATCAAGGTTGCCCGCACCATGGACGAGATCCCCGAGCTCTACGAATCTGCCGTCCGCGAAGCCATTGCAGCTTTCGGCCGCGGCGAGTGCTTCATCGAGCGCTTCCTGGATGCTCCGCGGCACGTCGAAACCCAGTGCCTTGCCGACTCCTTCGGCAATGTGGTGGTCGTCTCAACCCGCGACTGCTCGCTGCAGCGCCGCAACCAGAAGCTCGTCGAGGAAGCCCCTGCTCCGTACTTGACCGAAGAGCAGAACAAGCGACTCTACGAGTCCTCCAAGGCCATCCTCAAGGAAGCCAACTACCTGGGCGCCGGAACCTGCGAATTCCTGGTGGGCCAGGATGGCACCATCTCCTTCCTCGAGGTGAACACCCGCCTCCAGGTGGAGCACTGTGTTTCCGAAGAAGTAACGGGCATCGACCTCGTCCGCGAGCAGTTCCGCATTGCCCGCGGCGAAGCGCTTGGCTACGAAGACCCCGAGGTCCGCGGCCACTCCTTCGAGTTCCGCATCACCGGCGAAGACCCGGGCCGCAACTTCATGCCCGCCCCCGGCACCATCACCACCCTCAAGAACCCCACCGGCCCCGGCGTCCGGATCGATTCCGGCGTGGAGCAGGGCGACGTCATCAGCGGCAACTTCGACTCCATGCTCTCCAAGCTGATCATCACCGGCGCCACCCGTGAACAGGCACTTCAGCGCTCACGCCGGGCGTTGGAGGAGATGGTGGTTGAGGGCATTCCCACTGTTATCCCCTTCGACCTCGCAGTGGTGACCGATCCCGCTTTCGCCCCGGCGGAAGGCCCGTTCAAGGTCCACACACGCTGGATCGAGACTGAGTTCGTCAACAGCATCCCGGCATGGTCTGCCAACGCAGCAGGTGCTGAGACGCCCGACGCCGGTGAGCGCCAGCGCGTCGTCGTCGAGGTTGGCGGCAAGCGCCTTGAGGTCGTCCTGCCGTCCGGCCTAGGCGGCGGTGTCGCGGCAGTTTCCAGCGGTTCGGGCACCAAGTCCGGCAAGTCCAAGAAGCGCTCCCGTTCAGCTGGCGCTGCGGCTGCTGCAGCCGGTGGCAACGCCCTGACCTCACCGATGCAGGGCACCATCGTCAAGGTGGCAGCTGCTGAAGGCGACGTGGTGGCTGAAGGCGACCTGATCGTGGTTCTCGAAGCCATGAAGATGGAGCAGCCCCTCACCGCCCACAAGGCCGGAACCGTACGTGGCCTCGCTGCCACGGCCGGAGAGACTGTTGCCGCCGGCGCAGTCATTGCCACCATCGAGGACTAACTCACAGCACCTCTTAACGACGGCGGCTCCTCACCAATGGTGCGGAGCCGCCGTCGTTATTGGGCTGCTTAGGACACGTTGTTCTCGTAATCCATGTCCTTGGTCTCGCGCGTCAGCCAGAGCGCGATGAAGGTCACCACTGCGGCTGCGGCCATGTAGACGCCCACCAGCCACGTGCTGCCGTTAGCTGCAGACCAGAGCGCAATGGCCACGAACGAGGCAGGAGCGGCACCGATCATGGAGGACAGGTTGTACGCCACAGCGGATCCGGTGTAGCGGACGTTGGCCGGGAACAGCTCAGGAAGGATCGCTGCCATGGGCCCAAAGGTCAGGCCCATGAGCGTGAAGCCCACAATGAGGCCAACCATGGCAGCTGCCTGGCCGGGACCGAACATGGTGAACCAGAGCGCACCGAACACGAAGATGCCTGCGGTGACGCCCAACAGGAACTTGCGCCGACCCCACTTCTCCGCGAGCGGCCCGGAGACCACGGTGAAGATGCCGAAGAAGACGACGCCGATGATCAGCATCCAAAGGAAGTCGGACCGGGTGATTCCCAGCCCTGGGACGAAGGCGGCAATCTGGTCGGCCGTCATAGGCTTGCCGGCTTTTTCAGCCGCTGCCTGCGCACCGGCCAGGGTGGGCTTGGTGCCGTAGGACAGGGTGAAGGTGGTCATGATGTAGAAGAGCACATAGGTGGCAAACATGATGAAGGTACCTGCCACAACGGGGCGCCAGTGGCTCTTGAGGGTTGCCGCCAGGGGCACCTTCTGCACCTTTTCCTGCTCGATGACCTTGGTAAAGGAGGCGCTCTCCACCAGCTTCAGGCGTACGTAGAGGCCCACCACTACCAGGACGGCGCTGAGGATGAAGGGAACCCTCCAGCCCCAGGCGAGGAATTCTTCGGCGCTGAGGGAGACGTTCATCCAGATGAAGATGACGTTGGCGATGATGAAGCCGATGGGTGCGCCCAGCTGCGGGAACGTTCCGTAGATGGCGCGCTTGCCCTCGGGAGCGTTCTCCGTGGCGAGCAACGCCGCACCGGACCATTCGCCGCCCAGTGCCAAGCCCTGGAAGAAGCGCAGGATAACCAGCATGATCGGGGCCAGGATGGCCCAACCCGGCATGGAAGCTGTGGGGAGGAGACCGATGAGGAAGGTCGCAATACCCATGGTCAGCAGCGATGCCACCAGGGTGCCCTTGCGGCCGATCTTGTCGCCGAAGTGGCCGAAGACCACGGCACCGATGGGCCGCGCGAAGAAGGCAACACCGAAGATGGCAAACGCACTGAGCAGCGCATTGATGTCAGTGGCGTCCGGGAAGAAGAGCTTCGGGAAGACGAGTACCGACGCGGTGGCATAGGCGTAGAAGTCGTAGAACTCGATCGTCGTGCCGATCAGGCTCGCGAAGATCACCTTGCCCCGCGAGTTCACTGGCTTAGTGGACTCGCCTTCCTTGGATGGTGCGGTGGAAGACATGTATTTGCAGCTTTCTTTCACGCCGGCCGAAGCCCCGAGAGCCTACCCGGCGAAGGATTATTCGAGAGTTCAATAATAGTTCCCGCTGTCCATTGACTGGACAACTAAGTCCAACATGCGGACCTACCAGAAAATCTCATCTTGTGGTCCGCGCCACACTACCTCACCACAGCCTCACGCGCCGGTGACCCCGCCGATAGGGAAATGTCACAGGCCGTTTACAAACGGCGACCGTCCACGAAATGCGCCAAACCTACCTTGGAAGAACAACGTCCCCCACCAAGGAGGCACTTCCGTGACTGTTGACCGCACCGCAGATGCACTGGCTCCCGTCCAGTCCACTGCCACCGCCACTTCCACCCTTGAGCACCGCCCCGGCCGCTGGATCGCCAACTGGGATGCCGAAGACAAGGGCCAATGGGAGTCCGAAGGCCGGTCCATCGCCAAGCGCAATCTCTACTGGTCCATTTTTGCCGAGTTCCTCGGCTTCGTCGTCTGGCAGCTGTGGTCCATCGTGGTGGTCCAGCTCCCCGCAGCCGGCTTCAAGTTCGACACCAACCAGATCTTCTGGCTCATCTCCATCCCCAGCCTCGTGGGCGCCACGCTCCGCATCCCTTACACCTTCATGGTCCCCAAGTTCGGTGGCAGGAACTGGACCATCGCCTCCGCATTGCTCCTGTTGATCCCCACCACGGGCCTGGCCATCTGTGTCTCCAATCCGGAAACGCCCTTTGGAATCATGCTCCTCATGGCAGCACTCGCCGGTTTCGGTGGCGGCAACTTCGCCAGCTCCATGGCCAACATCACCTTCTTCTACCCCGCCCGCGAAAAGGGGTGGGCGCTGGGCCTGAACGCTGCCGGCGGCAACCTCGGTGCCGCCGTCGCACAGCTTGTTGTCCCCATCGCCATCACCCTGCTGGCTGCCGGGACCGTCAACCTGCCCACGGCAGGCATCATCTGGATCCCGCTGATCATCATTGCCGCGTTCGGCGCCTACAAGTACATGAACAACCTCACCAGCGCCAAGGGTGACGTGGCTGGCTCCCTGGCCGCACTCAAAGAACCGCACCTATGGATCATGGCGTTCCTGTACATCGGGACGTTCGGCTCGTTCATCGGCTTCGCAGGTGTCTTCCCCAAGCTGATCAAGGACTACTTCCCTGACTTCTCTTCCATCCATGTTGGCGCAGTGGCGCTCTCCCTGGCCTTCCTCGGCCCGCTGGTTGGATCCTTGGCCCGCCCCTACGGCGGACGCATGGCCGACCGTATGGGTGGCGCACGGATGACCATCGCCTCGTTCGCATCCATGGCTGTGATCACGTTGACCATGATCTGGACGCTGCCACTGAAGAACTTCTGGCTCTTCCTCACCTTGTTCCTGCTGCTCTTCCTGGCCAGCGGATTCGGAAACGGTGCAACGTACCGCATGATCCCGGTGATCTTCGCAACGTCCAGCCGGGCGGCCCGCTCAGGCGCCCCGAGTGCCACCACTGCACGGCTCGCTTCTTCCTCGCTGGGCCTGATCTCCGCCATAGGCGCGTACGGCGGCTTCGTCATCCCGCAGGTACTCAATGCCTCAAACTCGGCCAGCGGCTCCTACACCCCGGCGTTCTACGGATTCGTTGGAGCTTACGTCCTGATGCTCACTGTCTGCTGGGTCTGCTACATCCGTCCTGCGCAGAAACGCAACACGATCGGACACATCTAGATGCCCAACGGCGCCGATACCCACTGCCCCTACTGCGCGCTCCAGTGCGCCATGACGCTGACCCCGGCTGCGCCCGCAGTTCGAGGGGCAGCGGCAGCGCCCGCACCCACCGCAGAACCGGACAAGCCCGCCGCTCCCCTGGAAGTATCCGGGCGCGACTTCCCCACCAACCGGGGTGGGCTGTGCCGCAAAGGCTGGACATCGGCGTCGTTGTTGCATCACAACGGCCGCGTCACCGAACCCATGCTCAAAGGCTCCGACGGAGTCCACCAGCCGATCTCCTGGGACCAGGCCCTCATGCTCCTCACTGCCGCTGTGAAGGACACCCAGCAGCAGTACGGGAACGACGCCGTGGGTGTCTTCGGAGGAGGCGGCCTCACCAACGAGAAGGCGTACATGTTGGGCAAATTCGCCCGCCTTGCGCTGCGCACGTCGCGCATCGACTACAACGGCCGCTTCTGCATGTCCTCCGCTGCTGCGGCAGGCAACCGCGCCTTCGGTGTGGACCGCGGACTGCCCTTCCCTGTCACGGACCTCGACACCGCGTCCGTCATCCTCATGCTCGGTTCCAACGTTGCCGAGACCATGCCTCCGTTCGTCCAGCACTTGCAGGGCGCCCGCGACGCGGGCGGGCTGATTGTGGTGGACCCGCGCCGTTCGGCTACTGCTGCGTTCACGTCCGACGGCGGAGGCCTCCACTTGCAGCCGACTCCCGGTACCGATTTGGCCCTCCTTTTGGGCATCAGCCACGTGGTGGTTCACGAAGGCTTGGCCGACACCGGATACATCGAGGCCAAAACCACCGGCTACGCGGCGGTGGTTCGCAGCCTCAACGCTTTCTGGCCCGAGCGCGTCCAGTCCATCACCGGCGTCCCAGCCACCCTGATCCGTGAAACCGCCCGCCGTTTGGCGCAAGGAGCCCGCGACGGCGGCAGCTACATCCTCAGCGGACGCGGTGTGGAACAGCACGTGGACGGCACGGATACCGCCACGGCGGCGATCAACCTCAGCCTTCTGTTGGGCCTGCCCGGCTCTGCGCGCAGCGGATACGGCACGCTCACCGGCCAAGGCAACGGCCAGGGCGGCCGTGAGCACGGCCAGAAGGCCGACCAACTCCCGGGCTACCGCAAGATCACCGATCCCGCCGCGCGCGCCCACGTCGCCGGAGTGTGGGGCGTCGACGAGTCGCTCATCCCCGGTCCCGGCCTGCCCGCCGTCGAACTTCTCAAGTCTCTTGGACAGTCCGACGGCGTCAGGTGCCTTTTCGTGCACGGTGCCAACGTGGTGGTCTCGGCGCCGGACACGAACGCAGTGATCCGAGGACTTCGCAGCCTGGACTTTCTGGTGGTCTGCGACTTCTTCATGTCAGAGACAGCTGCTGAAGCGGATTTGGTTCTGCCTGTGACGCAGTGGGCCGAGGAAGAGGGCACGCTGACCAACCTCGAAGGCCGCGTGATCCGACGTCGCCGGGCACTGACTCCTCCCCCGGGTGTTCGCAGCGAGTTGTGGCTCATGGCGCGGCTGGCTGAACTTCTTGAGGCCCCTTCAACGTTCAGCGATGATCCCGAAACGGTCTTTGAAGAGCTGCGCCTGGCATCCGCAGGTGGTTTGGCCGATTACTCGGGCATCGACTACGCCATGCTGGACCGGGGCGAAGCTGCCTACTGGCCCTACCCTGTTGGTAGCACCGGGACTCCGCGACTTTTCGCCGACGGATTTGCTCACGCCGATGGCCGGGCCGTCATGGTTCCTGTCACTCCTTCCAAGCGCGCTGTCCGTTCGTTTGCGGACGATTCCCTGGCCTTGGCAACCGGCCGGCTCCTGGAGCATTACCAGTCCGGCGCCCAGACCCGTCGCGTGAGCGAGCTGATGGCATCACAGCCGCAGGCCCGGCTCCTCATCCACCCAGGCACAGCAGCTGCCCGCGGCATCGCCGACGGCGACTACGCCACCGTCACGAATGAGCGCGGCGAAGTGCTGTGCCGCGCTGAACTCAGCACCACCGTCCGACCCGACACTGTCTTCCTGCCGTTCCACTTCCCCGGCCAGGAAAACGCCAACCGCCTCACCGAAGCGGCCACAGATCCCATCTCCGGCATGCCGGAATTCAAGACCAGCCGGGTATGGGTCCGGCGGGCAGTCTCCACCCAGGAATTGGACTCGTACGCAGTTCCTGCCGGGACGCGGCTGCCACTGCACGTCAAGGAGGCCTCATGAGCGAGCGCATTGTTGTTGTTGGATTCGGGCCGGTCGCAGCACGGCTTATTGACGAGATGCTCCCCGCCGTCCGCAGGGGGCTGGTCCAGCTGCTGGTGGTGGGCCAGGAGACTGAGGCTGCCTACAACAGGGTCATGGTTGCTGAGCTCGGCGTGGGGCGCACCACGGCCGAGGCGTTGGCGATGGCCGATGCGTCCGGGTTGACGTCCGACGGCGTTGACGTCCGCCTGGGCACCAAGGCTCAAAGGATCGACCGCGCCCGCCAGCAGGTAGTCCTCTCCGATGGCACCTCTGAACACTACGACCGCCTGGTATTTGCCACTGGCTCGCGTCCGGTCATTCCCAACCTCACCGGGCTCAACCCCGATCCCTCCCGGCCCGTTCTTCCGGCAGGAGTTACAGCTTTGCGGGATCTGCGGGACGCTGCTGTGCTTCGCGACGCAGTAGCCGACGGTAAGCGTGTGGTGGTCCTGGGTGGCGGGGTGCTCGGTTTGGAAACCGCGCTGGCGGCCTCGGAAGAGGGCGCCCAAACCACGGTGGTCCACAACGGACCGTTCCCCCTGGGCCGCAGCATTGACCGCGGCAGTGGCTCCGTCCTTACCAACAGCCTGCGGGCGGGTGGCGTCCGGATGGCCGGCAATGCCCGTTCCACCGGCATCGAAACGTCCGGCCCTGACGGCAGCTTCTCAGCGCTGCTGCTGGATGACGGCTCAGCGATCGACGGCGATCTGCTGGTCTTGTCGTGTGGTGTCCGCCCCCGGATCGAACTTGCCGAGGGCTGTGGACTTCCTACCGGCGCAGGCATCCTGGTGGACCACCACCTCCGGACCTATCACGAGCCCCACATGTTCGCGATCGGCGACTGTGCAGAAGTGCGCTGCCCGGACGGTTCCTGCGTTGAATGCCGCACGGCCACCGGCCCGTCCGGCCTGGTGGGCCCGGGGTGGCGGCAGGCCGAGTGGTTGGCCGAATACCTTGTGGTCCTTGCCCGGGACGGCCAGACCGCCGCGGATGCCCTCGAGCCGCTCCCCAAGGAAAAGCCCGGAGTGGTGGTCTTGAAGTCACGGAGCATCAACCTTGCCGTGGCGGGAGACAACGTGGCTGATCCCTGGGATGAAGAATTGCTGGAAGCCGGTGCTGCTTCAGGGCGTGCCCGCCGGCAGATCTCCCAGTGGGCCGATCCCGAACACGGCCGCTACGTGAAGATGACCACCCGCGGCGGGGTGCTGGAAGGCCTCGTTGCCGTGGGCATGCCCCGGACGGCTGCTGAGCTGGTGGTGCTCTTCGAGCGCTCCTCGGAACTGCCCGCCGACCGCTCCCTCCTGCTCCGGCTCGATGGTCCCGACCAATTGGACACCGGCGCCACCAGCAACGATCCCCAGCGGACCGTGTGCCGTTGCGCAGGGGTCAGCGCGGCCAGCATTGAGGGCTCCGTGGTGGAGGGTTGCAGCACGGTGGTTGAAGTATCCAAGGCCACCCGTGCCGGCACAGGCTGCGGAGGATGCCATGGGGATATCAAGGGGATCATCGAAAAACACTTCCAAGCGGCTGCCGCCTGACGCCGCGTAAGCCCTGCGAGCCCGCAGCATTCCAGCGTTCTGGCGTCACCAGAGCAAGGAACAGGCCTAGAATTCCGGGGTGAAGGTATCCGAACCCGCGCCCGGCGTCCATTTTGTTGAGGGACCTGCGTCAAACTGGCTCCTCGTCCGTGACTCCTCAGGCTTCATGATGATCGACGGCGGCTACCCTGCCGACCGCGACCTCGTCCTGGAATCGATCCGGGGACTGGGAATGGACCCGGCCGATGCAAAGGCCATGCTGATCACCCACGGCCATGTGGACCATACGGGGTCCGCGGCGTACTTCTCGCGGGCCTTCGGCACGCCCATCCTCTGCTCTCCCGAGGAACTCCCCCACGTTCAGGGCAGGGAAAAGCATCAGGTCACAGTCGGCCAGGTCCTGGTCCGTGCCTGGCGTCCCCGTGTTCTCCGGTGGATGCTCCACGTCATCGAAGCCAAGGCTCTGCAGGCCGAGCCGGCGACTGGTGCCCAAGCCTGGACTGCGGAAAAGCTCCAGAAACTCCCCGGCCAGCCGCGGGCCATACTGCTGCCCGGACACACTCCGGGCAACAGCGCCCTGCTTCTGCCCGGGGCCGGGGCGATCGCCGTGGGTGACACCTTTGTCAGCGGCCACCCGATCAGCCCAACATCCGGACCGCAGATGTTGCACAGGATGTACCACTTCGATGCGGCGGCAGCGCTGGCCTCTGCCGGGCAGTTGGAGAGTGTCCAAGCCAACGTGATCCTGCCTGGACACGGCGCGGCCCTGCACATGCCCTTGGCGGAGGCAATCAACGCGCTTCCAGGGTAGGAACGCAAAACGCCCGTTTCGATGGCTCGCTGCGCAGGGTGCCGGGCGAACGGCATGGTGCGCAGCGAAGCCCCGAAACGGGCGTCTGTGCTGGGTGGGGAAGCTACATGTGCACGTGCAGGCGCCGCGCAGCCTCCGAAATGGAACCGGTCAGCGACGGGTACACCGTGAACGCGCTGGCGACGTCGTCCACGTGGAGCTTCTGCGTGACGGCCACGGAGATCGGGAAAATGAGCTCGGAGGCGTTCGGGCCCACCACCACGCCACCGATCACGGTGCCGGATCCCTTGCGGGCGATGATCTTGACGAAGCCGTCCTTGGTGTTGCGCATCTTGGCGCGGGCATTGCTGAGCAAGGACAGCATCACAACATCGCCCTGGTACTTCCCGGACGCGAGGTCGGCCTCGGACACACCCACTGAAGCAATTTCCGGGGAGGTGAAGATGTTGGACGCCACCTGGTTGAGCTTGAGCGGCTTCACGCCGTCGCCCATGAAGTGGGCAATCGCGATGCGGCCCTGCATGGCTGCCACGGAGGCGAGCGCGAACACGCCCGTGCAGTCACCGGCAGCATAGATGTTGGGGGCGGTGGTGCGGGACACGCCGTCCACCTTGATGTGGCCGGACTCCGTGAGGGTTACACCGGCTTCCTCAAGACCGACGCCGGCCGTGTTCGGGATGGAACCAACACACACCAGGCAGTGGGTACCCGTGACGATCGATCCGTCACCCAAGGTGACCTTGACGCCGTCGTCCGTTCGCTCCACCGCATTTGCGCGTGACTTGGACAAAACGTTGACGCCGCGACGTTCGAAGACGCCTTCAAGCAGCTTGGCGGCATCGGTGTCCTCGCCGGGGAGGACTTGGTCGCGGCTGGAAATCAGGGTCACCTTGGAACCCAGGCCGTTGTAGGCGGAGGCGAACTCGGCGCCGGTGACACCGGATCCCACGACGATCAGTTCTTCCGGGAGCTCATCCAGGTTGTAGATCTGGGCCCAGTTGAGGATGCGTTCGCCGTCGGGCTTGGCAGTGGGGAGTTCGCGCGGGTGGGCGCCGACGGCCAGCAGGATGGCGTCAGCATCAATGGTGCGGGTGCCCTCGAGGGTCAGGACCTCGATGGTGTTGTTGTCCAGCAGCTTGCCGGAACCGATAACGATCTCCACGCCCAGGCGCTCCAGGCCGGCACGGATGTCCTCGGACTGTCCGCGGGCAAGGTTGAGCACGCGGTCGTTGATGTGCTTGAGGTCGGCGCGGGGCTTCGAGGCCGTGCCGTCGCCGTCGAACTTCACTCCCAGCTCGTCCGCCTCACCGACGCGGGTCATGAGATCGGCGGTGGCAATGAGGGTCTTGGAAGGCACGACGTCGGTCAGCACGGCAGAGCCGCCAAGGCCTGCCCGCTCAACAATGGTGACGTGGGCGCCGAGTGAGGCGGCCACCATGGCAGCTTCATATCCGCCGGGACCACCTCCCAGGATCGCGATACGGGGGGCACTGAAGTCAACTTGGGTGGTCACAATCCTCAATTCTCGCTCATCGCCGCGTCGGCTGCCACTCAGCCCACCCTCACCAGTGCGCGGGTCCCTACCAAAGTCCTGCAGCCGCAAGGTAGCTTGTACCAGTGAGTAACACTGAGCTGATGAACACAGACCCCTTTGAGGCCGCGAAGGCCGCCGCAGACTTCATCGCCGCGGAGACCGGCGTCGAGTCCCATGACGTAGCCCTGGTGCTCGGATCCGGCTGGGCGGAGGCCGCCGACCTCATCGGCGAAACTACCGCCACCCTGAACGCTTCGGAGGTCCCCGGTTTCCACAAACCAGCGGTGGTGGGCCACGTTGGCACCATCCGCTCCGTCCTGACCAAGGAGGGCAAGCGCGCGCTGGTCCTCGGTGCCAGGACGCACTACTACGAAGGCCGCGGCGTGCGCTCCGTTGTCCACGGCGTGCGCACTGCGGCAGCAGCGGGCTGCAAGACCCTGGTCCTGACCAACGGCTGCGGCGGGCTCAACGAAGACTGGACCCCGGGCACCCCTGTACTCATCAGTGACCACATCAACCTCACGGCGACCTCACCGCTTGAGGGCGCCACTTTCGTCGACCTCACCGACCTTTACTCGTCGCGCATCCGCGACCTCGCCCGTGAAGTGGACTCCTCCCTGCAGGAAGGCGTCTACGCACAATTCACCGGACCGCACTACGAAACACCGGCAGAGGTCCAGTACGCCAAGCGGATCGGCGCAGACCTGGTGGGCATGTCCACCGCGCTGGAAGCAATCGCCGGCCGCCATGCGGGAATGGAAGTTTTCGGCATTTCCCTGGTCACCAACCTCGCAGCCGGCATCAGCCCGGTTCCTTTGAGCCACGCCGAAGTTCTGGAAGCTGGCCAGGCAGCCGGCAAGCGTATCTCGAAGCTGCTGGCGGACATCATCGCCAAGCTCTAGGCGCGTCACGGACAAGCGGGGCCACCATCCCATAGTGGCCCCGCTTTGCTGCTTAAAAGTGCACGCTAACAATCTCGAGCGGGAAGTAAACGCACTGTAAATTCTCAGGATAAATCTGTTTTATGGCGCAACATTTGATCCAGCACCGCAAGATGTGGCACGCGCGCCCGTTGGCAATGTAAACGCTTGCGCAAATACTCGCCGGTAGCTCAAATGACCCGCTAAACACCGTTTGATGTCCGACCTAACACGTGTCTAGCGTGGAATGTGTTCCGGTAAGTCGACGTGCCGGGACCACCGCGGTGGAGGCCCACGAGGCTCCGCCGCACCTCGAAACGATGGCGTCCCTCGGTGACGCCTCCAGCGGATCGATGGACGCCCCAGTTGTAGAGAACCCCCAACCGGGGGCCAGGGCATGCGCCCCACTCCACGAAGTCCAACACTCCGCGAGAAGAGCAAGCATGAACACGCACTCAACCCCTCAACGGCCGCGCCGCCGGCTGCGACAGGCAGTAGCCCTCGCAGCCGCAGCCAGCGTGGCCAGCAGCATCCTGCTGGTGACGCCGGCGGCGCAGGCGAACCTGCCGGCCGATCCGCCGTCGAGCACCATGCCGGCACCCACACCCGGCTTCCCGTTGCCTACCAAGCACACGCAGCAGGCCTACGATCCCGCGGCGGACTTCACGTCCAAGTGGACGCGGGCCGACGCCAAGCAGATCATGGCCCAGAGCAATCCCAACGTTGCGCCCGGCCAGAACTCAATGAGCCCCAACGTCACGATGCCGGAAATCCCCAAGGACTTCCCGGCCATGAACGACGACGTCTGGGTATGGGACACCTGGTCCCTCACCGACGAGAATGCCAACCAGATCAGCTACAAAGGCTGGGACGTCATTTTCTCCTTGGTGGCCGACCGGCATGAGGGCTACGGCTTCGACCAGCGCCACTGGAATGCCAGAATCGGTTACTTCTTCCGTAAGACCAACGCCGATCCGGCCAAGGACAAGTGGAACTACGGCGGACACCTGTTCCTGGACAACACCTCCATCGGCAACACGGAGTGGTCCGGTTCCACCCGCCTCATGCAAGGCAACAAGATCAACGTCTTCTACACGGCCACCACGTTCTACGATGTGGCCGAGCGGAACGCAGGGGGCGGCGGGATCGCTCCCGATGCCGCGATCGCCAAGGCCTTGGGTAACATCCACGCCAACCAGAACGGCGTGACCTTCGACGGTTTCCAGCACACCAAACTCCTGGAACCGGACGGAAAGCTCTACCAGAACAAGGCGCAGAACCCCGGCTTCGCGTTCCGAGACCCATACACCTTCGCCGACCCGGCACACCCCGGCAAGACCTTCATGGTCTTCGAAGGAAACACCGGCGGCACCCGCGGCTCCTATAAGTGCAAGCAGGAAGACCTTGGCTACGCCGCCGGCGACCCCAACGCCGAGACTTTGGCCCAGGTCAACAGCACCGGCGCTTGGTTCCAGACCGCGAACGTGGGCTTGGCAGTCGCAGATAACAAGGACCTGACCAAGTGGAGCTTCCTCCCGCCAATCCTGTCCGCCAACTGCGTCAACGACCAGACTGAACGTCCGCAGATCTTCATCCAGAATGAGAACGGCAAGAACAAGTACTACCTGTTCACCATCAGCCACCAGTTCACGTACGCAGACGGCATGCGCGGCCCCGACGGCGTCTACGGTTTCGTCGGCAACGGCATCCGCTCCGACTACCAACCGGTCAACAACAGCGGCTTGGCCCTTGGCTCCCCTACGGACCTGAATATGCAGGCCAATGCGCCTGAGGGTCCGGACCCGCGCCAGAACGGCCGGCAGTTCCAGGCGTACTCTCACTACGTGCAGCCCGGCGGACTCGTCCAGTCCTTCATCGACAACGTGGACGGCGTCCGCGGCGGTTCCCTGTCGCCCACCGTGAAGATGAATTTCAAAGCCGGTGTGACGAAGGTTGACCGCAGCTTCGGCACGAACGGCCTTGGCCCGTTTGGCTACCTGCCCACCAACGTCCGCGTTGGCGGCGAAGGCCACTACAAGTAGGCCGCAACACCCCGGCCCTTAGGCCACGGCAGGGGTGTCGGCTCCAGAAGAGCCGGCACCCTTGCCGCCCCCAACCCTCAGGATTTCTCCCCATGACTTACCCCAGCCCCCACCTCTCCCGCCGCCAATTGCTGGCCGCAAGTGCCGCCGTCGTGGTCGCCTTCTCTGCCGCTTCCTGCACGCAAACGGAAAGCCCGACGGCGGCCCCCGCCCCGGGCGGGCACCGCCCGTCCCCTTCGGATCCATGGCGGCCCGTCACACACCTGACGGCTGGGAAGAACTGGCTCAACGACCCCAACGGCCTTGTCCACCACAACGGCACCTACCATGCCTTCTACCAGTACAACCCGCACGGAAACTCGTGGGGCAACATGTCCTGGGGCCACTCCACCAGCAAGGACCTGGTGCATTGGGAAGAGCAGCCCGTAGCCATTCAAGCGAGCTCTGAAGAAGAGATCTTCTCGGGCTGCATCGTGATGGATACGAACAATGCGTCCGGCCTTGGCTCGGCAGAGAACCCGCCCATGGTGGCCCTGTACACCAGCGCCTATGGCAAGAACGGCGCGCTCCCCCAGGGCGCGCAGGCGCAATCGATCGCGTTCAGCCTGGACAGCGGCTCCACCTGGCAGAAGTACCAGGGCAACCCCGTGCTGAACCTCGCCCCCACCAACAACAATTTCCGCGACCCCAAGATCACATGGTACGAGCCCGGCCGCTACTGGGTGATGACCACGGTGGTGGCCGACGCCCAGGTAGTGAAAATGTTCAAGTCCACGGACCTCCTCCGCTGGGAGTTCCTGAGTGACTTCTCCGGGGCCGGTGCCCAAGGTGGGCTCTGGGAAGTACCTGAACTTGTGCAGATGGACGTGGAGGACTCCACTGCCAAGAAGTGGGTCATGCTCCTGAGCATCAATCCCGGGGGCATCGCCGGCGGCTCAGGGATGCAGTATTTTGTGGGTGAGTTCGACGGGACCCGCTTCACCGCCGAAAACGCGGCTGCCGCTGATGCACCGCTCGTGGAATCGCAGTGGCTGGACCATGGCGCGGACTACTACGCAGCAAACTCCTTTTCCGGTGCGCCCGGGAACAAGCCGGTGCTCCTGGGCTGGATGGGGAACTGGGACTACGCCCAGGATGTGCCCACCACGCCGTGGCGTGGTTCCATGGCCGTTCCCCGTGAACTCACCCTTGTTCGGGGCGGGAAGCGGTTTGAGTTGCGATCGGCAATCGCCGGTGCCGCAAAGGAAACGCTGGAACGCTCCGGTGAAGTCAAGAACAAAAACCTCACCGTCGGTTCCTCACTCCAGGATCTGGGTCCGGACTTCGCAGCCCGGACACAGCTGATTGAACTGGAGATGGACCTCGCCTCGGCGAGCGAGTCCGGCCTTATCCTCCGCCGTTCCTCCGATGGCAAAGCCGGTCTCCGCATCTCCTACGCCAAGGAATCACGCACCGTCAGGGTGGATCGGTCAAAGGCAGGGACCAGCAACTTCTCGGAGAAGTTCAGTCCGTTCCATGAGGTTCAGCTGCAGCCCTCCGGAAACGATCGCACCGTCCGGCTCACGATTCTCCTGGATGCGTCCTCGGTGGAGGTCTTCATTGGCTCTGGAGAGGCGGTCATTTCAGACACCTTCTTCCCGGACTGGGACAACACCGGATCGTCAGCCTTCAGCATGGACGGCAACACGGACTTCACCATCACTTCCCGCTCGCTCTAAGGTTCGCCGAGGGGTGGGATTCCACCTATTACAACCACCCCTGGAGGCGGGATCCCACGCCCCGTTGCCCCTTCGCGGCTCATTGAGGATAGTTTTGACCCTATGACATCCAGCGATGCCGCATTTGAACAGCTGCTCACCGACGCCCGCGAGTGGGCCTCCCAGGATCCAGACCCGGCGACGTCCGCTGCCCTGGAGGAGCTGGCCGACCTCGCCAGCGGCGGTGATGCGGGAGCAGCCCAGGAACTGGGCGACAGCTTTAACGGCACCCTGCAATTCGGCACAGCCGGCCTACGTGCAGCCCTCGGCCCGGGGCCAAACCGCATGAACCGCGTGGTTGTCCGCCGGGCCGCGGCTGGCCTGGCGGCCTTCCTCACCGAAACGGTAGCTGCCGCTGCGCCGGGAACCCGGCCTCGCGCCGTCGTCGGCTTCGATGCCCGCTACAACTCGGACATCTTCGCGGAAGAGACTGCCGCGATCTTCACGGCGGCAGGCATCGAGACGTTCCTTATGCCGGCAGCACTTCCGACGCCGTTGCTCGCCTACGCGGTCAGGAACCTGGACTGCGACGGCGGCGTGATGGTGACAGCCAGCCACAACCCGCCGCAGGACAACGGCTACAAGGTCTACTTGGGACGACACGCAGTGCCGGAGAGCGGGCGCGGATCGCAGATCGTCGCGCCGTACGACGCAGAGATAGCCGCCCGGATTGAAGCCGTGGGTGCCTTGGACTCCATCGAACTGGCAGACAGTGGGTGGACAGTGCTGCCGACGGCCATTGCCGCCGACTATGAATCCGCCATGGCCGGCTTGGTGGATCGTGAACACTTCCCCGCCAGGGACCTCAAGATCGTCCTGACGCCCATGCACGGTGTGGGCGGCGAAACGGCTGTCTCCGTCCTGAAGACAGCGGGTTTCACGGATGTAACCCTCGTGGCCGAACAGGCCGAGCCGGACCCGGACTTCCCCACAGTCGCGTTCCCCAACCCGGAGGAGCCCGGCGCACTGGACCTGGCCCTCGCGGCCGCCGCAGACGCGGGTGCGGACATCGTTTTGGCCAACGACCCCGACGCCGACCGGGCTGCGGTCGCGGCCTTGGACCCCTCGACGGGATCCTGGCGGATGCTTCGGGGCGATGAAGTGGGTGCGCTGCTGGGTGCCCACATTGTGGCCCGCATGGCCGTCAGTGAAGGCGAAGAACCCCGGGACGGCGTCTTCGCCAACTCGATCGTTTCCTCGCGGTTGCTGTCGCGGATCGCCGCGGCCGCAGGGTACAAGCATGAGGAAACCCTGACGGGCTTCAAATGGATTTCACGGGTTCCCGGCCTCAGCTACGGATATGAGGAGGCACTTGGCTACTGTGTGGCACCGGATCTGGTGCGCGATAAGGACGGCATTTCAGCTGCAGTCCTGATCGCGGAATTTGCCGCCGCTGCCAAAGCCCAGGGCAAGACGATCTTCGACACCCTGGATGACCTCTACCTGGTGCACGGCCTGCACGCCAGCGACCAGTTGAGCATCCGGGTAGCGGATCTGGGACTCCTGGATGCCATGATGAACCGCCTGCGGGTCAACCCGCCGGAAGCGTTCGGTGGCTCCGCCGTCGAGGTCTTCACTGACCTGGCCGAAGGAAGCGAAGCCTTGCCGCCCACAGACGGTCTGTTGTACCTCACCCGCGACCAAAGCCGGGTCATCATCCGTCCAAGCGGCACGGAGCCCAAACTCAAGTGCTACCTGGAAGTCATTCAGGCCGTGGACTCCGCGGCGGAACTCGCCGCTGCCCGCCAGGCAGCGCGGACATCCCTGGACGATGTCCTCAGGGATGTCCGCGAAGCATTGGGCCTCTAGGAAGCATGGGCCTTTAGCCGGCTTGGCTTAGAGCTCAACCTCGATAAAGCCGTCCACCAAACGGGTGGCGAACACATCGAGCCTCAGCTCGGGGTTGGTGAAGCACTCCCCGGTTTCGAGGTCGTAGACCTCTTTGTGGAGCGGCGATGCGATGGTCGGCCGGCTTCCGCGGGATCCAATGATGCCACGCGCCATGACGTTGGCCAGCGTTGCCGGGTCCTGCTGTGCCACAGCGAATACTTCGGTGGGCGTAGTGCGGAACAGGGCAACCTGGCGGCCAGCGATCAGTGCCGCTTCGCCCCAGGCGACTTCGAGCTCATCCACCGGGCACACGACGTGCCACTCGCCGGTGGTGGTCAGATCCTCGGCACGGTCCAGAATTACGGTCATTTCAGCCCCTCTCACTGTGTCCGGGTGGCGGCTGTTCACACCGTCACTCCCCCGGACCGGGCCACGCTTGCGGCCGCTCTTCCACGCTAGGACCCGGGTGTTTCGTCAGGTGTCCGGGTGTGTGTCCAACGCGTAAAAGAGACCTCACACCCCACGAAATGCTCTTGTGATGCAGAAGTTAAGATCACGAAACAAAAGGGAAACTGAAGCGAAACTGCCCGTCCCTAGGCTGGAACCACAAGTTGCGACAGATCCGTCTGCAACATCTGCGAAAGGCCCACCAGTGACCGGACACACTTCAAGTACAGAGAACCCGCGCCGCGTCGTCGTCGTCGGCGGCGGGCCCGCTGCCCACCGTTTCGCTGATGCCATGGTCAATCGCGGTCTTGAAGGTTGGCAGGTTACGGTGCTGACCGAAGAGGCACACCTCCCCTACGACCGCGTAGCGTTGAGCAGAGCCCTCACGGAAACCGACGTTGACCTCACCTTGGGGGAAGCGTCCATGTGGGACCACGAGGCATTGACCCTCAAGACCGGCGAGCGCGCCGTCAAGATTGACCCGGCGGCCAAGAGCGTCCTCACCGCGGCGGGAAACAAGTACGAATACGACCACCTGGTGGTGGCTTCAGGCTCGGACGCTGCCCGTCTTCCTATTCCCGGGGCTGAACACACCCACGTTTACCGCACGCTCGACGACGTGTGGTCGATTAACAAGGCCATTGCCGGACTGCGCGAAAAGCTGGGCCGCAAGGTCAACGCCGTCACCATTGGTGGTGGCCTGCTGGGGCTCGAGTCCGCTGCCGGTACCGAGCAGTTGGGCGCTACTCCTATCGTCATCAACGGCGCGCCCTGGCTGATGAATACCCAGTTGGATGAGGGAGCCGGCCAGTCGCTCGGTCGCCTGATCGAAGCAAAGGGCTTCGAAGTCCACGGTGGCGTCTTCCCTTCGGAGGTGGTGACTAACGACGACGGCAACGTCACCGGTGTCCTCATGGCTGACGGTCGCACGATTGACGCCGACCTCGTGATTGTTGCCATTGGCGTCAAGCCCCGTGATGATCTGTTCCGCGCCGCAGAAGGCGAGGAACAGCTCTTCAGCCTGGGTCAACGCGGCGGCGTGGTCATCAACGATTTCTGCGCCACTGAAGTGGACGGCATCTGGGCCATCGGCGAAGTGGCCAACTTTGAAGGGATGTGCCTTGGCTTGGTAGCACCCGCCAACACCATGGCCGAGATCGTTGCCGACCGCCTGCATGGTGGCGAAGCGACGTTCCCCGGTTTTGACACTGCCACCAAGCTCAAATTGTCCGGCGTTGACGTTGCCAGCTTCGGCGACGCCTTTGCCCGGACCGAGCACTCCCTGGAAATTGTCTACGCCGACCCCGCACGTGGCGTCTACCAGAAGATTGTCACCACAGACGATGCCAAGACCCTCCTGGGCGGTATCTTCGTGGGCGACGCTTCCCCCTACATGAGCCTCCGCCCGCTACTGGGACGCGAGCTCGCGGCAGAGCCCGGTGCATACTTGAGCGCCGCCGGTGGCGGCGAAGCTCCCGAGACCGAACTGCCGGACGACGCCATCCTGTGCTCCTGCAACAACGTTGCGGCCGGGACCATCCGGGACACCATCAACGGATGCGGAGCCTGCGAAGGCAATGCTCCCGTCCAGGAACTAGGCGAACTCAAGGGCTGCACCCGCGCCGGCACGCAGTGCGGTTCTTGTGTCCCCATGCTGAAGAAGCTCCTCGAAGGCGAACTGACGAAGTCCGGCATCGAGGTCTCCAAGGCGCTGTGCGAGCACATCAGTCTCTCCCGGCAGGAACTGTTCGACGCCATCCGCGTCCTGGAACTCACCTCATTCGAAGAGATCATGGCCAAGTACGGCACTGGTGCGGGCTGCGATATCTGCAAGCCGACCATCGCCTCCATCCTGGCCAGCCAGCACTCGGCCTACGTCCTGGATGCCGGCCGCGGCTCCCTTCAGGACACCAACGACCGCGCCTTGGCGAACATGCAGAAGGACGGCACGTACTCCGTGGTCCCCCGCATCGCCGGTGGTGAGATCACGCCCAAGGGCCTCGGCGTCATCGCCGCAGTTGCCGAGAAGTACAACCTCTACACCAAGATCACCGGCGGCCAGCGCATTGATATGTTCGGTGCCCGCCTGGAGCAGCTCCCGGACATCTGGAAGGAACTGGTGGACGCCGGTTTCGAGTCCGGCCAGGCCTACGGAAAGAGCCTCCGTACGGTGAAGTCCTGCGTTGGATCCACATGGTGCCGTTTCGGTGTCCAGGATTCGGTAGCCATGGCCATCGCTTTGGAGCTTCGCTACCGTGGCCTCCGCAGCCCGCACAAGCTGAAGATGGGCGTGTCCGGTTGCGCCCGCGAATGTGCCGAAGCCCGCGGCAAGGACGTGGGCGTCATCGCCACGGCCGATGGCTGGAACCTGTACGTCGGTGGCAACGGAGGCGCCACTCCGGCCCACGCCCAGCTGCTGGCCAAGGACCTGGACGACGAAACCCTGCTCAAGTACATCGACCGCTACCTCATGTACTACATCCGCACCGCTGACCGCCTCCAGCGCACCGCGCGCTGGCAGGAAGAACTCGACGGCGGCATCAAGCACGTCGAGGAGGTAGTGGTCAACGACTCCCTGGGCATCGCCGAAGAGCTTGAAGCGGCCATGGCCAAGCACATCGACACCTACGAGGACGAGTGGGCCGAGACCTTGAAGGACCCGGAGCGCCTCCGCCGTTTCCGTTCGTTTGTCAACGCCCCCGACCAGAAGGACGAGTCCATCTCCTTCGTTCCGGAGCGTGGCCAGATCCGCCCGGCCACCAACGAGGAAAAGGGCGGCGTGCTCATCGCTTCCACCATCCCGGTCCGCAGCGAAACCGTCGGCGCAGGAAACTAGGGGTTCACCATGCAGCTCACCATTGATCTCACCGGCCGTGACGTCCTTGTCACGGGATCGGAAAAGTCTGCCCGCCAAGCCGTACGCCGCTATCAGTCCGCCGGTGCCAACGTGTACCGGCTGAGCACCCCGGAAGGTGTACCGGGCGACGGTCAACTTCCGGAGCGCCCGTTCCTGGTGGCGATAGTGGACGACGGCGACGCAGGGTGGCTGCCGCTGGTGGAACGCTGCCGCGATGCGGGGATACCTGTCGCGTTTGAGCCGGCACCGGGCGCCGCCGGCCACGTGACCTTGGTGGGCGGAGGTCCAGGAGCCTTGGACCTGCTCACGGTTGGCGCCGTGGACGCCCTGCGTGATGCCGATGTGGTGTTCTACGACCGTCTGGCCCCGTACCAGGAGCTGGCCGACCTGACCTCGGCCGAACTGGTGGATGTTGGCAAGCAGCCGGGCCTGCACAAGGTGACCCAGCGTGACATCGAGAAGCTCATGGTGGAAGCTGCGCTGCTGGGCAAGAACGTGGTCCGGCTCAAGGGCGGCGATCCGTATGTATTTGGCCGAGGCGGCGAGGAAGTGGCCGCCTGTGTTGCGGCCGGCGTACCGGTGCGGGTGATATCCGGTGTCACCAGCGCCATCTCCGTTCCCGCCGCGGCCGGGATCCCGGTCACGCACCGCGAAGTCAGCCACATGTTCACCGTAGTGTCCGGCCATGCCCCCTTGACCGAGAAGGAACACACCCACCTTGCCGGACTTGGCGGCACGATTGTGGTCCTCATGGGCATTGGTACCCTTCCCCAGCTTGCAGCAGGGCTGCGCCGGGCAGGCATGGACGCGGACATGCCCATGGCTGTGGTGGAACGTGGCTACCGCCCGGGGCAGCGCACCACCATCGCTGATCTGGGTACGATCGAAACAGCTGCCACAGGCTGCAGCAACCCGGCCGTGCTGGTCATCGGCGAGGTGGTCCGGGTGGCTGAAGCCAACCGCAACCATGCAGAAGCATCCGCTGAACTGAGCCGCCTGGCGGCTTCGCTCCTTGAAGCCTGAAGGTAAAAACACATGACTGTTGCACGCGCCATCGAAGTCCACGACGCTACTGCCGCTCCGGAGGTTTCCGAAGCCGTCGACGCCCCGCTGGACGGATTCCGAATCGGCGTCACCTCGCACCGCCGCTCCCGTGACCTCATTGAGGCACTGGAGCGTCGCGGTGCCAGCGTGTTGCACGCCCCCGCCCTGAAGATCGCCCCTGTGCAGGAAGACATGGTCCTCATCGAGGACACGCGCACCATCATTGCTGCAAAGCCGGATATTTGCATCGCCACCACCGCCTACGGCATGCGCCGCTGGTGCGAGGCCGCCGACTCCTTCGGCATCGGTGAGCAACTCCTGGAAACCCTGTCCGCCTGCCGCATGTTCGTCCGTGGCCCCAAGGCCCGCGGTGCCGTGCGCGCTGCCGGACTTGCCGACGTCGGAATCAGCAGCGACGAAACCACCGCCACGCTGGTGGACATGCTGCTTGCAGAAGGCGTGCGCGGCAAAACCGTGGCCGTGCAACTTCATGGATACACCGATGTCCGCCAGCTGGAACGGCTCCGCATGTCCGGCGCCACGGTCCTGACGGTGACCCCGTACCGCTGGGTGAAGCCCGATGGTGAAGACAAGCTGCCGCGCCTGATCGAGGCAGTGGTGGGCGGCAACCTGGACGTACTGACGTTCACCAGCGCTCCAGCCGTAGACGCCATGTGGAGCACAGCCCACGAAATGGGCCTGTACCGCCAGCTCATCGAAGCCCTCAAGGGCCCCGTCACCGTTGCCGCTGTTGGGCCGGTCACCGCGCAACCGCTGGTCGACGCCGGGCTGACGCCACTGATCCCGGACCGTTACCGGATGGGCGCGCTGATCCGGTTGGTGACCGAACACTTGTCCCTCAACCATGTGCGGCGGTTGGAGACCAAGAGCGCCACGATCGAACTGCGCGGGCGCTGCCTGCGGATCAACGGTGAGGTGGTGGACCTGGCACCAGCTCCCCTGCTGCTCCTGCGGGCACTGCTCGGCGCGGGCGGAGCAGTACTGTCCCGGGAAGCGCTCTCGGACCTGCTGGACCTTCGCGGCTCTGTGCATGCGCTGGACATGACGGTCAGCCGTCTGCGTTCCTCGCTACCGGATGGCAAGCTCGTGGAGACCGTAGTGAAGCGCGGTTACCGGCTGCGGGCGTAGCCTCCCTGCGTCTACGAGGTGGTTAGCTCCCGCGTCAGGCCGCCTTCACCAAGGGAAGTTCATCCCAGTTGGTGGTGTACCGGGGGCTGAGCATGTCGCGTTTCATGGACCAATCCGGTCCTCCCTTGATTCCAGCGTGCCCCAAACCGATGGAGCCGCGGCCGTACCGCTTGCTGACTTGCTCCAGCAGGGGGCCGATGCCACGCTCTTCGTGCCGGTTTTCGAAGATCTCCAGGGGCTTCTGGTTGCCGCTGGGGCGGAGGTCGGTAACCATGATCCCGGCTTTGGCGTATCTCACGCCTTCCTGCATCCTTGGAACCAACGCATGCGCTGCCTTGGTCAGCAGCACCGGATCCGAAGTGGGCATGGGCAGTTTGACGTTAACGGTGGGAAACGACTTGTCGTTGGGGTTGTAGACCGATGTGGCAGCAAAGGCCGTCAACAGCTTTGCTTGGAGGTCATGTTTGGCCAGCCTGGCACTGGCCATCTGTCCGTAGATGCTGAGCACCTGCCGCAGCTGCGCCGCCGTCGTAATCGGCGTGGAAAAGGAGCGGGAGAAGATCAACTGGTCCCTCCCGATCCTTTCCTCCTCCATCGGGATGCACGGGGTTCCCTGCAATTCCAGCACCGTGCGCATCATGACGATGGAGAACTTGTCCCGCAAGGCCACGGGGTCAGCCCGGACCAGGTCCAGGATGGAGAAGATTCCCATGGCATTCAGGCGTTTGGTCAGCCTGGTGGCAACACCCCAGATCTCCATCACGGAGAGTCGTGCCATGAGAGCTTCGCGTTGGGCTTCGGGGATCGAATCCCAGCGGCACACGCCGTTGAAGACCGGATTGTGCTTGGCCCATTTGTTGGCCAGCTTGGCGAGGGTCTTGGTCCTGGCGATGCCAACGCAGACCGGAACCCCCACGTGCCGTTGGCACGCCGCTTTGATGGTGCGTCCCAGCTCCAGCAGGTCTTCCGGTTGACCTTTCACTCCGAGAAACGCCTCATCAATGGAGTAGACCTCCTGCCACGCCGAGTAGCGGGCCAGGAGTTCCATGACACGGGAGCTGATGTCCCCATAGAGTTCGTAGTTGCTGGAGAGGGCAATGAGTCCCCATTCCTTGGCCCGTGGAGCAAGTTTGAACCATGGCTCCCCCAGGCCGATCCCCAGTTTCTTGGCTTCCGGAGACCTGGTGACTGCACAGCCGTCGTTGTTGGACAGCACGATCAGCGGCTTGCCCTCCAGCGAGGGGTTGAACGCACGCTCCGCCGACGCATAGAAGCAGTTGATATCCACGTGCGCGATCTCCTGCATCTGATGCATGAGCGCTGGCTTGGACATCGTCCTCCTCCGTTCGGCCCTAGCACGCACGCCGCTGTTCCGGAGCAGGACACGCCGCACATTCGAACATATATTCGAATAGCTCTACTGTACCGCCCCGCACCGACAAGAAGGCTTCGGCCGGACCATCGACAAGAATGCCGCCGGTTCGGTGAGCGGTATCAATCAGATAGTTACACTGCGGGTGAGCGGCGTTCGAGCAGGAGCGTGTCCCGCCATTGGCCGGCGGCGGGACCGTAGGTCATGCGGGCGATGCGGCTCCTGTGTCCGACGACCCGGAAACCGGCCGATTCGTGGATCCGGAGGCTGGACTGATTCTCCGGGAAGACACTGGATTGGATGGTCCACACCCCGTCGCGCTCGGTGGATTCGATGAGTGCCTGCAAAATGGCTTTGCCTAGACCGAGCCCGCGGGCTTCAGGCGCAACATAGATGGAGTGTTCGACCACACCCGCGTAGGCAGGCCGGGACGAGACGGCGGAGACGGCGGCCCATCCCAGAACGCCCCGCCCGGACGCTTCGGCGACGAGCCGGTGCGCCTTCAACCTGGAGGCGTTGAAGGATTCCCAAGCGGGAGCGCTCTCCTCAAAGGTGGCATGCCCCGTCTCGATACCCTGTTGGAAGATGCGCTGCACAGCAGGCCAGTCGCCTTGATGCATGGACCGGACATCAAAATCACGGTTCATAGGGCCGCGAGGACTCCGGCGACGTCATCCAAGGCTCCGGGGACCAGCGAGTAATAAGCCCAGGTGCCGCGCTTTTCACGGTGCAACAGACCGGCCTCGACCAGGATCTTCAAATGGTGGGAGACGGTGGGTTGGCCCAGCTCCAGCGGTTCGGTGAGGTCGCAGACGCAGGACTCACCGCCGTCGGCGGCCTTGACGATGGAGAGCAGGCGCAGCCGGTTGGGATCCGCCAGCGCTTTGAACACGATGGCCCGGCGCTGTGCCTCCTCAGCGCCAAGGGCAGGGGTAGCTGGCGGGCAGCAGATGGTCTGCGTGTCCGGCTCAAGCAAGGGCAGCGAGGTCATCTACCTATTATGCCGCAACATTGACATTCATCAATGTTTAGGCCGACGGGACTACTGCTTGGCCGCTTCGACGGAGTGAGGGATGACAACGTCGGCGGCGGCCCGGCCGGCATGCGGGAAGAGCAGGAGCAGGATTCCAACACCAACAGCAGCGCCGACGACCTGGACGGCGAGGAATGGCGGGACGGAACCCGGCGCAATGCCAGCGAAGGTGTCGCTGAAGATGCGGCCGATGGTCACGGCCGGGTTCGCGAACGACGTCGAGGACGTAAACCAGTACGCAGCGCCGATGTAGGCACCTACAGCCGGGGCGGCCAAAGCGCCGCGTTTGGTGGCCGCAAGGGAGAAGATCAGCAGGACCAGACCGGCAGTCGCGACCACCTCGGCCAGCAGATGACCCACCATTGCCCGCTCCTTGGTCGAGATGGACGTACCCACTTCAAACATCGCGTTCGCCAAGACACTGCCACCGATGGCACCGGCAATCTGGGCCAGGACGTAGAGGCCGAGGTCCGGCAAGGACAAGCCGGATCCGCCGCGCCGTCCGAGGAACCAGTCCACCATGGAGACAACCGGGTTGAAGTGGGCGCCACTGACCGGCCCGAACACCAGGATCAACACCGTCAGGCCAAGCACCGTGGCCGTGCTGTTTTGCAGCAACTGCAGGCCTGCGTCATTGGGCGAGAGCTGGGCTGCGGCAATTCCGGAACCAACGACGATGGCAACGAGCAGGCCGGTGCCGAGGAATTCAGCGATGGCACGGCGCCACAGGGGCGGCTGGAGTGAAGTCATGCCAACAGCTTGACGCATGGAATTAACTCAGTCAAAATTGAATCAATGAATATTGAAGCAGTCGACACATTCCAGGCCCGGGTAGCCAGGCACGCAGCCCTTGCCGATCCGGCACGCCTGCGCATCATGGACCTGCTGACCCTGGGTGACTTCTCGCCATCGGAACTGCAGGCCGAACTGGGCATGCCCGCCAACCTGCTCTCCCACCACCTCCGCACTCTGGAGGAAGCCGGCCTGGCAACCCGCCATCGCTCCGAAGCCGACAAGCGCCGCAGCTACCTCCGCCTCGCCACCGGTGCCCTCAGTGGGCTGGTGCCCGGGGCGGCACATACAGCAAGCCGTGTCCTGTTCGTCTGTACGCGCAACAGTGCCCGCTCCCAGCTGGCCACCGCCCTCTGGCGGCAGGTCAGCGACATCCCCGCAGCCTCGGCCGGAACGCGCCCCGCAAACCGCATCGCCCGCGGAGCCATCGAGACCGCCCGGCGTCATGGGCTGGACCTGCCCGACATCGCACCGCGCACCCTGGAAGAGGTTGCAGAGGAGGCCGACCTGGTAGTGACCGTCTGCGACAACGCGCACGAAGAACTGACCAGGCTGGGCGGAATCCATTGGTCCGTGCCGGATCCCCTCCGCCTGGACACTACGGCCGCCTTTGACCGTGCCTTCGATGACATCACCCGCCGGATCAACGACCTCGCGCCACGCATCACCGCCGCCTAGTCACCTTGGCGCCCGCCGCAATATTGACATTCATCAATCTACCGCCCGATACTCTACATATCGATCATCATCAATGTTCGTCACGGAGAGCTTTCGGCTTGGGCGCACCGCTTCGTACCCGCCACCCGATCACACAACGCGATTTCAGGAGAGAAACCCGTGAGCACCGAAACCACCAACAAGCCCTCCGTCCTGTTCGTCTGCGTCCACAACGCCGGACGTTCCCAAATGGCCGCAGCGTTCCTGACAACCCTTGGCAAGGGTGAGATCGAAGTCCGCTCCGCAGGCTCCCAGCCCGCCGACAAGGTCAACCCGGCCGCCGTCGAAGCCATGGCCGAACTGGGTATCGACATGTCCGCTGAAGTCCCCAAGGTCCTCACCACCGAGGCCGTCAAGGAATCCGACGTCGTCATCACCATGGGCTGCGGCGACGAATGCCCATACTTCCCCGGCAAGCGCTACGAAGACTGGGTCCTGGAAGACCCCGCCGGCCAAGGCGTGGACGCCGTCCGCCCGATCCGCGATGAAATCAAGACCCGCATCGAGGGCCTGATCGCCTCCCTCGTCCCGGCTGCCAAATAACCCACTTTTTCGAGCACCAGGAGAGTCTCCCGTGAGCACCGACGTCCAGACCGAGCAACTGATCATCATCGGCTCCGGCCCAGCCGGCTACACCGCGGCGATCTACGCCGCCCGCGCAGGCCTGAACCCGCTGGTCCTGGCCGGGTCGGTCACCGCCGGCGGTGCGCTGATGAACACCACCGAAGTGGAGAATTTCCCCGGCTTCCCCGGCGGCATCCAAGGCCCTGAGCTCATGGATGGGCTCCAGGAACAGGCGGAAAAGTTCGGCGCCCGGATAGTGTTCGACGACGTCACTGAAGTTGATCTGAGGGGTCACCTCAAGCGTGTGGTCACTGGAGGCGGCGAGACCCACGAGGCCCCGGCCGTCATCCTTGCCACCGGTTCCGCGTATAAGGAACTGGGCCTTCCGGAGGAGAAGAAACTCAGCGGCCACGGAGTGTCCTGGTGCGCCACCTGCGACGGGTTCTTCTTCCGCGAACAGGACATCATCGTGGTTGGTGGCGGCGACTCCGCCATGGAGGAAGCGACCTTCCTGACCCGCTTCGCCAGGACCGTCACCGTCGTAGTGCGCAAGGACGAACTCCGCGCCTCCCGGATCATGGCCCAGCGCGCCAAGGACAACCCCAAGATCAAGTTCGCCTGGAACTCGGCCATCACCACCATCCACGGCGACAGCAAAGTCACCGGCGTGACCCTCACGGACACCCGCACCGGTGAAACCCGTGAACAGGACGCCACCGGGATCTTCGTGGCCATCGGCCACCTGCCCCGCACCGAGCTGGTTGCCGGACAAGTCGACTTGGACGACGAGGGCTACATCAAGGTCGACTCACCCACCACGGTAACCAACCTCTCCGGCGTTTTCGCCTGCGGGGACGCCGTGGACCACCGCTACCGCCAAGCCATCACCGCAGCCGGAACCGGCTGCGCGGCCGCGCTGGATGCCGAACGGTTCCTTGCCGCCCTGGATGACGCCCACAGCATCGCCACCGCCCTGGTCGAAGAACCAACCCACGCCTAACCACTCGAAACGCCACGCCAACGGATGAAACAAGAGGACAGCATGGATTCAGTGACGAACTTTCCCATCGCAGTGATCGGCGCAGGCCCGGTAGGACTCGCCACCGCGGCCCACCTGCTCGAACGCGGACTCGAACCGGTCATCTTCGAAGCAGGCCCCTCCGCCGGCGCCGCCATCGAACAGTGGCGGCACATCCGCTTGTTCTCACCCTGGCGCTTCAACCTCGACGACGCCGCCGTCCGCCTGCTCGAACCCACCGGCTGGGAATCACCCCGTCCCACCGCACTGCCCTACGGCGGCGAACTCATCGACAACTACCTCACCCCGCTGGCGGGTACACCCCAGATCGCTTCCCGGCTCCAGACCGGCTCCCGCGTCATCGCCGTGACCCGGCAGGGCATGGACAAAACCCACGTCCGGGACCGCAACACCACCCCCTTCGTTGTCCGGGTTGAGCACGACGGCGGAGAAACACGGGACCACACCGTCGCTGCCGTCATCGACGCCTCCGGCACCTGGTCCACCCGCAACCCGCTCGGCACCTCCGGCCTGCCCGCCATCGGCGAAGGCCCGGCAGCTGACCGGATCTCCTCGCCCCTGCCCGACGTTGTTGGCCGCGACCGCGCCGCTTTCGCCGGCCGCCGCGCCCTCGTTGTCGGGGCCGGCCACTCGGCAGCGAACACCCTGATCAACCTCGCAGACCTCGCCAAGGACGAACCCGATACCCGCATCCTGTGGGCCGTCCGCGGCAACTCCGCCGAGAAGGTCTACGGCGGCGGTGACGCCGACGGGCTCCCTGCACGCGGCCAGCTCGGCTCCCGCCTCCGCCGCCTGGTCGAGGCCGGCACCATCGAACTGCACACCGGGTTCGGCATCGCTGCCCTGAAAAACCTCGACTCGCACGTGAGCGTCGAAGCCGTCGATGGACGCACCATCGACGCCGACGTCATCGTCCCCTGCACCGGCTTCCGCCCGGACCTGGAGATCCTGCGGGAACTGCGCCTGGACCTGGACCCCGCCGTTGAAGCTCCCACCGGGCTCGGCCCGCTGATCGACCCTGAATTCCACTCCTGCGGCACGGTCCCGGCGCACGGCGCGAAGGTCCTGGCCCACCCTGAAAAAGACTTCTACATCGTCGGGATGAAGTCCTACGGCCGGGCACCGACCTTCCTCCTCGCTACCGGCTACGAGCAAGTCCGTTCCGTCGCCGCAGCCCTCGCCGGTGACCAGGAATCGGCGGACACCGTCCACCTTGAACTGCCCGAAACGGGGGTCTGCTCCGCGGACGCCGGTACCAGCTGCGATGTTCCCGCCCCTGCCACCACCGCGTCGCAGGAGCCAGGGTCGGGCTGCTGCTCCACACCGGAACCGGCATTTGTCGGCTTCCCGACCGGGCTCGCACACGGCCGATCCGGCACCACCAGCTGAAAGCCAGTCACCCAAACAACCATTGGAGCACTGTCATGACCGACCACCAGGAAACCACGCTCGGCCTGCAGGACAACACCGAAGTACTCCACCGCATCAGTGACCGGCTCGCCGGACGTTACGCAGGGATCTTCGCCGCAGAAACCGTCGAACGCTACGTCTTCGAGTCCTACACAGCACTGGCCCGCACCGCGAAGGTCAGCGCTTACCTGCCCGCGACCACCGAGCACTTTGCCAACGACAGGCTCCATGCCCTGGCCAAGTCAAAAAGCTCCCTTGCCTCGGAGACCCCGGAGGTGTTGTTCGTCTGCGTACAGAACGCGGGCCGCTCCCAGATGGCCGCCGCCCTGCTCACCGTCGAAGCCAAAGGCAAAATCCGCGTCCGCTCCGCCGGGTCCCTGCCCGCATCAGAACTCGACGCCAACGTGGTGACAGTCATGAACGAGATGGGCTTGGATCTGGGCAAGGAATACCCCAAACCGCTCACCGACGACGTCGTCCGCGCCTCCGATGTGGTCATCACCATGGGCTGCGGCGACTCCTGCCCCATCTACCCCGGCAAACGCTACGAAGACTGGGAACTCACCGACCCCGCTGACCAGCCCCTCGACACCGTCCGGACCATCCGTGATGAAATCCACGGCCGTGTGAAGAACCTGGTCGCATCCCTGACGAAAGAGACTGCACTCTAATGACCTCAGAACATCCCGCCGTCCTGTTCGTCTGCAGCAAGAACGGCGGCAAATCCCAGCTCGCCGCAGCTCTCATGCGGGAACTGGCTGGGGACAACGTCACCGTCTACTCAGCCGGAACAAAACCCGGCGCGGCGTTGAACGCCCAGTCCGTGGAATCCCTGGCCGAACTGGGCATCGACGTCACCGGCGAGTATCCCAAACCGATCACCGACGAAGTCCTCAACACCGTGGACGCCGTCATCGTTCTGGGAACCGAAGCCAAACTCGACCCACCGACCGGGAAACGCTTCGAAATCTGGGAAACCGACGAACCCTCAGAACGTGGCATCGAAGGCATGGAACGCATGCGCCTGGTCCGCGACGACATCAAAACCCGCGTCCAAACCCTCTACAGCGACCTCACGACAAACTGACTCCGCCATAGTGGAAGCGGCCATAGTCATTGGAACGTTCCCGTGCTTGAAGGGCGCCCACCTCCTGCGCCGTGTCCAAAAGAGCGCTCCAAGGCTGCGATGAGAACAGCTGGTGCCAGCCGGTCCACCAGGTCCACCGGCCTGGCGCCGCGAAGCTCCGGGCATCCGGTGACCATCCACGCGGCAAAGTAATTATGTGGAATCCTCAGGGCCATGGCCCGGACAAACAGGCCCGTCACCGCGGGGTGCAAGGACAGGTCTTCCCGGAACTGGAAGCCCGGGCAGTACGTTCCTTCCGCAGAAAACACCCGCATCAGTTGTTGCATCACAGGCTCCGGATCCTCATGTATCTGCGCAAGCCGGCTCCGGACCCTTTCCAGGCTTGGCAGGCCGAACTCAGCGCCCATCCGCTCCCAAAGCCCGCTGGGAATGGGGCCTTGCCAACGGGTCGGATTCAGATGTGGTGCAGGCACGTGGTGGCAACTCCCCAGATGGTGAGTTCGGACAGTGCCGGCACACGGATGTCCGGATACTTGGGATTGTCCGCCTGAAGGATCACTCCCGAAGGCGTGACGCGGAGCCTTTTGATGGTCAGTTCACCATCGAGGACAGCCACGACGACGGACCCATCCTTCGGCTCCAGCGCACGGTTGACGATCAGCTCGTCTCCATCGCTGATCCCGGCACCTTCCATGGACTGCCCCGTCACCCTGACCACAAAAGTGCTGGTGACGTCCTTGATAAGGTGCTCGTTGAGATCGATCCGGCCATCAAAATAGTCCTGCGCCGGCGACGGATACCCGGCCGCCACCGGGAGAGGTGCCAGCAAAACCGACATCAGGGAAAAGCCCGCATCTATCACGCGGGGGCCGACTATCACGCCCACAACACACCTTTATTCGAATATATGTTCGATACTCGAGTGTACAGCGGATGACGGACATTGTTGTCACTCCGCGACGTTTGCTGCGGCGCCAGGGAGCCGGCGGAATGGAGGGCCGCCGTTCATGCGTCTTGGCGAAAGACAGGTATTTTAGGGAAGGTCAAGCGAACTGCTACTTGGCAGGAACTGAACAAACCACCGTCTTCGGCTACAGGGTTCAATACCGCGGTGGCCGGATATCGCGCATTGGAGAGCCATGACCGCCCGGAGCAAGGACGTCGCTGATGCGCTCAGCGCCGATGTCACACGCATAGTCAAGGAACGCTACCCGGATGAGCTGGCACGCGCGCAGGCCGTCCACGCACGCTCCGAGAAATTGGTTCTCGCATTCATGTTCTCCTCGGTTGCGCTTTGGTTCCTCGGTCCGGCCCTGTTCCTGAACGGCCTCATCAGCCCGGTGGTCGCCATCATGGTGCCTGGTCTGCTGACCCTCGGGTTCCTCACAATCGTGCTCGTCGCCATCGTCCGCAACAGGGCTGCGGCGCGACCCATCGTCGAGTACGCGCAGCAGTGGGGTCAGAACGTCACCAGTGTGACAAAGAAGGGCATTACCGTCGCCGTCCCCAAGGGCGCCATCACGGTACCCGCGGAGTTCCGTGAGACGCGCAGGGTCACCCGCCAGCACTGATACCGCGATGGCGCCGGGCCCGGATCAGCGCTGCACCCGATACCGCACGTGGGTGACGAGTCCGGTCCCGCGCGCGTCAATCGGTTCAAGCGTCACGTCCCCCACGCCGTCGAGCAGCCGTTCGCCACCACCCAGGATCACCGGCGAGATGTGAAGCCGCAGCTCGTCCATGAGCCCTGCGGAAAGATACTGACGGGCGGTTTGCGCTCCCCCCGCAATCGCCACATCGCTGTCCCCGGCGGCTTCCCGGGCCTGGGCCAAGGCCGATTCGATGCCGTCAGTGACGAAGTGAAAAGTGGTGCCACCTTCCATCGCCAGCGGCTCGCGCTGGTGGTGGGTCAGGACGAAGACAGGTGCATGATACGGGGGTTCCTCACCCCACCAGCCGCGCCATTCCTGATCCCACGGGCCCGATCCTGGACCGGCGAACATGTTCCGGCCCATGATGTAAGCGCCAGCCTCGAGGATGCCAGCGATCTCAGCTACGCTGGCCTCCCGTTCCTCGAACTGCCAACGGTGCAGGCTCTCGCCGCGCTCCCCCAGCGGCTTGTCCAGGGACTGGTTGGGCCCGGCAACAAATCCGTCAAGGGAAACAGTCAGATCACAAGTGACACGGCTCATGCGCCCATCCTGCCACCGCACGCCCGGTGCGCCTAGGGGCCGGCCCGGCCGTCACAGCACCACCTGCATGGCGTTCGGTGGTTCTATGCGGAGCATCCGGCGGCGCATCTGTACGGCGGAACGGACGAGTCCTACGCTGAACCTGTCCACCAGCGCGACGACGCGAAAAGAGGCAGCCATGGCACGGGATCCGAAACCCACGTTGGAGCAACTGAATATCCTCGTCGGCGAGTGGGAAACGTCAGTCCCTGGCCTGGAGGTCTCCGGCCGGACGACTTTCGAGTGGCTGGAGGGCGGAGGCTTCCTCATCCAACGATCCACGGTCCAGCGGCCGGAGTACCCCAATGCAGTCAGCGTCATTGGTGCCACGGGCTCGGACGGAGCCTTCCAGCAGCACTATTTCGATTCCCGCGGCATCGCCCGGATCTACGACATGACGCTCAAGGACAATTTATGGATTCTCTTCCGGGATGACCCGGACTGGCCCCAGCGCTTCGTTGGCCGCCTCACCGAGGACGGCAACACCATCACCGCCCGCCTGGAGCGCGGCACCTACCCGGGCGGGCCGCTGGAGCACGACTTCGACATGATCTACACCCGCATTGTTTAGCGCACCCTGAATCCAAGTACGCCACCTCATTTACAGATCCCCTGCCCGGTGGGAACATAAGCCCCATAGTCCGCGGAGGCAACGCCCGGCCACACCCGGCGCCGTCAGCTGCAGCTATGTAGTCAGCTCTCCTCTGAGAGGAACGGCCATGGGTCGTCTGGGGACCGGGAACAGTGGGGATGCGGGGTCTGAGCCCGCGTCTGATCCGCCACGCCACCGCGGCAGCGGCATCGAAAAAGTCGACGCAGTGGTGGTGGGCTCCGGCTTTGGAGGCTCCGTTGCGGCGCTTCGACTCGCCGAGGCCGGACAGTCCGTTGTGCTCATGGAACGCGGCAAACCGTACCCGCCGGGCAGCTTCGCGCGCTCGCCGTCGGAGATGGGCCGGAACTTCTGGGATCCGGACCGCGGCTTGTACGGACTCTTTGATGCCTGGACGTTCCGCGGCACGGAGGGACTGGTGTCCAGCGGGTTGGGCGGCGGCTCACTCATCTATGCCAATGTCCTCCTGCGCAAGGACGAGAAGTGGTTCGTCAACGAATCCCCCATTCCCGGCGGTGGTTACGAGAACTGGCCTTTCACCCGGGCTGACCTTGATCCTTATTACGATGCCGCCGAAGCCATGCTGCAGCCTGTCCCGTATCCCTACAAGGACACCGCGAAGACCCTGGCCATGGAGAAGTCCGCCGCGAATCTGGGACTGTCCATCACCCGCCCTCCCATTGCGGTCACGTTCTCAGCGGCGCCTGACACGGAGCCGCGGACCAATCATGCTTTGCCCCTGCCCGGCTACGGCAGCATCCATGGTCCCACCACGGTGCGGACCACCTGCACGCTCAGCGGTGAATGCGACATCGGGTGCAACGCCGGCGCCAAGAATACGCTGGACCATAACTACATCTCAGCGGCGTCCTACAAGGGCGCCGATGTCAGGACGTTCCACGACGTCCGCGGTATCCGGCCCTTAAGCTCCGGAACGCAGGGCGGGGGCTATGAAGTCCGCTATGTGGTGCATCACCCGGATCGCCAAGGCGAACTCCTCACGGAACGCATCATCCATTGCCGCCGGCTCGTCCTGGGTGCCGGCACGTTCGGCACCAACTTCCTCCTGCTCCGCAACCACGGCTCCCTCCCGGCGCTCAGCGACACCCTGGGCGCCCGTTTCAGCGGCAACGGCGACCTTTTGACGTTCGTCATGGGCGCCAAAACTCCCCCTGCCAACGGCTCACGGCCGGGCGTCCGCACGTTGGCCGGCAGTCGGGGCCCGGTAATCACCACAGCCATCAGGGTCCCCGATTCGAACGACGACGACGGCGATGGTCGCGGCTACTACGTGGAGGATGCCGGGTATCCGGCCTTCATGAACTGGCTCATGGAAACAGCCCAGCTGCGCACCACCATGAAACGGACGGTGAAAGTGGCAGGACAACTGCTCAAGGACAGGCTGTTCGACGCCGGCCGCTCCAACGTATCCGCCGACCTCGCCGCAGCATTGGGCGACGGCCGATTGTCGTCCAGTTCGGTGCCTCTGCTGGGAATGGGAAGGGACATTCCCGACGGTGTCATGACCCTTCGCGACGGGAGGCTGGCCATCGCCTGGACCATGGCAACGTCCAAGGAGTATTTCGGCCGCGTCCGCGAAACCATGGAGTCGATTTCCAAGGACTTGGACGGGGACTTCATTGACAACCCCCTGTGGTGGGCCAAGCGCGTCATCACGGTTCACCCCATCGGAGGAGCCCCCTCCGGCCGTCATCCGGGGGAAGCAGTCTGCGACTCGTATGGCGAAGTGTTCGGATACCCGGGATTATTCGTGGTTGATGGAGCCGCGATGCCCGGTCCGGTGGGCGCCAACCCATCCCTGACCATCGCGGCGTTCGCAGAGCGTACCTGCGCCCACATCATCGAGAACGCGGACAAGGCCGGCCACCGGGGCATCCGTCCGGAAGATGCGGAGGGCTCCGGCGGGCCCAGCGAAAAGGTGGGCGCTGAGCGGGATGCAGCTGGTGCCGTCGTCGACGTCGGTGCATCCGCTCCGCGCGCGTTGGCGCCGGACGCAACCAAGGGAAAGGCGGCACCAGAGGAACAGCCTGCGAGCGCAGTGTCTGAGGTGCCTCAGGCGCGAAGCCGCGGGCTCGGCAGGCCTGGCGCTCCCGTCGCCCCCGATCAGGAGACCACCTCCGTACGGTTCACCGAGCAGATGCACGGTTGGTTCAGTCCAGGCATCGCCGATCCGGAAAAGGGGTGGAGCCTGGGCCGGGACCGCAGCCGGAAGATCATGTTCGAGCTGACCATTACCGCCCAGGACATGGAGGCGTTCGCGACCGATCCGAACCACCCGGCCAAGGCCGAGGGCTACGTGCTGGCGGACTACTTCGGTGGCCGGATGCCGGTAGAGCGGGGCTGGTTCAATCTTTTTGTTCCGGACGCATCCGACGACGGGGCACCAGCCAGGCGCATGCTCTACCGGTTGTGGCTGCGGGACCCGGGCGGCACGCCGTTCACGTTCACCGGGCACAAACTGATCCATAACGAGGCAGGTTTCGACCTCTGGGCGGATACCACCACCCTGTACGCCACCATCCTCCGTGGCCATGTGCCGCCGGATGCTGTGCCACCCGATCCAGGGACGCCGGACATTGTGCCGCCGCACCCCGAACAGCCTGCTGCAAGCGGCGCTGTCCAAGCAGGCGTAGTTGGCGCCGGCATCCTCTATATCCGGCCTCTGGACTTCGCCAAACAACTCACCACGTTCCGGGCCGAAGGACCGGCTCCAGCCGCAGGCTTGGTGACCTTCGGCAAACTGTTCGCTGGCGAACTCTGGCAGGTCTACGGGCAGGGTCTCAGACGCGTCCCCTTCCCGTTCACGTCAAAGCAATGAAAAGCCGGGAGCTCGCGAAACACCACGCCGTACTGGGCTTCACACCCCAGACGGCGGTTCGTTGGCTCTCGCCCATGTCCTTGGCAAGAACCGCGTTGAAGGTCGCGGCGGCCACAGTCTTTGCCGATTTTGGCGATAAGCGCGAGCTTGAGGGCAGCTTTCCTGCGGACCCCCTGCGCTTGGACAAACTTCCTGTCCCGGGCCAACCGGCGCAGCCCGTTGTCAGCAGCCGCGGGCTTCCCTCACCTGCCGACCTCGAGGATGGGCGCGCCGCGGCTCCGGCAGCGACGGAAATGTGGCTCGACTTCACGGCCGACCTCGGCGATGGCTTCGATGCCACCTACACGGTGGCCTCCTTGCTGGCCCAGGACACGCTGACGGTGGACGGGCATGAACTGCCCCGCGGCAGGGTGCTGGTCCTTGGCGGGGACGAGGTCTACCCGGTGGCCTCCCCGGCGGCGTACGAGAACCGGATGGCGGGCCCGTACCGGACGGCATTCCCACCCGAGTTGCGAGGCCCGCTCCGCACCCCAAGACGCGCCGAAGCCGCGCACACCGGGCCCCACAACCCGCCTCCGGTCATGCTGGCGCTTCCCGGCAACCACGATTGGTACGACGGCCTCACCTCGTTCATCCGGGTGTTCACCAGGCAGCGGAGCATCGGAAGCTGGCGGACCATCCAAACCAGGAGCTACTTTGCCGTCCGGCTGACCGGAACCCCTCCCGGACCGGGCCGGAACGGCACCCCCGGCTGGTGGTTGCTGGGCTTGGACAGCCAACTGGGGCAGTACATCGACGAACCTCAACTGGACTATTTCTACCGGAACGTTACTCTGCAACTGCAGCCCGGCGATGCGATCATCCTCTGCGTCGCCGCTCCGTTCTGGGTTGATGCCACCCAGCCAGGGTGGGGTGAATTCCGGCAGGTGAACTTCTTCGAGCAGGACTACCTGCGCCGCCGCTTCAACCCTGAAACGGGCCTGTTCGACGCCACAGGTGCCAGCGTCAGGCTCTGGCTCACCGGAGACCTCCACCACTACTCCCGCTATGAGGACTCCCCTTCCCAAAACCAGCACCAGACCGCGGACCCAGGCAGGACCCAGATGATCACCTGCGGGCTGGGCGGCGCCTACCTCTCGGATACCCACGGACTGCCGGAACATCTCACCCTGCCTGCCGCGTCGGCCGCTCCCGGTGAATCGTCCAGCCTCCGGCACTCACAACAAGGAGGCACACCACAGACGGGCACAGGCCGCATCTTCACCCGCACCCCCACCACCTTCCCCGGCCAAGGGAACTCCCGCCTGCTCGGCCCGCAACTGGCCAACCCCTTCTCGCAGTTCTGGCTCCCCATCCGCAACCCCGGCTTCGGAATATCGCTGGGCATCATGCACGTGGTGGCCGCCCTGGCGCTGTGGACGGTCTTCAGCGCCTTTCGCGGGGAAGCCTTCGTGGACAGCCTGCGCAGCCTGAGCCGCGGAGACACCCCGGTACTCGTCATTGTCCTGCTCCTTGCAGGGCCTCTCCTCCTGGCGATTGCCTCGTTGCTCGCGCGTTCGATGGGCGTGGCCCAGGCGGGCATTGTCGTTTTCGCCCGCGGTTCCCTGTACCAACTGTCCGCGCTCGCGGTGAGTACCGCCGTCGTGATCCTGGTTCCTTGGCCGGAGAACTGGCCGGACGTGGTGATCCTGCTTCTGGTGCTTGCCTTGGTACATCTGGGCGGGTGGGCGCTGGGCAGCGAGGCCTTCGCCCTGTACGTCCTGGCGACGCCCAGCGGCGAGGTTGCCTCGTGGAAGATGTCCGGCCAGGCGATCGAGGACCACAAAGGCTTCCTCCGCATCCACCTCTCGCCGGATGCCAACCTCACCGTCTACCCGTTGATGGTGGACACCGTCTGCCGCGATTGGCAACTGGCAACGAACGACGACGGCGCGCGGCTAGTGCCGCTGACAGGTCTGCCTGCCGTGCGGCTGCTTGAAGAACCCATCACCATCGCACGGAAGGGAAACACCCCATGATCATCACCCGTGCCGAGCACAGGACCGAGGTCATTCCTCTCCGTGCCCGGGACAACACGCCCTTGAGCCTGGTCCACGTCACCTCACCCCTTGAAGCAATCAAAGGGCCGGTGATCCTGGTTCACGGTTCCGGAGTGCGGGCTGAACTGTTCAGGCCACCGGTCCGCACCACAATCGTCGATGTCCTCCTGGAAGACGGCTGGGATGTTTGGATGCTGAACTGGCGGGCATCGATCGACCTTGATCCGTTGTCCTGGACGCTTGCCGACGCCGCCGTGTATGACCATCCGGCTGCGGTCGAGCACGTCCTGAACGCTACCGGTGCGGAGACCATGAAAGCCGTGATCCACTGCCAGGGCTCTACGTCGTTCACGATGTCGGCCGTGGCGGGGCTGCTGCCGCAGGTGGACACCATCGTGTCCAACGCGGTGTCCCTGCATCCGGTCGTGCCGGCGTTCTCGCAGCTGAAAATCAACTACCTCACGCCCGTGGTCAAAGCCTTCACGCCGTACCTGTCGCCTGCATGGGGGTACAAGTCCCAGGGCTACTTCACCCGGGCCATCCGGGGCCTGGTCAAAGCCACCCACCATGAATGCGACAACACCGTCTGCAAGATGGTCAGCTTCACCTACGGCAGCGGCCGCCCCGCACTCTGGTCCCATGAGAACCTCGACGACGCCACCCACCGATGGCTCGCCGGCGAGTTCGCCGAGGTGCCCGTGACGTTCTTCGAGGAAATGGGCCGCAGCATCAAAGCCGGGCACATGGTGGCCGCCGGCAACCATCCGGAATTGCCGGACAACCTGGTGGCCAAAGCCCCTCAGACCGATGCGAGGTTCGCCTTGATCGCCGGCATGGACAACCTGTGCTTCCTGCCCGAAAGCCAGCAACGCACCTTCGAATTTTTCCAGAAGCACCGCCCCGGGAAGGATTCACTCCACCTCATCCCTGGCTACGGCCATTTGGACGTTTTCTTCGGCGACCACGCCTGGCAGGACACCTTCCCCATCATCGTCGACGAACTGAACCGAGCCCCGGAGTCGAAGCCATGAAAAACCTCACCGAACTGGCCGCACCCTTACTCAAGCTCCTGCCCTCACCTGTTCCACGGAGGCAGGAACGGCTTCGCGGGCAGCATGCGTTCGCGGACGGAATCAAATACACCATGCCCGTCAATTCCGATGACTCGCCGGTGCTGATGGCGGCCTTCCCCATCAACAAGCGGGCAGCCGCCGCTGCACTCCCCGGTTCGGAAATGCGGCCGTTCACCCTCGGCGGCAAAGGGCTGCTGGTGGTGACAGTGGTCAACTACAAATCCACGGACATCGGCAAGTACATCGAGTACTCCCTGGCCATCGCCATCACCCACGGCAGCAGGCCTGCCCCGCCCATCCTCCCGCTGCTTTTCCAAAAGACGTTCAAGCTGGGCCAGTTCGTGGTGGACCTGCCCGTCAGTACCGAAGTCTCCGTGAAAGGGGGCAAGGGAATTTGGGGCATGCCCAAGCACCAGGCCAACCTGGACTTCGTGGTCACCGACTCCACCGTGTCAGCCCAGTACGACAAGGACGGCCAGTTGGGTTGCTACATCGAAATCGAAAGGCCCGCGGCCCCGGGCGCAACCCAGCTTCCCCTCAAACTTGACGCGTCCAACTACTGCGTCTTCCGGAACATGCTCTGGAAATCGGATATCTACTTCGAAGCCACCGGGGACATCGCCCTCGGCGCCCAAGCCAAGGCGCGGCTCATCCTCGGTGACGCGCCCGGCGTCGAGCCTCTAAAGGACCTGCAAGTAGAGAGCAAACCGGTGTTCACTGCCTGGCTGCCCCAAGCCCACGGAGTCCTGGATGACCACTACGAAGCGTGGTTCCTCACGGCTCCCACCCAGCTCGAGGCCGTGGCCCTTCGCGGCGGGGACATGATGGACAGCGTGGTGGACCTGGGCCAAGGGCAGGAATGGCTGGCTCCGCCGGACCGGAGCCGGGTCCCGGGCGCTGCCGGGGCAAGCGCGGACCCCCGTGGCGGTGCCCAGTGAACTGGCTCCTCCTGCTCAATGCCCTCTACTTTCTCTTCGGGGCCACCATGTACGTGGGCACTATGTGGGTGCTCAAGTTCTTCCTCTACCCCACCTGGGAATCGTTGGCCCGCGACAACGTGGACATGCACTTCGGCATCCCCACCCGGGCGGCCACCAAGTTCTTCACCATCGTGGTGCCCATCATGTTCATCTCCGGCGGCATCCTTGTCTGGTCTGAATGGGGCACCGTCCGAGTAATCCCCGCCGTCATTTGCCTGCTGGGAATCATCGTCCTGACCTGGGTGGGCCAAGGGATCATCATCCCCATCAACGTCCGGATCCGTGGCGGCGATTTCGCGGACGATGCCGAGCTCAGGTTGCTGCTCAAACGCTGGATGATGCTCAATGACATCCGTTTCTACGTCTCCACCCTGACCTGGGCCGCCATGGTCTGGCTGTTGGTGGACCGTGGCCGGCTGCTGGAGTCCTACGCGTGACCGCGCACCAGCCGGCACGCTCCGGACGCCAGCCCCGGAAGACGCACCCGCCCGGCACCATTGCCTGGGCCGTGGCCGATCCCCTCCGCGCCGTGCTCGCGGCCATCGCCGTCATCACGGTCCTGACCGGAGCCGTGCAGGTCCCGTTTGGTGGGCAAGTCCTGCAACTGATCGGCGCGGACTCCACACCTGAAACCCGCCAACTGTTCGGCACCGTGGGAATGTTCATGGTGGTGGTCGGTGGACTGCTCCTCCATACCCTGCTCAACGCTGTTCCCTCCCCCGAGGTGGTGCTGTGGTCCGGGCTCCAGAAAACCGGCGCTTTCGGGGCCGTGGGCATCGGCGTCCTCAACGGTGTCTTCGCGCCCATTGCCCTGATGGTGGCCTTCTTTGACCTCGCAACCGCGATTCTCCTCTACATCCATTGGCGCCGTCTCAGCGCCGCGCCTCCCAACTCCGGGCTGGCGGGATGAAACACACGGCAAAACGCTCACTGGTCCTCGCCGGCGGCGGCATGCGGGTGGCGTGGCAGGCCGGAGTGGTGAAGGCCCTCGCCGAGGAAGGCCTGGAATTCCAGCACGTCGACGGCACCTCCGGCGGGATCCTCACCGCCGGCATGATTCTCTCCGGCGTCTCGCCGGATGAGATGTGTGCCCGGTGGTCGGGCGTCGACGTGAAGGACTTCGGCTCAGCACTGCCCGTGGGCGACTATCTCAAGGGTCCGTGGTCGTTGCCTGCCGTTGGCGACGCCGACGGTATCCTCAGCAAGGTCTTCCCCACCTTGGGTATCAATGACGCCACTATCCGGGCCCACGCAGCGGAACCGGACGCCGTCGAGGGTTCCTTCAACGTGGTGGAGTTCACCGAGAAGCGCTGCCACGCCATAGACGCCACGGACATTGATGCCGGGCTCATGGCTGCTGGCATGTCACTTCCAATCTTCCTGACGCCTCTGCGCCGGGACGGAAAAGTCTGGACCGATGCCGTCTGGATCAGGGACGCCAATGTGGCCGAAGCACTGCGGCGTGGGGCCGACGAAGTGTGGCTGGTCTGGTGCATCGGAAATACGCCTTACTGGGGCGACGGACCGCTGGAACAGTACGTGCACATGATCGAGATGAGTGCCATGGGCGCCCTCCTGGCTGATTTCGATGCTGCCAAGGCTGCTGGACGCGAGTTTGTGCTGCACGTAGTCCGTCCCCGGCATCCCCTTCCTTTGGATCCGGAGTTCTATCTGGGCAGGATCGACGCCGATACGCTGATCGGCATGGGCTACCGGGACGCCCGCGCCTACCTCGGTTCGATGACTGACGCCGGATTGGCCAAGGATGCGAACTGCACGGCGATGACAGAGCCTCCACCGGGGGTCCGCGTCAACGACACCCTCCGGGGCGACCTGGACGGATCGCCCGTGACGTTCAAGGCCACAGTGGTCCTTCCCTCCGATCCCGGGGACGAAGCGCCGCAGCTCAGCGGCTATCTGGAACACTCCCGGTTCGGGCGGGCATTCCTGGCGGGCGGGCGCGTAGAGACCCACGGCGACGACGTCACCTACCGTGCCCGCATCAGGGTCGACGGCGGGTGGCAAAGTCTTGTGGTGGCCCGCACGTTGCGCGATGACCCGGGGCCGGACGCCTGGGCGGATTCGCGGCGTGCCCGGCTTGAAGTGGGTGGACTGGCGACCGATCTGACCATGAGCCTGGCCGATGCTGCCGGCTTTCTGGCGTCCGTTGAACCCGTGGGCGCCCACGGATTCGTGGACCGCGCGGGCGCGGTGGCAGGCTTCGCGGGGAACGGTTTCCGCGAGCTCCTGCGCCGATACTGACGCCAGCGGCAGGCCCAATGTGACGCACGTTATTACCGGCCGGTAAACACCACGCTTCAGATCCGCCCAAGATGGCAACAGCGGGGAAACACCCGCGAAAAACCGGCCGCCTACGCTGAAGATCAACAGCAGGTCATCTGAGCGAAAGGGCCAAACATGTCCGCCACCCCGTCCGCAACCTCCCTCCACATCGTCATCGCAGGCGCAGGCCCAGCGGCCCAGGCATTGGTGCGGCGGCTTGCGGGAAGGTCAGACTCCAGGCAACGTGCTTTCGACGGAACCATCACCGTCCTCAGTAACCGCGACGAGTGCCCGGACGCTTTGCTGGAACTCGCCGAGCTCCCCCAGGTTTCGGTCCGCTTCGGGCAGCCGGCCAGCTTCATCGACTCCGACGCCAAAATAGTCACCACCGTGGACGGCCTGGAATTCTCCTACGACCAGTTGGTCATCGCCACCGGTTCTGCGCCTTCCCTCCCGCCCGTAGCCGGAGCCGAATCCGGCCTGAGCTACTCCACCATCGACGACGCCGCCACCATCGGTGAAGCCGTCAAGGAGGTCACGAGGATGGTGGGCCGCCGTCCCCTCGGAATCCTGGTGGGCAGTGGGCCTTCCGCGGGCCAGGCAGAGGCCGTGCTCCGAGCCCGTGGCGTCCGTCCCGTCCGCACCACCCTTCGCCCTACCGCGGTGATTGCCGACCCCACTCCCGTTGCTTCTGCTGCTTCAACTGCCGCGGGAATGCCGGGCTCCAACCTGCCGGCAACTGGCATCCTGTTCGAGGATGGCAGCAGCATGAAGGGCGACCTCGTGGTCATCGCGGAGGAACGCACCGCCCGTAACGACCTCGCCGGAAGCGCCGGCTTGGCGGTGGCGTCCGACGGCGGCATTTCCGTGGGGCGCGACCTCGCCACCTCAGTCCCAGGCATCTGGGCGATCGGCGACGCCGCTTCGTGCGATGGCCTCCGCCTTGGCCTGCTTCTTTCCGCTGAGTCTTCTGCGATGTTGTGCGCATCCGGCATGCTGTTGGGAACACGGGGCAGCTCTGATCAGCAGGTCCCGATGGCGGCTTAGCCCGCCCTGCCTGCCGTATTCCACGGCACCCAGGCCCTCCCTGCAGTAGGCAGCCCATGTGGCAAGATGGTCCTTTGACGGGCAGTGACAACCCTGCGGCCACCGGGCCGGCCACGCCCTGCACGGAAGGATCCCATGAGCAACCAAGCCGTCGCCCCGGCGAACATCGCCTCCTACATCGACCACACATTGCTGAAGCCGGAGGCCAGTGAAGCAGACGTCCTCAAGGTCTGCGCCGAGGCCATCGAATACCGGTTCAAGTCCGTCTGCGTGAACCCGGTCTGGGTCAAGACCGTCACCAAGGCCCTCAAAGGTTCCGGCGTGCTGACGTGTTCGGTCATCGGATTCCCGCTGGGCGCCACGCCCAGCGACGTTAAGTCTTTTGAGGCCCGCGGAGCAGTGCTCGATGGTGCTGACGAGATCGACATGGTGATCAACATGGCCTCTGCCCGGGCCAATGACAAGGGTGCCCTGGTGGACGACATCAAGGCCGTAGCCGAGACGGTCCACGCCGGTGAGGCCATCCTGAAGGTCATCATCGAGACGTCCATGTTGACCGACGAACAGAAGGTCATCGCATGCGAAGCGGCCGTGGAAGCGGGTGCGGACTTCGTGAAGACCTCCACCGGCTTCAACGGCGGAGGTGCAACAGTTGAGGACGTCGCTTTGATGCGCAAGACCGTCGGACCGGACCTCGGGGTCAAAGCCTCCGGTGGAGTGCGCTCCCTCGCCGATGCACAGGCTATGATTGCTGCTGGTGCAACACGTATCGGAGCAAGTTCCGGAATTGCCATCGTCAAGGGTGAACAGGGTTCATCCGCCTACTGAGGCTTCCGCAACTGCCAGAGAATTTTGAGCCCCGCGGGGCCGAGGAGGAACGAATGTCCAAGAACGCAACAAGCGCCCCCATTGAACGCGAGAACAACCTGGGCACCAGCATTGTGCTGTTCGTGGTCATGATCGTGCTCTTCCTGGGCTCCATCTACTCGCTGTCCTTCCTGAGCTTGGACAACCCGTGGCCGATGGCCGTTTGCCTGGGCCTGTTCGCGTTGGCTTTTTGGATCCCGCAGACCATTCTTGGCCGTTCTGATTCCGCCGGCGAAAGCTAAACCCCAAAGTTACAGCGAAGCGGCCCAGGTTATGCCTGGGCCGCTTTCTTTTTTGGCCAGTTGCAGGCCGGCGATCCCGTCAGGCCGTCACGGTAACTGGATCACACCGCCCAATGCTGCCAGAACGCCGGGCCAGTGTTGTTGCGCCAGTGTCCATGCCGCGGCGCCCATACCCACCATGGCATAACCGCTGACAGGAATCAGGACCAGCCACTCACGTCGGGAACCAGCCCGCCCCAGCAGTGGAATGGAGAAGGCCCCGTTGGAGCGCCAAATTCCGCTGATCAGCGATTTGCGCAGGAATTTTGGTGGCTTGATGACAATTGGCCATAAAAGTGGAACCCCGCCGACAGTGATCATGTCCCCCACAATGTGCACCACTACGCCGGTAAGCATGGACAGCGGCAACCAACCCCACTGATCCGGCGCAAACCAGGTCACCAGGCCGGCCATGACCAACGCGAACAGCCAGTTGGTAATCCAGCCTGACTTCGGAAACAGGTTCAACGCCTTGGCCGCCAGGTTGATCATGAACATGCACAGCAGCCCCGCGCCCACGGACAGCTTCCCCATGGGCGTCACCATCTGGAACTGCGCGGCCATTGCTGCCAGCACAACAAACGCCGAGGCCCCTAAGAGGGAATGCGTCCCTTGGCGGTGCCCGCCGCTGGCCTTCTCGATTCCTACCGCAATCATGTTGGACAACGGCGGCAGGGAGTTAGCGATGGTGCTGTGGCGGTGGTCCCAGTCGACCACCAAAGCAGTTCCCGCCGTCGCCATGGCGCCGATCAGGATCCCGGTGGAATCCAACGGGTACCAACCCAGGGCATACGGTCCGGTTGAGGCAATAGCTATCCACGCCGCGGCTCCCGACGCGGCGTGATGTCCTCCCATCATTCAGTTAGCCAGCCTTCACGGGTACGTCGGTGAAAATTGCTTCAATGACGGTGTTGGCCCACTGCAGGATTTCGGCATCCTGGAGGTCGCGTCCGCCGATCCTGGCCGTCTTGGGCTTGGGAATCAGCACGGAGTCCAGCGCAGGCTTCACTTGGGAGCCCGGGTACATGCGGTTCAGGCGCATGGTTTTGGATTCGGGCAGTTGCGCCGGCGAGAAGCGGATGAAGTTGCCTTGGAGCGCGACGTCGGACAGGCCGGCTTCGCGGGCTCCCACCCGGAAGCGCGCCACGGCAATGAGGTTCTGGGCAGGCAGCGGGGGCTCACCATAACGGTCCACCAGTTCGGCCAGGACTTCGTCTATCGCTTCGTATGTGATGGCCGCGGCCAGCTTGCGGTAGGCCTCCAGGCGCAACCTTTCCCCTGGCACGTAGTCGTGCGGAAGGTGGGCATTGACGGGCAGTTCAATCTTCATTTCCGCCGCCTTTTCCTCGGCCTCGCCGCGGTACTCGGCCACAGCTTCGCCCACCAGGCGAATGTAGAGGTCAAAACCGACGCCTTGGATGTGGCCCGACTGCTCCCCGCCCAAGAGATTGCCGGCGCCACGAATTTCCAGATCCTTCATGGCCAGCTGCATCCCGGCCCCGAGTTCGTTGTGCGCTGCCACGGCTTTGAGGCGTTCCAGCGCTACCTCTCCCAATGGCTTCTCGGAGGGGTACAGGAAGTAGGCGTAGGCACGTTCACGGCCACGGCCGACACGTCCACGGAGCTGGTGGAGTTGCGAGAGGCCGTACTTGTCCGCGCCATCCACAATCAGGGTGTTGGCGTTGGAAATGTCCAGGCCCGTCTCAATGATGGTGGTGCAGACCAGGACGTCGAACCGCTTCTCCCAGAAGTCCACGATGATCTTCTCGAGGCGGCTTTCGGACATCTGGCCGTGTGCAACTTCCACGCGGGCTTCCGGAACCAGTTCGCGGATTTGTGCTGCAATGCGCTCGATCGAGGAAACCCGGTTGTGAACGAAGAACACCTGTCCCTCGCGCATGAGTTCGCGACGGATCGCTGCGGAGGTCTGCTTGTTCGTGTACGGCCCCACGTAGGTCAACACGGGGTGCCGTTCCTCAGGCGGCGTGGCCAGGGTGGATGTTTCCCGGATACCGGTGAGGGACATTTCAAGGGTGCGGGGAATCGGCGTTGCACTCATCGCCAGTACATCAACGTTGGTGCGCATCTTCTTGAGCGCTTCCTTGTGCTCCACACCGAAGCGCTGTTCTTCGTCCACGATCACCAAACCCAGATCCTTGAACTCGAAGTCCTTGGACAGCAGCCGGTGCGTACCGATCACTACGTCCACGGCCCCGCTCTTGACGCCCTCGGCCGTTTCCTTGGCTTCTTTGGTGCTCTGGAAGCGGGACATCGGCTTCACGCGCAACGGGAACCCGGAAAAGCGCTCCGTGAAGGTTTCATAGTGTTGCTGCGCCAACAGCGTGGTGGGCACCAGCACAGCTACTTGCTTGCCATCCTGAACGGCCTTGAACGCTGCACGGACGGCGATTTCCGTTTTGCCGTAGCCCACGTCACCGGACACCAGCCGGTCCATGGGAATCTCCCGTTCCATGTCCGCCTTGACCTCGTTGATGGTGGTCAACTGGTCGGGCGTCTCCACATACGGGAAGGCTTCCTCGAGTTCGCGCTGCCACGGGGTATCGGGGGCGAAGGCATGTCCGCGGGATGCCATGCGGGCGGAGTACAGCCGGATCAGCTCACCGGCGATTTCCTTGACGGCCTTGCGGGCCTTGGACTTGGTACTTGCCCAGTCGGCACCGCCCATTTTGCTCAACGCGGGGGTGTCTCCGCCGACGTAGCGGGTCACCTGGTCCAGCTGGTCGGTGGGCACAAAGAGCCTGTCCCCCGGAGCGCCGCGTTTGGAGGGCGCGTACTCCAGCACGAGGTACTCGCGCAGCCCGGCATCGGACGACGACGTACCTGTCACCTTGCGCTGTATCAGCTCCACGAACCGACCGATGCCGTGCTGCTCGTGCACCACAAAATCGCCGGCGTGCAATTGCAACGGGTCCACGGCGTTGCGGCGCTTGGACGGCATGCGGCGCATGTCCTTGGTGGAACTGGCCGTCGCGCGACCCAGCAGGTCGGCTTCGGTCAACAGGCCCAGCTTGAGGCCGTCCAGGACAAAACCACGTCCGACGGCGGCAGTGGTCACCTCGATGATGCCTGGCTGCGGATCCTTCTCCAGCGACTCAACGCGGGAACAGGGAATGTCGGCATCGTGGAACAGCTCTGCGAGGCGTTGGGCAGGCCCGGGACCATCGGTCACCACCACCACCCGCCATTGCTCGCGGACACGGGAGCCGATGAACTCCAGCATCTCCGCCACTTCACCTTGGTAGCCTCGAGGTTCACGGGCACGCATGTTCAGGACGTCGATGTCCAGGACCAGGTCCTCGTCAGTTGCCAATGAGGTGATGGACCACCAGGAGACGTCGTGTGCCAGGGCAGCCGAGCGGGTGTCGGTGAGGGACCGGAAACTGGCGGCATGCAGGTCCGTGGAGGCCTGGGACGACAGGTCAAGGGGCGCCGCACCGCCGTCGGACGCTGTTGACCAGGCGGCTTCCAGGAATTCCTCGTTGGTGGCAGCGAGATCGTGCGCGCGGGTGCGCACCTTCTCTGGTTCGATGACGACAGACAAGGACCCGGGCGGGAGCTGATCCACGAACGGAACCATGGCGTCCACCAGCACGGGCGCCAGCGATTCCATGCCTTCAACGGCGATGCCGCCGGCGATCTTTTCCAGCATGTCCGCAGCTGCCGGCATGTCCGCCTTCAGCTTCGACGCGCGGGACATCACGGACGGCGTGATCAGGATTTCGCGGCACGGCGGGGCATGGAGTGCCGTGGGGTGGTGGATGCCGGGGGCGGACAGCGAGCGCTGGTCGGCTACGGCGAACCAGCGCATCTGGTCCACTTCATCGCCGAAGAATTCGACGCGGATGGGGTGGTCCTCGGTGGGCGGGAAAACGTCAAGAATGCCGCCACGGACGGCGAATTCGCCACGGTGCGTCACCATGTCCACACGGGCATACGCGGCATCGGACAGCGCACGGACTACCTCCGTGAACGAGCGTTCCTGCCCCACCTGCAGGGTCACCGGAACCAAGTCCCCTAGCCCGGCCACGAGGGGCTGGACCACGGCGCGAACAGGAGCCACCACTACGCGCAACGGAGCCGCCGTCGAGGTTTCCGGGTGGGTCAGGCGGCGCAAGACGGATAGGCGGCGGCCTACGGTGTCCGAGCGCGGCGACAGCCGCTCGTGCGGGAGGGTTTCCCAGCTGGGGAAGGCCGCCACGGACTCGGCGGGAAGATAGGAGGCCAGAGCGGCAGTGAGGTCTTCGGCTTCGCGGCCAGTAGCGGTGACGGCGAGGACCACGGGAGTGCCAGCGCCATCGGCACCAGCACCGGCATCAGCAAGCGCGTCGGCCATTTCCGCGAGCAGCACAGCCCGCATGCCCGTGGGCGCGCTGATCTGGTAGTCGGTGTTGCGGTCGCTGAAGGGCCGCTGAGCTTCCGTTCGGACGCGCGCGAAAGTCTTGTCCTCCGCCAATGCGCGGCGCAGACCGTTGAGGCTCATGACAGAAACTCCTAGGGTGGGTCCAAGGGCAGGCAACACAAATGCCCGGAAATTCAGATGAACGCCGGGTCATTCCAGCCTACCTCTACCCCCAGCCCCAGGAGTTCCTTTGCAGCCTTCGGAAGCCACCCATTCCAACACCCCGCAGGACACCAAGACCGTACTGGTGACCGGTGCCACCGGGTACATCGGCGGCCGCCTGGTCCCCCGGCTCCTCGAGGCCGGCCATAGGGTCAAAGTCCTGGTCCGCACGCCACAGAAGATCGCCGATGTTCCTTGGCATGACCGCGTGGAGATCATCGAGAACAGCCTGTCCGACGCCGACGGCCTCACCGAGGCCCTGGCTGGCGTGGACGTCTTGTATTGCCTGGTCCATTCCATGGCGTCCGGCAGCGGATTCGAAGCCAAGGAGAAAGCCATGGCCCGGCTCGTGGCAGAAGCCGCAGCCGAGGCCGGCGTGGACAGGATCGTCTACCTCGGCGGGCTGCACCCGGAGAACGAGGAACTTTCCGTTCACATGCGTTCCCGCGAGACCGTGGGAAAGGTGTTCCTTGATTCACCGGTAGACGCGATCGTGTTCCAGGCCGGTGTGGTGATTGGTTCCGGGTCGGCGTCGTTCGAGATGATCCGGCACCTCGCCGAAACCCTTCCGGTGATGCCCGCGCCAAGTTGGGTTGGCAACCGGGTTGAGGCCATCGCGGTCCGTGACGTCCTGCATTACCTCGTAGCTGCCGCTGCGCTGCCGGAGAAAGTGAACCGCTCCTTCGACATTGGGTCGCGGGACGTCCTGAAGTACAAGGAGATGATGAACGAGTACGCCGTGGAGCGTGGGCTCCCCCGCCGGCTGGTCATCGCGCTCCCCGTGCCTGCACCGAAGCTTGCCGGTTTGTGGGTTGCCCTGGTGACCCCCATTCCTTTGTCCATGTCCCTGCCGTTGGTACAGTCGCTGCAGCATGACGCGGTCTCGCGGGAGCACGACGTCGACAGTTACTTCCCGCAGCCCGACGGCGGCCTGACGCCCTACCGCCGCGCCGTCGCCTTGGCGCTCGGCAAGGAACGGGACGGGCAGGTGGAGACCACCTGGGCCAACGCCGGCATCGATGCCGATCCGCTTCCCAGCGACCCCGACTGGGCCGGTTACAAAGTGTTCCTGGACGAACGGACCTTCCACAGTGAAGCGAAGCCAGAGCATGTCTGGACCATCATCGAGGGCATCGGCGGCAAGAACGGCTGGTACTCGCTGCCTTTGGCCTGGCGGATCCGCGGGTGGCTGGACAAGCTCCAGGGTGGCGCAGGATTGCTGCGGGGTCGCCGGCACCCCAAGACGCTGAACACCGGCGAGGTAGTGGATTGGTGGCGGGTGGAGGCCATTGACCGCGGGCACCTGCTGCGCTTGCGGGCCGAGATGCGGGCACCGGGAGGTGCATGGCTGGAGTTGGCGGTAGAACCCGACGGTGACGGCAGCCTTTACAAGCAGCGCGCCATTTTCTTCCCGCGTGGCCTGGCCGGGCGGCTCTACTGGCTGGGTGTCTACCCGTTCCACGGCTTTATCTTCCCGTCCATGGCCCGCAACATCTCGGCAGCGGCCCTCACCCTCCAGCAAAGCTCGGCCGAGACCGCCGGTTCAGGGGTGGCCAGCGAGACCCCGTAGGATGTTGGGAGCTAAAAAGCTTCACCACCACCATTCACGGAGGACCCATGGCCCTGAGCGCATCCACCACCCTGCCGCACAGCGTTGACCGCGTTGCTGCCGTATTTGTCAACGAAGATTTCCTGCGTCACACGAGCGAACTGGTGGGCGGCTCCCTGGAATCGTTCACGATCGACGGCGACCCCGCCGGTGCCTTCAGCACCACCACCGTCCGCACCCTGCCTACCACCCGCCTGCCGGACATTGCCCGCAAGTTCGTTGGCGAAACCCTCAAGGTCACCCAGACCGAGCAGTGGGAAGCTCCCGCCGCCGATGGTTCGCGCGCCAGCAACATCGCGCTCAAGATCTCGGGTGCTCCCCTGGACGTCACGGCCGTTCAGCGCCTCGTGGCTGATGGCGGCAACACCCGGATCGAGCTCGAAGGCAACGTGTCTTCTTCGGTGCCGTTCCTCGGTGGCAAGATCGCAGACGCCGCGGAGCCGATGGTGGGCAAAGCACTGAACATCCAGTCACAGCAGGCCCAGGCCTGGCTCGAAAGCCACTAGCGTGGAGATCCCCGCGATCCTCGCGGTTGTCCTGATCGTTGCCGGGGTCTGGTCCCTGGTGGTGTGGCCGCAGTTCCTCAAGCGCGTCATGAAGGATCCCCGCGCCCGCGATGCCGCAGGCAAGGCCACCAAGTTCCTCACGGTCCACGTTGTGCTGGTCACCATCTCCATGGTGCTGGGACTCGCGACGGCGGCCATTGGGATTGCGGGCCTCGTCGCCTAGCCCTCGCCTTACCCAACTGAGTAACGGAAAACGCTCCACTGAGCCCTCATTGGAGCATGTGCTGCTACTCAGTTGGGTAAGATGGTTATTGGTGTGCCGGGAAGTCTGGTCGGCGGAGCCTTTGTGCTCCCCTTGGACCGATTGATTCCCGCAATTAAGGAGCCCCCGTGGCCCAGAAGCCCCCTGCAACCCCTCAGCAACCCGGCAGCTCAAGCGCAGTTTTCTCGCGCTCCAGCTACCCCGAGTACCGCAGGATCCTCTCGATCCTTCGCACGGAGACAGTGGGCGGCGCCCTCCTCCTGACAGCCACGGTGGTGGCCCTCATCTGGGCCAACTCACCCGCTGCGGACGGCTACTTCGCATTCCGCGACGTCAAGATCGGTTTCGAGCCTTGGCATCTTGAGCTGAGCCTTGGCCATTGGGCCTCGGACGGCCTCCTGGCGGTGTTCTTCTTCTTGGCGGGCCTTGAGCTCAAACGCGAGTTCGTGGCCGGCGAACTCCGCAAACCCGCGAAAGCAGTTGTTCCCGTGGCCGCGGCGATCGGCGGCGTAGTGGTTCCGGCCGTCATCTTTGTCCTGTTCAACCTCGGGTCCCCTGAAACGCTCAAGGGCTGGGCCATTCCCACCGCCACGGACATCGCTTTCGCCCTGGCCGTGCTGGCAGTCATCAACACCCACTTGCCGGCCGCTCTCCGGACGTTCCTGCTGACCCTCGCCGTGGTGGACGACCTCATCGCCATCGGCATCATCGCGTTCTTCTATTCCACGGGGCTCCAGCCGCTCATGCTGTTGGCTGCCTTGGTGCCGCTGGCCCTCTTCACGTTCCTGGTCCAAAAGCGGATCCGCAGCTGGTACTTGCTCATCCCTCTCGCCTTGGCCACGTGGGGCTTCGTCCACGCCTCCGGGATCCACGCCACTGTGGCCGGAGTGCTGTTGGGCTTCGCCGTTCCGGTCCTGGCCAGCGGCAAGAAGGGAGAGCCGGCCGAAGGGCTGGCAGAGCACTTCGAGCACCGGCTGCGCCCGTTCTCGGCAGGCTTCGCGGTGCCCGTCTTCGCATTCTTCTCCGCCGGCGTGGCTTTGGGCGGCTTCGATGGCATGGGGGCAGCGCTCACGGATCCCGTGGCCGTTGGCATCGTGGCAGCGTTGGTAGTGGGCAAGGCAGTGGGCGTTTTCGGTACCACGTACCTTGTCACCAAGACCACCCGCGCCAGCCTCGACTCCAGCATTGCCTGGATCGATCTCTTCGGGCTCGCGCTTCTGGCCGGCATCGGTTTCACGGTCTCGCTGCTCATCGGCGAACTGAGCTTCGGCACAGGTTCAGCCCACAATGACCATGCCAAGGTGGCCATCCTGGCAGGTTCCCTGATCTCGGCGCTGCTGGCCGCCGTCGTACTCCGGGCCCGTAACCGGCGGTACCGGCAGGTGAAGGCGGACGAAGAACGGGACGACGACGGCGATGGCGTGCCTGACGTCTTTGCCCGCACCTGACGCGCGGGGGCCGGGGGCGCTGCTGGGAGGCTAGGCGGTGGCCTGGTTGAGCGCGTCCTCGGCAGCAACCCAGGAGATCATGGCGCATTTCACGCGGGCCACGTAACGGGCAACGCCCTCGAAAGCGGCAGCGTCGCCCAGGATCTCCGGGTCCGCCTGGACTTTGCCTCGCGACCGCAGGACCTCGCGGAAGTTCTCGATCACAGCGTGCAATTCCTCCACGGACATGCCCTCGCCCAGTTCGCTGAGTACCGAGGCCGAGGCCATGGAAATGGAGCAGCCCGCGCCGTCCCAGCTGATTTGCTGGACGGTTCCGTCAGCAACGGCCAACCGCAGCGTCACTTCATCCCCGCACACCGGGTTCAGCTGGTGTGATTGGCCGGTGGACGCCCCTTCCGGGGCTGGCGTTTCAGCCAAGCCGCTGCCATGCCGCTGCTTGGAGTGGTCCAGGATGATCTGCTGGTACAGCTGGTCAAGACTCATGGTGGTTGTTGCCTGTTCTGCGGAAAATCGTTGGTTTGAGGCTGCCTGGATTTTCAAGGCCGCCGAAGGTCAGGCTTGGAAGTATGCCCGGACCCCGGAAACAGCGTCGAGGAAAGCATCGACGTCGTCCGTGGTGTTGTAAAGGTAGGTGCTTGCCCGGGTAGTGGCAGTCAGGCCCAGGCGGCGGTGCAACGGCTGGGCGCAGTGGTGACCGACACGAACGGCGATGCCGCGATCATCAAGGAACTGCCCGACGTCGTGCGCGTGGACACCGGCGACGTCGAACGCTGCCAGGCCGATTCGTTCGGACCCGGAGGCGGGACCAACCACGCGGATGCCGTCGATGCTCTCGAGCCCTTTGACGAGGCGCTGACCAAGCGTCGTTTCCCACGCATGGATGCGGTCGATGCCGGTTTCGGTGAGGTAGTTCACTGCGGCAGCAAGGGCCACGGCCTGGGAGATCCGCTGGGTACCGGCCTCGAACCGCTGCGGGGCCGGCAAGTACTCGGCCCGTTCCATGGTGACCGTGGTGATCATGGAACCACCGGTGAGGAAGGGTGGCATAACATCCAGGAGTTCCTGCTTGCCGTAAAGCACGCCGACACCTGTGGGAGCCAGCATCTTGTGCCCGGAGAACACGGCGAAGTCGACGTCAAGCTCTTTGACGTCCACGGCCAGGTGCGGCACAGACTGGCAAGCGTCCAGGACCACCAGTGCACCGACCTTGCGGGCAAGTGCCACGAGTTCCGCAACCGGGTTGATAGTACCCAGGACGTTGGAAGCGTGCGTGAAGGCCAGGAGCCTGGTCCGTTCCCCGACGATTCCGGCTGCGGCGTCGAGCATCAACATCCCGTCATCGGTGACGGGGATGTACTTGAGGGTGGCCCCCGTCCGGAAGGCCAGCTCCTGCCACGGGATGAGGTTGGCGTGGTGCTCCATTTCGGTGACCACGATTTCGTCGCCCGGTCCCACGGCCAGGTCCTTCAACCGTGAATCGCCTCGGCCCTGCGCCGCCCACAACCCGGCGTTGGACAGTGCGTAGCTGATGAGGTTGAGTCCCTCGGTGGCGTTGGAGGTCCACACGGTTTCCTCGTACTGCGCGCCGATGAAGTCCGCCACGGTCTGGCGTGCGTCCTCGAAGACCTCCGTGGCTTCCACGGCAAGGTGGTGGGCTCCACGGTGGACGGCCGCATTGCGTTGCTCGTAGTACTCCTGCTCGGCTTCGATGACGCTGAGCGGGTTCTGCGACGTGGCGCCGGAATCCAAATAGATCAAGGGTTTACCGTTGACCAGCTGGTCCAGCACCGGGAAGTCATTCCGGATCCGCAACACCTCCGCATTGTCCATGGCATGCACGGACCGCAGTAGTGAGGCGGGGGTTGATACGGCAGTCAAGGGGCGCTCCTTGGAAATCCTTCAGGGACTCCCCATTATCCCACGATGGCCTCTGCCGTGCGGAGCCGCAGGTGTGCCGTGCAGCACGTTCACCCGCCGGCCCTTCCGGGCACCCAGCCCAGCGGCGGAACAGCCCCGCTATCGAACGCCTTACGCAGCCGTTCAACCAGGACCGACGCGCGCCGGCTTGCCGCACTCCGGGTTCGGGCTTCATACCCGCTGGCCGCACGCGAGTAGCACAGGGACGCATGGGCAAACAGCCTGTCGGCAGACAAGCTCCTTCCCGCAGCTTCCAACGTCTTGGGATCGTTGTCCAACAGTGCCTCTGCAAACGCTCCCAGTGCGGCACCCCCGGCTCCGCGGATTTCCGCCGAAAGTCCTGACAGCCGCCGTTGGACCACAAGATCGTCGACGGCGGCACTGTTCGCGTTGAGCGTCAGGAGGGACACTGCCTCGGCCTCCAACAACGTGCTGCCTTGGTGGTGGAGTTCGTCTGCCAGCATCAACAGATGGTCCGGCTTACCGGCCATCTGGTCCTGCGCCGCCGCCAAATAGACGGAGCTGAGCCGGGGAAGGAGGCCCGCGGGATCCTCGACTTCCTGCAAAGCAGCGAGGCTCTGCCCACAACGCTCCATCGCCTGCACAGTGTTTCCGCACAGCGCCTCGGAGTAGGCCAGCAGGGCAGCAGCGAAAGCCAGTACCGGCGGAAGGCCGGCGTCGGACAGTTCCGCAAGGGCCGGCTCCAAGGTTCGACGCGCGGCCCGGGGAAGCCCCTGGCTGAGTTCGGCGTACCCCCGGGCAACGTCCAAGCACACGGCAAGGTATGTGGGGAGGACAAAGGCAGCAGGATACTCCAGGAGTGAATCCATGTGGCTCCAGGCCAGATTGTTGCGAAGGCATACTATGTGCCGGAGGAGCACCCCAGGCCGGAACATCTCCAGGGCAGGGTCCGCGTCAACGGCCGCCATTGCCGCAGTTGACCGCTCCAACGCTTCCGGGGCGGATCCGGCGAGTAAGAGCCGTTCGGCTTCCCGGACCTTCCACACCACCTGGCCGGAAGCAGTCTCCCCTGAACCGGCGTCCTCCGAAAGGCCGGGCACGGCTTCACCCGGGACAGCCCCCAGGAGTTCCAAAGCCAACAGGCGGCTGCCGGCATCGGCCTTCACTTCCGGCGATCCCCCACCTGCTGCCAACTCCCGCAGTTCCGGGGCCGCTTCGCCCAGCAGGCCTTCAGCAACCAGCGCCCGTACCCGGAGGAGCCTGGCCTCATCCTTTCGGCCCGGTCCGGCCACTGCTGCGGCAGCCCGCATGACGAGTTCTGCTGTTGACGGCCTGTCGGCGGCCGGCGCGGTGGCCAGGAGAAGTTCATCAGAAAGGGTCAGGCCACAGTCAAGGGTCCATGTCATCCACCGCAGCAAGGTGGGAGCTGATTCCTGCGTGAGCGCGGGTTCCTCAACGCCAAGGCGGAGGGCAAGGCTCCTGGGTCGCGGCACCGCCAGCCGGGTACCCTCGCCGCGCAGCCAGGAACTCGTCCTGACCAGCGGCGGCCGCCCGGCCAACAGCCGGATGTGGTGGTTGGCCAGAAGGTGTTCAACAGCGCTCCGGCCAAAATGGTGTTCCACAACGTCCAGCGCCACAGGTTCAGCGAGCGCTATGAGTTCCAGCGCATGCCGTTCCTCTGCGGGGCGGACGGCGTTTTCGGCCTGCACTTGTGCCACCACACCTGGCCAGTCACAGTGGGCGCGGATATCAATGGTCCAGAAGCCGTCCTTCTGCACCAGCAGGCCGGCACTACGTGCATCGTTGATGGCGATCCCCAGCAGCCCTGCATTGAAGCCGCTCATGGCGGCCAAGAGGCTGCTGGCACGGCGTTGGACCCTTCCACCCAGGATGGATTCGGACAGGGCATGCGCCTCGCTGAAGGTAAAGGGCGGAAGAAAGTACTGTTCCAGGAAGCCGTCTTCCCAGAGTTGGTAGAGGTCGGGAGGAAGGGGCCGGCGGCTGTCGGCAGTGGCAACCAAGGTTGCCCCGAAACCGGGTATCAGTTGCAGCAGGACGGCCAAGGAGGCCGGGTCTACGTAGTGGATGTCGTCTACCAACAGCACCAGCGGCGGCCTTGCCGTTTGAGCCCGGCGTTTGTTCCGGCGTCGGCCGGTCTGTGGTGTGTACAAATATTCGGCGGCGCCCAGGGTGCTGGTCAGGGCCCGGAGGACGTGAAGTCCCGGCGGCAGTGTGTCTTCACCGTCGGATTCAGGTGCCGCACCCAAGGCGCCGTAACTGATGGTCCTCAGCTCTGGTTTTCCGGCGAAACTTCTGACGTCCATGGTTTCGGTGAGGCCCTCTTTGACGGAGAGCAACAAGTGGGTCTTTCCGGATCCTCGGTCCCCAACCACCACGATGCCACTGGTGGAGGGCGACGGTACTGCGGAAAGGATGATGTCCAGGAGCCTCGTCCGGTCCGGGAAGGGTGATGGCCTCAGCCCGACTGTGACGGTGTCTTCGTCCAGCCAGGGATCCGGCAGCATGCGCACTCCAATAGCAGCAGTCCCATGGTCCGGGAGGGGTGATTTCCGCGAGGTGCGGGCTACCTGGCCTAGAAGCCGGCGGCGGCTGGGGGGAGAGTCTCGGTCTCAGAAGACTCTGTCGCCGCCGGCTTCGTCCAGGGCCGGAACACCTTTCGGTGTCCGGTGCATCGGCTCAAAGAGACCACCGATGCGGATGATGCGACTTTCGGAATCCCGGTGATGCTTGGGGCTGAACCGTTCTTCCAAGATCAATACTGCCGGGGCGGCGAACGGGGTACACCAGTAGTTGGTACTCGATTAGTCCGGGGCTTTTTCCGGGCCTCTACCTTGTTGTACTCAGTCCCCCGGAGGGGCACTACTTGGTTTGGGCACAACACTCCCACGGGTTACTCCACTGATTGGCCAAAATCCGTGCGGTGGCGGGGGCAAGTGGCGTGGCGGGTGGTTAGTGAGTACTCAAAGAGCACTGCCGTCAATGACGGACAGCAGCCCCCAGGTCTTCACGACGGCGGATGCCCAACTTGGCGTAACTGCGGTAGAGGTGGCCCTCTACCGTGCGCACGGACACCATGAGCTTCTCCGCGATCTGGCGGTCGGTCAGTCCTGAGACTGCCAACGCCACGATGTCCTGTTCACGGCGGGTCAACGGCACTGAGCGGTCCGCTTCGGTGCTGGGGTCATGGACCATGGCATCACCAAGACTGGCTTCGCTGACATCGCGCAGCACCGCTGCCTGCCGGGCTTCCGGTCGCTTTCCTTCGGCGTCGAAGGATAATGCGGCTTTGTCGAACGCCACGGCGGCCGGTCCGGGCATGCCGGCCGCGGCCAGAAGGTTGCCGGCGTTGACGAAGCCTTGGCCGTCAGCGCCCAGATGTGCTTCCGCCAGAGAAAACCATCCTGCGGCCCAGGCACCGGACATGGACGGTGTGATCCCCTTGATGGACTCCATGGCCTGGACATCGCCGAGCTCGGCACGGAGCACCAGATTTTGCAGCAGGACACCAGGCTCCTGATGCAGCCGCACGGATTCCGGTAGCTTCCTGAGCTTCTCCAGCCCTGAGCCTTTGGCTGCCAGCTCCTGGCCGGCCAGGGTAAAAAGTTCCGCGAGGGCCTCCACGTAGGCTCCTCCGGCCTGCTGGCCTGCCTGATCAGCCTGTTCGCCGGCCAGGCGCTCCGCGAGCGCGGTGTCGCCGGACTTGGCCGCGGCGTAGAACGCCAGTGCATTGCCCAGATTCTTCAGCTGTTGGGGGTCCCTGACCCTGAGTGCCTCGACAGCGGGAGTGACCAGCTCCGCGGCCTGCTCCAGGCGGCCTTGACGCAGCAGCGACAACCCCTTGAGGGTCTGGATGTCGCCGCCAAAGACAATGAGTCCCATGGCCGATCTCGCGGAATAGCGTTCCAAGGCTGTCCCGGCGGCGCCCCAGTCCCCAGCGCCCAGGGCGGCGAGAGTGTAGCGCGCCAGCACAAAGTCGCTGAAGTACAGGAGGTCATCAGCCTGCTCATCCAGCAGCACCAACGCTTCACGGCCGGCGTCGAGCGCCTCCACGGCATGGCCCTCTACCGTCAGGAGTTCGCACTGGGTGGCCAGGAGGAATACCCGGTTCATGACAAAATCCGGTTGGTCCGGGCTGAGCGCCGCCCCAAACCGCTCCAGGCCTTCACGGAGTTCTGCGTAGTGGCCATCGTGGGCAAGCGCCGCCAACTCCAGTGCCTTGGCATGCCGTCCCACAAGCCCCACCATGGGGGCTGATTCCGGAAGGCCATTAACGAGGGCTGCCGCCGCGGTCCGGGCGTCGGCCACAATGTCCGCCGATGAGTCTCCCGTGGCCGCCCGCGCAGCGGCCCACAACAGCCCTGCCCCCAAGGGGCCCGACGGATCGGCGTCCAAGTACCCCAGGCCCTCTTCCAACAGTCGCACGGCCTTGCGGAAGTCGCCGTCGTTGTAGCTGACCATGGCCATGACTGCACGGGCGCGGGGGCGCAACGCCTCGGAACGGACCTTGCCCGCTGCCGCCAGCGCCAAGGGGTTCTGGAGCAGTTTCGCAGCCAGGAAGGCTGCCTCCAACAGCTGTTCGTCATCGACGTCGGCACCACAGTCCAGCGCCCAGCTCACCAACCGGAGCAGTCCCTCGGCCGTGGGCGGCTCCGCGAGCAGGTGTTGGACCATGCGCTGGCGGATCTGGAGGCTGCGGGCAGGCGAAACAATCTGGCGTAGCGCCTCGCTGTACATGGGGTGCCACATTTTGAGGGGGCTTCCGGGCCCGTTGGTGGACAGCACCAGCCGGCTGTCCATCAGCGCCCGCACGGTTTCCCTGCCAACTTGTGTATCCAGCACTGCGGCAGGGACGGGTTCGGAGAGGGCGATGACATACATCGCTTCCCTCTCAGCCTCGCTGGTCCGCAGCACGCGGTTCCGCACCACCTCGGCCAAGCCTTCGCCGCTGCCCGAGAGGGCTCGTGTCAGGAACCAGACACCGTTCCGCCGCACCAGGTTTCCGTCCGCCCTTGAGTCATCCAGGAGGCAGCGAAGGAGCAACGGGTTGCCCTCGGACACGGAGTGCAGCACGTCCGCGGCACTGGCCATGAGGGTTCCGTCCAGAGTCTTCTCCGCGAGCTCAGTGACGCCCTCATGGTCCAGGGGATGAAGCTCCAGGCGTTCGGCAAGGCCGTCGTACCACAGCTGAAGCAGCGCGGCGGGCAGACCCGGGCGAGGCCTTCCGGTGGCCACGAGCCTGGCCCACCCCGCCGTCACCAATTCGGCCAGAATCTGGGTGCTGCCTTCGTCAAGGTCGTGGGCATCGTCCACGATAAGCAAAAGCCGTGCGCCTTGGCCTCCACGGCGTTTCTCGAACTGTGCCCAGAACTCCCTCAGGATCGCCACCGGCGAGGTGGCTTGTTCCACAGGCAGGTCCAGCAAATAGGGCGCCAGGACACCGTAGGGCACAGCAGACAACGCGGGGCTTCCGTGGACCCGCATCACCACCATTTCCCCTGCCAGGCGGGTCGCAATTTCGGCGGCCAAGGCCGTTTTTCCGATGCCGGGGTCCGCTACCAGAAGCACAGCCCCCGCGCCTTCCTGGCGCAAGATCTTCATTGCCAGGTCCAGCTCGGCATCCCGGCCTACAAGGTGCTCAGCCCGCATGGGCGCTCCGCACTTCTACGGCGATTCCTGCCTCATAGGAGCCCATTGAGCTCGCCTCGAGACGAAACACCCAACTTTGTGAACACCTGGTACAAGTGGCCTTCGACAGTTCGCACAGACACCCCAATATCCATCGCGATTTCACGGTTGCTGACACCCTTCCCGGCGAGTTTAGCAATTTGGCGTTCACGCTCCGTCAATACCGGCGCGTCGCTGCGCGGTTGTATCGGCAACGCGGACACGGAATGCTCCAGCCGTTCCAGCCTCAGCTGCGCCGTGCGGGCAGCGGTTGTCTCGCCCGCGTCCCGGGCAAAGTCCAATGCCATGGCCACGCACCTGGCCTCGACCACCAGCAGGTCCAGCGCTGCGGCGGCGTCGGCTGCCTCCAGCAGGGACCGGGAACTCCTGTTCAGCGCACCGCGGGCGAGGTTGCCGGAAATCCGGGCCAGTGGCCCCTGGCGGCGCCCGGCAATATCTTCGAGCAGCCGGTACTCTTCGTCGGTGCCTTCAACCGTGGCGCCAAAGAGGCAGATGCCGGCAGTGGTCATGCGCTGTTTCTCGACGTCGTCGCGGACCCGGGCCAGGAGCCGCTGCTTGACGTCCGGATCTCCCATCCATCGCCCGGCCATCTCAGCGCAGAAAGCGGCCACGGATTCGGAGAAATAGGTTCCCTCTCCCCGGCATGTCCTGTACAGGTCCAGGTAACGGCCCGCTTCCACGGAATTGCCCACCTGGGCATAAGCAAAAGCGGTGGCAGCGTAGGCGACCTTGTTCATGTTCATGGCCGGGCGGAGTTCCAGCTGGGCAACCGCGGACCTGAGGGGTTCAATGGCACTGGCAGGTTTGCCGGCGTAGGCGTAAGCGAGGCCGATGCCCAGTTCAGTCAAGGCACCCCGGAACTGAAGCCGTGACGACCGGGACGGTGAGCGACGCATGAGTTCGATGCATTGCCGCCACTGCCCGGACAGCAACATGACCAGGAATGCGTGCTTGGCGAAGGCTTCTTCAAGCTGGGCAGGCCGGTCAGTATCGCCCAAAAGCCGTGAAACGGTGCGCGCGAGTTCCTGCGCCTCAAGCTCGCGGCCAAGAATGCAGCGGGCCTCAACCAGGAAGAACGCTGACCTCAGCCAGTGCTCCCGGTCCACTTCAGGATCCTTGGCCAGTTCCTCTTCCAAATGATCGATGATGGAGGCGTACTCACCCATATAGGTGTTGTACTCGTAACTGCACAGGTGGAGGCGGTTGTAGGCCTTGGCCACTGTCTCAGCCGGGTAGTTGCCCGCCATGGCCCCGAGAGTCTCAAGTCCGTCGGAAATAACCCCCGGCACCATGCCCGCCCGACCATCAATCCACGTCATTGCCTGGCATTTCGCTGCGGTTAATTCCGCGAACTCCACCGGGTCCAGCGCGGCAAGGTGGGACTCGGACACCTCATCCAGAGCCTGGGCGGCGTGCAACGGCAGGTCCAGCATGAGGTACGCCGCAGCTTTCAGGCGCTGCCCGGGGACCCACTCTCGGTCTTTGGGATCCAGGGGCAGCGTGCACTGGATGGCAAAGTTGGGATCGTAGTTGTCCAATGCTGCGCGTCCGGCGGCCAATGCGTGGGCCGGCGAGGGCATTGGCTCGTCCTCGCAAGAGTGCATCCATGCGGCATAGCTCAGGAGATCCCGCGCGGCGAGGCCCTGCAGTTCAGGCTCTTTGGGGCCATGAAGCATCAGCCGCAGTTCGCGTCTGCGGCGGGTGCTCAGCCAGCTGTGGACCACCTCGCCCACGTAGGGATCCCGGAGGGATACCCAGTGGTCATCGCCCCGTTCAACGGTGAGCAGCCCGGAGTCTTCCATCTCTACCAGGACTTCGGTGCCAAAAATGGCTGCCAGGTCCACCAGGGTTGCGCGCTGCGCACAGGCGAGGATTTCGACGACGGTCCTGCTGGCCTGCGTTTCGCGCGCCAGTTTGGAACGGACGAAGTCCTCCACCACCGTTGCGCCCTCCAGTTTGATCCGGTCCCGCAGCGTCCAGACGGAGTCGTTGAGTACCAAGTTGCCGGTTTGCCGCTGTTCTTCCAGGAGGGCATGGAGCAGCATCGGGTTTCCGCCCACGGCCGAGTGCAGTGAACCAACCAGCGTTGACGATACGTAGTGTCCCAGGACCGATCCCAACACCTGTTTGGTCTGTTCTTCGCTCAGGGTGTTGAGATGGACCTCGCCCAGCTCCCCTTCGAGGACCAGGCGGTGGAAATCGGCAGGCAGGTCGCTGGCACGCTGTACGGTGGCAACAACCTTGGCGGTGCCGGTGGCCATGAGGTTAAGCAGCACGCCTGTGCTCATGGGGTCCATGCCGCCGGCGTTGTCCACAATGAGAACGGTATCCCGGCCCGCCGCTTCCTGCCTGATCAGGCTTGTCACTGCATGCAGGATGCCGGTCGGAGAACTGACGGCTTCGGATGGCAGGCGGGCCAGCAGGAAACCCAGGCATCCATACGGTGTTTGGCCGTTGGCAACAGTGTTGCGCAGTTGAAGGCTGTGGACCTTGGGGCCAAGCGAGGAGACCACGGCGCGCGCGAGGCCGGATTTTCCGATGCCCCGTTGGCCGGTGAGGACCACCCCATACGAGTCGGGTGATTCGAGGAACTTTCCCGCCTTCGACAGATCGCGGCTGCGGGCCAGCAGTGACCACGTTTGCCTGTCCGTAGTTCCGCCCACAAGATCGGGAGCCGCAGCCCTTGCTGCGCCTCCCCCGCCCTTGTTTAGCAACTCCGCCGACATTCGCATCCTTCGCTACACATCCGCGACAGTCCCCCACCGCTTACCTGCGTACCATGCACACTACCGCCGGGCGCCGACAGTTTGTAGGCCTTAGGGTCCTCGGGACCGTCAGGCTTTCCTCAGGCTTACCTCAAGATTCGCTCAAGCTTTGGCGGGGTGGTGTTTCTGCTGCGCAGACAACAAGCCCTGGTCCATCAGCAACTGCACGGCATCGGCGGCTTCGTCCAGCAGGAACGGCAGTTCCTTCTTTTCGGCGGTGGCGAAATCCCGGAGGACGTAATCGGCGGTCTCCATCCGGCCCGGAGGCCGTCCCACTCCTACGCGGACGCGCAAATAGTCCTTGGTGGCGAGAGCTTTGGAGATGTCCCGCAGGCCGTTATGTCCGCCTTCGCCTCCGCCTAGTTTTAGCTTGACTGTGTTAAAAGGAATGTCGATTTCGTCGTGGACCGCTATGACATGGTCCGGGGCGATGTCGAAAAAGTTGCACAAGCCCGCAACCGGCCCCCCTGACGTGTTCATGTACGTCATGGGCTTGGCCAAGACCACACGGGGGCCACCGATACCCAGTCGGCCCTCCACTACCTGGGCCCGGGCCTTATGGACCTTGAACTTTCCGCCCATGCGGGAAGCAAGTTCATCCAGCACCATCTGGCCCACGTTGTGCCGATTGTTGCTGTACTCACTGCCGGGGTTGCCGAGGCCGACAATCAGCCAAGTGTCACTCATGGTCTCATCCTAGGAAACGTTTCGATGTATCAGCGGGAACGTGATGTACCGGCGGGACTGTTCTTGAACAGGGCAAGGACAAAAGGAAAGTGGCCGGGACCCGAAGGTACCCGGCCACTCAACGGCTTGCGCCTCAAGCAGTCACAAGACTACTCAGCGGCCGGTGCTTCTTCTTCAGCCTCGGAAGCGGTCTCAGCGATGCGGACCACCAGGGTGTCGCCTTCGGTGAGGAGGGTGGAACCCTTCGGCAGGACGAGGTCGGAAGCGTGGATGCTCTCGCCGGCCTTGAGGCCTTCGATGCTGACCTCGACGGCGGTGGGAACGTGGGTTGCCTCAGCTTCGAGGGAAACCGTGGTGGCTTCGAGGCTGGCGACAGCACCCGGAGCAACTTCACCGGAAACGTGGATCTGGATGTCGACGGTAACCTTCTCGCCGGCCTTCACGGTCTGCAGGTCAACGTGCTCGATGATCTGCTTTACGGGATCGCGCTGGATGTCCTTGACGAGCGTCAGGTGCTGCTCGCCGTCGACGTCGATCGCCAGGAGGGCGTTGGAAACGCGCACTGCCAGCGTGGTGGCGCGGCCCGGCAGGTTGATGTGGATCGGCTCTGCGCCGTGGCCGTAGATGACAGCCGGGATCTGGCCGGCCATGCGTGCACGGCGGGCGAAACCCTTGCCGAATTCGGTGCGCAGTTCTGCGGTGAGCTTCTGCTCAGACATGTGTACTCCTTGATTACTGTGGCGCCCGGAAAATCCGGGCTTGTCTATCAGCAAGGGCGGAGGTCTGGAGACCTTCTACGCCCGGCTGAAATCGGCCGCTGAGCAGCCGTTCCGCCTGTGTTGAAGGAGATGCAGACCCAGTCGATAACGGAGACCCGCAACCCAAGCCCACGCAACGTAGACCGGATGTGCTCTCCCTCGCCAAGGTATCCCCAAGAGTTTAGCAGCGGAACGCGTCCGATATGAAAACGGGCAACAAAACGGGCCACCCGCAAGCCCGTAAGCTGCGGATGGCCCGTTGTGGCACGGAGATTCTTATGCCTTGCCGTCGAAGAGGCTGGTGACCGAACCGTCGTCGAACACTTCACGAATGGCGCGTGCGATCAAGGGTGCGATCGACAACACCGTCAGCGACGGGAACCGCTTCTCGGCCGGGATGGGCAGCGTGTTGGTGACCACGACTTCGCGGGCTCCGGAATCGGCGAGGCGCTGCGCGGCGGGGTCGGAGAAGACGGCGTGGGTGCAGGCGATGATGACGTCCTTGGCACCGGCGTTCTTCAGGACCTGGACAGCACCGGAGATGGTTCCACCAGTGTCGATCATGTCGTCGATCAGGACGCAGGTGCGGCCTTCCACCTGGCCAACGACGGTCTTGGAGACAGCCTGGTTGGGAACCGTGAGGTCGCGGCTCTTGTGCACGAACGCCAGCGGAGCGCCGCCCAGTCGTTCGGCCCACTGCTCGGCAACGCGGACGCGGCCAGTGTCGGGGGAAACAACGGTGATGTTGTCAGCCTCAACCTTGGTGCGGATGTAGTCAGCCAACAGCGGGATGGCCATGAGGTGGTCAACGGGGCCGTCGAAGAAGCCCTGGATCTGCGAAGTGTGCAGGTCCACGGACATGATGCGGTCCGCGCCGGCGGTCTTGTACAGGTCTGCAACCAGGCGGGCAGAGATGGGCTCGCGGCCGCGGCCCTTCTTGTCCTGGCGGGAGTAAGGGTAGAACGGCGAAACAACCGTGATCCTCTTGGCAGAGGCGCGCTTCAGGGAGTCGATCATGATCAACTGCTCCATCAGCCAGTTGTTCAGCGGCGCCGGGTGGGCCTGGATGACGAAGGCATCGGTGCCTCGCACGCTCTCGGCCGAACGGACGTAGATTTCCCCATTGGCGAAGTCGTAGGCGTCGATGGGCAGGAGCTCAGTCTCCAGCTCCTTCGCGATTTCCTGCGCCAGCTCCGGATGTGCCCTTCCGGCGGCGAGAATTAACTTCTTCTCTCCGTGTGCGGTAATTTCGCTCATGCCTGTTTGCCTTCTTCTATGGTTGCCGGGGATTGTGAGGATGTGGAGGCGGACGCCGGTTCCTGGGCGGCTTCGGCCAAAGTGGCGGAAGAAGTGCCCGGACGGTTGGCAATGACCCAACCTTCGGCGTTCCGCTGTGCGGCCAGGCTGAGTGCGAGGGCGCCTGCGGGAACATCCTTGCGGATGACAGCCCCAGCGCCACTGTAGGCACCGTCGCCTACCGTGACGGGAGCAACGAAGACCGTGTTGGAGCCGGTGCGGACACCCGAGCCGATTACCGTGCGGTGCTTCTTCTCGCCGTCGTAGTTGGCCGTGATGTTGCCGCAGCCGATGTTGGTGTCCTCACCGATTTCCGCGTCGCCGGCGTAGCCCAAGTGGGACAGCTTCGAACCGCGGCCGATGGTCACGTTCTTGGTTTCGTAGAACGCGCCGATCTTGCCGGTCTCGCCCAGCACCGTGCCCGGGCGGAGGTACGTGAACGGTCCAACGCTCGCCTTGGCACCAATGGTGGAACCGGAGCCATGCGTGCGGATCACCTTCGCGCCCTCGCCCACGTTGACATCGGTCAAGGTGGTGTCGGGACCCACGACGGCGTCGCGCGCCACGCTGGTGGAACCGTGCAGTTGGGTGTTGGGCAACAGACGGACGTCTTCGTCGAGGGTCACCGTCGAATCGATCCAGGTGGTGGCCGGGTCAACCACGGTCACGCCGGCACGCATCCAGGATTCGATGATGCGGCGGTTGTGCTCGGCGCCAAGGGCCGAAAGCTGGATGCGGTCGTTGGCGCCCTCAACCTGCCAGCGGTCTTCGGTCACAACGGCGGCAACCCGGCCACCGGCGTCGCGCGCCAACCCCAGGACGTCAGTCAGGTACATCTCGCCTTGCGCGTTGTCCGTGGTCACCTTCGCCAGTGCGGTGCGCAGCACGGCGGCATCGAAGGCGTAGATACCGGAGTTGACCTCGCGGATGCTGCGCTCGGACTCGCTCGCATCTTTGTGTTCACGGATGCCGGTGACAGTTCCGTCTTCGGCGCGGAGGATCCGGCCATAGCCAGTGGCGTCGTCCAGGACCGCGGTCAGTACCGTGACAGCGTTGCCCTCGGCCTCGTGGGTGGTCACGAGTTCCCCGAGCAGCTCGCCCGTCAGGAGCGGAACATCGCCGTACGTCACTACCACGGTGCCGGTAAGTTCGGCTTCGGCGTCGAGGGCCTTGAGGGCCACCTCCACTGCCCGACCCGTACCGGGGACATCGTCCTGGTCAACTATCAGCGCTTCGGGATCCAGCCCGGTGACGTGCTCGGCCACGCGGTCGCGCTCGTGCCGGACAACAAGCGCCAGCTTCAGCGGAGTGATGGAACGGGCTGCCAGGAGAGCGTGGCCCACCATGGAGCGTCCGCCAATTTCGTGGAGAATCTTGGGGGTCCGGGACTTCATGCGCGTTCCAGCGCCTGCGGCCAAAACTATGACCGCTGCGGGACCGGTGGATTCGGGGCTCACGTACTGGCTCTCCTTGCTCGGTATGTCCCGGGTAACCCGGCTTCGGAATGCTGCCATCCCAATGGACCCAGGCACCGTTCGAGCCGTTCCAGGTACAGAGAGGAGCGCATTTTCCGACCGTTCCGCCCATAGGATTCGAACCTATACTCCACGGCTCCAAAGGCCGGGGTGCTGCCATTACACCAGAGCGGACCGTGCATGATTCACACCATCAAGCAGCAGGGCCTGACGGTTTCCCGGGCTACCGGGATGCACACACAAGAATCTAGTTTGCCATGACCTTTGCATGCTTCGCGACTTGACCGCCCGCCACGCCTGCCCCGGCGCACCCCGGGATGCCTCCTGCACCCCTTTCAGACCCGCCGGGCCGGGCCTGTAACCGGCCGGTAAGGCATGATGGTCACGTGAGCAAGCGCACTGAACTCCCCCGGTCCGAGGACACTGCTGGGCCCCTGGAGCAGGTTTCCACCGGCCCTGCAGTCCGCATCAGGATGACCGGTCAGCAGCGCAAATCCCAGCTCATCGGCATTGGCCGCGCGCTCTTCGCTGCCCGCGGCCTGGACGGTACCACCATCGAGGAAATCGCCGCCAGCGCGGGAGTTTCCAAGCCTGTCATCTACGAGCACTTCGGCTCCAAGGAAGGCCTGTACCGGCAGGTCGTGGAGACCGAATTCAGGATCCTGCTGGACTCCATCACCGAGGCCCTCAGCACCGAAGCCAAACCCCGGGTACTGGTGGAACGCGCAGCGCTGGCCCTCCTTGGCTACATCGAAGACCGCACCGACGGATTCCGGATCCTCATGCGGGACGCCCCGCCATCGCAGCCCGAAGGCGCCTTCTCCACACTGCTCTCCCACGTCACCGCCCGGGTGGAGCACCTGCTGTCCGACGAATTCGCCCGCCGCGGGTTCAGCGCCGCAGACGGTGCCATGTATGCGCAGATGCTGGTAGGGATGGTGGCGATGACCGGCCAGTGGTGGCTCGACAGCCGGACACCGGACAAGCGCGCCGTCGCCGCCCACCTGGTGAACCTTGCATGGAACGGCCTCACCGGCTTGCAGAAGGAGCCCGGACTGCGTTCCGAGGCTTAGGTCCCCTTCCGTAGTCACCTCCGCGGCGCCAGCGCCGCTCATCGGCACGCTCTCTCACATCCCACGCCCTTGAGCCCACCCCTCTCTCACATCCCACGCCCTTGAGCCCACCTGCGGAGGCGGGGCGCTTGGCTTCTACGCGAAGATCTTCGGGGTGAGGTTTTCCTGCACAGTTTGAGGAGTTCAGCCGCACGGGCGGCCCTTAGGATGCCAGCGCCCATGGGCTCCTGAGTGGTGCGGTCTCGTTGCTGGGATCTGACGCTGCCAACGGTGAAACGACGGTCAATTCGTGGGCCGCCACGGCCTCCAATGGCTCATAGGCTACGAAGGGACGCAATGGCATCCATCCCAAACCCGAGGGATATGAGAGAGCATCCACCCCAAACCCGAGGGATATGAAAGAGCATCCACCCCAAACCCGAGGGATATGAAAGAGCATCCACCCCAAACCCGAGGGATATGAAAGAGCATCCATCCCAAACCCGAGGGATATGAGAGAGCATCGGTAATCCGCGGTCAGCGGGTCATCGGCGACCCGCTGTGCCGCGTCGCGAGGAACGAGCCAGCACGCACTCGATGGTGCGGCTGACCCACTATCTACTCGCCGAGGATCTCAGCAGCCTCCAACCACTCCAGCTCCAGCCCTTCCTTTTCCTCGAGCAACTCCTGCAGCTTGGCGTTGAGTTCCCCCAGGGCGTCGAAGTCGCCGGATTCGGACTTCGCTGCCATTTGGGTGTGGAGCTTGTCTTCCTGCTGCGAGATCTTGCCGAGTTGGCGGTCGATCCTGTTGAGGTCCTTGCGGGCCTCTCGCTTTTCGGCTTCGCTGGCACCGGATGGAGCAGCAGCGGAAGAAGAACTGGCAGAAGTCGGCGCGCCCGAGCCCCCACCAACAGCGCCGGACGCAAGGGCGGCTTCACGCAGCTCAAGGTATTGGTCGACGCCGCCGGGCAGGCCGCGGAGTTTGCCGTCGCCGAGCAACGCCATCTGGTTGTCGGTGACGCGTTCCAGCAGGTAACGGTCGTGGCTGACAACCACCAAGGTCCCGGGCCAGCCGTCCAGGACGTCTTCGACGGCGGCCAGGGTATCGGTGTCGAGGTCGTTGGTGGGTTCGTCGAGCATGAGGACATTGGGTTCCCCTACCAGGAGGCGCAGGAGCTGGAGCCTGCGGCGCTCACCACCTGAGAGGTCGCTGACGGGTGTCCACTGCTTTTCCTTGGTGAACCCCAGTTGTTCCACGAGCTGGCCGGCGGTGAATTCCTTGCCGCCCACACTGAAGGACCGCTTTTCGCGTTCGATGACTTCAATGACCCGCAGGTCGGAGACGTCGTCGAGCTCTTTGACATCCTGCGTCAGCACCGCGGTAACCACGGTCTTGCCGCGCTTGACCTTGCCGGAGGTCGGCTGAATCTCACCGTTCAGCAGTTTCAGCAGGGTGGACTTCCCCGCACCGTTGACACCCACCAAACCCAGGCGTTCGCCCGGTGCGAGCCGCAGCGTGATGTTGTCAAAGAGCTTTTGACCGCTCTCGCCGCCCAAAAAGTCCAGGGTGATGTTCTCGAGGTCCAGTACGTCCTTACCGAGACGTGCAGTGGCCATTTTGCTGAGCGCCACCGAGTCACGGGGATCGGGCACGTCGGCAATGAGGTCGTTGGCAGCCTCGATGCGGAATTTGGGCTTGGCGGTACGGGCAGGTGCACCGCGCCTGAGCCAGGCGAGTTCCTTCTTGACGAGCTGCTGGCGTTTACCTTCGACGACGGAGGCCATGCGGTCACGCTCGGCGCGGGCCAGAACGTAGGCGGCGTATCCGCCGTCGAACATGTCCACCATGGCGTCGTGGACTTCCCAGGTGTAATTGCAGACTTCGTCGAGGAACCAGCGATCGTGGGTGACCACCAGGAAGGCGCCTTGGTTGGCGCGCCAGCGCGTCTTCAGGTGCCGGGCCAGCCAGGCGACGCCTTCGACGTCCAGGTGGTTGGTGGGTTCGTCCAGCATGATGACGTCGTGGTCTTCGATGAGGAGCTTGGCCAGCGCAACGCGGCGCTTTTGGCCACCGGAAAGGGCGTGGACGTTGGCGTGCCAGTCGACGTCGCCCACCAGTCCGCCCATGACTTCGCGGATCTTGGCGTTTGCAGCCCATTCGTGGTCCGCGCGGTCGCCGACGATCGCGGCGCCGACTGTCAGGTCGCCGTCGAGCACATCGCCTTGGTCCAGATAGCCCACGTTGACATCGCCCCGTTTGGTGACCCGTCCGGAGTCCGGCGTCGAGCGCAGGGCGAGCAGGCGCATGAGGGTAGATTTGCCGTCGCCGTTACGCCCCACCATGCCGATGCGGTCGCCATCCTCCAAACCGAGGGTGACGCCGTCGAGGACAGTGCGGGTCGCGAACGAAACGGTGAGGTTTTCGCCGCCAAGCAGGTGGGCCAATGGGTACTACTTTCTACTGCTGGAATGCGGAGGTACTAAAGGAGGGTATCGGAGATGATCCGGGCGCCGGGCACCGGGCCGTGCACCGCCAAGGCAGTGTGGCCGCGGTGGGTCAACTCGTCGGCGAGGACACTGGCTGAAACGGAGTCGCGTGCAAGCAGCGCGATAGTGGGGCCGGAGCCAGAGACCATTCCGGCCAAGGCACCCCGCGCTTCGCCCAGTCCGATGGTGTCGCGAAGTTGAGGCGCAAGCGTAATGGAAGCCCTCTGGAGGTCGTTGATCAGCACCCGGCTGAGGGTCTCAGGGTCTCCATGACGGAGCGCTTGGAGGATGGTGGGGTCCACTGCCACGGGTTCCGGAATATCCATGCCCTCGGAATCCCGGAGTCCGTCAAGGGTCCGGAACACGTCAGGTGTCGAGAGCCCGTAATCTGCAAAAACCAGCACCCAGTCCATCTGGGCTTTGGCCAGGGCCGGGGAGAGTTTGTCGCCCACGCCCAGCCCGACGGCGGTGCCTCCCAGGAGCGAGAACGGCACGTCTGCGCCCAACTCGGCCGCCAGATGCGCCAGTTCCTCGCGGGACAGTCCGCTGTTCCACAGGGCATCGCAGGCCAGCAGGGTTGCCGCGGCATCCGCTGAACCGCCGCCCATGCCACCGGCCACAGGCACGCGCTTGGTGATTTCAAGGTGGACACCGGTGGGCTTCTCGGACATTTCGGCCATGATGGCCGCGGCCTTGTAGGCAAGGTTCCGTTCATCCAGCGGAATGTCCACGCCGTCGAGGTCGAGGGTGCTGTCAGGGCTGATGCTGACGGTGATTCCCTGGGCCTCGGTGCTGGTTGCCGCCACTTCCTCGTAGAGGGAAACGGCAAGGTAGACGCTGGCCACCGAATGGTAGCCATCAGGCCGCAGCGGTCCGACGCTCAGGGAGACGTTGACCTTCCCGGGCGCTTTGACGCGTACTGTCCGGGCATGGAAGCGGTCCCCCGCGAACGGCAGGCTGCTGGGTTTGCGGGTGCCCGGGTTCATGCGTCCACGGGGTGGCGGGCTTCGGCGATCTTGACGTAGGCGGAGATATCCAGGACTTCGCCGCGCGCGGTGGGGTCCACGCCGGCCGCAACCAGGCATCGTTCTGCCTCAGCGGCGCTCCCGGCCCAGCCGGCCAGCGCAGCCCGGAGGGTCTTCCGGCGTTGGGCAAACGCAGCATCGATAACGGCAAAAACCTGCTCGCGGGTGGCATGCGTCCGGGGCGGGTCGTGGCGTGTGAAAGCCACGAGTCCCGAATGGATCTTGGGTGCGGGCCAGAACACGTTCATGCCGATGACACCGGCCTTGCGCATGTGCCCGTACCAAGCGGCCTTCACAGATGGAACACCGTAAATCTTGGACCCGGGAGTCGCGGCAAGCCGGTCAGCTACCTCATCCTGGACCATGACCAGGCCGTGCTGCAGGCTCGGGAAGTGCTGCAGGAGGTGAAGGACCACGGGGACAGCAACGTTGTATGGCAGGTTTGCCACCAGCGCCGTGGGAGGTACGGGCAGTTCGGTGACCTTCATGGCGTCTGAGAGCACCAGGTGGAAGTTGTCTTCCGCTCCGGGCCGCCAAGCGCGCACAGTCGCCGGCAGTTTCTCCGCCAACACGGGGTCGATCTCCACCGCCACAACAGTCTTGGCTGCGTCCAGCAGGCCGAGGGTCAGCGAACCAAGTCCCGGGCCGACTTCCAGCACGGTTTCGTCGGAGCCGATGTTTGCGGCGGCCACAATCCTGCGGATGGTGTTGCCGTCAATTACAAAGTTCTGCCCCAAGGTTTTCGTTGGGCGTACACCGATTTCCTCGGCAAGCCGTCGGATGTCTGTGGCGCCCAGCAAAGGCGCGACGGCGGCGGGTTCGGAATTCGGTTCAGTCACCTAGGTATCGTATCGCCTGTGGAGGGTCAGGCTGCGTGCGCGCAGCCCCAGTCGCGGAGGCCGTTCTTGGCGTAGAGGCGGTTGGCGATATCAATCTGCTGGGCCTTGGTGGCCAGGCTGGCGTTGGGAGCGTAAGCTCCGCCACCATTGGCAAGCCACGTCGGGCTGGAGAACTGAAGGCCGCCGTAGTAGCCGTTGCCGGTGTTGATGGACCAGTTTCCACCGGACTCGCACTGGGCAATCCTGTCCCACATGCCTTCGTTCGGGGCACCCGTGGGGCCGCTGGAGGTTGCTGCTGCCTTGGCCGGAGCAGCAACGGGGCGGGCTTTGGTGCCAACGCTGACCTTTTCAGTGACCGGCTTGGTGGTGACATTGCTTGAGACGAGGGCCCGCGATGCTTCACGTCCGTCAACCATGACCAGCTTGAACGTCTTGACCAGCGAACCGGCTACGCCTTCCTGGGTAACCTTCTCTTCGCCCTTGAACAGCTCGGCGGTTTCGGTCTTCACGCTTTCGAAGGGCACTTCCTCGGTGGCTTCGGCTGTCTTGCTGGTGTCCACGCGGGAGACCTTGATCACCATGTCCTGAACAATGGGCGCGTTGCCAGGCTGGGAGATGCGGTCGTTGGCGCCGACGGTGATGCCGGTGTCCTTGAGCACGGTGGCGACGTCGGCCGCCGTCGTGGTGGTGCTGGTGTCCTTGCCGTCGGCAACAACGCTGATGGTCTTGGGAGTTGAAATGGAGACAAAGGAGCCGGTGACTTCCAGCGATGCTTCCTTCGGCTGGGAGATCTCGGAGGAGCTTGCCACTCCAAGTTCGCTGACCAGCGCGGCGACATCCGGGGCATTCGTGTTCACGGTCTTGCGCGCGCCGTCCAATTCAATGGACACGGCCTTAGCGAGATTGATGTTGACCACGGAGCCGTTATCCACCCGGGCATCGAGGGCGGGCGAGACCCTGTCAGCGTCCTTCAGCTCAACCTTGGCCGCCTTGACCACTTGGTCAACTGTGCCGCCAAAGGTCTGGATGGAACTCACCTTGCCGTCCACGTTGAGGGTGACAGTCTTGTTGTTGCCCACAAAGGCGACGACTCCGACCACCAGCGCTGCAACAACCAGCAACTGGGCACCGACTTTGAGGAAGCTGAACTTGCCATCCGTTGTGAAGAACTTGATCACGATTGCCCATAACTCTCAGACCATCCGGGCACGGGGAAAAGCACAGAAATAATGCCAGCGGCAAAACGGAGGGGCCAGGCACAAAGCCTGGTCCCACACTTGCTGCCGGCATCTGCGCCGCCAATTACATTCAACTGATGAAGGCCGGATTCAACCGGCCCAGCTGTCCGAAGGCCTTCCCCGACCCCGGCTACTTGTTTAACACAGTAACCGATCTGTTATAAACCAACCAAGACTTCTGCATACCGGGTATTCATCACGGGCACGGGGAAGGTGCCCCGAAGGGACGTCTCAGGCCCAGGAGCCGTAGGCTTGGAGCGTATTTTCCGCCAAACGCGAACAGAGCTCGGAGAGGTCGTCTCCAGTCACTTCCGCCATGGACCGGACAGTGTAAGGAACCATGTAGCTCGCGTTCGGCCGCCCACGGTAAGGGTGGGGGGTCAAGAACGGCGAATCGGTTTCCACCAGGATCCGCTGTGGCTCGGCAATGGCCAGTGCTGCGCGAAGGTTCCCGGCATTCTTGAACGTCATGGTGCCCGCAAACGACATGTACCACCCATTCTGGTTGCAGATCCGGGCCAATTCTTCGTCTCCGGAGAAACAGTGGAACACCACCCGTTCGGGGGCTCCTTCCTCCATCAACACCTGCACCACGTCGTCGTGGGCGTCGCGGTCATGGATCTGCAAAGTCAGCCCCAACCGCTTGGCGATGTCGATGTGGCGCCGGAACGAGTACCGCTGGGCCACCAGCCCTTCCCCGTGGGTCCGGAAGAAATCCAGCCCCGTTTCACCGATGGCGCGGATCCGCGGGTGGGCTGCCAGCTCTTCGATCTCGGCGAGCGCTGACTCCAGTTCACCGCGCCCGGCGTACACCGGGGCATCGTTGGGGTGGATTGCTACGGCTCCGAGCAGGCGCGGATCAGCGTCCACTGCCTGCACGGTGAAACGGGACGACTCCAGGTCGCAGCCCACCTGGACCGCTCCGTGCACACCTACGGCCTCAGCCGAGTCCATCGCATCGCGGACCGAGACCGCGATCAGTCCGTGCCGGAAATCCAGGTGCGTGTGGTTGTCCATGACGGGAACAGGGAGGGGTTCCGGTGCCGGCGGGTACTCCTTGCGGGAATCTGCATCCTCGGATGACGCGCGGTACGCAACAGGGGCGAGCGAATTACACATGCTTCCACCTTAATCGGACCACGGTCCCCCTGAGGCAGCGGCCGGGTGGGCAGAGATAAATTCCACTCGGCACATAAATTCCTGAGCACTATGTCAGCCGCGGCCAATGTCTGGGTAGTCTGGAACGGACAGACGGTCAGGAACAGCAACACATCATCAAGATTGCTGGTGCAGTGGCCACGGCTGAAGGGCAACCCATGGAGTCCAAGCGTCAAGTATCCGTTGAACCCAGCCCGCTCCAGGGCGAGGCTTACAGTACGCTGCCGCGGGATGGTGCAGCACTCAATGGACACAGGCCTCAGGTCATGGACGCGGAGCGGTTCCACGATGCCAGCGAACGTATCCTGGGGTCCATCAACAAGGTCATTGACGGCAAGGCCGACGCCGCGAAACTCGCGTTGACGGTTCTGCTGGCCCAAGGCCACCTCCTGCTGGAAGATGTTCCCGGCGTCGGCAAGACCCTGCTGGCCAAGACACTGGCGCGGACCGTGGACTGTACCGTCTCCCGCATCCAGTTCACGCCGGATCTCCTGCCGTCGGATGTCACCGGCGTCTCCATCTACAACCAGTCGTCCCGGCAATTTGAGTTCCGGCCGGGCGCAGTCTTCGCGAACATTGTGATCGGCGACGAAATCAACCGGGCTTCGGCCAAAACCCAGTCCGCGCTTCTTGAGTGCATGGAAGAGCACCAAGTCACCGTTGATGGGCATTCCTATCAACTGGGACTGCCCTTCATGGTGGTCGCCACCCAGAACCCCATCGAGATGGAGGGCACCTACCCGTTGCCCGAAGCCCAGCGGGACCGTTTCATGGCCAGGATTTCCATGGGCTATCCGGACAAGGAAGCCGAGATCGAAATGCTGGAGACGCATCAGGCCTCCTCTCCCCTGGCCAAGGTGACCCCAGTGGTCACTGCCGCCGACGTCGCGGCCATGATCGCTGCCGTCCAGCAGGTGTATGTGTCCACGGCCATCAAGGAGTACACCGTGGCTATAGGGCGGGCTACCCGCGACAGCGCACGTCTCCGCCTAGGTGCCAGCCCGCGGTCCTTGCTGCAGCTGTTGCGTGCAGCCAAGGCAACCGCCGCGTTGGACGGCCGGGACTTTGTTCTCCCGGATGACGTAGTGGACGTGGCCGAATCGGTGCTCGCCCACCGGATCATCCTGGACCGGAAAGCGGCAAGCTCAGGTGATACGCCGCAGAGCATCCTCCGGGGCATCCTGGCCGCCCTGCCGGTTGCCCAGGAACCGCCCAACGCGTGGCGCAGGGACAGGCACACCGCCTAGGAGGCAGAAATGGCGCTCGTGGATCGGCTCCCCAAGCATTTGTTTACCAACCGCGGCTGGGGATTGCTGGCGGCCGGAGCCGTCTCGCTGGGGTGTGCCTGGGTCATGGGCAGGCGGGATCTCCTGACGCTCGCGGTCTTGTTGCTTCTCCTGCCGTTGGTGGCCCTCGCCGGAGTCCGGATTCTGAAGCCCAAGTTCCAGGTGTACCGGGAGTTCAACCCCTCCACTGTGGAAACTTCCAGCACCACCACCGTTCGTTTGGCTGTAGCACGGTCCTCGTATTCCACAGGGCACGTGATCATGGAGGAGCAGTTGCCTCCCCGCTTCGGCGAGCCTCCGGCGTTCCGTTTTCCGGCCCGCTCAGCGTCGGGAGGCACCAGCCGCTACGAATACCAGCTTCGTTCCGGCAAGCGCGGACAGTTCCGCATCGGCCCGGTGACGGCGGAGTTCAGTGACCCCTTCGGCTTGTCGCTGCGTCGGCATGCCATCGACGACGGCGACATCCTCACCGTGACGCCGGCCGCCGTCGAACTTCCCGTCACGGGCCTTGCAGGCGCGCGCGGCAACGATGGCGTGACCGCCACGCGCATCAGGGCCAACCCCAGCGACGACGACATCATGACCCGGGAGTACCGGCACGGCGATCCCATGCGCCGCGTGCATTGGGCTGCCACGGCACGCCACGGGCAACTGATGGTCCGCCAGGAGGAATCCGTCACTACCCCGGAAGCCACCCTCATCCTGGACCAGCGCTTCACGGCTTTTGCCGCAGGAACAGGTTCCATGTTCGGAACCCACGACGAGGACTCGGACCTGGTCACCAGCCCTGGCTTTGAATGGGTGGTGACGGCAGCGATGTCCGTTGCGGCCCATCTGTCGGAGTGGAATTACTCGTTGCGGATGCTCGATGTTTTCGGAAGCCCGGCATTCATCCGTTCGCGCTCGGCACCGGAGCCGGATGCCGAAGAGTTCTCGGGCATCGGAGGCCTGCAGGCCATCGCTGAAGGGCTGGCCGCCATCGAACTCAGCGGTCCCCGGCATATCCGGGCGGAGCACCACAGGGCAGAGGCTGCAACGGGCCCAGCCACCGCTGATTCCGCCGATGCTGTATTCGATGACCGGCTCATGGATAAGCTCGCCGCCCACCGTCTTCGCGGTCCTCTTCTTGCGCTGCTGGGCACGCTGACTCCCGATGAGGCCAAGTCTCTGGCACCCGCGGCAGCCTATGGAGCCAATGCTTTCGCCCTTATGGTCACTGACGCCGCCCGGAACAATGATGACGTGCTGGAGATCCTGCGCCTGGCCGGTTGGCGGGTGGCTGTGGTGACGTCCAGGACCCAACTGGCGGCCGCTTGGTCCTCCTTTGATGAAGGGGGAATCGTGGCCGCGGCAGGATCGGCCATGGACGTCCGGCGTGGAGCGGCGGTTCCCCGATGACCGCTACGTCCCACCGCGGCTCCCCCGCACCGGTCCAACCCGGGAAAACGTCCGGCCCGAAGCCGTCCGGGGCCTCGCGGCCGCAAAACCCGAGGCCCGGGCCTTACCCCTGGGTCATGGCGGGATCGATCGTTGTCGCCGTTCTGGGCGCTGCCTTGTCCTTGAACGGCGTCCTCAGGGGCTGGGCCTGGTTCATGCCCTTGATCACCACGGTGCTGGTTGTCGCGCTGACCTTGGCTCTTCTTCGGGCACTCCGGGCCCAGCCACTGTTGGCCACCCTTGGTTCCTTTGCCTCGCTCGCGGGGATTCTCAGCTTTACGTTCTTCCGGCAGGAAAGCCTGGCAGGTTTCATCCCCACGGCCGGGACGTTTACCGCCGTCGGACGCCTGATCAAACGTGCTGCCGAGACTGTGGTCTCCGAAAGCGCCCCTGTGGCGCCCAACGCCGGGATCGTGTTCGTCATGTGCGCCTGCCTGGGGCTCCTGGTGATTTTGATCGACGCGTTGGCAGTTCCCTTGGCGATGCCGGCAGCCAGCGGCATCGGGCTCCTCGCGGTCATGGTGGTTCCAGCCACCATCAAACCCCAGAGCGTGGGCGTTGCAGGCTTCGTCGGCGCTGCTGTGGGATATCTGCTGATTCTGGGGTGCAGCCACTGGTTCGCCCCTGACGCCAGGCTCCAGTCCGGTTCCGGGCGGGGCGCCGGCCAGTTCAGGCGTTCACTGGTGACGGGCGGCCTGGCGCTGGCCCTGACCATGGTGGTTCCGCTGGCCATCCCGGGATTCGAGACAGGGACGTTCCCCCAAGGATCCCGGCTGAGTCCGTGGGGCACCTCCAACGGGCTCAATCCCATGATCACCCTGGGCAACAGCCTCCGGAGCCCCACGGGATCGGGCCGCATTACTTACGCCACGAGTGCCAGCGGGCCGCTCTACCTGAGGTCTGTCACCATTGACCACTTCGACGGCGAAACCTGGGCACCGGACGACCGTGCGGCCCAGCGGCGCGCGGGTGCCGACAGGATTGAAACGGGATACTCCGTCCAGGCCGAGGTGGTCAACACGGTGACGTCCGTCAATGCCGGCCTCTTCACCAGTCCCTACCTCCCTGCACCGTTTGCGCCAGCCTCAGTAAACGGCCTCAACGGACGCTGGACCTGGGATCCGGCCACGCTGAGCATCATGAGCACCGAGACCACCACGCGCGCGCAGCGGTACGTGGTGTTTTCCGGGGCACCCAAGGTCACGGCAGAATCCCTGTCCCAGGCCACAGCAGCTCCCCAAGGCATCTCAGAGGATTTCCTCCGGATTCCAGGCAACCTTCCTGACATCGTGAGGCAAACGGCGGATTCCGTCACGGCGTCCGCGGGGAGCAACTACGGCAAGGCCCTGGCTATCCAGAAGTACCTCCGCTCCGGTGAATTCACGTACTCCCTGCAGGCACCGGTCCAGAACGGCTACGACGGCAACGGGCTCTCGGTCCTGGCCGATTTCCTGGCCGTCAAGAGTGGCTACTGCGTCCATTTTTCCTCTGCGATGGCCGTCATGGCCCGGGCTGAGGGTATTCCGAGCCGCATCGCCGTGGGCTACGCACCAGGCCGGCTCACGGGCGAGTCCGTGGCGTTGGTCGGTCAAGGTTCTTTCCCTGAGTACGAGGTAGACGCCCGGGATGCGCACGCCTGGCCCGAGTTGTACTTCGAAGGCCTCGGCTGGGTCCCGTTTGAGCCCACTCCTTCGCGAGGCGTTGTTCCCGAGTACGCCACGGAAACCTCTGTTCCCAGCAACCTCAGCACCAATGCGGACGAGAAAGAGGTCCTGAACACGCCGGCCCCGGCCACACCAGCCCCTGTTCCTCTTCCTGGCGTGGAAACCCCGGCGACGGAATCCTCCAGTGCGAACCCGCTGCCGGTCATCGGCGGGACCGCCGCAGCCGTGGCGCTGTTGCTTGCCTTCCTGTGGTCTCCGCGGCTGAGCAGGACCGTCCTGCGGCGGCGGCGCCTGAACCAGAGACCCCCCGATGAGGCCGACGCCTTGCAGCCCGGCTACAAGGATCCGGCCCCGGAGCTGGCGTGGGCGGAACTGCAGGACCTGGCGACGGACTACGGTTTACCCTCCACGCCCAGCGAAACGCCGAGGCACTTCTCCACCAGGCTTCGCTCCAGTGCCGCCCTCGGAGACGCGGGTGGAATGGACGACGCCGCGCACGTGGCGGTTGCCTCGCTCACCTCGGACTTCGAACGGCAGCGTTATGGCCGCCAGGTGGGACCAGCGGCGACACCAGCGGCGGCGACGCGGATCGCCGTCGTGCGTGAAACGTTGCGGAACAATGCCCGCTGGCTGGTGCGCTTCCGCGCTGACTGGCTGCCGCCGTCGATGATGCGCCGGTGGGTCCATGCGCTCGGGGCGCCGTTCCGGTCCGTGAGGTCGCTCGCTACGGCTGTGGGGCGCGGGCTCGCGCGGTGGTGGCGGACGCTCCGCGGCGTGCTTCCACAGCGGCGCTAGCCAGACAGCAAAGGGCCCGGCCACCGGAACTTTTGGTTCCAGGAGCCGGGCCCTTGCGTGTCTCAGCCGTTCTTGTTGCGAGAGCGGCGGACGGGCTCTTTGGTGGAAAGAGCAGCCTAGTCGGCGTACGGGTCCGCGATACCTACGTACTGGGTGTACAGGTACTCTTCGATGCCTTCGGAGCCGCCTTCACGGCCCAGGCCGGACTGCTTGACGCCACCGAACGGTGCGGCGGCGTTGGAGATGACACCGGCGTTGAGGCCGAGCATGCCGGTCTCGATCCTTTCGCTGATGCGCAGGCCGCGGTTGAGGTCCTTGGTGAAGACGTAGGCAACCAGGCCGTATTCGGTGTTGTTTGCCAGGCGGACGGCGTCGTCTTCGGTGGAGAAAGTGATGATCGGCGCTACCGGTCCGAAGATCTCTTCCTGGAGGATGCGGGCGTCAGCGGCGACGTTCTTCAGCACAGTGGGCTGGTAGAAGTAGCCGGGACCGTCGACGGCGGCACCACCGGTGACGGCTGTGGCACCTCCTGCTACGGCTTCGGACACCAGGGCGTGAACGCCGTCGCGTGCCTTGCCATCGATCAGCGGGCCCACCTTGGATTCGGGCTCGGTGCCGCGGGCGGTGGTGAGCGCACCGATCTTGGCGGCGAACTTCTCCGCGAAGGAGTCGGCGATGGACTCGTGCACAATGAAGCGGTTCGCTGCGGTGCAGGCCTCACCCATGTTGCGCATCTTGGCGGCAATGGCGCCTTCAACGGCCTTGTCCAGGTCGGCGTCCTCGAAGACGACGAACGGGGCGTTGCCACCGAGCTCCATGGAGGTGCGCAGGACCTTGTCCGCGGCTTCGCGGATCAGGGCCTGGCCCACCGGCGTGGAGCCGGTGAAGGAGATCTTCCGGAGGCGGTCGTCCTTGATCAGGGGGCCGGTGACAGCACCTGCAGTGGAGGTCTGGATGACGTTCAGGACACCGGCGGGCAGGCCGGCTTCCTGCATGACCTGGGCGAACAGCAGGCTGGTCAGCGGGGTCAGGTTGGCGGGCTTGAGCACCATGGTGCAGCCAGCGGCGACGGCGGGGGCTACCTTGCGGGTGGCCATGGCCAGCGGGAAGTTCCACGGGGTGATCAGCAGGCAGGGACCTACCGGCTTCTTCTGCACGAGCAGGCGGTTCTTGCCATCCGGTGCTGCGGAGTAACGGCCGGATACGCGGACGGCTTCCTCGGAGAACCAGCGCAGGAACTCGGCACCGTAGGTCACTTCACCGCGGGCTTCGGCCAGCGGCTTGCCCATTTCCAGGGTCATGAGCAGTGCGAAGTCTTCGGCACGCTCGGTGACGAGCTCGAACGCACGGCGCAGGATCTCGCCGCGTTCGCGCGGTGCGGTGCGTGCCCAGTCAGCCTGGGCGGCAGCAGCGGCGTCGAGGGCGGCAGCGCCGTCTTCAGCACCAGCGTCGGAGATGCTGAGCAGGACCTTGCCCGTTGCCGGGTCCTCAACATCAAAGGTCTTTCCGGAACCAGCCGGACGCCACTGACCGTTGATCAGCAGGCCGGTAGGGACGGAAGCCAGCAGTTCGCTTTCGCGTTCAACCGTGACAGTCATGGCGACTCCTTCGTCTTGGGTGCTTTGGAGAATTGCACCACGGGGGTTCGTTGCCGGAAGTGGCGTGAATTACTGCCACGGTACTGCCCCGCGAGAAGGAGTGTCTACGCCTTCACGCACTGCCATGGAGCCGCCAATTTGTGCAGCTGCACAGCACGGATCAGCGGGCCGCGAGTACCGCCGAGTACAGCTCCCGCTTACTGACGCGGGCATCGTCGGCCACTGCTGCCACGGCCTCCTTCAGGCGGATGCCTTGGGACATGAGTTGGTTCACGGCTGCCACGTGGTCCTCGGGTTTGCCGGGCTCCTGTTCAGGCGCACCACCCACCACCACCGCGATTTCGCCCCGGACTTCGTTGTTCTCTGCCCACTCCAGCAGTTCGCGCAGCGTTCCCCGAATGACTTCCTCGTACGTCTTGGTCAGCTCACGGCATACAGCTACGCGCCGCTCCGGTCCAAACCGCTCGTGCAGCGCACGGAGCATCACTTCGAGCCGGTGCGGGGCCTCGAAGAAGACCATGGTGCGGCGCTCGTCTGCCAGGTCGGCGAGGCGTGAGTTCCGCTCCCCCGATTTACGTGGCAGGAATCCTTCAAAGCAGAAACGGTCGGTGGGGAGCCCTGAGAGTGCCAAGGCTGTCAGCACGGCAGACGGGCCCGGGACGGCAGTGACGGTCAGGCCCGCAGCAACAGCGCCCTCCACCAGGCGGAAGCCGGGGTCCGAGACGGCGGGCATTCCAGCGTCGCTGACCATGAGGATGGTTTTTCCGGCGCGAACGTAGTCAAGCAGTTCGCCGGTCTTGGCAACCTCGTTGTGCTCGTGGTAGCTGATGACCCGCCCGGAGACCTCCACGCCCAGGGACGTCACCAGCCGGTGCAAACGCCGGGTGTCTTCTGCGGCAACAATGTCCGCGGTGGCCAGGAGCTCAACCAGCCGGGACGATGCGTCGCCCACGTTGCCGATCGGGGTAGCCGCCAGCACAATCCTGCCTACACCCGGAGTTGTGCCGGCAGCAGGAGCTGCCTCGTCCAGGTCGTCGCTGAAGGGAGCCTCATCCGGGGTGTTGCGCTGTTCGTCCACCTGCCAAGCCTAATGCCGCGGTGCCTCCAACACCGCACCTCAACGCTGTGACAAGGATGGAAAGGTAGCATGGGCGGGTGAACCAGTCGCCCGTTCCTGCCACCACTTCCGGAACTCCTGTGGCGTCCCCTGCAACCGGTGGATCCGATGCCCCCGCTGCCGCAGACAGCAACGGGCAAGCATCTGCCAGGCCCACCGGGGACGTGACGCGATCGCGGCGGACCGCGGCATTGGACGAGACCGCGGCAATGCCCCTTCCCGGCCGCGGTCTGGAAGGCCACCGGTGGATCGCCCGGCCAACCGAGGCTTACACAGCACAGGCCCTCAGGGAGCGCCTGATCGGCGGGATCCAGAGTTGGCGTGACTACCCCGCGTCGCTGCGTCTATGGTTCTGGCTGATCCCCACCATCACAGCGGTGCTGGGCGGCATTCTCCGGTTCTTCCGGCTGGATGCCCCGCACAGCCTGGTGTTCGATGAGACGTACTACGTCAAGGACGCATATTCCTATTTGCTGAGCGGCTATGAGCGCAGCTGGCCCGCCAACGCCAACGACTCCTTCAATGCGGGCAACCCGAACGTACTGCTCAACACCCCGGAGTATGTTGTCCACCCGCCGGTAGGCAAGTGGATGATCACCTTTGGCATGTGGCTGTTCGGCGGTGACAATCCGTTCGGTTGGCGTTTCGGTGCAGCACTGACGGGGACCCTGACCGTTTTCCTTGTCTCCCTCATCGCACTGAAACTCTTCCGTTCGCACACACTAGGTGCCGTTGCCGGGCTCCTGCTCGCCATTGACGGACACCACCTGGTGCTCTCCCGGACGGCTTTGCTGGACGTCTTCCTGGCGTTCTGGATCCTCGCCGCCTTCGGCGCTCTCCTGTTGGACCGCGACGACGGCCGCCGTCGCCTGGCTTCCCGCCTCGCCGCGCAGGCGGCTGCTTCGCCGGGTGGCCGGCCATCCCCCACGCAACTGGTTGCCGGCCCTTGGCTCGGAATGCGCTGGTGGCGCCTGGTCGCCGGCATCTGCCTTGGTTTGGCTGTGGGAACCAAGTGGTCAGCGTTGTTCTTCGTGGCCGCTTTCGGCCTGATGACGGTCCTGTGGGACCTGAACGCCCGGCGTGTTGCCGGCATCCGCAGCTGGTTCAGCGCCGGCATCCTCAAGGACGGCCTCTTGGCCTTCGTCACCATCATTCCGGTGACCGCTTTGACCTATACGGTGACATGGACGGGTTGGTTCCTGTCCAAGGACGCCTACTACCGCCAATGGGCCGCCACGAACCCCGCAGCGGGTTGGGATTGGCTGCCCAATTCCGTGCGGTCCCTGGCGCACTACCACCTTGAGGCATACAAATTCCATCAAGGCCTCAGCTCAGACCACCCCTATGAGTCCAGTCCGTGGACCTGGCTCCTCATGGGCCGGCCTACCTCGTTCTACTACCAAACACCCAAGCAGGGCACTCCGGGCTGCGTGGTTGAGACCTGTTCCTCGGCCATCCTGCCGGTGGGTAATCCGGTGGTGTGGTGGGGCGGAACCATCGCCTTGGTCATCCTGTTGTTCTGGTGGGCCGGCAGGCGGGATTGGCGCGCAGGTGCCATCCTCGCCGGAGTGGCCGCCGGCTACCTTCCGTGGTTTATGTATCCGGAACGCACCATGTTCATCTTCTACGCTGTGTCCTTCGAACCGTTCCTGGTGCTTGGCCTGACCTACGTCTTGGGATTGATGCTCGGCCGAAGCAGTGATCCTCCCTGGCGGCGACGGTCCGGGCTCTATGTGGTGGGCCTGGTCCTGGTACTGGCGGTCCTGGCAACGGCGTTCTTCTATCCGGTCCTGACCGCAGAGGTCATCAGCTACCAGGAGTGGCGGATGAGAATGTGGATGCCATCGTGGATCTAGGAGGCAAACAGTGAGGGAAGCCAGCACGGAGCTTCTGGTCGAGGCCCACCCTGACACCAATGTGACGGACCTCCTCCTGGAACGCTGTGCCAAGGATCCGTTCGGCATCCTGTACGCCCACAAAACGGCGAACGGTTGGCTGAATGTATCCGCGGCCAGGTTCCTTGCCGATGTCACTGCCCTCGCCAAAGGACTGATCGCTGGAGGCCTCAACCCCGGCGACCCCGTAGCGGTCCTCTCCCGATCCAGCTTCGAGTGGACGTTGGTGGACTTCGCTATCTGGATGGCCGGCGGCGTGACGGTGCCCATTTACGAGACGTCGTCCCCGAGCCAGATCGAGTGGATCCTGGCCGATTCAGGCGCCCGTCGCATCTTCGTGGAGGACACAGCCAAAGCAGATCTCGTCCACGCCCTGGTGAACCGGTCCACGGCACTCGGGGACGATCCCGTGGCGATCATGCGGATGGAGCACGACGGCGACGCCCCCAACCTGACCAGCGTCTCCGCCGTCGGGGTCGGCATCATGGACGCCGAGCTGGAGCGTCAGCGCAGCGCAGCGAATCTCGCCGACATCGCCTCGATCGTCTACACCTCCGGAACCACCGGCCAGCCGAAAGGCTGCGAAATCACCCACGGCAACTTTGTCCTGGTGGCACGGAACGTCATCCCGTTCCTTCCCGAGCTGCTGATGCAGCAGGGCGCGCGGACGCTGATGTTCCTGCCGTTGGCTCACGTCCTCGCCAGGGCAGTCCAGGTGGTGTGCCTCACCGCGGGCATCACGCTCGGTCACAGCGCGGGTGCCAATGGGCTGATGGCAGACCTCAGTACTTTCAAGCCCACCTTCCTGCTTGCCGTGCCGCGCATTTTTGAAAAGGTCTACGCCGGTGCCGGCCACAAAGCCGCCATGGGTGGAAAGTCGGCGCTCTTCTCCGCAGCGTCGGCCACCGCTGTGGAATATTCGACGGCGGTTGACCTCGCCGCGCGCGGGCAGGGCCCCGGTCCGGGGTGGCTTTTGGGCATGAAGCACGCCGCGTTCAACAAGCTTCTCTATCCCAAGGTTCGCGAGGTTTTCGGCGGGCATGTGGGCTACACGGTCTCCGGGGCCAGTCCCCTGAGCCTCCGGGACAACCATTTCTTCCATGGCGCCGGCGTTCCTGTCCTGGAGGGCTACGGGCTGACGGAGACCACAGCGCCTTGCACGGTCAACACTCCCAGCATGACCCGGATTGGTACCGTCGGAATCCCCCTCCCCGGCACCACCATCCGGGTGGCCCAGGACGGCGAGGTTCTGGTCAAGGGCATCGGTGTTTTCAAGGGCTACCACGCCAATGAAGCGGCCACCGAAGCTGCGTTTGTTGATGGCTTCTTCCGTACCGGCGACCTCGGCGAACTCGACGCCGACGGCTTCCTCACCATCACCGGCAGGAAGAAGGACCTCCTGGTCACCGCTGGTGGCAAGAACGTGGCCCCCGCACCTTTGGAGGAGAAACTGCGCGAACACCCCTTGGTGGGGCAGGCAGTGGTGGTGGGCGATGGCCGGCCGTTCGTGGCGGCACTAGTGAGCCTGGACCCCGAGGGACTTGCCGACTGGTGCGCCGAGAACAAGGTAGGTGCCATGACCTCTGAGGAAGCCGCGTCTGATGCCCGCGTAAGGGCGGCCGTCCAGTCGGCCGTGGATGAGGCCAACAAACTGGTCTCCGCGGCCGAGTCCATCCGGAAATTCGCGTTCATCACGGCCGAGCTCAGTGTCGAGTCGGGGCACCTGACGCCTTCCCTAAAACTGAAGCGGGCCGCTGTGGTCAACGACTTCCCGGCTGTTGTGGAAAAACTTTACGAGAAGTAGCAGCTCCACCTAGGCTGGCTCGAATCACCACCTGGTTCACGCTTCTCACCACCTAGTATCGCCAGAATCGCCACCGAATTCACTGTTCCCTCATCTGAGGGTCCTTGTTCCGGCCGTAGCGTTGCCCTCACGATCCACACGTTCAGGGGGACCTCATGGAAGCAAGTTCAGCACGGCCGCCACAGGCGCTTTACCATTCCCGCGCCAATGCCAGCATGGTTCCACGAATTCTGGGGCTGGCATTCATAGCCTTCGGCACACTCTGCTCACGCCTACGAGATATCGGCCCGTATGGGCGCGTCCTCCGGGTCGCTGGCAGTCTCCTCCGCAGCGTCCTGCTTGTCCGCAAGACCCCGGCGCCTCTTGGTGGGCCACGTGAAGATGAACGTCACCGTAGCTACGAGGAACACCAGGGCGCCGATGACGATGCCCGCGTCTACCCAGAACTGTCCCGGGAAGAGCCGGATGAGGGTGTCCTCCAGCGAGAACGTCCAGGTTCCATTGGCGAAGAAGATCCGGTGGAACTCGGTAAAGAACTGCTGCCAGCTCAGTGCTGCCAGGACGGCGAGGCCGATGATAATGACCAGTGTGACGATCGAGCCGGCAAAGAGACCGCGACGGATCCCGCCGTTGCTCCGCTTACGCAGATACATGATGGCGATGATGCTGAGGATGATGAGGAGCAAGCCTGCACCGAAGGACGACAGGATGACCAGCTTGACGTCGGCCATGTGGGAAACTTCGCTGTCTTTGAACAGCTGGGCTCCGTCCTGGTTGACCAGGCCACCCAAGTATCGGGGGCCCGCCCAGTTGCTGAGGTAGTCCACAGCGTAGGAGCCGTAAGTCATGCGGTCGTCGGTGTTGAAGCCGTAACCATCGCCCGGGAAGCCCGGACGGTTGTATTCCACCCAAAGGAACAGTGGGCTGGTAACCGCCCTGACGGCCAGCACTAGGAGGATCACCGGGTAGAAGACGGCCAACATCACCTGGAAGATCCGGGGACCAATCGGCTTTACCTTGGCTGCTTGCTCACGCTCTGCATTGCGGCGGGCCACTTCATCTTCCGGGGGTCGAACCTGAAGGGCCGACGTCGGCAAAGGTTCCGAATAGTGCGGGTCCTGCTTTTCAGCGGAATTGCCCGCAAGAGTGTCAGCGAACAGCGGGGGTTCCGGCTCGATGTCGGCCGCTTCTGCAGCTTTCCGGTGGGCGCGGCTTTCGGGCTGGCCGCCGGCCGGCGTCGCGGTAGTGGGAGCAATCCCCGTAGTGGAAGGCGTCGTCGCATTTGCCGGCCCCGCTTTATCCGGCGTGGGCGCGGGCGTGGCCGTCGTGGCGGGAGCCACTGCAGAGGCACCACCGGAGGTCTTCGGCTTCATCCAGTCGAAGGCCGGTTCGTTGGGGTCCTCGTGGACGTCCGTGTCCGGTTCTTGTGGTTTTGGGCTCTTGTCGCTCACAGCGGTTTCACTTCCGTAGGCATCCACCGGCGAATGCGTACTGCCGGCTCTCTTGTCTGCATTCGAGCCTACCGTCCGGCCTTACGCCGACACGCTGTGCCACCCCGGGTGCGCCCAGATCGAAACGTAACTGTAAGGTCTACGCAGCGATGCTGCGATATCCGGCGTCGTTCGCGTCCAGGTCCCCGGTAACACCGGTCCGGGCGGCCCTGCCACCGAGCACCAACGTGTAGACCCAATATCCGGCCAGAACCAAGGCTCCGATGGTGATCTTCGCCCACACGGGCAGCGGACTGGGCGTCACGAATCCCTCCACCATTCCGGAAACGAGCAGGACCAACACCAACCCCAGCGCAATCGTGATCAGGGAACGCCCCTCGTCAGCCACAGCCTGCAGCCGTGTGCGAGGCCCCGGCCGCACCATGGCCCAGAAGATTTTAAGGCCCGCTGCGCAGGCGATGAACACTGCCGTCAATTCCATCAGTCCATGCGGAAGGATGTAGCTGAAGAAGACATCCATCTTCCCCGTCGCCAGGAAGAGTCCCGCGGCGATACCCAGGCCTTGGGCATTCATGAACAGGATGTACGGCACCCAAAATCCGGTGACTCCGAATGCCACGGCCTGGGCAGAAATCCAAGCGTTGTTGGTCCACACGGCGCCGGCAAACGAGGCAGCCGGGTTCTCCGAGTAGTAGTCGATGAAGTCTTCGTCCACATACTGCTGGATCCTGGCATCACTGCCCACCGCCCTCAGCGCCTCCGCCGACGTTCCAATCCACAGGGCGTACGCCCCTGCCACCACCACGAAAGCCAGTCCGCACCACAGGGTCAACCAGCGGATCCGGTAGAACGCCGCGGGTAAGGCGATGACGAAGAACCGGGCCAGGTCCTCCATGAAATTCGAGCGCGCCCCCGTGAACCGGGTCCGGGCCTGTGCCAGCCCTGCGGACAGCGTGGCGGACAACGCTGTCTCCGGAGCCACCGAGCGGATCAGGGACAAATGCCCCGATACCGTCTGGTAGAGCCGCAACAACTCATCGGCTTCGGCTCCCGTGAGACGGCGCTTATGCGCAAGAAAATGAAGCCTGGACCATTTGTCCCCATGTACGGCCGAGAAGGCGTCGATGTCCACGGCACCACCCTAGCGCCTCAGTCCACGCACGGGGTGGGTCCCGCCGCTAGACTCGGTGATGCGGGCACGCCAAGCGTCCGCAGCGTTTGCGAGGCATGGGGGCTGGGCATGAGTTCAATCATCACAGGCGAGGCAGTAGTCCTCGAGCTGCGACCGGCATCCTTTGCTGCCCGCGCGCTGGGACTCATCCTCGACATCATCTCGCAGGTAGTCCTCGCGATACTGCTGATCATCCTCATCAGCGTTGCATCAGAGGACCTCGACGACGCCGCGATCCGTGCCTTGATCCTCAGCAGCGTTGTGCTGTCCATCGTCATTGTTCCCGTCGCTGTGGAAACCCTCACCCGCGGACGATCCCTGGGAAAGCTCGCAACAGGACTTCGCATAGTGCGCGACGACGGCGGTTCCATCCGCTTCAGGCACGCCGTTATCAGGGGGCTGCTTGGCGTCCTTGAGATCTATCTGACCTTTGGCGGCCTCGCGATCGGCGTGGCGCTGTTCAACGACAAATCCAAGCGCCTCGGCGACATCGTGGCCGGCACCTACTCGCTCCGCCAGCGGGTTCCCTCAAAACCGCGCATCATGCCCGTGGCACCGCACTACCTCCAGGCCTGGGCCGCCATGGCGGACATCGGCAGGGTCCCGGACGCCACTGCACGAAGGGCCGGTACCTTCGTGCAACAGGCCTACCTCATGTCCCCGGAATCCCGGGTCGCCATGGCCGCGTCCATCGGCTCCGAACTGGCCAAATACGTGGCCCCTCTCCCGCCCTCCGGGACCATCGCCGAGGACTACATCGGGGCCGTCCTCGGGGAACGGCGCAACCGCGAACTTGTGCGACTGCGCCAGGCGGAGAGGCGGAACGCGACCGTAGGTGAGCGACTACAAAAGCTGCCGTTCACCGACGTTTAGTGCCTGCCACCGGCTGGCGCCGGGGGGCCTCCGTCCTCTGCCTGCTCGCTCGTTCCTCGCTTGGACGCAGACTGCCGGACGCCGGCCCCCGGCTTGTCCCGGTTGCTGTCTTCAGCGCCAGTGATCCGGTTTTGTGAGTCTTTGTGGCAGGAGGGTGGTGGGGTCGCCTTCGGCGGCGGTGATCTACGGTTGCGTCAGGTAGAGCGCACTGGAGAGATCGGCGCCGTGGAGGTGGGCTCCCCGGAGATCGGCTCCCAACAGGTCTGCCGCAGTGAGGTCGCTGTTCCTGAGGTTTGCTCCTATCAAGTAGGCACTGCGGAAGTTGGATCCGCAGAGGCGCCGGTTCGCCAGGTTCGCGCCCATCAGGTCGGCGCCGCTGTGATCACCGTCCCGGGGAGGGCCGTCGTCGGGCGTCTGTGTGTCCTGGGCTCCGTAGGAGGCCCGTAGCTCCTCGCTGACCTCCATCAGAAGGGCCCGCACTTCACCATGCAGGGTTTCGACGTCGATGGCCAGGATCGCTGTTGCGTCGCCTTGGGCGGTGGTTGCTATGCGCCCGGACAGGTGGCCGGCCGCATCAGCGAGGTGGGGGTCGAAGGTCCGTTGTTCGGCTTCGGCCAGGTACCAGAGCATTTCGTGGAGCTGCCTCACCACCTTGAACACGGCGAACATCGAGGACATGGACGAGGGTTGGTCCCTCCAACTGGTACCGCCAAAGGTGTGCTGGGACACCACCTGGCCCGCACCGAAGCAATCGAAAACGGTGCAGCCGCGGAATCCACGCGGCCGGAGGCGTTCATGGATGGCGCAGGAAAAGTCGGCGGACATGTTCGGGCATGGCGTCGCCGCTGGTTTGTCGATGGCAAAGTCGGCCGAGCGGGCGAATCCCAGGGCTGTACAGCAGAGGGCAAAGCAGTTGCCGCAGTCCGGGCGAAGGGTTGGTTGAAAAGTCATGCGTGCTCCAGGTGATGACAGAGGGTCCGGTGGGAAGAGCCGGGGAACCCGTTGACGGGTTCCCCGCAGGGACGCCCGGAATCACCGAGGAAGGCAGCACAAAGTGAAGGGCCAACACATGGTCAGCACAGGAAATGTGGGTCAAAGAGCGCAGGAAATAATCACTGCCATTATCGTAACCGCTGGGCTAACGCTGGGCGTAGCTCGCCCAAGGGATATTCCAGTCGCCGAAGCCCTCCAGAGGCTCTACTGCGGGGGCTCCGGTGTTGAGGATCTGCACGACATCGCCGGTCTTCATGTTGTTGAAGAACCAAGCAGCATCTGCAGGCAGCAGTCCCACGCAACCGTGCGAAACGTTGGCAACCCCGATGGAGCTCCAGGCCGCTTCAAGAGCCTGATGGACATAAACGCCGGACCATGTCAGGCGGTTGGCATACTCCACCACCAGCGGCGGGTAGTAGCCTTTGTCACCCGGCTTCAGGCCAATGGTCCCCGCGTTGAAGTTGGAGTGGCGTTCCTGCTCCATGATCACGGCGTAGCCGGTTGGAGACAACCAGTCTTCGCCGCCGAGCGACACGGGCGCAGTGTGCACCAACTGCCCGTCCGAGTACACGTTCATGGTCTTGGTGTTGTCATCCACTACGGCTACACGCTGCGGACCGGTGGTGAACGTGGACACCACGTCCGCGTTGCCGATCATCTTGTTGCCAAAGTCGACGCCCAGGAGCTTCATGTCCACGGTGACGGTGGTTCCTGACGCCCAGAAAGCCTCGGGGCGGATCCGGACCTTCGTGTCCGAATACCAGTGCCACGCCACGGGCTGGCCGGAGGACACCGTGATGGCCACTCGCTTCTCCATGGCTGCTTTGTCCACCACGGGCTCGCTGAAGTTGATCTCGATGGGCTGGCCCGACCCGGCTGTGGTTCCGTTGCGGGGGTAGATGGAAGCATCGGCTTCATACGCCGCGGAAACGGTGGTGAAAGTTTGGGACTTCTTGGTTTCCTTCCCGGCGGTATCAACCACGGTGAAGGAATAGCTGTACTGGGTTTTGAACTTCAGTACTTCCGAGGTGGTCCAGGTGCTTCCATCCGGGCTGGTCTTGCCTAGGACAGGTGTGCCGCCTTCTGCAGGAGCCAGGACAACGTCCTTGACCTTGCCGTTGACTGCTTTGATCTGCGGTCCAACCACGGGATTCCATTCGACCGCACCGTCCAGTGGTGTGATGCCCAACTCCACGGGCTTTGCTTCTACCGTGGGCGCGGGAGACGCAGCAGCGCCGCTGTCCTGCGGAGAGCCGGCCAACAGTCCGGGCACGGTAGCGACGCCGATTCCGCCCACGGCAATAGCGGCGCAGATCCCTGCGATGGCAAGGATCTTGCCCTTCTTGCGTTTGGCGACTTCCGTCATGTTTCCGTCTTCCTGTCCCCCGGCAAGCAATACTGAACACCCAATTCTAGCCGAAAGGCCGGCCACGCTGCTCGCGTGTCCGGCCTTTCACCATCGATTTGGGTAGTGCTGGCCCGCTTTAGTAGCGGTAGTGCTCCGGCTTGTACGGACCGGCAACGTCCAGGTCCAGGTAATCGGCCTGGTCCTTGCTGAGTTCTGTCAGCTCCACACCCAAGGCGTCCAGGTGGAGCCGCGCCACTTTCTCGTCCAGGATCTTCGGAAGCACGTAAACCTGCTTCCCATACTCGCGTTCGCCGGCGGGCTGGTCCTTCTTGGTCCAGAGTTCAATCTGCGCGATGGTCTGGTTGGCGAAGGAGTTGCTCATCACGAAGGACGGGTGTCCCGTGGCGTTGCCCAGGTTGAGGAGGCGTCCCTCGGACAGCACGATGATGGACCGCTCGGAATCCGTACCCTCTTCAAACACCCATTCGTGGACCTGGGGCTTGATCTCCACTTTCCTGACACCCGGGATCTTGGCCAGGCCGGCGATGTCGATCTCATTGTCGAAGTGGCCGATGTTGCCAACGATCGCCTTGTTCTTCATGCCCAGCATGTGCTCGGCCATGATGACGTCCTTGTTGCCAGTGGTGGTGATGAAGATGTCACCCTGGGCCAGAACCGTCTCCAGCCTGGCAACCTGGTACCCGTCCATGGCGGCCTGCAGGGCGCAAATGGGGTCGATTTCAGTGACGATCACGCGCGAACCCTGGCCACGCAGGGCCTCTGCAGCGCCCTTGCCGACGTCGCCGTAGCCACAGACGACAGCTACTTTGCCACCCATGAGGACGTCGGTTGCACGGTTGATGCCGTCGGGAAGGGAGTGGCGGATGCCGTACTTGTTGTCGAACTTGCTCTTGGTGACGGAGTCATTGACGTTGATGGCCGGGAACAGGAGCTTTCCCTGCTCGGCGAGCTGGTACAGGCGGTGGACACCGGTGGTGGTTTCTTCCGTGACACCCTCGATGCGGGCCGCAAGACGGGTCCACTTCTGCGGATCAGCTGCCAGGGTCCTGCGGAGGAGGTCCAGGATGAGGACGTATTCTTCCGGATCCTCCTCAGTGGCGGTGGGAACGGCGCCGGCGGCCTCGAAATCCACGCCCTTGTGCAGCAGCAGCGTGGCGTCGCCGCCGTCGTCGAGAATCATGTTGGGGCCCAACTCCGGGTTGGTGTCGGCGCCGGGCCAAGTGAGGATCTGCTCCGCAGTCCACCAGTATTCCTCCAGCGTCTCGCCCTTCCAGGCGAAGACCGGAACACCCTGCGGATCTTCCGGGGTTCCCTTACCGACCACGACGGCGGCAGCGGCTTCGTCCTGGGTGGAGAAGATGTTGCAGGAAGCCCAACGGACTTCAGCGCCCAGGGCCGTGAGGGTCTCGATGAGGACCGCCGTCTGGACGGTCATGTGCAGGGAGCCGGCAATCCGGGCGCCCTTGAGCGGCTGCGAGGCACCGAATTCGGCGCGGAGGGACATCAGGCCCGGCATCTCGTGCTCGGCAAGGCGAATCTGGTGGCGGCCAGCCTCCGCAAGGGTGATGTCAGCCACTTTAAAGTCGAAAGTCATGAAAGTCCTTAGGGGTACCGTGCGGATTGAGTGAAGAAGTGTGCATTAAGCCTTGGAATCGTGCTGGCCGGAGGTGGCTGCATGGGCCGCGGCGAGGAGCTCCGGCGGCAAGAGCAGCGGGATGCCGTCCTCGATTGCGTAGCGGAGCTTTTCCCCGTTGGAGTCTCCAGCGGTGGAGACCAGCTCCTCGCCCTCCTGGACCAGCGGTGAACCCGACACGGGGCAGCGCAGGATGGACAACAGTTCAGGACTGACCTTTGGCATGAATGATGCTCCCTGGGTGGCGCCGTCATGGCGCAGGTGGCGGATGTTATCTGCAGATTCCAGACTACCGCGCAGGATCAGCCTGCTGAGAGCAGGGCGAAGAATTGCGTCCGAAGCAGAAGGAGAACTCCAGCGCGACCCAGGTCAGGACGGTTCGCGGAGGACGCGCAGGTGGCCGCGTCGGGTTCCCTCGATCGCTGCAGGTGGCTCCATCTGCGCGTGGCTGTGCCGGGCAGGAGTTTCGGGAGCCGCTGAAGCCGCCTCGCGGACGGCATTGGCAAGAGCCAGGAGGTCGTCGGGCCCAGGTTCAGGCGGCGTGGCAGGCATCGCCAGGCGCAGGACTTCCCAGCCACGCGGGACCGTCAGGCTCTCTGCGTGCTGTGAGCAAAGATCATAGGCGTGCGGTTCGGCGTACGTGGCCAAGGGACCAAGGACGGCGGTCGACTCGGCGTACACGTACGTCAAAGTGGCCACCGCCGACTGGCGGCAGGCTGATCTTGAACATTGACGAATAGCACCCACAACATCCCAGATTAGCGCCAACTTGCGGCAGAGTTGCGCATTGGCCGCCCGTGGCTCCCTGAACCCGATGGCTCAGCAGCAACTCCGGCGCGCTGCAGGCCATGATGTCGCGCTGGCGGTTCCTCGGGACTAAAGTCGATATATGCAGTCACAGCCACATGTTCCCGGATTCAACATCCGGTGGACTGACGCCGATGGCGATCAGGCAGAGCAACACGCCGGTTCGGGTGTGCGCGGTTTCCGGCGGCGCCGGCGCAACCGGCATGGGCGGGGACTTCGCGGAGAGCTGATGCTCCCCAGCCTTCCCGGCTTCCGCACCCGCGCAGAGCGCTTTGATGACATGGTGCTGGACTCCGCAGAGCGGCTTCAGGACATGTGGGGCAAGCAGCTCGACGGCGTCCTTTTTGCCGTCGACGAGATCCCACCCAACCTGGAACAGCTTGTTGCCATGGGAAGCACCGCTCCCCTGGGCTCGTATACGCCCGGTAGTCGCGGCGAAGCCCCCATGATCACGGTTTACCGCAGGGTAGTGGAACAAGGCTGCACCACCCGCGAGGAACTGCAGGACCTGGTGCATGACGTCGTGGTGGAGTACACAGCTGAAATGCTGGGCGTGCCCCCGGAGACGCTGGATCCCGTATACCGCCGCCGGTATCAGTAGCACCCCGCTAGTAGCCCACGGAGACAGGAACCTTCTCGAGTCCCGCGGCTGCGTCCTGGATGGCTACTACCGAGATATCCGGACGGCCTTGCGTGCCAAGGACCAGTGCGCCATAGATGGGGTCACCGGAGGCTGACACTATATATCCCGCTACCACCGAATCGCCGGACTTTGAGGGAAGTTCGATCAACGAGGTGGTACCGCCGGACATGTCAACGTCTACGGATTTGCCCACTGCGCCGTCTGCGGTGACGGGGGCATAGGTGACCGTGCCCCGCCCTTCGGGGACACCGAAACTCAGGTACCGCTGACCGTTGCGTGGAACGGCCACGAGGTGCTGGCTGCCGAGACGGGCCGAGGCGGGCGACCACGCGAAGTCAGTGGCTTCCTCCGCTTTGGCTCCCCGCGTAACCCGGGCCGAAGCCACGAAGGCAACGTCTGAGCTGGCCCGGACGGTGTAGGTGCCGGCAGGGATGCCTTCCAGGTTCACGGTGGCTACTGATCCGCCTTTGACCGTCACCACTCCGCCGCTGGGAATCTTGCGTTCGCCGTTGGCCCCGTACAGGCTGACCTGCACTACGGCATCGGTGGAGCCGGGAACGGCGATCTGCAGGGCCGGTGCTGCGTCGGCGAAACCGGGCTTGGTGGCGAGCGCCTTTGTAGCCGCCGGATCCTGGAAATCGACGCCGGACATGACCTGCAGGCTAGAGGCCCCTGAGCCCGGCGAAAGGTATTCGACGCCGCCGGGAGCGAGGCCGCGCAATACGCTTTGCTGAATGGTCGCAGCCACCGGTCCACCCGTGCTGCGAACATGGACGGCAAGTTCGCTTTCGCTGGGGGCCAGGCCTGCGAGGTTCACCGAGCGAGTGGTTCCTGGAGCAACAAGGAGTCCGCGTGCCCCCGGCGCCTGGATCTGGCCCTTCTCCCCAAAGAGGTCCAGGTTCACCGTGGCCGGAGTCTCCGAAGCGTTGCTCAGGTTCAGGACTGCCGTACGGCCCACTGCAGTGTTGGCCCCCAACAGCCAGGCGTCGTTTCCCGGCGATTGGCATTGGGCTGAAGCCAAGCCGCGGAGATCTCCATCAGTGGCGGCGTAGCTGAGATTGGCAGCAAGGGAGGCCTGCTCATTCCCCAGGGGATCGGCTCCCACCACGGCCGGAGCCGTCACCGGGGAAATCGAGGCCACACCGGCAGACAACACTGGTGGTCCGGCCGTTGGCGTGGGAGTGCTGGCCGGCGCTTTGGCGATCTCAGCAACTGCGTCACCTTCCAGCGACGTCACCTTACTTCCAGGAACCGTACCGGCCGGATTACTCAGCACCACTGCGTTGAGGGCGCTGACGGCGGTAGTGGAGACGGGGCTGAACTCTGCATCCGTTCCCACCACCGTTCCATTGACCAGCCTCGCAGGTTCCGGGCACACACCCAGTGCGCGGCCTGCCGGAACATCGGCCTGCCGGATGTCCATGGTGGTCCCGCCGGATGGTTCGGGCATCATCGACGTCGCCGCAACAGCACCACCACCGGCGGCCAGGATGACCACTGCGGAGAGCACACCCGTGACGACGCCCCGGTTGGAACTTCGCGAGCCCTTGCTGGAACTGCGCGACGGTTTTTCGTCCACAGGCTGCTTCTGGTCCTCAGACACTGCTGTACTCCTTACGGAGGGAAACTTCATCCCTCGACATGCCGGTTCGGGTGCGCCGCGCTGGCATCGGAATGGCCAACAGAAGCGTCAGCCCGATCACCACGGCCTGCAATATGCCGAACCACAACGCCCAAGGGTTGGTATAACGGACTTCCAGCTCGCCGCCGTTGGCCGGGAGGTCAAAGGCCTGCGACCATCCGGACGTGGCAGTCTTGAGTTGCTTTCCATCCATCGAGGCCGTCCAGCCGGGATCGGACCGTTCGGCAAGAACAAGCTTGCGGCCCTCGCCGCCCGCAGGGACCGTAGCGTCCACGGACACTTCTTCTGCCGGCAGATTGGCCATCGTCTTGCCCTCGGCATCAACGATCCTGACGCGGTGCGCGGTCTCAGCAGCCGTAGCGGCAGGCTGGTTCCGTGGCGAGACACGCCACAGCCATCCGGCGTCGGTCTGCCCAACGGCAACCAGGCCCGGGACGGCGTCGATCCTGCTCGCAGTCAACTGGGCAGCGTTATCAGCAGCCTTCAGGACCACGAATCCGGCTCCCAGCTGTTCCAGGTCTGCGCGCGGGTCCACTCCACTACTGGCCACAATGGTGGCCACTGCCCGCCGAAGCGAGGCTGTGGCGGCGTCGTCGTCCACAATTTCTTCGCGACCCGGTGCACCGATGATGGTGCGTGCCGACGCGATGGTAGACAGGCTGTCCAGGGTGGTACCAGCGCCGCGCATCAACGAGGACGTAAACGCGCCCTGCTCGCCGCTGGTGATGACCAGGGTGCGGGTACGTTCCGGGCCTTGTCCGCGATCGACGGCGGTGGCCGGCAAAGTGCCGTAGTCCACCGGCCAAACCTGGCGTTCGGCCCCAAGGGACGACGTCGGTTCGGCTGCGTTGGGTGACGTCGACATCCCGGGCGCGGGCGAAGGCTGAAGGACGTTCTGACCTGCCCAGGCGCCCATACCCGCAAGTGGCCCAGCCACGAGGAGCGTCAGGACCAGCCCGGAAGCCACGCGCCGCATGGGCAGCTTTGGGCCACTGGAATCGGTCATACGGCGCGGCGCGGAGAAGAGTTTGTCGGCGCCAATAACCGCAGCACCGAGCAGCAACATGCCGGCCGCTGACACCGCAGGGCCGGTAAAAGGTCCAACGATGACGTTGTTGTTGACGCCGGTGGCTACGTGCCCCACCAACCAGCCACTTGCCAAGGTGGCCAGTGCGGCCACCCAGAACACCCTTGCCAAGGCCGTCCGCTTGCCGGGCAGGAACAGCGCCGTCACTGCCAGAATCAGCACCGGCGCACTGACCAACAGCGCCAGCAGCAAAGCCCAAGGCACGGCGCCCGGGCCAAAGAACGCCAGGCCGGTCAGGCCGCCGTCGAGGTCGAATGCCAACGGCTGTCCGAGCAACTGCTGCCAGAGCGGCGCGGCTTCGAAGGTCAACGGCAGTCCGGGATCAGCCAGCAGGGCACGGGGCCTGTCCAGCACGGAAATTCCGTACGGCACGAACAAAGCAACTGTAGGCAGGAGTGACCACCACAGCGTCTTTCCGCGCTGCCCCAGGATGACCGCAGCAAGGATCACCGCGACAACAATCGGCCCCAAGAGCGATGGTGCCGAGGCGGTCACAATGGCCATGACCAGCCCTCCGCCCGCGGCAGCGGTCCAGGACGGTGTCCCGTTGATGCCCGGCTTTCCGAGAATCGGAGCAGGCCGCCTGCTCTGTGAAGAGACAGGGTGTGAATGCACGTGGCCGATCGCCGATCCGGAGGCGCGCAACAGTGCCAGCAGCAACAGCGGCATCATCACATGGGCCACCAAGGCGCCCGCGCGGCCCTCATTGATCGCGACCAGCAGAGAAGGGGCGGCAGACCACGCCAGGGCAGCAACCGTCCGGAAACGACGCTTGGTGGTCAAAGCGCCCGCGGCGAACCATGCGCCGACAGCGGACAGCGGCATGGCAAGGATCAGCAGCCAAGCCATGGCCGAGTTGCCGTCTCCTCCGCCAAAGAGGGACAGCAGCCACAGCACGTAGCCGAAGGGATCCCCGTGCCCCGGCAATCCTGCGCCGAGGGAAATCCACCAGGTGGAGGCATTGGCCCAGATGTCTCCAGGCGTTGCAGAGAGCGGGATGAGGCCGCCACCGGCCACGACGCCGGAGCGGAGCAGCCCAAGCAGTCCAACAAACGCAGCGGCAAAGGCCAGCAGGGCCGCCGCGACGGCGCCTGTTCCTACCCAACCGCGTTCGTTGGTTGCCAACGACGCGAAGTCGTCCGGGGCATCTCCACTGGGTTCGGGTGCCAGAAGGTCCGAAACCGCGGACGGGTCGTCACTGGGGCGGATTGCCTCCAGCAAAGACCGCCTGTTGGATCGGACTTCGCGGGTTGATGTTTGCAGGCCGCGGACCACCGAACGGTGCACACGGCGGGTGCTTGCGGCAACCCGGCGGCCCCGCGCAATGGCCACCGGCCGAACCAAGGCGGCAACGGTTGCCGTGAACTGCGAGAAGCCGTATCCCGGTTCCTTGACCAGAATGCTCAGCATAAGTCGAACGATGGCACCGAACAGGGCTCCCGCGGCCTGGAACGGAACCTTCCACCAGGGAGCGTGCTTGAGCCGCAGATGAATTTGGGCTTTGCGCGCGGCTGAGGAGGTGCCCAAACCATGGGGCCGGTGCTCCACGTGGAACATCCTGGCGCTGGGAACCACCACCACGCGATTGCCGGCCAGCCAGTTCCGCCAGCAGAAGTCCACGTCATCGCCGCTGCCGGGCAGCGCAGGATCAAAGCCCTGCAGCAGCTCCCAGACATCGCGGCGGATCAACATCCCGGCAGAATTCACGGCGAAGGTGTCTGTGCGGGCGTCGTATTGCCCCTGGTCTACTTCGTCGGCATCGATCAGGGTCAGGCGCTCGGCCCAGCGGCTCGTGGAGAGTCCTACGTCCACCAGATGCCGCTCATTGTCCCAACCGAGTTGCTTGCAACCGGCCACTGTTACCGAAGGGGCCCGTTCCACAGCGTGCAGAAGTTCCGCCAAGGCGTCGGGTGCCGGAGCGGCGTCGTCGTGGAGGAGCCAGATCCAGTCAACAGAGCCGGCGTGGTATCCACGGTCATCGCCGCCGGCAGCCTCGCCTGTGGCCAGCTCTTGGAGGCCCGCCTGAACGGCTGCGCCAAAACCGGATTTCGCCTGCTGGAAGGTGGCGACATTGCCCTGGCCGAAAGCTTCGCGAAGCATGTCCAGCGAATTGTCCGTGGAACCTGTATCAATGCCAATGGCGGCATCTGCCGGACGTGTTTGGTCCGACAGTGCCGCCAGTGTCCTGGGGAGATAGTCGCCGCCGTTGTGGGAGACCACAACGGCGGTAACGTGAACTTCCTTGAGAATTAGACCGCTCGCTTCCTTAGCCGACGACGCTCCCGCTCAGAGAGTCCGCCCCAAATACCGAACCGCTCATCATTGGCGAGGGCATATTCCAAGCACTGCGAACGGACGTTGCACGCCCCGCAGACTTTCTTGGCGTCCCTGGTGGATCCACCCTTCTCCGGGAAGAAAGCTTCCGGATCGGTTTGTGCACACAGTGCATCAGTCTGCCAACCAAGTTCGCCTTCGTCGTCGAAGTCACCTTGGCCCGGAAGGCCGATCCATACGGGCTGCCCCGGTGTTTCCAGCGGACGACGCACCTCCATGGGAGGGTCGTCCAGGTCTTCTTCCGGCCCTGCAGGCAGATCGCCGATCAGCGCCTCATGTGCAGCCAGGAGGGCAGTTGCCTGATCCTCCAAAGAGTCCTGCACATTCTGGTTGTAGCGGTCAGCCGCTTCCGGATCCGCTGGGTCGACGTACCAATCTCCCGGCACTTCCCGCGAACGGTATTTCACCGACGCATGTTCTGCGACGACTGCATCTTCCTGGATACGCAACGCTTGCCCCATGGCGTCCCTCCTGATTTTGCAGCTGCTGCGTGGATGTGTTTCCGATTCCCGGCGACGTTCCGGATATCTGTGCAGCGGCGTTTGATTACTAATTACACGCGTGTAACTACCCGTCAGTCAAGCTGCGCCGGGATAATAATCAAGAATCCGCACAAACGTGGGATGCGCCACGCCCAAGATTTTGCCCGTGCCGCTGCGTGTCTCCGCGGCAAACGCGTGGTTCGGATCGATTTACGTGAACTTTCATTGAATTTCCGCGGAAAATTAAGCCTGCCGACGTGAGGCGCCCACCGACTGGAGAAAATACCATGTGTCGCAATTCACAATCCCGGTGATAATCCCCGGACGGGGTGGGGCCACCGTGGCAAGATTGACGCATGAGCATCCCGGCAGCAAACCTGATGACCGCCCTGCGATCCGGCCATTCAACCTCACCACGGCTCACGTGGTACGGGCCTGACTCCGAGCGGGTGGAGCTGTCGGGCCGGGTCCTGGACAACTGGGTGGCCAAGACCAGCAACCTCCTGCAGGACGAGCTGGACGCGGAACCCGGCATGACCATCCGGCTGGACCTCCCCGCGCACTGGAAGTCATTCGTCTGGGCGTTGGCTGCCTGGCAGCTTGGCATGGAGGTGGTCTTTGACCGCACCTCCGCGGATCTCCTGGTCACCGACAATCCCAACGACGGCGACGGGTCCGGCTTCGATGCGGTGGTGGCCGTACCGCTCGCGGCACTTGCGATGCGTTGGCCCGGCGAGCTGCCATCCGGCGTCGTGGATTACGCGGCGGAAGTCCGCTCCCATGGCGACGTCTTTATGGCGCACAACGAACCTGCCCCGGATTTGCCCGCAGTGCGGGGTGCCTCGGAACTCACACACGAAGCCCTCATTGAGGAATTTGCCGCTGGCCACGAACCCGGCGTCCGCCTGCTGGTACGGGCAACAGAAGGCCTGGAGAAATGCCTGGCATCATCGCTGGGCGCGTGGAACGGCGACGGCTCGGTAGTGCTGGTGCACCCTGACCTCGAGGTGACCGAGCACCTGCTGGAGAACGAGCGGGTCAGCCGTTCTTAACGGACGGCAACTCGCCGGTGCCGGGGTTGGCAGCTCCGGCCTCGCTCTTGGCTTTGTGGTGGAGTTCGATGATCTCGTGGTCATGCGAGAACTCGGGCTCGGCATCCAGTTCTTCGTTGAACACCCAAAAGCGGTAGGCGAAGAAGCGAAAGATGGTGCCCAGGACAAGGCCTACTACGCTGCCGGCGATGAACAGCGAGGGCTTGTCGTTCAGGTCCAGGATGTACTTGGCGAACCACACGCAACCGGATGCGATCAGGAGCCCCACCAGGTTCATGATGGCGAACAACACGGCCTCACGGACCACATTCGCCTGTTTGCGGTGGCGGAATGTCCAAAAACGGTTTGCGACCCACGAGAAAACACTTGCAACGATGGTTGCTATTGCCTTGGCCCACACTTCGCTGCCGTGCATCGGTCCGGAGAACAGCCAGATGAAAACGGCCGAGTCAATGACAAAAGCAACACCGCCGACGGCGCCGAACTTCGCTACTTCGCGCCAGAAAAGCGAGGCGAGTCCGCGGATGCGATCTGCAAGTGTGGTGATCATGACCCTCCATGGCCGTTGAAAAGGTGGGCCGATGGGCCAAGTTCATTTTAGCCCCGATTTCCCCGCACTGCCTTTGAGGTGACTGTGAGAACGCCGATATTGGCGCCCTCATGCTGCCGGAAGCTGTGGAAAAAGCAGCCGCAGGGGCGGCAGAATCAGTGATCACGCCACCGGTTCGGTAGGCTGAACCTTGTGACTTTTCCAGTAATTGGCGTTGTTGGCGGCGGCCAGCTCGCACGAATGATGGCTCCGCCCGCTACCGCCCTGGGCTTCGAACTCCGTGTTTTGGCTGAGGGTGAGGACGTTTCGGCTGTTGCCGCGGTGGCAACGGCCCCGATCGGCGACTACAAGGACCTGAACGCTCTCCTTGAGTTCTCCAAGGGCCTGGACGTGCTGACGTTCGACCACGAGCATGTCCCCACTGAACACTTGCAGGCCCTTCTGGATGCCGGCGTCAACGTCCAGCCCGGCCCCGACGCGCTGGTCAACGCTCAGGACAAGCTGGTGATGCGGGCTGCGATCGACCGCCTCGGCCTTCCCAATCCAGAGTGGTCCTCGGTCAACGGCATTGAAGAGCTGGTGGCTTTTGGCGACCGCATCGGCTGGCCCGTTGTCCTGAAGACACCACGCGGCGGTTACGACGGCAAGGGTGTCAGGATTGTCCACTCGGCAGAGGACGCTGCGTCCACCGCCGATTGGTTCCAGGCCATGAGCCCTTTGCTGGCAGAGGCCAAGGTGGACTTCAGCCGCGAACTCTCGGCGCTGGTCGCACGCACCCCCAGTGGCGAATCGCGGGCCTGGCCCGTGGTCCACACCATCCAGGTGGACGGTGTCTGCGACGAAGTCATCGCACCGGCCCAGAACATCCCCGTTGAGGTGGCCGCTGCCGCCGAGGAAGCTGCTTTGCGCATCGCCAACGAGCTTGGCGTCACCGGCGTCATGGCTGCAGAGCTGTTTGAAACGCCGGGTGTCGGAGCAGGCTTCCTTATCAACGAACTTGCCATGCGCCCGCACAATACAGGGCACTGGACGCAGGACGGATCCATTACAAGCCAGTTTGAACAGCATCTTCGGGCTGTGCTGGACCTGCCGCTCGGCGCTACCGATGCGCTGGCGCCCGTAGTAGTCATGAAGAATTTCCTTGGCGGCGAGAACCAGGACCTGTTCAAGGCCTTCCCCATGGCGTTGGCCTACGAGCCCGCGGCCAAGGTCCACTCCTATGGCAAGTCCGTTCGCCCCGGCCGCAAGATCGGCCACGTGAACCTCGTGGGCAACTCGGTCTCCGACGTCGACTCTGTCCGCCAGCGCGCCACGGTCGTGGCCAACATCATCCGCGACGGCCGCAAGCCCGAGCAGACCACCCTTGAGGAGACCGCATGACGTCAGAAGCAACAGCCCCGCTGGTAGGGCTCGTGATGGGTTCGGATTCAGACTGGCCCGTCATGGAAGCTGCAGCAGACGCCCTGGCAGAATTCGGTATCCCCTTTGAGGCGGACGTCGTTTCTGCGCACCGCATGCCGACTGAAATGATCCGCTACGGCCAGACTGCCCACGAGCGTGGACTGCGGGTCATCATCGCCGGCGCAGGCGGCGCGGCCCACCTCCCAGGCATGCTGGCCTCGGTGACTCCGCTCCCCGTGATCGGCGTCCCCGTGCCCCTCAAGACCCTGGATGGCATGGATTCCCTGCTGTCCATCGTCCAGATGCCTGCCGGTGTCCCCGTGGCCACGGTCTCCATTGCCGGGGCCCGCAACGCCGGACTCCTTGCTGTCCGGATGCTGGCCTCGGGAACGGACGAACTCGCCGCGAAGCTCCGCGCAGATCTGCTCGATTTTGCCCAGGAGCTCAATGATGTCGCCAGCAAGAAGGGCGAAAACCTGCGTCGCAAAGTAGAGGAAGTCTTCTCCCCTGCCAACGCTTCAGACCGGGGCTCCCGCTAGGAAGGCAGCGGTTGACTACCATGCACAAGACTTCGAATCAGCCCGGTTCCGCCCTGACTGATCCCGTCCGCTATCCGTCCGGGGCCAGCGCCCCGGTCCGGACCAAACGCGCCTTCGTGCTGGTGCTCCTCACGCTCTTTATCCCCGGCAGCGCACAGATTGTTGCCGGGGACCGAAAACTTGGCCGGGTGGCGCTGCGGGTCACGCTCACCGTGTGGGCAGTGGCGCTGGTTATCCTGTTCATCGCGTTGGTGAACCGCACCGTGTTGCTCAGTATTTTTACCCATCCGATCGGTTCTCTCTTCATCATCGTGGTGCTTGTGGCTTTGGCTCTGGGATGGGCCTATCTGTTCCTCAACACCTTGCGGATCATCAGGCCTGCCCTGCTGGCTCCGGGGATGCGACCCATCATTGCCGTGGTCCTGGCAGTCTCTACAGTGCTTGCCAGCGGCTCGCTGGGTTACATCGCCTACGTCCTGAACGTCAGCCGGAACGCCATCGGCAGTATTTTCAACGCCGGACCGGCCATCGATCCCGTGGACGGGCGTTACAACTTCCTCATGATGGGTGGCGACGCCGGGGATGACAGGACGGGCCGACGCCCGGACAGCCTCTCCGTCATCAGTGTCGACGCCAAGACCGGCGAGAGCGCCATCATCTCCGTACCCCGCAATCTTCAGAACGCCCGGTTCAGCGAGGGCTCACCCATGCGTGAGATCTACCCTGAGGGCTACAACTGCGGCGACGAATGCCTCATCAATGCCGTCAATACCGAGGTCACCAACAACTACCAGAACCTCTACCCCGGCGTTGCCGATCCCGGCGCCCAGGCCACCTTGGAGGCGGTCTCCGGCACGCTCGGAATCACTGTCCAGGCGTACGTCCTGGTGGACATGGATGGCTTCGCCAAACTCATCGACGCCATGGGCGGCATCCGCATCAAGGCCGGCGGATGGGTTCCCATCAGTGGCCCCGTCACTGATGAAGCCAATGGAATCCATGGCATGCCGGACGGCTGGATCCCGGCCGGTGACCAGCACCTGGATGGCTTCCATGCCCTCTGGTACGGCCGCTCCCGCGAATTCGTGGACGACTACGCCCGCATCGCCCGCCAGCAATGCGTACAGCAGGCCATGCTCAAGCAGTTGGATCCGGCCACCCTCCTGACCAAGTTCGAGGACATCGCCAACGCCGGGACCAAGGTTGTTGATTCCAATATTTCTTCCAACCAGCTGGGCAGCTTTGTGGACCTCGCCCTCAAGTCCAAGAACCAGCCGGTCAAGCGGCTCACCATCGGCCCTCCGGACTTTGACGCATCCTTCTCCACCGTGCCCGACTTCGACCTCATCCACTCCAAGGTCCAGGAAGTCCTGGCGTCGTCCGACGCCCCCAAGGCAGATGACGCCGTCGTATCCCCCAACGGCGCTGCCGTCGGCACCATCGTGGCTGCCGGACCAGTTGCAGGGCGCCTCCCCGCAAGCCAGCTTCCCTCGCCGTCGGCCGATTTCACCCCGGTGACCACTACACCGGACGGCACCCCGATCACCATCGAACTGCTGAACGGCCTCAAGGCCCAGGGCGATGAGCAAGGCATCCGGGATCTCGTAGCCACCAACGGACAGTGCGCACCGCTGTAAGCGTGCCGGTCCCCTCCACCCCACGTCCAGCGCAACGATAAGGACTTTCTTTCGTGTACCAGATTGAGAATGTTTTGCGACCCTACGCGTGGGGTTCGACGACGGCGATCGCAGACTTGCTGGGGCGGCCGGCATCAGGTGGCCCCGAAGCCGAACTGTGGATCGGCGCCCACCCGGACTCCCCCTCCACAGCCCTTCACCCCAACGGCGTGACCCAGCCCCTGAACGCCTTGATCGAGTCCGATCCCGATCGGTTCCTGGGTTCGGAGAGCCTGGCCGAATTCGGACCGCGGCTGCCGTTCCTCACCAAGTTACTGGCAGCGGAACAGCCGTTGTCCTTGCAGGTGCATCCCAGCCTGGAACAGGCCCAAGAAGGTTTCGCCCGGGAGAACGCGGCCGGGGTCCCTGCCGATGCCGCGACCCGCAACTACCGCGACAACAACCACAAACCGGAGATGATCTTTCCCCTCACTCCGTTCCGGGCCTTGTGTGGTTTCCGCTCCCCTGCTGATTCGCAGAGCATCTTTGAGCACCTGGCACAGGTTCTTGATTCAGCGGCGGTGGAAATCCCGGCCGTCATCCGAAACGTCATCGCCGATCTCGCCCAGGCCGATGAATCCACTGCCCTCAAGGCAGCTTTCAGCCGCCTTATCAAGGGTGGCGGCGACATCTCCGACGCCATCAACGAGGTAGTGGCGGTCCTGTCCGCCGGAGCTCCATTGGAGCCGCACCGGGAAGCACTGACGGCGATGCTGGATATCAACGAAGCCTTCCCCGGCGATCCCGGTGTCCTCATCTCACTTCTCCTCAACCACCTCACCCTGGAGCCCGGCGAGGTGGTTTACCTGCCTGCGGGAAACATCCATGCGTACCTTCATGGGCTGGGCGTGGAAGTCATGGCTTCTTCCGACAACGTGCTTCGGGGCGGGCTCACCCCCAAGCATGTGGACGTTCCGGAATTGCTGAAGACGGTCCGGTTTGAAGCCCTCGGAGTGCCGCGCGTCGAAGCGAGTGGCACCGAGTTCGGGCAGGAGCTGTACCGGCCGCCCTTCAAGGAATTCCAGTTGCAGCGCATTGAGCTTGGCCCGGGTGCCGAGCCGGTGCCCTTGGCGCAAACCGGACCGGCCGTCGTCGTGGTGGTTTCCGGTTCGGTGCTGCTTGACTCGCCCAAGAGCGACCTCCGCCTTCAGCGCGGCGCGGCCGCCTTCATTCCGGATCTCGAGGCACCCGTGAACGTCCATCCCGTCCAGGGAGCCACTGAAACCAGCATCGCCTTTGCCGTCACTACAGGGCTGGGGAACTGATCCATGGAGTTTTTCCTGCAAACCCCGGCGTGGGCTGCTGTCCAGCGTTCCTTGGGCCGCCGTGTCCACGAACAGTCCGGCCCGGGCTGGAGCTTCCTCGCCATTGAGGAGAAGAACCCCGCCGGCAAGGTCATCTACGCCCCCTACGGTCCCGTGGCAGAGTCCGTTGAAGCGTTCGACGCCGCCACGGCGGCCTTGGTATCCCTGGCCAAGGACGAGCACGCGGTCTTCGTACGGATGGAACCTGCAGCGGCCGGTTTTACAGCATCCGACGCCGGCCCCCTCCTCCGCGCGCGCGGCTTGCGCCCCGCCCCGGTCAACCAGCAGCCCGAGCTCAGCTGGATCGTGGACCTCGACGGCGACTTCAAGGACGTCCTGGCCGGTATGAAGCCGACCAACAGGAACCTGTACCGGAACATCCACAAAAAGGGTGTGACGTTCCGGGCTTCCCAGGATCCCGCGGACATCTCGGTGCTCCTGCACTTCCTCCACCTCACGGCAGCCCGGAACGGCTTCAAGCCCCAAAGCGACGAATACCTCACCCAGGTTGCCGCGTCCCTGCTGCCCTCCGGCGCGGGAACTCTGTTCATTGCGGAGCTGGAGGGCGAACCGATCGCTGCTGCCTTCGCTTACGACTCCGCTGACACCCGTGTCTACGCCCACGCGGCTCTGGACGACACCCACCGCAAGCTCAGCGCGGGCATCCCCCTCCTGGTGACACTCATGGCTGACGCCAAGGAGAAGGGCCTGAAGCACGTGGACCTCTGGGGCGTGGCGCCCGAGGACCAGCCGGACCACAAGTGGGCAGGGTTCACTGCGTTCAAGAAGTCCTTCGGTGGCCGCGAAGTCTCCTACCCCGGCACCTGGGACCTCCCGGTCAACAAACTCCGCTACGGTGCCTACCAACTGGCCCGGGCGCTGCGGGACAAGCTCCGCTAGTCCCTGCCCCCCCAACTTCGCCTGGATCCACCCGTACCGCCACCACCCACTTTGAGCCCGCCAACCCCGCAACACCCCGTGGCTCACGGCGTGTCGGCGTCGTTCACGCTCCAAAGTAGGTGGTGAAGGCACACCCGGAGCACTGCCCCACCCTTTATCAGCACGCAGCCGGAAGCCGCGGCACCATCGCATCCGGACAGCGAAAAGCGCCCTATCGCGTCAGCGGCATCAAATCGACGAGGTACGAGGAGATAGCCGCAGAGCGATAGGGCGCTTTTCGCGTCAAAGACGCGACAGCAACGGGGTGGTTACGGCTTGCGCGCGTATGTCTCCCACTTGGATGCGTGGTGCTCGGCCTCAACAAAGCGGACCGTCCCGGACTTGGAGCGCATCACGATGGACTGCGTCATAACGCGGTCCTTCTGGTAGCGCACGCCGTGGAGGAGGTCGCCGTCGGTGATGCCGGTCGCTGCGAAGTAGCAGTTGTCCGAGGTGACGAGGTCGTTGGTGGACAGGACGCGGTCGAGGTCGTGTCCGGCGTCGATGGCCTTCTGCTTCTCTTCGTCCGACGTCGGCCACAGGCGGCCTTGGATGACGCCACCGAGCGACTTGATGGCGCACGCTGCAACGATGCCTTCAGGGGTGCCGCCGATACCCATGAGGGCGTCAACACCGGTGCCGGAGCGGGCTGCGGCGATGGCGCCGGCGACGTCGCCGTCCATGATGAACTTGGTGCGTGCACCGGCTTCGCGGATTTCTTCCACGAGGGGGCGGTGGCGGTCGCGGTCCAGGATCATGACGTTGAGCTGGTTGACCTTGACGCCCTTGGCCTTGGCAATGAGGTGCAGGTTCTGCTTGACGGGCAGGCGAAGGTCCACCATGTCGGCGGCTTCGGGGCCGGTAACGAGCTTCTCCATGTAGAACACGGCGGAGGGGTCGAACATGGAACCGCGCTCAGCAACTGCCAGCACTGCGAGGGCGTTGTTGATGCCTAGGGCGGTCAGGCGGGTTCCGTCGATGGGGTCGACGGCGACGTCGCACTCGGGGCCGGTGCCGTCACCAACCTGCTCACCGTTGAACAGCATGGGGGCTTCATCTTTTTCGCCTTCACCGATGACCACAACGCCGTTGAAGTGGACAGTGTGAAGGAACGAACGCATGGCATCGACGGCGGCGCCGTCTGCCTTATTCTTGTCACCGAATCCCACCCAGTGGCCACCGGCAATTGCCGCGGCCTCGGTGACTCGGACGAGTTCAAGCGCAAGGTTGCGGTCGGGTTCGTCGAGGCCGACGGCGAGCGACGGCGAAATCGTGGAATACTGCTGGGTCATTGGTGCAGGAGACACTTGAACCTCTTCTTCGAGTGACGATTCACGGGACCGGACATGGTTGCGCGGGGCAACCCGGGGTTCCTCTATCAACGATCATAGTCGCCACGTGGTCCCTGAGTCGTTGGATGACCACAGCCCCCGATGCCGGTGGTTAGGTTACCGGATGTGTGTTCCCTGCCGGGATAAGGGATCATGGACAGGTGAGTGAAACGCAGGACAAGCCCGCAGCCGAGAACCATTCGGACGCTGCAGCGGCCAGCCAAAACGATGCCCAGGCCATCCCGGATGCCCCCTACAAACCCGTCATCGCGGCGAAAGCTGCCAAGCGGGCCAACGCCTCGGTCATTGGCATGGTCATTGCCCTGCTTGTCTGCGTGCTGGCTTTCCTCCCCATCGTTTTGATGAACCCGGCCCCGAAGGGCGAGGGCTTCCGGCCCGATGTTGACGTGGCAGCCATCGCCCGCAATGCCGCAGGTGTGGCAGGATTCACACCGGTGACCCCGGATACGGGCGACACATTCAAACCGAATTACGCCCGGTGGGAATCAGGCACGGGAAGCGGCGTCCCCACCTGGGAGATTGGTTTCCTCACCCCCAAGGAGGCCTTCATCGGCCTCACCCAGACCACCCAGGCCAACCCCACGTGGGTCTTGCAGCAGACGGAGAACCTGCCCGTCACCGGCACTCGCAACGCCAGCGGCCAGGACTGGGAGCTGCGGGACTCCGGCAAGGAGAAGCGCAGCATGGTCCTGGAGTACCGGGGTACCACCATCATCTTGAGCGGCACCGCGAGCCTGGACGAGTTCGCAACGCTCGCTGCCGCCGTCGTGAAGTCCGCAGAGCAGGCGCCGCCGGCAAGTGCGCCCGCCACAGCCCCTGCTTCGACGCAACCGTCCGCTTAACCCGCGCAACAGTTTCACGGACTGCCCTGTCCGCGTCGTAAAGTAAGGCTCGTGCCTACTTACCTGACTCCAGCCCTGGCGTGGCGCCGTCTCCGCGAGGGCAACGAACGTTTTGTTTCCGGCGAATCCCTGCACCCCAACCAGGATGCTTCGCGACGATCCTCACTCATCGAGAACCAGAATCCCTTTGCTGTGATTTTCGGCTGCTCGGATTCACGGCTCGCCGCCGAAATCATCTTTGACCTGGGCCTCGGTGACGCCTTCGTGGTCCGCACCGCCGGCCAGGTCATTGACGACGCCGTGCTTGGCTCCCTCGAGTACAGCATCAGCGAACTCCGGGTTCCGTTGATTGTGATTCTTGGCCATGACAGCTGTGGCGCAGTGAAGGCCACCAAGGCCGCCGTGGAAACGGGTGAGATGCCTCCCGGCTTCATCCGTGACCTCGTGGAGCGCATCACGCCGTCGGTCCTGACGGCCAAGCGCAACAGCCAGGAAGACGTCAACGACATGGTAGTGGAGCACGTCAAGCAGACCGCCGCCCGCCTTGCTGACAGCTCACGTGTGATTTCCGACGCCATCGACGACGGCCGCGTAGCTGTCATTGGCCTGTCCTACAAGCTCGACGAAGGCCGTGCGGCCCTCGTTTCCGGGATCGGCAAGCTCTAGGAGCACGTGCTCCGGCCCCGGCGCCGGAGCACGTAGCACTCCCCTCCGGGTTTTCTGTGCGGCGTCCAATCGCCCTAAGCTAGCCCCATGACTTCCACCACTGAGTTCCGTATTGAACATGACACGATGGGCGAAGTTCGCGTCCCCGTGAACGCCCTGTACCGCGCCCAGACGCAGCGTGCTGTGGAGAACTTCCCGATCTCCGGCAAGACGCTCGAGCGCACACACATCGAGGCCCTGGCCCGCGTCAAGAAGGCAGCTGCACTGGCGAACGCCGAACTGGGGGTGCTCGATGGTGAGCTCGCCGAGGCTATCGCCGCCGCTGCCGATGAGGTTGCCACCGGCAAGTACGACGGCGATTTCCCCATCGACGTCTTCCAGACCGGTTCGGGCACTTCCTCCAACATGAACACCAACGAGGTCATCGCCGAGCTCGCATCGCGCGCCCTCGCAGCCGCCGGGAGTGACAAAGTTGTCCACCCGAACGATCACGTGAACGCTTCGCAGTCCTCCAACGACGTCTTCCCGACGTCCGTCCACGTCGCCGCAACGTCGGCCCTGATCAACGACCTGATCCCGGCCCTCGAGTACCTGGCAGCTTCCCTCGACCGCAAGGCTGTGGAGTTCAAGGATGTCGTCAAGTCAGGCCGCACCCACCTCATGGATGCCACGCCCGTCATGCTCGGCCAGGAGTTCGGTGGCTACGCCGCGCAGGTCCGCTACGGCATCGAGCGCATCAACGCTGCACTCCCCCGCGTTGCCGAAGTTCCCCTGGGCGGCACCGCCGTGGGTACCGGCATCAACACCCCTGCCGGCTTCCCGGAGCGCGTCATTGAACTGCTCGCAGCCGACACCGGCTTGCCGCTGACCGAGGCCCGCGACCACTTCGAAGCGCAGGCAAACCGCGACGGCCTCATCGAGGGTTCCAGCCAGCTCCGCAACATCGCGATCTCCTTCATGAAGATCAACAACGACCTCCGCTGGATGGGCTCGGGCCCCAACACGGGTCTCGGTGAAATCGCCATTCCGGACCTTCAGCCGGGCTCCTCCATCATGCCGGGCAAGGTCAACCCGGTCATCTGCGAAGCGTCCATCATGGTCTGCGCCCAGGTGATCGGCAACGACACCGCCATCGCCTGGTCCGGCACCAACGGCGCCTTCGAGCTCAACGTCGGCATCCCCGTCATGGCCGCCAACCTCCTTGAGTCCATCCGGCTGCTGGCCAACACCAGCCGCGTCATGGCTGACAAGATGATCGACGGCATCACCGCCAACGTGGAGCGGGCACGCTTCCTGGCCGAGGCTTCCCCGTCCATCGTCACCCCGCTGAACAAGTTCATCGGATACGAAAACGCTGCCAAGATCGCCAAAATTGCCGTCAAGGAGGGCCTGACCATCCGCCAGGCTACCGAGAAGCTCGGCTTCGTTGGCGAGGGCGAAGGCAAGGTCACTGAGGCCGAGCTCGACAAGGCCCTGGACGTCACCACCATGACGGCCCCGGCCCACAAGGCCTGACTCCTGGTCTAAAACCCAACAGCACGACGACGGCCGGTACCTTTCGCTGGAAAGGTACCGGCCGTCGTCGTAGCCCGGAGTTTTTGTACAGCAGGCGCCCTTAAGACCCACCCTTAAGGGCATCTGCTGTACAAAAACTTCTGACTCTTTTTGCACTTTGTATCCTAGAGTGCAAAACTTTACTTTGTGAGCAATAGTGCAAATATCGACGGCGGCCTTCGCGAGCGCAAGCGGGCTGCCACGCGGACGGCGATCACCGCCGTCGCGCGTTCCCTGACCGCGGAGCATGGCCTCAGCGGTTTCACTGTTGAGGAAGTCTGCGAAGCGGCGGGGATCTCGCGCCGAACCTTCTTCAACTACTTCCATTCCAAAGAAGACGCCGTGATCGGCTCTTTCTCGGATGAACTGCCCGCAGACGCTTTAGAGGCCTTCAACGCCAATCCCACGCGCATCCAGGACAGCATCTCCGGAAGTCTCCTGGCAGCCCTGCACGTGCTCACGGTGACCATCATGGAACGCTCATCCATCAGCCGCACAGAGGTCCAACAGTTCATCGCCGCCATCACGGCCGAACCACAACTCCTGGCGCGGCTCACCCTCGAAGGGGAGGCGCGTGAACGGCAATTCGCTGCTCTGGTGGCTGCCCGCGAGGGGCTGGATCCGGATCACCCGGAAGTCGTAACAGCAACCGCGTTGTTCGGGGCGGTCTCCAAAAAGACAGCACAGCAATTCTTTTCGGAGGAAAACACCCGCACGTACCGCCGGATCCTCGAACAGAACCTCAACGCCGCACGGAAACTCTTTGCCCAGCCGCTGGCCACGAACCAGCAACTGGGCCCCAACCCCCTTGAAACCTTGAAGGACCCCGCATGAGCACACTCTCGAAGGCAGCAGAACCGCTGTTGCTGACCCAGAAACGCATCTGGATCATCTTCTCGGCACTGATCGCAGGCATGCTCCTGTCCAGCCTCGACCAGACCATCGTCTCCACCGCCATGCCCACCATTGTGGGCAAGCTCGGCGGTGTGGAGCACCAGGCCTGGATCACCACCGCCTACCTCCTGGCCACCACCATCGTGATGCCCATCTACGGCAAGTTTGGTGACATCCTGGGGCGACGCAACCTGTTCCTCATCGCCATCGCCCTGTTCACCCTGGCGTCCGTGGGCTGCGCCTTCGCCACCGATTTCTGGGGCTTCGTGATCTTCCGTGCCATCCAGGGCCTGGGTGGCGGTGGCCTCATGATCCTGTCGCAGGCCATCATCGCTGACATCGTTCCTGCCAAGGAACGCGGCAAGTACATGGGCCCTCTGGGCGCCATCTTCGGTCTCTCCGCTGTGGCCGGACCGCTGCTGGGCGGGTTCTTCGTAGACCACCTCACCTGGGAGTGGGCTTTCTACATCAACATCCCCATCGGCATCGCGGCGTTCATCACCGCCTGGTTCACCCTGACCCTGCCCAACAAGAAGGCCGAAAAGAAGATCGACATCCTGGGTGTCGTCTTCCTCTCCGCCGCCACCACGTGCCTCATCTTCTTCACCGACTTCGGTGGCAAAAAGGACGAAGGCTGGGACTCGCCGCTTACCTGGGCGTTTGGCGCCGGCATGGTTCTGGCCGCCTTCGCCTTTGTGATGGTTGAACGCCGCGCCGAGGATCCCATCATTCCCCTGAGCCTGTTTAAGAACCCCATCTTCATCAATGCAACGGCTATCGGCTTCACCTTGGGCCTTGGCATGTTCGCTGCCATCGCTTTTGTCCCGACGTTCCTGCAGATGTCCTCGGGCACCTCGGCGGCTGAGTCGGGCCTGCTGATGCTCCCCATGATGGTGGGCCTGATGGGTACGTCCATCTACTCCGGTATCCGAATATCCAAGACCGGAAAGTACAAGATGTACCCGATCCTTGGTGCAGCACTCACGATCGCTGCGATGTTGTGGCTGACCACGCTGGCGGCATCAACCCCCATCTGGGTTATTTGTGTCCAGCTGTTCATTTTCGGTGCGGGCCTGGGCCTGATCATGCAGGTCATCGTCCTGGTGGTCCAGAACTCCGTGCCGGCCGACCAGATCGGCACGGCCACCAGCACCAACAACTACTTCCGTGAAGTAGGTGCGTCGCTGGGTGTCGCCGTCTTCGGTGCGATCTTCACCAACCGCTTGTCCGAATCGTTGACCGAGGCATTCACGGGCGCCGGCGCTTCTGCCGAGCAGGCTTCACAGTCCACCAGCACGTTGGATCCCCAGGCATTGGCACAGCTGCCCGAGCAGTTGCGCGATGCGATCGTCAACGCCTACGCCAATTCGCTGGCGCCCGTGTTCTGGTACTTGGTGCCGTTCATTGCCATCGCACTGATCCTGGCCATCACGCTCAAGCAGATCCCCCTCTCCGACACCGCAGGCATGGTGGCACGAGGTGAGGCTGTGGGTGGCGAGGAGGCCGACCGCCTTGAAGCCGAGCGACTCGAGACCGCGCGCTTGAATACCGATCTGGCGGCTTCGGATGGCGTTGACGAGGATCGCCCGACAGCCGATGCAGGACGTCGGTAGCGCTAGTCCTCCACTTGGTACGCCACGGGGCCTTCGGGCTCCGTGGCAAGCCTGATGGCTTCAAGGTTTCCGGCGCTCATGTCCGGAAGGTCATCCAACTCGAACCACCCCACGGCAAGCGATTCGTCGTCGTTGACCTGGGCTTCCCCGGATACATATCGGCACCGGAAGGTAATGTCCAGGAAGTCGCAGACGTCCCCGTTGGGGAAGGTCACCGGTCCCACAACTCCGACGCCGATGATCCGTTCAGTCTCAGCCACTACCGCGGTTTCCTCGAAGATCTCCCGTACTAGCCCCGGCGCGGGGTGCTCCCCCGGCTCCAACATTCCGGTGATCAGTGTCCAGTGACCGTTGTCGGCACGCTGGCCCAACAAAACCCTGCCTTCGTCGTCGAAGACCACTCCCCGCACGGCCGGCAGCCACAGGGGATCGTTGCCGATCTTTTCCCGCAGTTTGAGCACAAATTCCGGTGCACCCATGGTGTCAGCTTTCCTTCAGGTCAATGGTGGCGTGTGCATTGCGCAAGGTGAGCGTATCGCCGTCGAGCTTCCACTGAACAGGCTGCTCAAAGAGCTTCTCTGTCCAGGCCTGGTAGCTGCCCGTTGGCTCCTCGCAGCCCCTGTCCGTAACGGACACCAACCCCGGTGTCAGGACATCATCCTGGACCGAAACCTGCACCTGCAGATGGTTGCAGGGCGTGGCGACATGCAAGGTCCACACTCCATCGAAACGCGCCGACGTTACACGCAGCGGATGCGTGCCGAGCCACGCTACCTCTCCTGTGGCGTCGCTTCCGCGCACGGACGTGAATTCGGAACACCCCAGCGGAGTTTCACAGGACCGCACTGGCCGCTGCAAGGCCTGCGACGTGATAACCGACGGCGTCGGAGCAGCGGAGGTGCTGTCTGGTTGGGCACATCCGCTGAGCAGGACGGTGCAGGCAATGGACACACCCACCGCGAGCCTCAACCTGTTCCGCTGCATTGCACCCTCTCCTGCCTCCATCCAGCGCATCCAAACACCCGCTGGGCTAAGCATGCCGCAGCATGGTGAACGCGAAAATACGGGGACGGTTGCAGTTCGGCCGCAGTTGGCACGGTGGGAAGCGTCATGCGGGTATCAGCACCATGGCAGCTGCCGCTCCCGCCAGCATGAACGGACCAAAGGGAATGGCCGATCGCAGGGTACCGCGGCGCGACACAAGGATAGCCAGGCTCCACAGACCGCCCAGAATGAAAGCGGCGAACGTGCCCGCGAACACGTGGCTCCACCCCAGGTATCCCAAGTAGAGGCCCAGCACACCCGCCAACTTGACGTCACCAAAGCCCATCCCGGGCGGGTGGATGAGCCTTAATACGAAGTAGAAGAGCCACAGCACAGCGCCTCCCCCGAGGACCCGGAGTCCGGGCACAGCGAACAGGTCTGCAGAAAGGTGGAGGTCCGGGCCGGCATCGGCGAAAAATGCCAGGAGCGATGCCGCCAGTAACAACACACCTGCCACTGCGTATGACGGAAACACAATGCGGTTGGGCAACAGGTGGCTCCGCACGTCTATCACCGTGAGCCGAACAGCCATCACCACGAAGTACAGGCACGCGGCCATCACCACCCAGAAGCCCAGCGGGCTGGCGTCCCAGAGGTCGGAGAGTCGTCGGATCACTCTCGGATGCTATCCCGCTTTGGCCGCAGGGCACGCTTGAACGCCTAGGTAAACTGTGGATATGGGGAGCTACAGCGCAGGAGGACCGGGTTTCGACTTGTCCTCCACATTCCGGAACCTTTGCCGTTCTTCGCCGTGGAAATGGACGAGCCTCCGCTTCGAATACCTGGAACGGCCCGGGACGGGCGCCACCATGGTCCGCGCATGGCTGAGACGGCCGGGAGCTCTTCGCCTGGAAACACCGGACGGCCGATTGCTGCACAGCACCACGGGCATCAATGACTCCCGGGATGATCTGTACGTGTCCTCAACACGCCGCTCATGGCTGCTTCCGGCCCATCTGGTGACGCCCGTTTATGACGACGCCGGACTGGTCAGGCGACGCCCGGAGGCCGCCTACGGTGAGCCCTCCTTCGGCAACGGCCGCCTTGCCGCCGCACTCGATCCCGTGGAACTGGCCGGCAACGCTCCGGTTCCCCTCGAATTCCCGGACACAAACCCCGTGTTCCTTGAAGAACCCCGGGAAGTGGACCATGAGGGCCGCCTCGCTTTGGAAACCATCGTGACCCGCAGCAGGACCTATGTTCCCTCGGATCCTGCCGAGCCTTTGGCCCACACCGGACGAACGTTGATCAGGATCGACGCCGGCACAGGAGTTTGCGTTGCCAGCCAAAGCCTGGATGGGGACTCTTCCGGAAAGGGGCATTGGCTGAAGATCCTGGCCGTGGACGAGTACATGTTGGACGACCTTTTCCTGGCTGAGTCCATGAACCTCACGGACGTGCGCCGCCACATCCCGTGGGACATAGGCCCGGCCGCCTGAAGAGAAGCGCAGGAGTCTCCCCGGGATGTGACTCGCGAGGCTCCTCCTGCCGGGCTAAGCTACGGCGATGACATCGCTGGCAGACATCTGGCCCCCGTTCGGACTCACCCTCACCACCCCGAGGTTAAGTATCCGTCCAGTTTTCGACGACGACATCCCGGCCGCCGTCGCCGCGGCGCGATCCGGTGTCCACGAGCCCGGCAAGAGCCCGTTCAGCACCCCGTGGACCGACCTTCCGGACCATGAACTCGCTCCGAATATGGCCCAGTGGTACTGGCGCTGCCGCGCCAACTTCACCAAGGAATCCTGGACCCTCCTCCTGGCGGTCTGGAATAACAACGAGTTCCTCGGCGTCCAGGACATCGGCGCCAAGAACTTCAACACCTTGAAAACAGTTGGCACTGGCTCCTGGCTCAAGCAGTCCGCCCACGGGCAGGGGTTCGGCAAGGAGATGCGTGCCGCCGTCGTCAGCTATGCCTTTGATTACCTGGGAGCCGAAGTAGCTGAGTCCGAGGCTGCCACCTGGAATAAACAGTCCCTGGGCGTCTCCACCAGCCTCGGTTACGAACCCAATGGCATCTTCCGCGAGGGCTGGGGAGACACCGTCCAGGAAGTCCAAAAAGTCCGCCTCACCCCCGCCACCTTCAAACGCCCGGACTGGACCCTCAAAATCCAAGGCCACGAAGAACTGAGAACGTACCTGAAGCTCTAACGGCTCTCAGGCAATAGCGCGGCTGTGGTCTCCCGGAAAGGAGCGCATCGCAACGCATCGGACCCCGAAGGTCGCTGGGCGACCTTCGGGGTCCTTTTGCGTTGTGTCTAAGCGACGGCGGGAGGCCGTGGCCGCGCGGTGGTGACCACCGTGCAGCAAACGCAGCTTAGATCTCAGCCCCTTCGAGCAACTCCGTCACCAGCGCTGCAATCGGCGACCGCTCCGACCGGGTCAGCGTGATGTGCCCGAACAGCGGGTGGCCCTTGAGTGTCTCGACGACGGCCGCAACACCGTCGTGCCTCCCTACCCGGAGGTTGTCCCGCTGGGCGACGTCGTGGGTGAGGACGATCTTGGAGTTCTGCCCGATGCGGCTCATGACGGTGAGCAGGACATTTTTCTCGAGTGACTGTGCTTCGTCCACGATCACGAAGGCGTCGTGCAGCGAACGACCGCGGATATGGGTCAGCGGCAGGACTTCGAGCATGCCCCGATCCATGACTTCCTCGACGACTTCCTGGCTCACCAGGGCGCCCAGGGTATCGAACACGGCCTGGGCCCAGGGATTCATCTTCTCGGACTCGGATCCGGGGAGGTAGCCGAGCTCCTGGCCGCCTACCGCGTACAGGGGGCGGAAGACCACCACTTTGCGGTGCTCACGGCGTTCCAGGACAGCTTCCAGGCCCGCACAGAGGGCCAGCGCGGATTTGCCGGTGCCCGCGCGCCCACCAATGGAAACGATGCCGACGGCGGGGTCCATGAGCATGTCAATGGCGAGCCGCTGCTCAGCCGAGCGTCCATGGAGGCCGAAGACGTCGCGGTCACCCTTGACGAGGCGGACTTGTTTGTCGGCCCCGACCCTGCCCAGCGCGGATCCCCGGTTGGACAAAAGGACCAGTCCGGTGTTGACGGGGAGTTCGGCGGCAGCTGGGATGAAAACCGGTTCGTGACCGTAAAGGGTGGTGATTTCGTCGTCGTTGGCTTCGACCTCGGCCATGCCGGTCCAGCCGGAGTCCTTGACGAGTTCGTTGCGGTACTCGTCGGCTTGCAGTCCCATGGCGGATGCCTTGACGCGCATGGGGAGGTCCTTGGAGACCACGGTGACGTTGTGGCCTTCGTTTGCCAGGTTCTTCGCCACAGCCAGGATGCGGCTGTCATTGTCGCCTCCGCGGAATCCTGCCGGCAGCACCTCAGGGGAAATATGGTTCATTTCCACCCGCAGCATTCCGCCGTCCTTCCCGATGGGAATGGACTGGTCAAGGCCGCCGTGTTCGATCCTCAGATCGTCCAGGAGCCGCAGTGCTTTGCGGGCGAAATATCCGAGTTCGGGGTCGTGGCGTTTTCCTTCCAGTTCGCTGATGACCACGATGGGGACGATGACTTCGTGTTCAGCGAATCGCAGCAATGCGTGGGGGTCGGACAGCAGGACGGACGTGTCGATCACGTAGCTGCGGCCTGTGACGGACTTTTTGGTCCGCGCTGTTTGTGGGACCCGCTTGGCGCGAGAGGTAGCTGCACTTTCCCCGTCGGAAACCATTGCGGGCAGTTGCTCAGAAATAGCCACATCGACTCCAGCCCCGGGCAGTTCGCCCGGCCTAATGGTGAAGCGGCTCGGCCGGAAGGCCGGGCGTGGCCTCCCATGTAACTGGTGCGATGATCCGCTCCATGTACTGGCCTCCCCGATCAGCGGGCGGTTTTGCCTGCTGATGTGATTAACGTAATCCCGGACACATTCATTTCCGCAATCCGCGGTCGGCAAGTCGCATGTCCGGTTCGTTAATTTTTGATGAACCGGGGCGCCCTATGCTCCGTAGCGGCGCTGGCGCCCGGCATAATCCCTGAGGGCCCGCAGGAAATCAACCTTACGGAACGCCGGCCACAGTGCCTCACAGAAGTAGAACTCGCTGTAAGCGCTTTGCCACATCAGGAAACCGGAGAGGCGTTGCTCGCCGGACGTGCGGATGACCAGGTCAGGATCAGGCTGGCCGCGGGTGTAAAGGAACCGGGAGATGTCGTCCACCGAAAGTTCATCTGCGACGTCGGTCATAGTCCGTCCCTTGGCGGCGGCATCGTGCAGGAGTTCCCGGACGGCGTCGACAATTTCACGGCGGCCGCCGTAGCCCACGGCGACGTTGACGTGGATCTTTTCGTGGACCGGCGTGCGGGCTGTCAGTTTGTTGAGGCGTTCGGCCAGATAGTCCGGCAGGAGCTCGGGAGCGCCCATGGCGTGGACAGAGACGTCTTCGTCTTCATCAAGGCGGTCCATGGTGTTGGCGATGATGCCCATGAGGAGGTCCAGCTCTTCACCGGAGCGGTTCATGTTGTCCGTGGAAAGCATGTAGAGCGTCACTACTTTGACGCCGAGTTCCTGGCACCAACCGAGGAACTCGTGGATTTTGTCTGCACCGGCCTGATGTCCCTGGCTGGTGGGTGCGTTGAATTGGCGTGCCCACCGACGGTTGCCGTCCACCATCACACCGATGTGCCGGGGGATCTGGTCCTGCTTGAGGGAGCGCAGAAGTTTGCGCTCATAGAAGCCATAGAGGAAACCGGGCAGCTCCACCGGACTCTCACCTGACTTCCTTGCTTGTACGACGACGCACATCCAAGGCTACCTTCCCCAGCTGGCGAGCCGGTGCAGCCAAGGGCAAAAATCCCCCTGTCCATTGTTACCCTTCGGTAACTTACCGAAACGTAAGTTATGGTTTAACTATGGCTGAGCTACTCGAAACCAAGCCCGTCTGGCGCGGGTGGATCCATGCTGTAGCGGCTCCCTTCGCACTGGCTGCAGGGATCCTGCTGGTGACCATTGCCCCGACACCGGACCGCAAAATCACGTCCGCCATCTATGCGTTGACCGGCTTCCTCCTGTTCGGGGTAAGTGCTGTGTACCACCGGGGAAACTGGTCCCCCAAAGTCCGCATGGTCCTCAAACGGCTGGACCACACGAACATCATGCTGGTCATTGCCGGAAGTTACACCCCGCTGGCCTGGTCCTTGCTGGAACGTTCCGAGGCCGTCACTCTGCTGTGGCTTGTCTGGTCCGGGGCGATCGTCGGTGTGCTCTTCAGGATTCTATGGACGCACGCACCGCGCTGGCTGTACGTTCCCGTCTACATCGCCCTGGGCTGCGGAGCGTTGTTCTACTTGCCGCAGTTCTTCACGGCCAACGCCCCTGCCGCGATCCTTATCTGCGTGGGCGGCGCACTGTATATCGCCGGCGCGGTGTTTTACGCCACCAAGAAGCCCAACTTCAGCGTTAAGCACTTCGGCTTCCACGAACTCTTCCACGCCTTTACCGTGCTGGCCTTCGCGGCCCACTTCATCGCCATCATGCTGGCAGTGCTGAGCTAAGCCGAAAGGAACCGCTCAGTCGCCTGATCCCATGGCCGCCAAGCGGGCCCGGACAGCAGCAGCATCCCCCAACGGCCTTTCGCACACCATGTCCCGGCACAGGTATACCTGCGGTAAGCCGTCCGGCGCGCCTGACCGGTGGAGAAGCAGCGGCACGCCGGGATCCCCACCCGGGGCCCCGGCGTCGTCCTCCTGCACAGCGACCACCAGCCCAGGGCTGGGAGACGTCAACAGCGTGTGGTGCAGTTCGCGCTTCAGCGGCGAATCCGGGCCCGCGACGGCGGCCTCCACCGGCCCTGCGAGCGCGGCTTGCGCGGTGGCCAGGAGCCAGCCGGCAACGCGCGGTGCACGGCCGGCGATGGCTGGGAGCAGCCCCATGATGGTGCCGGCCATGAGCCGGTGCCCGTGGGAACCGGAATAGGCGGCATAAGACAAGAGCGCGCCGGCAAACCCCGCGGCACCGCTGGGCGTGGCGTTGTCGAACGGGTCCAGGCCTGTGTGTTGACCCTGGGCGTTGAAGACCTGCGCGGACTCCCCCGTCGAGTCCGCAAGCTGTCCGTTCTCCACGAAGCGAGTGCACGCAGCCAGCACCAGCTCCTCCGCCAGAAGGTACCAGCGTTTGGTTCCCGTCACCGCGAAGAGGGCCAGGAAGCCATCAGCACAGAACGCGTAGTCCTCCAGCAGACCGCCAATTCCACGTGCTTGGGAGTCATGTGAGACGCGGACCAACGTCTTCGTTTCACCGTTCCAGTGGACGGTGGCGAGATACTCGGCCACGTTCTCCGCCGCCGACACCAGGTCCGGGCGGCCCAGAATGGCACCCGCCTCGGCGAGTCCGGCTACAGCCAGCCCGTTCCAGCCGGCCACCACCTTGTCGTCCCTGGCCGGCTGGTTCCTGAGATTGCGCGCCGTAAGCAATACCGGCGCCACACGCTCCCAAAGCCGCCGATCGGCGTCGGACAGCTTCCGCGCCGGATGCAGTGGCGAGCCAAGGTCCGACACTGTCCCTTCAGCGCCAACGTTCATCATGCGCGCCACCTGCAGGGCCTCATCGGCGCCCAGGACATCCGCCAAGGAGTCCAGGGTCCACAGGTACGTGGCGCCCTCATGATGAACGCCGTCGGATACCGTGTCGGCGTCCAGGGAGGAAGCCACAGCGCCGCCTGGCAGCCTCAGTGACTCCAGCATCCAGTCTGCGCATCGCGACGCCACAGCCGCTGCTTCCTCGGGTGAATAGACCTCGTTGCCACCCAACCGCACCCAATGCGCATAGACCCGGAGCAGTTGGGCGTTGTCATAGAGCATCTTCTCGAAGTGCGGCACGGACCAGTCCGCCGTCACCGAATAGCGGGCGAATCCGCCGTCGAGTTGGTCGCGCAAGGCTGAGCGCGCCATGCCCGCCAACGCTCGTCCGGCCATATCCTTGGCGGCATCTGCGGTATCTGAGGGCACAGCCGCGTGCCGGATAAGGAACTCCAGAACGGCCGACGGCGGGAACTTGGGCGCGCTGCCAAACCCGCCGGCGTCGGGGTCTTCGGAGCGGGCCAGCAGCGCCACGGCCTCCGGAAGGAGGGAAGCGTCCAGCAACCCGGGCGGTTCGTCGAGCCGGACCGCCGCGGAGAGTTGCCCATCGGCCATGCTGGCCGCAAGACCCCGCGCGTTCTGCTCCACCCCATCACGACGCTCCAGCCAAGCCTCATGGACGGCTTCAAGGACGTTGCGGAAGGACGGCCTGCCGGGCAGGGGCACGGGCGGGAAATAGGTTCCCGCGTGAAAAGCGAGTCCGTCCGGCGTGAGGAAGACGGACATCGGCCAGCCGCCCTCACCGCTGATGGCCTGCGTTGCGGCCATGTAGACGGAATCGACATCCGGACGCTCCTCCCGGTCCACCTTCACCGGGACGAAGTGGGCATTCAGGTAGTCAGCCGTCTGCTGGTCTTCGAAAGACTCGTGGGCCATGACATGGCACCAATGGCACGCCGCATAGCCGATGGAAAGGAAAACCGGGACATCGCGTTCGGCGGCGAAAGCAAACGCTTCGTCGCCGAACGGACGCCAGTGCACGGGATTGTCCGCGTGCTGCCGCAAATAGGCAGAAGGTTCCGAGCCCAGGGCATTGTTGGCCCAGGGCGAACCGTTACCGGTGGATTCAGCGGGTCCGGGGACCGGCATCGTCGTTCTCGTCCGAGGCTCCGCCTGCAGACGGTGCGCCGGGGGCTCCGGGGGTGCCGCCGTCGGCTGGTTGGCCGACCTCCTCGGCCCGGCTTTCCTCAGCTGCCAGGCGTGCTTCTTCCACTTGTGCCCGGTACCGGACGCGCCGGATGCGTCGAACCATGTCCACAATGAGGAACGTGGTCAGGATGACGATGAAGGCCGTGAGGACGAAGCCCCACGTACCGGGCGTCACCTGGTCCTCGGACAGGCCGGGCCGCAGCGTGCCCGAGGGATTGGGCGACGGGGTGACGGTCAGGGCGAGAATCAAGTGGTGCACGTTCAAACCTTCTATGGGAGCTGATGCATGCCGACAGGCAGCGTAGCCGGAAGCTGGTTGGCCTGGCGGCAATTTCTACGGGCGATAGAAACTGCCGGAGTTCCTATCTTATCCCCGCGAACAGGTCCTTCTCCGGCAGCTCGGATGGGACAGTGGACTTGATGAGGGTGTAGTCCTCCCACGGCCACGCTGTGCGCTGCAGATCCGGCGATACTGCGAAGAAGAAACCCAGGGGATCGATCTGGGTGCGGTGTGCCCGGAGCGCGTCGTCGCGTGCCTCGAAGAAATCGCCGCAATCCACCTGGGTGGTGGTTTGGTATCCCGGGGGAACGGGAGTATGGCCCTCGGCATCGGCTTCCAGCCACGCCGCAAGCCGCTCAGCGTAGGGAGACTGCAAACCCGCTTCCTCCAACGCAAAGTGCAGCGCACGGAACCGTTCAGGACTGAAAGCACGGTCGTAGTAGAGCTTGCTCGGGGCCCACGGCTCCCCCATGCCCGGGTAACGGTCCGGGTCACCGGCGGCATCAAAGGCTTCCACCGCCACTTTGTGGGCCATGATGTGGTCCGGGTGCGGGTAGCCACCGTTTTCGTCGTAGCTCAGAATCACGTGCGGCTTGAAACTGCGGACCAGCCGGACCAGGGGCGCCGTGGCACGTTCCAGGGGCTGGAGGGCAAAGCACGCCGGCGGCAGCGGCGGCAGTGGATCACCTTCCGGAAGGCCCGAATCCACGAACCCGAGCCACCGCTGCTGGATTCCCAGGACGGCAGCCGCATTCGCCATCTCCAGTCGCCGGGCACCGGCCATATCCCGCTTGGGGTGGGGCGCATCTTCCATGGCCGGGTTCTGGATGTCACCGCGTGAGCCATCAGTGCACGTAGCGACCATCACGTCTACTCCAGCGGCGGCGTACATTGCCATGGTGGCCGCGCCCTTGCTGGACTCATCATCAGGGTGGGCGTGGACGGCGAGCAGCCGCAGCTGCTGGTCGGAACTGCTGGACGCTGTCACGTGACGGCTCCTCTTTCGTGGATCAAGCTGTGTGGGCGGTGATGGGGCGCCGGGATCGGCACTAAACTGGACGGGTGACTTCAGAGGACCTATCGGCCACCCAAGTACCGGCAAGCACCAGCCTAGCCAATCGCTACGGCGGTCAAAAGCGCGCGATGAACCGCAAAACCAAGCGGAACATCGTCATCGGTGCCTTGGTCATCGGGATTGGGTTCGCCGCCTATGTGGCCACCGGGTCCGCACAAGCCCCTGTCACCTTCAAGGACATCGGGTACAGCACCGTGGACGGCACCCAGGCAGAGGTGGACTATCAGGTCACCAAATATCCCGGAGCCACAGCCAAATGCGCCATCAAGGCGCTGGACTCCAAGTTCGCGGTAGTGGGCTGGAAGGTAGTGGAAGTAGGCCCCAACGATCCCCAGGACGACCCCGACGGCGGCAGCACCACCGTCCAGCGCACGGTCCTGCGTACCGAGTCACCGGCTGTTTCAGGAGTGGTGGACAACTGCTGGATCACGGACAGTGGTAAATAACAATCATGTGACCCATGACTCAACCGGTTTGGGTTCGTCCAAAGGATTTACTACAATGGATGAAACCTTCACCCCGTTAAGTTGGTTACTGAGTTCCACGAGTGGCCACCTCGGCGGGGTCTTTTGCATTGTCAGATCTAGAGGAGAAATCCGTGTCTACCACCAATAGCGCCACTGCGGCTTGGCTCACCCAGGAAGCTTTCGACCGCTTGCAGGCTGAGCTGGACCACCTTTCCGGCGCTGGCCGGGCGGAAATCGTCCAGAAGATCGAAGCTGCCCGCCAGGAAGGCGACCTGAAGGAAAACGGCGGCTACCACGCAGCCAAGGAAGAGCAGGGCAAGATCGAGGCCCGCATCCGCCAGCTCACCGCACTGCTTCGCGATGCCCAGGTTGGCGAGGCCCCTGCCGATGACGGAATCGTTGAGCCCGGAATGCTGGTTGTTGCCCGCATCGCAGGTGACGAAGAGACGTTCCTGCTGGGCTCCCGCGAAATCGCCGGGGACTCCGATTTGGACGTCTTCAGCGAGAAGTCACCCCTGGGCGCCGCCATCATCGGCCACAAGGAAGGCGACAGCCTGAGCTACGTCGCCCCCAACGGCAAGGAAATTCCGGTGGAGATTGTCTCCGCCAAGCCTTACGTCGCCTAACCAGCGGCTTACCGGCCCGAAATACACGACGCCGGCCCACCCCTCCACGGGGCGGGCCGGCGTTTTTGTGCGCCGCTGGCAGGGGTCAGGCCGCCAGCGTGGACTTGGGACGTAACAGGACGGCTGCGATGACGCCGCCAACAGCTCCGCCGAGGTGCGCCTGCCAGGAGACGTAGCCCATCACCGTAGGCAGCACGCCGAAGAGAATGCTGCCGTAGGCCATGAACAGCACTACAGAAAGCAGGATCTGCCACCAGTTCCGGTTGAAGAATCCACGGACCAGCAGGAACGCGAAGAATCCGAAGACCAACCCGGACGCCCCCACCGTTACCCCTCCCCCGCCGATGAGCCACACAGCGAGCCCGGAGCCCAGCCAGCTGAAGGCCAGCGCCGTGATAAAGACGCGGAGGCCGGACAAGAACACCAGGAAGCCGAAGATGATCAGGGGCAGCGTGTTGGAAAGCAAGTGGTTGAAGTTCGCGTGCAACAGCGGGAACGTCAGGATGTCCAGCACGCCGTCCATGGAGCGGGGACGCAGGCCAAAGGTGAAGTTCAAGCCGTGGCGCATCAGCGTGTTGAGGATCTCAATGACATAGAGCAGGATGACGAAGCCGCCCATGAAGAGCAGGCCACCCTTCGCCCGTCCGGCCAGCGACTCCCGGTCCGCTTCTTTGGATCCTTCAGGCGTTCCCAGCACCATGGTGCTCCTCCCGTCAGTGCACCACGATCGGCTGGAAGCCCTCGGCCCGCAGTGCGCCGAGAACCTGTTCGCCGTGTTCGTGGCCTTTGGTTTCCAGGTTGATGGTGATGGAGACGTCGCCCATGCTGATGGAGCCACCCAAGCGGGTGTGATCCAGTCCGGTGACGTTGGCGTCGTTTTCGGCAATGATCCGCGCAATGGTGGCCAAGGAACCTGGACGGTCATCCAGCATCATGCGGACGGTCATGAACCGGCCTGCGGCCGACAGGCCGCGCTGGATGACTTTGAGCATGAGCATGGGATCGATGTTGCCGCCCGAAAGCACGACGGCGGTGTTCCCCGGGTTTTCGATCTTGCCATCCATCAGCGCGGCTACTCCGACGGCGCCGGCAGGCTCAACCACCATCTTGGCCCGCTCCAGGAGGAAGATCAGCGCCCGCGCCAGGGAGTCCTCGCTGACAGTGACAACATCGTCCACCAGCTCGCGGATAATGCTGAAGGGAAGCTGCCCCGGACGGCCCACGGCGATGCCGTCAGCCATGGTGGTGACCTTCTTGAGCGGCACCAATGCGTCAGCGGCCAGCGACGGCGGGTAGGCAGCGGCGTTTTCCGCTTGGACGCCGATCACCCGGATCTCGCGGCCGAGCTCCTTGGCCCTGGCTTTGATGGCCACCGCCACTCCGGCCAGGAGTCCACCGCCGCCGACGCCCATGAGGATGGTGTCCACGTTGGGGATCTGGTCCAGTATCTCCAGCCCAATGGTTCCCTGGCCTGCAACGACGTCCACGTTGTCAAAGGGGTGGACAAACACAGCGCCGGTCTCGTTGGCATAGCGCTGCGCTTCGGCCAGTGCTTCGTCCACGTTGTGGCCATGCAGGATAACCTCTGCGCCGTGGCTGCGGGTAGCTGCCAGCTTGGGCAAAGCCACGCCAAGGGGCATGTAGATGCGGGCGTTGATGCCCAGGCTCTTAGCGGCCACCGCTACACCCTGCGCATGGTTGCCTGCGGAGGCCGCCACCACGCCGCGCTTCTTTTCGTCCTCGGTGAGCCGGGCCATGCGGACATAGGCGCCGCGGACTTTGAAGGAGCCCGCGCGCTGGAGGTTCTCACACTTGAAAAAGACGTTGCCGCCTACGAGGCTGCCGAGAGCACGGGACGACTCCACCGGAGTCTTGGTAATAATGCCCTCGAGCAACTCCTGCGCCTTGAGGACATCGTCCAGCGTGACGGGCAGGGTTTCGAGGGTATTCACTGACTATTCTCCTTTAGTGGTGTCGGCGGCAGGGCCCTCAGCAGAGGGGCATCCTGCATCCTTGTTCTTGCCTGCGATGCCTTTACCGAGGCGGGATTCGGGCTTGGGGAGGTGAACCTCCTTGAAGTTGGCGTCTCCGGTCGGCCCCGCAGAAACGGTTGCCGGCTGAGGCTCCATACCGCCCAATCCTTCATCATGTTCCCACGTCCGTCCGGCAATGTACCGAACCGCCGTGTTTACTACGGCGAGCAACGGGACCGCGAACAGCGCTCCCGGGATGCCTGCGAGGTAGGAGCCTGCTGCCACTGAGAGGATCACGGCTACGGGGTGCAGCGACACGGCCTTGCCCATCACCAACGGCTGAAGGATGTGGCTTTCGAGCTGCTGGACCAGCAGGACGATTGCCAGCATGATGAGCGCGTTGATGGGCCCGTTGGCTACGAGCGCAAGAAGCACCGCGATGGCTCCGGTAACAAGGGCACCCACTACCGGGATGAAGGAGCCGATGAAAACCAGGACCGCCAAGGGAAGTGCCAAGGGAACCTGGATGATGGCCGCGCCCACGCCGATGCCCACAGCATCCACGAACGCCACGAACATCTGGATACGTACGTAGCTGACCATGGAGGTCCACCCGCGGCGGCCGGCACCGTCGGTGGCCCGCCGCGCGGTTCTGGGCAGCAGCCGCACCAGGAAGCCCCAGATCCGACTGCCTTCGAGCAGGAAGAAGATGAGGATGAAGAGTGCCAGGACAAGTCCCGCGGCAAAGTGTCCGGCAGTGCTGCCAAAGGACAAAGCGCCACTAAGGATGCTGCTGCTGTTGTTCTGCAGGGCGTTGGCGCCATCGGCAATGTACTGGTCTATCTGGTCTGCCGTGAGGTGGAGGGGGCCATCGGCCAGCCAGGTCTGGATCTGTTGGATCCCGGCCAAGGCTTCCTGCCAGAGTTCACCGAAGCCGGAGGCAAGCTGCCTTCCCACCAGGGCGAGCGCGCCGGCGATGACGCCAATGAAGGCCACCACAGTGATGGCGACGGCGGCCCCGTTGGGCACGTTCCGGTTGCGGAGCCACGCCACCACCGGATACAGCAGGCCGGCCAAAAGGGCCGCCACCATGACCGGAATGATGAGGAAGCTGACCTTGCCCAGCAGCCAGACCAGGGCACCGATCATGAGCAGGATCAGTCCTGCCCGCCAGGACCAGGCAGCAGCAATTCGCACCCCGTAGGGGATGTCTTCGGCAATTTGGCGGTCAGAGCGGGATTTGGCGTCCGGTGTTGGCGTCATGAACCCATAATTCCGTAGGCCACGCCGTATGGGAAACCGGCCCGCGCAGCTGTTACCAAACGCTGAGGCAACACGTACAAAAAGCTCAGAGTGATGCGGTGATGCCCCAGCTCATGGTGAACGCCTCACCGGGGGCCAGCCATCGCAGGCCGTCACCGCTGTTGAAGGCGTTGGCAGGGCCCGTCATGGGCTCGATGGCCACTGCTTTGGAGCGGCCGGGGAAAGTGTCTGTGACAAAAACATGGACGTACGGGGACAGCTCGTCCTGTTCGAGGCTTACGCTGCGGCCATCAGGCGCTGTCAGCGTATGGCGGGCCACGCCGCCGTCGTACGCCAGGTCCGTCAAGGCGACATCAATCAACAGGTCATTCACCGCGGTGCCGGCGGAAAGATCGTACGGGCCATCTGCCGCAGCTGTGCTGCGGGGAATCAGCCGCTCATCGGCCACCAGCCGGGTACGGGCTTTTACAGTCAGGACCAGGTCCTCGGTAGCGACGTCGCCAAGGCGCAGGTAGGGGTGGGCCCCGAGCACAAAGGGCGCCCTGCCCTGGGAATCGTTGACCAAGGTCTGCCGGACGCGGAGGTCCATGGCCTCGTCCAGTTCGTAGCGGACCACGTGCCGGACCAGGAAAGGGTAGCCGTGCTGCGGGAAGACGGTGGCTTCGAGCGACACGCTGAACTCGGATTCGTCCACCAGGGTGTAGGCAGCATTCCTCAGCAACCCGTGGCTGGCGTTGTTGCGGGAGACTTCGGTGATATCGAGCTGCTGCTTCTTGCCGTCGAGGTACCAGACCCCGTCCTCCACGCGGTTGGCCCATGGTGCCAGGGTGATGCCCGTGGCACCCGGAGGAATCTGGTCGTCATCGTAGCTTTCCGTCAGTTGCACACCGCCGCGGGAGTACAGGCGCAGCCCGGCCGCTAGTTCGGTGATGACGGCGAGAGCATCGCCCCTGCGAAGCTCGAATTGCCGGCCCGTGGCGAAGCGGCGGGATTCGGACGGGAGCGCGTTATCGGCGGGCGAAGGCGAGGCAGACATGGCAATACCGTACTTCATTTCGGAACCAGGATCTCGCCACCCAATGTTAGCTTTTGTTAGAAACTATGCGTTTTTGGTCACTCGTGGAACAATGGATTCATGAGTCGCATCACCAGCACCCGCCTTGCGGACAGCCGCGAGCTGATCTACTTCGACGACCCCGGCACTCCGGAGCGAACACCGGAATCACTGGTGGATCACCGCGAGCTCCCAGCCCGCGGCGAGCCCGGCGAAGTCCGATACGACGCCCTGTCGGGTGACTGGGTCGCCGTCGCTGCGCACCGCCAGGCCCGCACGCATCTGCCGCCTGCCGACCAGTGCCCTATTTGCCCCACTACTGCGTCGAACCCCTCGGAAATCCCGGCAGCGGACTATGACGTTGTGGTGTTCGAGAACCGCTTCCCGTCCCTGGGCCCTGCCCTGGGTGAGATTCCCCCTCCACCCGCACCGGGCAGCAGCGGCCACGGGACCACCGGCCCGGCATTCGGCCGATGCGAAGTAGTCGCTTTCACCCCGCAGCACACTGGCTCCTTCGCCGAACTCGGCGAGACCCGCGCACGCACCGTCATTGAGGCGTGGGCGCAGCGGACCGAAGCGCTCAGCGCCTTGCCGGGCATCAAGCAGGTGTTCCCGTTCGAGAACCGTGGTGCGGACATCGGAGTCACCCTGCACCACCCGCATGGCCAGATCTACGCGTACCCGTATGTCACGCCGCGCGCCGCCCAGCTCGGTGCTGTCGCCCGGAAGTACTACGACGACGTCGACGGGAAGGAAACGCTGGCGGCCTCGCTCCTTAAGGCTGAACGCGAAGACGGCAGCCGCATGGTGTTGGAGGCCGAACACTTCAGCGCCTACGTCCCGTTCGCCGCCCGTTGGCCCCTGGAAATCCACGTGGTCCCCCACCGCAGCGTCCCCGACCTCGCTGCGTTGACCAGCGCAGAACGCGATGAACTTTCGCACGTCTACCTTGACCTGCTCAAGCGCCTCGACTCCCTCTACCCCACCCCCATGCCGTACATCTCCGCATGGCACCAGGCTCCGCTGGACCCGTCCCTGCGCCCTGCAGGCCAACTCCACCTGCAGTTGACTTCGCCTCGTCGCGCAGCCGATAAGCTCAAGTACTTGGCCGGCTCGGAGGCCGCCATGGGAGCGTTCATCAACGACACCACCCCCGAAGCCGTGGCGGAGCGTCTCCGCAGCGTCTCAGCAGCACCGGCATCCCCCAAGACCCTGGAAGGCACCCGAGCATGAGCACCACTACCGATACCAGCGTCCTCGCCGCCCGCTTTCAGGAAACGTTCGGTGAAGCCCCCGACGGCGTGTGGCAGGCACCGGGGCGCGTCAACCTCATCGGCGAGCACACCGACTACAACGAGGGCTTCGTGCTGCCCTTCGCCATCGACAAGACGGCAAAGGTGGCCCTGCGCGTCCGCGGCGATTCAAAGGTGCGCATGCTGTCCACCTTCGGCGGGCACGGCGTAGTGGAGGCTGACCTCGCGGACTCGGAACCCGGATCCGGCGAAGGCTGGTCCCGCTATCCGCTGGGGGTCGCCTGGGCGCTCAAGGAGCGTGGCATCACGGTACCGGGCTTCGACCTCCTGCTCGACTCGGACGTCCCGTCTGGCGCCGGTCTCTCCTCCTCCCACGCTATTGAGTGCGCCGTTATCAGCGCCCTGAATGAGCTGACCGGAGCCGGACTCGCCGCCGAGGACCTTGTACTGGCCACCCAGCGCGCCGAAAACGTGTTCGTTGGCGCACCCACCGGCATCATGGACCAATCAGCTTCCCTGCGCGGCGCCAAGGGCCAGGCTGTCTTCCTGGACTGCCGCGACCAACATGTGGAGCTGGTCCCGTTCGACGCCGAAGCGTCCGGACTGGTCCTGTTGGTGATCGACACCAAGGTGTCGCATTCGCACGCCGACGGCGGTTACGCATCCCGCCGCGCGTCCTGCGAGTTGGGTGCCGAGATCTTGGGCGTCCAAGCATTGCGCGACGTCGGCGTGGAACGTTTGGAGGAAGCGTCCGGACTGCTGGATGAGACCACCATGAAGCGAGTGCGCCACGTGGTCACCGAGAACGACCGTGTGCTGCAAACCGTGGAGGTACTGGGCAGCCACGGACCCGCCAGCATTGGTCCGCTGTTGGATGCGAGCCACGTTTCCATGCGCGACGACTTTGAGATCTCCTGCCCTGAGCTGGACCTGGCCGTGGACATCTCCCGCACCAACGGCGCCATCGGTGCCCGCATGACCGGCGGCGGGTTCGGCGGTTCGGCCATCGCGTTAACCCCGGTGGGCCAGGAGCAGCAGGTGCGTGACGCCGTCGTGCGTTCCTTCGCCGACGCCGGTTACACCGCACCGGACATTTTCACGGTGACTCCGGCGGCAGGCGCCCGTCGTTTGGCCTGACACGTCGGTGATTTCCAGCGGCCGCCCGGCACTGGAGCAGGCGCCGGGCGTAAGCTGTGGCCATGACTGAGGCTGTCATTGTTTCCATTGCCAGAAGCCCCATTGGCCGCGCCTTCAAAGGCTCCCTTAAGGACGAACGCCCCGATGATCTCGCCACCGCCATGGTGCAGGCTGCCCTCGCCAGAATTCCGGCGTTTGATCCAGGTTCCGAGGATGGGCGGGGCCTGGACGATCTCCTTCTTGGCTGCGCGGAACCCAGCGGCGAAGCCGGCTCCAACATGGCTCGCGTGGTGGCCGTCCTGGCCGGAATGGACCGGGTACCGGCGGCCACCATCAACCGTTTCTGTGCGTCGAGCCTCCAAACGCTGCGGATGGCCTTCCACGCCATTAAAGCCGGGGAAGCCAACGCCATTGTTTCCGCCGGAGTGGAGAGCGTGTCCCGCTACCAGAACTGGGCAGGCGCAGGGGAAACGGACACTGCCAACCACAACCCCCTTTTCGGTCCGGCAGCCCAACGCACTGCTTCAAGGGCAGCTTCCAACATTCCGTGGACCGATCCCCGATTGGGTGGCCGCTTGCCGGACATCTATATCTCCATGGGCCAGACGGCAGAGAACGTTGCCACCACCTACGGCATCAGCAGGGCCGAGCAGGATGAGTGGGGCGTCCTGAGCCAGAACCGGGCCGAGGCTGCCATCTCCTCGGGCTTCTACGCCCGCGATATCACCCCCTACACCCGCAGGGACGGAACAGTGGTGGAGCGCGACGACTCTCCTCGCGCGGGAGTGACACTTGAAGCAGTGTCCGCCCTCCAGCCAGTTTTCCGTTCCGACGGTACAGTCACCGCCGGCAACGCGTGCCCGCTCAACGACGGCGCCGCAGCCGTCGTGGTCATGAGCGATGACCGGGCCCGCGAGCTGGGCCTCGAACCACTGGCCAGGGTGGTGTCCACCGGGGTGAGCGCCCTCTCCCCCGAGCTCATGGGCATGGGTCCCGTTGAGTCCACCCAGCGGGCCCTGGCACTGGCCGGACTGACCATGGAGGACATTGATCTCGTGGAGCTTAACGAAGCCTTCGCCGTGCAGGTGGTGGCAAGTGCACGGGAACTGGGCATCGATCCCGCCAAGCTCAACGTCCACGGTGGCGCCATCGCCTTGGGACACCCTTTTGGCATGACCGGGGCACGGATGACCAGTACGCTCCTGAACGGGCTCAAGGAACGGGACGGAACCCTGGGGCTTGCCACGCTGTGTGTTGGGGGCGGGCAGGGAATGGCTGTAGTTTTCGAACGTTTGAGCTAACGGTGAGGGACTGGCTGGCCGCGAGGGGTTGGATCTCGCCTCTTTGAGCCTTTACTTACAGTCGAGACCTCGCCCCTCACGGACACAAAAATGCCCCCGAAGAGTCTTCGGGGGCATTTCGCTTCGGCTTACTCTGCAGGTTGGCCCTGCAGCAGTTAGTCGTCGCCTCGCAGGATTGCCAGGAGGCGGATGATTTCCACGTAGAGCCAGACCAGCGTGACCGTCAGGCCGAATGCTGCAACCCAGGAGTAACGCTCCGGGGCGCCGGCGCGGACGCCTTCCTCAATGCTGGTGAAGTCCATGATCAGCGAGAAAGCTGCCAGGCCGATGGCCAGGATGCCGATGAAGACACCCAGCGGGATGCCTGCGATTTCCATGCTGGTCCGGAGGCCGAACGGCTCCTGGACAGCTCCGGTCCACATCATCACCATGTTGATCAGCGCGAAGACCGCGTAACCAATAGTGGCGATCATGAAGAAACGCACCATCTTGGGAGTGGCGCGGACCTTGCCGCTCTTGAAGAGGACCAGGGTGACGCCGAAGACTGCCAAGGTGCCGATGACAGCCTGGAGGCCGACGCCGGGGTACATGCCGTCGAGGATGCGGGTAAGGCCGCCCAGGAACAGGCCTTCCAGGCCGGCGTAGGCAAGGATCAGTGCCGGTGAAGGCTGCTTCTTGAAGGTGTTGACCAGTGCCAGGACGAATCCGCCCAGTGCGCCAACGATCATGAGCATGGTGGAGAGGGCGGGAGCTACGAAGAGCGTCACGCCGGCGCCGATCACCAAGACCACGAGGCAGGCGACAGTCTTCATGATGACGTCGTCATAGGTCATACGGCCGGTGTCGGCGGGGCCGGCAGCCGGCTGGTTGTACATCTGCTGCAGCTGCTCATTGGTCATGTTCTGCTGCTGGGCAGACCATGCGGCCTGGCCATCCATCACCTGGCCAGGCGCCCGGCCGGGTGCCTGGTTAAACTGCTGGCCGTACGGGTTCTGCGGTACAGGCGGGGCCTGCTTTGCTCCACGGAAATTCTTTCCGTTGAAGACTGGGTTTCCGCCAAGTGCCATTGCGGGTGTCCTCCTGAAAAAGGGCTAAGTGATAATTCACGGTACCAATTACCACGCCCGCGCGGCAGGGAAAGTTCCCTTGTTCACCCAGACGAAACGCAACCGTGACACGAAAGCGGCAGTGTGGCTGCCACAAACGTCCTCCGAAACGTTTAGAAACACCCGTACACAACAAAGGTTTACTTAAGTACTGCTACATCAAGAGTTGCCTATAGCTTCACAGTTGTTATCCGATCGCGATGTTTCCACCCCCGAACTGCGCATTTATTCAGCCCGCCGGGCGGTAGCATAGGCCACACATGGGTGACTTAGATCACAATCGAGGCAGCTAGGCAAGAACTGTTCACAAGCCCCATTTACCGTTCGCACCGGCTGCAATGGCGCAGCCGGGACCACCCCCACTGTGGAGGTTTCCATTTTGAGAAGCACACTGCGCGACCCGTCCATCAGACGGTCCAAGGGACTGCAGAGAGTTGTGGGGGCGCTGTTCGCAGCCCTCATCGCCACTCTGTTGATCGCCGCCCCCTCGGCACAGGCAACCACCCCATCGCCTTCGCCATCACCGACCTCATTCCAAAACAACATCAGCGGGTTCCTCCGCGATGATGCCCGGGCACCCATACCCGGCGTCAAAATCAAAGCCTCAGGCAACGGGTTCGAAGGTGAAGCAACCTCCGGAGCCAATGGCGCGTGGACCATCGGTGTCCCCGTCCAAGGTACCTACACCATCGAACTGGACACCTCCACCTTGCCGGAGGGCATCGCACTGGCCGAGGGCCAGGACAATCCCCGCGATGTCACGTTCAGCCAGACCTCCAACCTGTCGGTGATCTTCGCCTTCGGTGAGGGCATCGTGGTCCAACAGCAGGACTTCGGCCAGAACCTGCTCAACCGCCTGGTGGCGGGCCTGAGTTTTGGCCTCCTCCTTGCCCTCGCGTCCGTGGGCCTCTCCCTGATCTTCGGAACCACGGGCCTGACCAACTTCGCCCACGGCGAGATGGTGACCCTGGGCGCCGTCCTGGTGTTCATGTTCAACGGATTCGGACTCCCCTTCTGGCTGGCGATCCTGCTGGCACTGATAGGCGGCGGGCTCTTCGGCTACGTCCAGGACGCCGGACTCTGGCGCCCACTGCGGAAGCGCGGCTCCGGCCTTGTTCCCATGATGATCGTCAGCATCGGCCTGGCCTTGGCCATCCGCTACGTCATCCAGTTCTTCTTCGGTGGAGCAACCCAACAGCTGCCCGGCGCACAAAGCGCGGAAATTCAGATAGGGCCTGTGTCCATCTCCCCGAACAACCTCTGGTCGTTGGTCATCAGTGCCGTGGTCATCGCCTTGATCGGCATCGTCCTTCTGAAGACCCGTCTGGGCAAGGCAACCCGCGCCGTGGCGGACAACCCGGCACTGGCCGCCGCCTCCGGCATCGACGTCGACTCCGTCATCCGCATCGTCTGGATCGTTGGCGGCGTTCTCGCCTCCCTCGGTGGCATCCTGTGGGCGTACTACCGTCCGGGCGTCACCTTCGACATGGGCTCGCAGATCCTGCTTCTCATCTTCGCCGGCGTGACACTCGGTGGTTTGGGAACCGTCTTCGGCGCCTTGATCGGCTCGATCGTCGTCGGCATCTTCGTGGAACTGACTACTGTGTTCGGCCTCCCCGCCGACCTCAAGTACGTCGGTGCACTGTTCATCATGATCGTTGTTCTTCTGTTCCGACCGCAGGGTATCCTCGGCCGGCGTGAGCGTGTGGGTTAGGAGCGGGCCATGGACTTCGGATTCATTTTCTCCAGCGCCCTTGGCGAATTATTCAGCCCGACGACGGCGGCGTACGCACTTGCCGCTTTGGGCCTTGCGGTTCACTTCGGCTACTCAGGCCTGCTGAACTTTGGCCAAGCCGGTTTTATGGCGGTTGGTGCCTACGGTTTCGCCATCTCCACCCTGAGCTTCGACGCTCCGTTCTTCCTTGCACTGATCATCTCCATTCTCTGCTCGGTGATCTTCGCCTTCATCCTCGGTATTCCCACCCTCCGGCTACGCGCCGACTACCTGGCAATCGTCACCATCGCAGCGGCGGAAATTGTCCGCTACGTGGTCACCACCAACCAACTCACCAGCGTCACGGGCTCGGCCAACGGCTTGGCAGCGTTCGAGAACACGTTCTACGCCATGAACCCCTTCCCTGAGGGGTCCTATATGGGCATGAACAACCGCGACTTCTTCATCCGCGTGATCGGCTGGGGACTCGTGATCGTGTGCTGTGTGCTGGTGTGGCTCCTCATGCGCAGCCCATGGGGCCGTGTCCTGAAGGGCATCCGCGAAGACGAGAATGCTGTCCGTTCGCTCGGTAAGAACGTCTACGCCTACAAGATGCAGGCACTGGTCATCGGTGGTGTGCTGGGCGCTTTGGCGGGCATGATCTTCACGCTCCCCCGCGGCGCTGTCCAGCCGTCCAACTACGGCACGGAACTGACGTTCTTCCTGTGGACCTGTCTCCTCCTCGGTGGCATGGCCACTGTCCTGGGGCCGGTCATCGGAGCCATGATCTTCTGGGTTGTCCTGTCGCTGACCCAGAGCCTGCTCTACGGCCTTATCGAATCAGGGGCAGTCACCTGGCTGACCACCGTCCAGGCCGGCCAGTTGCGCTACATCCTGGTGGGTGTCGCGCTGATGCTCCTGATGATCTTCCGCCCGCAAGGCGTCTTCGGCAATAAGAAGGAGCTTGCTTTCGCATGAGTGAGACCAACGAACGCAATACCGAGAATATCGACTACATGACCGACTCGCGGCCCATCGCGGTCGGGGAAAACACTCCCGGCTGTAAGAAGCGCGATCCCATCGTGGTGGCAGAGGATGTCACCCGGTCCTTTGGCGGCATCAACGCTGTGGACGTCGAATACCTTGAGATTCCGCGTCACAAGATCACTGCTTTGATCGGCCCCAACGGGGCCGGCAAGACCACCCTGTTCAACCTGCTCACGGGCTTTGACACGCCCAATACGGGCAAGTGGCAGTTTGAGGGCAACAGCCTGGCGGGAGTTTCCTCCTACAAGGTGGCACGCATGGGTATGGTGCGCACGTTCCAGCTGACCAAAGTGATGGGCAAGCTGACCGTCATGGAGAATATGCGGCTCGGCGCAGCGGACCAGCCCGGCGAACGGCTCTCCAAGGCCCTGTTCAAGGGCATGTGGGGAGGCCGCGAGAAGGAAATCACGGCCCAGGCCAACGTGCTGTTGGAGAAGTTCAAGCTGGATGCCAAGAAGGACGACTACGCGGCGTCCCTCTCGGGTGGACAGCGGAAGCTGCTGGAAATGGCACGTTCCCTGATGGTGCGCCCCAAACTCGTGATGCTCGATGAGCCCATGGCCGGCGTGAACCCGGCGCTGACGCAGTCGCTGCTGGACCACATCAAGAACCTGAAGGCCGAAGGCATGACCGTGCTCTTCGTCGAGCACGACATGAACATGGTCCGGCATATCGCGGACTGGGTAGTGGTCATGGCGGAAGGCAAGGTAGTGGCTGAAGGGCCTCCGGGCGAAGTCATGAAGAACCCTGCCGTCATCGACGCCTACCTTGGCGCCCACCATGACGTGGACCTCGGCGATGCCGAAGGCATCAAGGTGCTCGAAGCCGAACTCGAGGCCGACGAAGAGTCAGTGGTAGGTACTGAAGACGCCGGCATCCTGTCCGACATCGTTGAAACCAAGAAGGAGGACGGGAAATGAGCAGCCCAGCCGCAATGCCCGCCTCAGCAGCTGCTCCGGCAGGCGATTCCGTCGTCAAAGTCACCAACCTCGTAGCCGGGTACATTCCCGGCGTCAACATCCTCAACGGATGCAGCATCGAGGCACGCAAGGGTGAGTTGATCGGCATCATCGGCCCCAACGGTGCCGGCAAGTCCACCCTGCTGAAGGCCATGTTCGGCCTGGTGAAGGTCCACTCCGGCACCGTGGTGGTCCGGGGCCAGGACCTCACGGGTTTGAAAGCCAACAAGCTGGTGACCCAGGGCGTGGGCTTCGTGCCGCAGACCAACAACGTGTTCGCAGCACTGACCATCGAAGAGAACCTCCAGATGGGTATGTTCCAGCGTCCCAAGGCCTTCGCTGAGCGCTTCGACTTTGTGACCAGCCTGTTCCCGGAACTGGCTAAGCGGCGCGCCCAGCGGGCGGGGTCGCTCTCCGGCGGTGAACGCCAGATGGTAGCGATGGGCAGAGCACTCATGATGGATCCGGCCGTACTGCTTCTGGACGAGCCGTCGGCAGGCCTCTCCCCCGTCAAACAGGACGAAACCTTCCTTCGGGTCCACGAGATCAACCGTGCCGGCGTCTCGGTCATCATGGTGGAACAGAACGCCCGCCGCTGCCTGCAGATCTGCGACCGCGGCTATGTCCTGGACCAGGGCAAGGACGCGTACACGGGTACCGGCCGTGAGCTCATGAAGGACCCCAAGGTCATTCAGCTCTATCTGGGCACCCTGGCGGACGAAGTCTAGGCACCGCAGCCCCACACCACGGACGGCCCCGGGACAACACCCGGGGCCGTCTGCTGTTAAAGCCACATTCTTACTAAGGGATCCACACCATAGCCAAGCCCGGCTGGACCCCTTCAGCCAACGCGGAATGACCCCCCAATGGCATGCTGGACTGATGACGGAAAAGATCACGGAACTGCAGCAAAGCCTCCTGGTGTCATGGCTGGGTGACTTCACTGTGGTGCAGGACCACTCGTGGCCCCTCCAGGACACCACCGTCCTTCAGGTGGCCGCTCCGGGTGGCCAGGAGTACATCGTCAAAGCCAGCACCACGAGCCACCACATCCGGCGGGAAATTGCAGCCTACTCGCGCGGCCTGCCGGGCCTGGACGGCAGGGTACCCACCCTAAAGCACGCGTCGCCTGAGGCAGGCCTCCTGGTCACCGGCTACTTGCCGGGGACCCTGGTGGCCGGAACCTCTTCCGAGTCCGATCCCAGGACGTACCGTGAGGCCGGCACGCTGCTCTCCAGGATGCATCTGCCGGCGGGCACGTCCCGCAGCTACGCAAGGGCAGTGACTGCCAGGACGGCTTCCCTCATTCAACGTGCCCACGGACTCTTGCCCGGGGAGACGCGAAGCCGGTTACAAGAAGCCCTCGATTCGTTGGAGCCGGGGCCTGCCGCGCTTGTGACAACCCACGGCGATTACCAGCCCAGGAATTGGCTGGACGACGACGGCCTGATCAAGGTGATCGATTTTGGCCGCGCCGAGCTTCGCCCATGGGTTCATGACCTGGTCCGGCTCAGCCACCAGCAGTTGCTCGCTCAGCCAATGCTTGCCGCGGCCTTCCACGAGGGCTTGGGCAGGGTTATCACCACCGAGCAGGAGCACCAGCTGTGGACACTGGAAAACCTCAACCAGTCAGTGGGCACGGTGGTTTGGGCACACCACGTGGGAGACGCCGTCTTTGAGCGTCAGGGCGTGGAAATGGTGGCCCGGGTCCTTGATGGGTTTCTCCCCCGCAGCGGGTAGCCATCGCAGCCCAGCACAGAACAGGCCCCCTTCCAGATGAGGAAGGGGGCCTGTTACTGACTGCGGTTTAGAACAGATGCGGCTTAGAGCTTGCCGAACTCTTCACGAACCGGCTTGTAGGTGTTGTCATCCTGGTATTCGTAGATACCGATGTACGCCTCGGTGGGGTCACCAGCGTCGGAGAACGTGACCGGACCGGACTGGCCGTCGTAGTCGATGTCCTTGCCGTCGCGGAGCAACGTGACACAGGCTGCGAAGGTGGTGCACTTCTCGCCGCCTTCAGAGACTTCCTTCAGCTTGGCTGCGATTTCCGTACCCTTGGTGCTCTTGGCGGCCTCAGAGGCCAGGGAGATCAGGTTCACGGCGTCGTAGGACTCGCCTGCGTAGCTGTAATCCTTCAGTGCAGGATCGATGGCGAGGAGCTTCTTCTTGAAGTCGTCCTTGGCGAACGTACCGGGGATGGTTCCCTGTGCGCCCTTCATGGTGCCGGCCTGGAAGTCCTTGCTGTAATCCGAGGTGTTGCCGTCAACCATGAACAGCTGCGTGGGCTTGATGCCCTTGCCGGTGATCAGGGGGACGATGCTCTTGGCTTGGTCGAAGGTGATCAGGGCGATCGCATCCGGCTTGGCGGCGAGGACCTTGTCCACCTGGCTGCTGAACTGGGAGTCACCCTCGTTGAAGAGTTCTTCAGCAACAACCTTGCCACCGGCTGCCTCGAAGGCTTCCTTGACGTTCTTTTGGAGACCGGTTCCGTAAGCGTCGTTCAGAACGATCATGCCAACGGTCTGTGCTCCACAGGTAGCCATGTAGTTGCCCAGGACCTTGCCCTGCAGGACGTCGGACGGTGCAGTTCGCCAGTAGAGGCCTTTGTCGTCCCACGTGGTGAAGTCAGGCGAGGTGTTGGCCGGCGAGAAGTGGATGACACCTGCGCCCGTGATCTGGTTGATGACCGTCTTGGAAACGCCGGAGGATGCAGCACCGATAATGGCGCTCACGCCCTGGCCCAGGAGGGCGGTGGTGGACTGGGTGGCGATATCCGTCTTGGTGTCACCGGAGTCGCGGTGGACCACGGAGACAGGTGCCCCGAGTACGCCACCGGCGTCGTTGACTTCCTTGATGCCGAGGTTGACACCGGCAATTTCGGGCGGGCCGAGGAACGCCAGCGACCCCGTCGTCGGCAGAAGCGATCCAAGTTTCAGTGGTGCGTCAGTGGTGGTGGTCGAGGGAGGTACTGGTCCCGTGTTGGTGGCAGCCTGGCTGTTGCCGGCTCCCGCCCCGCCGCTGGGAGCCGGGCAGGAAATGCCTGCGGCTGCGGCGGAAGAAGACCCGGTCTGGGTAGGAGTCGAAGACCCACCACAGGCCGTGGCCAAGAGAGCGACCCCAATGCCAAGCGCTGTTAGCTTGGCGGCTCGGGGCGCCGCTGGGGAAAGATCAAACATGCGTTGTCTCCTCGATCGAAAGGTGCGAACTGCCTTTGATGCGATTACTCAGGTGTTCCTGATTAAGACTCAAACTAATGCAATTGGGCGGCGAACATAAGTGATTCCGGTCACATCCCTATAACACTCGTTGCCTGTGGGGAATCTACGAGCCGGCTGGGAATTTCCGCGGAGGATCCCTTGGAGCACGGCGGAAGCGATGTGGGCGAGTATGCCAAGGACCAGACAGGCCACCAGGCCGCTCTTGGACGGCCACACCCGGACCAAAGGAAAAGCCTCCGCATCCCTTTGTTCGCAAGGGATTCGGAGGCTTTCCCGTTTGTGCCCCAGGTGGGACTCGAACCCACAACACGCGGATTTTAAGTCCGCTGCCTCTGCCAATTGGGCTACTGGGGCGCCCGCACCATGGTATCCCAGCTACAGCCCGCTGAATGGCCCGGCGTAGCGGAAGGTGCCGCGGACGCCGTCGGGCCATTCCGGAAGCGTCAGTAACTGGAAGTGATCGCCCCACATCGCCTCCGGCGGTTGCACACCTACGGAGGTTGCCGGCACGTAACCGAAGCGCGGGTAGTACAGGGGGCTGCCGAGCAAGGCAATGCCGGGTTCCCCTGCGGCTGTGGCACGGGCAGTCGTCTCGCGCATCAAGGATGAACCGACCCCGCGCTTCTGAAAGGCGGGAAGCACGCCGATCGGGCCCAGCCCCAGCAGCTCCAAGTCCCCGATCCAGCCGCGCGTGCTGATGGCATGCCCCACAATCTCCCCACCCATTTCCGCGACAATGCTGAATTCCGGAAGGTACTCAGGGCACTCAAAGAGCTCGCGCAGCAGCCCTACTTCAATCGGCACGCCCTCCACAGGCTCACCGGTCACAGGCGAGACGGAGAAGGCCTGGGCAGTCAGTTCCAGAATCTCGGTGCGGTCCTCAGGGCGCTCACTTCGGAGCACCAGTCCTTTGCCCAAAAGCCGGAGCACATCCATGGCCCGGCCTGCGTCGGCGGAAGGCACCAGGAGGTGGTCGTGATGGAAGCCCGCCAGGACGTTGCAGCTGATTCCTGCGTGGGTCAGCGCGGCGCTCACGGCAGCCGTGAGGCCCACCGCTTCGAGTGCCGAGTGCACCTGGAGCGTGATCCACGTGGCAACGAAGTCGTAGCTCAGACCCAGCGAATCAGCCTCGTCCCGGCGGAGGACTACCGTAAGGCCCTCCGCCTCGCGCACAGCCGCCTCGATCCCGCCCTCCAGAGGCCTGCCGTGTGGCCACAGGGCGTAGACGTAATCGCCATCACGGGCCACGGGGTGAAGGGAATGCAGGAGTGTCTTCAGATCGGTTTCACCGGACATGGCAACAGTCTAGGGGCGCAGCAACCCGGCACCGCAGTGGGCACACCTGCTTAAACGCCGACGGCGGCCACTCCCCGAAAGGGAGCGACCGCCGTCGTGCGTGAACTGCGTGGCGCGCGAACTACTTTGCGGCAGCAGTGACCGGAGTCTTGACTTCCTCAGCAGCAGGCTTGGCCTCTACAGGTGCCGGAGCAGCTGCGGGCTTGGGGGCCGGCGTCGCAGCGGCAACGAACGCGCCGCGCGGGTTGTCGAGGTCGATCAGCTGCGTGGTGTCGCGGCCGGCGAAGAAGGCCAGGATCCAACCGAAGACCACGCGGAACTTGCGCTCCACCGTGGGCATGGCCATGCCGTGGTAACCACGGTGTGCCAGCCAGGCGAGGCCGCCCTTGAGGCCGATACGGCCCAGCAGATTGATGTTGGCAACACCCTTCCACTCGCCGAAGCCGGCCACAGCGCCAAGGTTCTTGTGCTTGTAGTCGTGCAGCGGCTTGTCCCAGCGGGAAGCCCACAGGTTCTTGGCAAGCTTCTTGGCCTGGCGAAGAGCGTGCTGGGCGTTGGGGACGCAGGTGCCGTCCGGCAGGCCCTTGCCCGTGAGGTCCGGAACAGCGGCGATGTCCCCGGCAGCCCAGGCGTTCTCCACGATGCCTTCGTCGCCTGCGATGCGCAGGTCCGGGAGGACGCGGACACGGCCACGGGGTTCCAGCGGGAAGTCGGTGGAGCGGATCATCGGGTTGGCCTGCACGCCGGCAGCCCATACCAGGGTGTCCGCTTCAACTTCCTGGGCCGGGGTCTTGTCCGGGAGGTTGATCAGCTTGAGGTTGCCCTCGGCGCTGTCAAGGGAAGTGTTGAGGAGGACTTCGATGCCACGGCTGCGGAGGTGCTCCACAACCCACTCGGCCTGCGAGGCAGTGACCTCAGGCATGATGCGGCCCATGGCTTCGACCAGGATGAAGCGGACTTCTTCCTGGCGGATGCGGGGGTTGTTGCGGACCGCGGCGCGGGCGAGGTCTTCCATCTCGGTGAGGCACTCGATACCGGCGAAGCCGCCACCCACTACGACGAAGGTCAGTGCCTTGGCGCGCTGTGCGGGGTCGGTCATGGTGGAAGCGGCTTCAATGCGCTCCAGCACCTTGTTGCGCAGTGCAACGGCTTCCTCGATGGTCTTCAGGCCAATGCCCTTGTCCGCGAGGCCCTTGATGGGGAAGGTACGGGTGATGGCGCCTGCTGCGATGACGACGTCGAAGTACGGGATTTCGAAGTTGTCGCCGCCGTCGGACGGGGCGATGACCGCGGTCCGGTTGGCGTGATCGATGCTGGTGACGCGGCCCTGGATGAGCTCAGTCTGCTTCAGGTGCTGACGGTGGGAGACGACGGCGTGGCGTGCCTCGATGTTGCCACCGGCCACTTCCGGGAGGAAGGGCTGGTAGGTCATGTACGGCAGTGGATCAACGACGGTGACGATGCCACCGGCGTTCGCAATCTTCTTCTGCAGTTTGAGGGCTACGTACAGGCCGACGTAGCCGCCGCCGACGACGAGAACCCGGGGACGGTCAATGAGCTCTGGGGTGGTTGCCATGAGTCCAGAGTACAGCACTTTGTGAAAATCTTCACTAACTATGTCCGGGCGGGCGGATCCACTTTCAGAAGCGCGCCCGTTTCGGCCTCCTCGGCCACCGCTGGAGCGTTTTTGGAGACCCTCCTCAACTGAATCGCGGCGCCCGTCACCAGGGCAAGGAACAAGGCTCCAAAACCAAGTACGACGGCGGCCGGCAGGGCGTCGTCGACGGTTGCCGGCGTCTTCGCTGTCGGGACCGTCGGATCAACCAGGGTGGGTGCTGCGCTGGTGGGGCTCGCTACAGGAGCCTGCGACGGCTCACTGAAATCTCCGCGGCGGTGGACCCGGATCCAGTCAGCGATGGATCCCAGCGGGTTGCTGGTGGTGGCAGCCACGTCATCCTTCAGGGCTGCCTCGGCGTTGAGGATGCCGTAGCCATAAAGGGGATCCTTGCCCGGAGCTCCCGCGTCCTTGGCCGTGCTCACAATTCTGTTAATGACCTGGTTGGCACTCATCTCCGGCCATTTGGAACGGATGAGGGCGGCCACACCGGAAACGATGGGGGCAGCACCTGACGTTCCCGCCCATTCGGCGTATCCGCCGCCGGGGATGCCGCCTACCAGCTTCTCGGCCGGCGCGGCGACGCCAATGCTGATGCCCTGGGACGAGGAATCGACGCTGGCGCGCCCCTCACCGTCGAGTCCGGCGACGGTCAAGACACCGGGAATGGTTGCGGGCGCTCCGACCTGCACGTTGCCGCCCACGCGGTTACCGGCGGCCGCGACGATCACCACGTCTTTCTGCTCTGCATAAAGGAACGCCGCATCCCAGCTCTGCGGCCAGTCCGGCGAGGTACTGCCCAAGGAGATGTTGATGACCTTGGCACCGTTGTCCACGGCCCAGCGGACGGCGTCCGGAATCTGCTCCTGGTCCGTTTTGCCGCCCGGGTTGGGTGATCCGAGCCAGGTGGAGACCGCCAGGATTTGCGCTTCAGGAGCGACACCAGTGATCCCATCCGGTCCCCCGGCAGGAGGGACCGTGGGCGGCCCTGGAGGGGGCGCGGACCCCGTCGGTGAAGGCGAGGCCGTGGGAGTGGTGTGGCCGCGCCCGGCAAGCATCGTGGCAACCAAGGTTCCGTGCTCGGTCTTGGCACCAATACTCTTTTGCCCGTTGGGTGCTCCCGCGCCCGAAACGTCCGTCCCGCCCACCACCACGCCTTTGAGGTCCGGGTGGTTTCCATCAATGCCGCTGTCGATGATCGCAACCTTCACCCCGGCACCCTTGGACACCTGCCAGGCGTTGGTGACGCCCGAATCCTTGAGCCAGAACTCTTTGTCGCGCCACGCGTCTGCAGCGGCGGCAGGAGCCGTCAACAACGCACCCGCCAACGCCCCGCCTGCCAAAGCTGTGGCAAGGGCAGCGGAGAGGGTCCGGCGAAAACGCAACGTCATGCGGCATCCCGGATGCTGAGGGCGATGCCGTCCAGGATGTCGTGCTCGCTGGAGACGGCCGTAGCGATCCTGCCGCTGCTGACACTGGCCAGGCGGTCCAGGATCCGGCGCCACACCAAGGCGCCGGCGCCGATGACGTCCACGCGGCCCGGATGCATGTACGGAAGCGCTGCGCGCTCGTCCCGCGTCATTTCCAGCAGGTTGGTGCATGCGTCGCTGATGGTTTCGAGATCAAGTGAGGCACCATGGATCCGGTCCGGCTGGTATTCGTCCAGGCCCAGCGCGTGGGCGGTGATGGTGGTGATGGAACCGGCGACGCCCACCACGGCAGTGGCGCGGTCAAGCGGCACCGCCTGCGCAGCAAGATCAAGTGCGGCATCGACGTCGGCCTCTGCTGCCGCGATTTGCGCAGCGGTGGGCGGATCGCTGCGAAGGTGACGTTCGGTGAGCCGCACGCACCCGATGTCCACGGAGCGTGCCGCGATGACTCCAGTGGAATCACCCAGGACGAACTCAGTGCTGCCGCCACCGAGGTCCACCACCAGGATGGGGTCCTCCCCCGTGGCCGGCAGGACACTGCTGGCGCCGGCGAAGGAAAGCGCCGCTTCCTCGTCCCCGGAAATGACCTCGGGCTCCACACCCAGGAGATCCCGGATGCCGTCCACGAAAACCTGCCGGTTGCGGGCGTCACGGGTGGCGGACGTAGCGGCGAAACGGACTTGCCCGGCGCCGTGCACCTTTATGAGCTGGGCGTAGTCGCGTGTTGCTGCAAACGTGCGTTCCAGGGCCTCCGGTGCGAGCTCGCCGGTAGCGTCGACTCCTTGACCGAGTCGAACCACCCGCATTTCACGCACGACGTCGGCCAGCGGGCCGGTTGCGCCGTCTGCTGAGACATCGGCGATGAGGAGGCGGATGGAGTTGGTTCCGCAATCGATCGCTGCAACGCGGCTCATGCAGTGCCTTCCTGATGGCCCGGAGTGTCCGTCTTCGGTTTACGAACCGGCGCCGGGCGTCCCACGATCTCAGGCAACCCCTGCGGCCCGTGCCGGCTCAGGTCCCGGGAAGGTGCCTCACCGGCAGTCTCCCACGCGCCATCGCAGTAGCAACGGTCCTTGGTCCACCACTGCGTGATGGCGCCCAGGGCTTCGTCTCCCAACGGGTTGACGCCCGGCCCTGCAGCCAGGGAATGCCCTACCAGTACGTGGAGGCACTTCACCCTGGTGGGCATCCCACCGGCGGAGATGCCGTCGATTTCAGGGACAGCGCCGGTTCCGGAGCGGCCGGCGATCTCGTTGCGGGCCTGGAGGTAGGCCTCGTGGGCGCTGTGGTAGGCGCCCGCCAGGTCTTGGTCGTCCGTGAGGCGATGATTCATCTCGTTCATGAGGCCGCCCGCTTCCAACCGCGACACCGCGGAGGTAATGACGGGGTGGGTCAGGTAGAACGTGGTGGGAAACGGTGTTCCGTTGCTGAGCCGCGGTGCGGTAGCCGCCACCAGCGGATTGCCGCAGACGCACCGTGCAGGGATCTCAACGACATCCCGAACCGGCCGGCCGAGCTGGCGGCTGAGGACCTCAAGATCATGTGCTGATGGCTGGCGGGATTCCTGCGGCACGGCTGCCGTGTTCTCTTCCACTTGCGCTGCCACCCTTCCTGCCCTTGTTGCCGTGTCCACTGCGGACACGACGGCGGTGGGCACCGCGTCTAGTCAGTTGCCGATCGTCTGATTGACTCCCAGAGGGCATCCACCCATGGCAGATTCTCCGGGTTTGCAGACGATCCGGAGCCGGTGCGGCCACCCGGCGTGCCGGCGGCTTCTTCTCCCCCAAACACCCAGTAACCTGTTTCACCCGGCATAACCATGTTAATGCGGTCGCGGGCCTGTTGTTTCACGTAGTTGGGGTCCTGCCACCGGGAAAGCTGCTTGTTGAGCTCGGCCTGCTCTGCTTTCCGTCCTGCAATCTCGGCCTCCAACGCCGAAATTTCGGCGCGCTTCTCCAGGAAAATCTTCACCGTGGGGGCCAGCATAATGGTGATCGCAATCATGACCACTGCCAGCGCCAGCATCCTGCCGGAAAACGCCTTGGCCGGTACTGGATCCAGATCATGTTCAGCTGTGGCCTTGGTGCCCGGCTTGCTGGCTGCCTTGTACGTGGGCTTTGTTTGGCCCACGGTGGGCTTCTTGCCGGCGGGTGCTGTGGTTCCGCCTGCCGGCGTCGAGGTTTTGGCACTCGTCCGCGGTCCGCCAAACTCGGCTTTGATGACATCGCCGCTACCGGAAGCTGAACCAGTCGTGCCTGAACCCTCAGTGCTTTTGGCGGCAGTTCGCGGACTGGCGCCGGTGGCCCGGGTTTCGCTGGCGGGGCGGCCCGCACCGGAGGAACGGCCTGCACTGGAGGGGCCCAGTGCGTCGGCCCTGGGTACCTTTGGACGACGGGTGGCCATGACACTCCTGTAATGCCCGGTGCTTGCCTGGCGGGTTGCTGCGCTTGCTGTTGTTGACCTGGCCCGTGTTAAGCAGAACCGGAGTTAAACAGAACCGGCGGCCATGGTCTTTCCACCATAGCCACCGGTTACGTGTTTTCGCTGAAGGCTAGCCCTTGAAACGCGGGAACGCGCTGCGGCCGGCGTAGCGTGCGGCGTCGTCGAGTTCTTCTTCGATGCGCAGCAGCTGGTTGTACTTGGCGACGCGCTCGGAGCGGGCCGGGGCACCGGTCTTGATCTGGCCCGCGTTGGTGGCAACGGCGATGTCAGCAATGGTGGTGTCCTCGGTTTCGCCGGAGCGGTGCGAGGTAATGGTGGTGTAACCGGAGCGCTGGGCCAGGGAAACGGCGTCCAGCGTCTCGGTCAGGGAACCGATCTGGTTGACCTTGACCAGCAGGGAGTTGGCCGTGGCCGTCTCGATGCCCTGCTGCAGGCGGACCGGGTTGGTGACGAAGAGGTCGTCGCCCACCAGCTGGACCTTGTCACCGATGGTGTCGGTGAGGGTCTTCCAGCCTTCCCAGTCGTTCTCGTCCAGCGGGTCTTCGATGGAAACCAACGGGTAGTCGGCAACGAGCTCAGCGTAGTAGGCGCTCATCTCGGTGGCGGAAAGTGCCTTGCCTTCGAACTGGTAAGCACCGTCCTTGTAGAACTCGGACGAGGCAACGTCCAGTGCCAGGGCGATGTCCGTACCCGGGGTGTAGCCGGCGTTCTTGATGGCTTCCTGGATGAGGTCCAGTGCAGCGCGGTTGGACGGCAGGTTGGGGGCAAAGCCACCTTCGTCACCGAGGCCTGTGGAGAGGCCCTTTTCCTGGAGGACAGCCTTGAGGTTGTGGTAGACCTCAACGCCCCAGCGCAGGCCCTCGGAGAAGGTCTCGGCACCGATCGGGGCGATCATGAATTCCTGGATGTCCACATCGGAGTCGGCGTGCGAGCCACCGTTGAGGATGTTCATCAGGGGAACGGGCAGGACATGGGCGTTAGGGCCACCCAGGTACTTGTAAAGCGGCAGGTCAGCGGAAGCTGCGGCAGCGTTGGCAACGGCCAAGGAAACACCCAGGATGGCGTTGGCGCCGAGCTTGCCCTTGTTGGGCGTACCGTCCAGGTCAATCATGGCCTGGTCGATGCTGCGCTGGTCAGTGGCGTCGAAACCAATCAGGGCCGGGGAGATCTCGTCGATGACGGCGTCAACGGCCTTCTGGACACCCTTGCCGAGGTAACGGCCTTTGTCGCCGTCGCGAAGCTCAACGGCCTCGTGCTCGCCGGTGGAAGCACCGGAGGGAACTGCTGCACGGCCGATCTGGCCGTCGGAGAGCAGGACCTCAACTTCTACGGTCGGGTTTCCGCGGGAATCAAGGATCTCGCGTGCGTGGATGGCATCGATAAGCGCCATGGATGTGCTCCTTATGGGCAAATTACAGGAATGAGGAGGGAAATTCTCAACGTCCTCGTCGCTACTAGCGTAGTCCAGAGTGGCTTAGGTTACGGAACAACTTCCAAAGACTCACGTCATGAAGGCTGGGCCTGGCGGTTCTGAAACGATCGAACTGCGGAACGGAGGGCCCGTTCGGCGTCGAGTCCTTGCTCCCGGGCCCCGGCCACGACGGCGAGCAGCAGCTCACCGAGCGCCTCTTCCGTGGCAGGAACAGCAGTCAGCCCGACGGCGGCCAGCGCACCTTGGGCGTCCACGTCCAACCCTGAGCGGACTGCCCGGTCCAGGGATTTCTGGGCTGCCGCCAAGGCCGGGAGGTGCGGCGGAATACCCTCGAAGGGGTCTTTCCGTTCCGGCTTCTCCGCCCGCTTGGCGGCATCCCACTTGACGATGATCTCCTCGACACTGGCCGGGAAACTCTCCCGAAGGGAACCGTCCGCCTTGAAGACGTGCTGGTTTCGCCGGACCATTTTGGCGTTGATGCCCCGGGCTACGTCAGCAAAATCAAAGCTGCCGCGCTCCTCGGCGAGCCGGGCGTGAAGCACTACCTGAAGAAGTACATCACCCAGCTCGCCGCGAAGCTCGTCGTCCACCGCACCGGCTTCGATCGAGTCCACCACTTCGTAGGCTTCCTCAATCAGGTATTCCACCAGCGACTCGTGCGTCAGCCCACCCATCCAGGGGCAGTGCTCACGCAGCGCGGCGACTGTCCCAATGAGCTCCGTGAGTCCGTCGGCGTTGTTAGCCGAGGTTGGCGTAGGCATCGTTGATGTACTCAACCAGGGCTTCGCGCTCGTCCAGCGGCAGGAAGGCTGCCTCGGCGGCGTTGAGCGTCAGTTCAAGGAGGTCATCGAGGTCGTAATCAAAGGTTTCCACCAGCAGCTCGAACTCGTCCGTCAGGGTGACTCCACTCATGAGGCGGTTGTCCGTGTTGATGGTGACGTTGAAGCCGAGCTGGAAGAGCATGTCCACCGGGTGGCTTTCGATGCCATCGCCAAAGCCGGAAATGGCGCCGGTCTGAAGGTTGGAGGAAGGGCAGATTTCCAGGGCGATGCCGCGGTCGCGGACCCAGGCCGCCACACTGCCGATGGTCACCATGCCGATGGTGTCCTCGCCGTCGTCGTCGGAATTGTCCTCAAACTCCACCGAGATGTCCTCGGCGATCCGGACGCCGTGGCCCAGGCGCAGGGCGCGGCCATCAACCAGGGCTGACTGGATGCTCTCCAGGCCCGCTGCTTCACCGGCGTGGACGGTGGCCGGGAAATTGTTTTCGGCAAGGTACGTGAAGGCGTCCTTGAAACGGGACGGGAGGAAGCCGTCTTCGGCCCCGGCGATATCGAAGCCAACGGCGCCGTTGGCGCGGTGACGGACGGCGAGCTCGGCGATTTCCTGACCGCGGTCGGCGTGCCGCATGGCAGTGATGAGCTGCCCCACCTGGATCTGCTGGCCACGTTCTTCAGCGGACTCCATGCCGGCTTCAAGGCCCGTCTGGACTGCTTCAACAACTTCGTCCAGGGTCAGGCCCTGCTGCAGGTGCTGTTCGGGAGCCCAGCGGACTTCGCCGTAGACGACGCCGTCCTCGGCCAGGTCTTCCACAAACTCCTTGGCCACCCTGAAGAGGCCTTCCTTGGTCTGCATGACAGCAATGGTGTGGTCGAACGTTTCGAGGTAGCGGACCAGTGAGCCGGAGTCGGCTGATTCGCGGAACCATTCACCCAGCGCAACGGGGTCGGTGGACGGCAGCGTGTGGCCGACCGCCTCAGCGAGTTCGATGATCGTGGCGGGGCGGAGACCTCCGTCCAGGTGGTCGTGGAGGGAAACCTTGGGGAGGCTCTTCAGATCGAAGTCAAGGGCAGGGGCGGCGTCAAGTATGGGCTCAGTCACGTACTAAGACTAGTCCCCACAGCCGCTCCGGCTAGTACTGCTGCTGGTACAGCTGGTCGCCCTAGCTGGCGGGCTTGGAGAGGTCGACGCCGGCGATCGCCTTTTCCGCGGGATCGACTGCTGCCACCTCCGTGCTGGCAGCAGCTTCCTTGGCGAGGTCCTTCTTCTCCAGGTATTTGTGCCACCAACGGAGGGCGTGATCCACCACAATGCCCAGGACAACGGCGAAGGCAACCGCGATGCCGACTCCCAGGAGCGGGTTGTGGTGCACCCACTGGCCTGCGAGGAGGCCGATACCGATGGAGTAGCCCACCCACGTGATGCAGGCGAAGGCGTCCAACCAGAAGAAAGTCCGGTGGCGGAAGCCGGTTTGTCCGGCCACGTAGTTCACTGCTACGCGGCCCCAGGGAATGTAGCGGGCCGTGAAGATGAGGACCGCGCCGCGCTTATCCAGCTCATACTGCGCCCAGGCGAACATCTTCTGGACCTTGGGCCGGCGCATCCACTTCCAGCGGGTGAGGCCGATTTTCCGGCCCAGCATGTAGGCCATGTTGTCGCCTGCCATGGCACCTACCAGTGCGGTGCCTCCCAGGATCCACAGGTTGGGCTCTCCGCTGTGAAGGGACAGCGCCGAGAGGCCAACGATGGCTGTTTCGCTGGGAAGGATGGTGGCAAATCCGTCAATGAAGAAGAAGACCAGCAGGACCGGGTATATCCAGGGCTGCCCGGCTGCATGCTCGAGCATTTGGTTCAAAAACTCCACGCGGCGGTAGCTCCTAGACGAATATGACTTGACGGTGTGACGGAAGTCGCTCTAGTGTCCCACGGCCGGGACGTCGTTCGCTACGTCCCAGCCTTGGGATCACACGCTTAACGCTATAGGGGCTGATAGGGTGCCGTCGTCAACCGCCGGGCTGATCTTCCGGGGCCGGAGGCGTCATACCGTGGGTGGAGCCGGGGCGTCTTCCTCAGGGATGTTCTTGCCGTCCAACGGCACGGATCCACGGACTTTGCTGATGATCCGATCGATGATGATTCCCAGGATCACGGCAACCACGATCGCTATGACGGCGCCCAGGAGATGGTTGTCTTCGAACCAGACTCCAAAGAAGTAGCCCAGGATCACCGAATACGTGGCCCACAGGACGGCGGACATGGCGGTAAGGGCCACGAAGCGTCGGTGGTGGAAGTGCGTGGCACCGGCCGTCAGGTTGACGGCCACCCTGCCAATGGGGATGAAGCGGGCCACCATGATGAGCGAGGCCGACCGGCGTCGGAGTTCCTTGCCTGCCCAACGGAAGGCGCCCTGCATCCGCTGCGTACGCATCCACCGCCACCGCTGGATCCCGATGCGGCGGCCGATAATGTAAGCGATGTTGTCCCCCGAGAACGCCCCCAGGGCTGCCATCACGCCGAGCAGCCAGACATTGGGAGAGCCGCTGCTCCCGGACACGGCGCTCAAGCCCACCACCACGGATTCGCTCGGAATGGGTGGGAAGAAGCCATCTATCACGCAGCAGGCCAGCACCAGGAACAACACCCATGGCTGCTCCGCCGCGGCGAGGATGAAATCGTTGATGCCCTGCACGGTTTCCTTACGATAGCCGGCTCCCCCACAGGCGCCGGATGACTGGTGTTCCGGGCGTCCTTGGCGAACGGCCCGGAACACTTAAGCCTAGGCGATGCGGTCGATGATGAGCTGATGCGCCGGGCGTGAACCCTCGGGCGCGATCACCACGGCATCCTGGAGCGCTTCCTTGGCCCGTTCGAACTTCTCGGGAGTGTCCGTCAGGAGCGTCATCAGCGGCTCCCCCGCACGGACCAAGGCACCCGGCTTGGCGTGCATGCGGACACCTGCACCGGCCTGGACCTGGTCCTCCTTACGGGCCCGCCCCGCGCCCAGGCGCCAGGCCGCAACACCCACAGAAAGCGCATCCAGTTCCACCAGGACACCGTCTGCCGGAGCGTAGAGAACCTCGGACTCCTTTGCCACCGGAAGCGCAGCACGCGGGTCTCCACCCTGTGCTTCGATCATTCGGTTCCAGACGTCCATGGCACGGCCGTCCCTCAGGGCTGCCGCAGGATCGGCGTCGTGGATGCCGGCACCGGCCAGCATCTCCTCGGCCAGGCGGACGGTCAACTCGACGACGTCTTCCGGGCCGCCGCCGGACAGGACCTCCACGGATTCCTCAACTTCGATCGCGTTTCCGGCCGTCAATCCCAAGGGCGTGGACATATCCGTGATCAGGGCGACGGTGTGCACACCGGCGTCGTTGCCCAGAGCCACCATGGTCTCGGCAAGCTCGCGGGCCCGTGCTTCATCCTTCATGAAAGCGCCGGAACCTACCTTCACGTCCAGCACCAAGGAGCCCGTTCCTTCAGCGATCTTCTTGCTCATGATCGAGGAAGCAATCAATGGGATCGCCTCCACGGTGCCAGTGACGTCGCGCAGGGCGTAGAGCTTCTTGTCGGCAGGAGCCAGCCCGGAACCTGCCGCGCAGATGACTGCACCGACGTCCTGGAGCTGGGCCATGATCTCGTCGTTGCTCAAGTTGGCGCGCCACCCGGGGATGGCTTCCAGCTTGTCCAACGTTCCACCTGTGTGGCCCAGCCCGCGGCCTGACAGCTGCGGAACCGCGACGCCGAACACGGCAACGAGCGGCGCCAGAGGGAGCGTGATCTTGTCCCCGACCCCACCGGTGGAGTGTTTGTCGCTGGTAGCCTTCATGCCGCCGTCGGGCGTTGTCAGGGACGAAAAGTCCATCCGCTCGCCCGAGGCGATCATGGCGGAAGTCCACCGTGAAATCTCGCTGCGGTCCATTCCGTTGAGCAGGATGGCCATGTTGAGCGCGGCCATTTGTTCCTCGGCAATGACGCCTCGGGTGTAGGCATCAATGGTCCAGTCAATCTGCTCGGGAGTGAGGGTGCCTTTGTCCCGCTTGATGGAGATGATCTGGACGGCGTCGAACGCTTCAGTTTTGGTCACGTGGTTTCCTCCAGGTTTTCGGGACCGAAGGCATCAGGCAGCACCTGGTCCATGGTTTTGATTCCCTGCGTGGTCATGAGTTGCATGCCGGGTGCCCGGAACTCGTAGAGCAACTGGCGGCAACGTCCGCACGGCATGAGGATATTGCCCTGGCCGTCCACGCAATAGAACGCGGCGAGCCGGCCACCGCCGGTCATGTGGAGCTGGCCAACCAGTGCGCATTCGGCGCAGAGGGTGAGTCCGTAGCTGGCGTTCTCCACATTGCAGCCAGTCACGATCCGGCCGTCCTCGGTGAGGGCCGCAGCCCCCACTGGGAATTTGGAGTACGGCGCGTAGGCATGGCGCATGGCCTGCTGTGCCGCCTCTTCCAGGGCCTGCCAATCGATGTCATCCGCAGGCATCGTCAACCCTTCACGTACGGTATGCCGCTTGCGGCCGGTGGCCGCGACTTACCCACCAAACCGGCGACGGCGAAAATGGTCACCAAGTACGGCAGCATGGCCATGAACTGGCTCGGGACCGGGGTACCGATAATGCCAATGATCGATTGCAGGTTGTACGCGAAGCCGAACAGCAGTGAAGCCAGGAAGGCCCCAATGGGATTCCAACGGCCAAAGATCAAAGCCGCCAAGGCAATGAAGCCTCGGCCACCGGAAATGTCCTTGGTGAACGTGTCGATGGTCACCAAGGTGAACACGGCACCACCGATGCCCGCAATGGCACCTCCCAAGGTGACATTCCAGAAGCGGGTGGCATTGACGTTGATGCCCAGGGTGTCGGCCGCCTGCGGGTGCTCGCCGACGGCGCGGACCCGCAGGCCCCAGCGGGTCTTGAACAATCCGAACCACACCACTGCCACGGCAATGTACATGAGGTAGCCGGCAATGGATTGTTCAAACAGGATTGGCCCGATGATGGGGATGTCCGAGAGCAGCGGGATCGGCAGGATGTCCAGGCGCCCGGGGGTGTTGAACTGCTCCTTGTTGGGGACCATCAGCGTGCCGTAAAGGAAGCCCGTGAGGCCGGAGACCAGCACGTTGAGGACAACGCCCACAATGATCTGGTTGACCAGGTATTTGATGCTGAAGACCGCCAGGACCATGGAGACAGCGGCACCGGCGGCAGCCGCCGCGATCAGGCCAATGTAAGGACTGCCCGTCATGGTGGCTACCAGCGCAGCGGTGAAGGCGCCGCCCAGAAGTTGACCCTCGATAGCGATGTTCACTACGCCCACGCGCTCACAGAGCACGCCGGACAGAGAGCCGAACACCAGCGGCACGGCCAGTGTTACCGAACCGGCGACGAGGCCCGCCAGCGAGATGGAGGGTTGGCGGGCGCCTGCGACGATCCAGACGAGCAACGCGAACACGAACACTACGGCAAACGCGATGGGCAGCCACTTGGGTGACCGCTCCCCCTGAGTCCAGAGGTAGATCGAATACGCGGCCATGGCCAGGAGCAGGATGCCGAAGACGACCCCGCCCACCTGTCCCGGAATCATGAGGGCCGGGACGGCAACGGCGTCACCTGCGTCGCTGATCTTCATCTCGGCTGTCTGGTCCGGGCCCAGGAAGCCGAAGAAGACCAAGGCTATGAGGGCAAGGATGCCGAGCGAGAGCGGGACTTTCATGGAAGGCCGGAACGCCGGCAGTGCCGTTGAACCCGACTTCGGAGCGGTGGTTGTCGCGCTCACTTGGCACCTCCGGAGGCGTTGACGAGGGCAGCCTTGGGAGCCGCTTTGGGTGTCTTGTTCTTCTTCTTGGGCTCAAGCCGGAAAATCGACCGGATGAGCGGAGGCGCTGCGATGAAGAGCACGATCAAGGACTGCACCACCAGAACGATGTCGATGGGCGTTCCGGTCTGGATCTGCATCTGCACTGCCCCTGCGCGGAAGGCTCCGAACAGCAGGCCGGCGAAGAACGTCCCCCACGGCGTGCTGCGTCCCAGCAAGGCAACCGTGATGGCGTCGAAGCCGATTTGGGCAGCGACGCCGCCGGTCAGCACCTTTTCCGTACCGGCCACCTGGGCGATACCACCGAACGCGGCGAGTGCACCGGCCATGGCCATCACCAGGATGGTGGCGCGGGATACCTTGACGCCGGCAGTCCGTGCAGCGATGGGATTGGCGCCGACAGCACGGAACTCAAAACCGATGGTGGACCGGTTCAACAGCCACCACACGCCGAAGGTCAGCGCTATGGCCACCAGGAATCCCACGTGGAGACGGGAGCCGGGGATGAGGACGGGATACGTTGCCGACTCGTCCAGGCGTGGCGAGATGGGGCTGTTATCCCCCGGACGCCGGAACGCAGCAGTATTCAGCAGGAAGTCCAGCAGGAACAAAGCAACGTAGTTCAGCATGATGGTGACGATCACCTCGTGTGCGCCAGTCCGTGCTTTCAGGATGCCAACGATCGCACCCCAAAGAGCACCACCCAGGACACCCATGATGATGACCACCAGCAGGTGCAGGCCGAATGGCAGGTGCCAGGCGAACCCTACGTAGGCAGCAAGCGTGGCGCTGATGATGATCTGTCCCTGGGCGCCGATGTTGAACAGGCCGGCGCGGAAGGCCAGGGCTACGCCGAGGCCGGCACAGATCAGCGGCGTTGCCACAGTCATGGTTTCAAGCAGCGGCTGCAGTCCCTGCCGGGGGTTGAAGATTGACCCTTGGAAAAGGGCAACATAGCTCTCGGTCATGGCCGACCACAACGCGCTCAGGAAGTCCGTGGGTCGTGCGAACAAGTAGCCTGCGGTTTTGGCAACCTGGGCGTCCGTGCTGGCAATCAGCAGGCCACCCAGGAAGAGCGCCACAATGACGGCCAGGACGGACACGAAGCCGTTGCCCATCACGATGCGGCGCATGAGGCTGCCCTGCTGCGCTCCTGGATCGCCGCTTTGGGAAGACACCGGAACGATGGACGGTTCCAGCATGCCTCCCGCAGTATCCAGTGAGACATCTGCCGCACGGAGGTCCGCTGTGGACTGGTCCTCAGCGGGCAATGCGGGTGTTGGTTCGCTCTTGGACTGATCGTTCTCAGTCATCGGAGCCTCCTTCCGGGCCGACGCCGGCCATCATCAAGCCGAGGGTGTCGCGGGGCGTTCCGGCGGGGACGATGCCCACGAGCTTGCCCTTGTAGAGCACGGCAATCCGGTCGGCGAGTTCGATGACCTCATCAAGTTCAGTGGAAACGATCATGACCGGCGTTCCAACGTCGCGCTCGGCAACGATTCGTTTGTGCAGGAACTCGATGGAGCCGACATCCACGCCACGGGTCGGCTGGCTCGCGATGAACAACCGCAGAGGCCTGGACAACTCCCGGGCCATGACCACTTTCTGCTGGTTGCCGCCGGACAGTGTTCCGGCCGCCGACCCCGCAGAAGGAGTCCGGATATCGAATTCTTCGATCTTGGCCTTGGCATGCTCGGCAACCTTGGCCGGCTTCATGCTGATGCCGCTGGCAAACGGTGCTTGGTCATACAGGTCAAGGACCAGGTTTTCGGCTACCGAGAAAGGACCTACCAGTCCATCAACGGTGCGGTCCTCCGGAACAAAGCCGACGCCCGAGCGCAGCACCTCCTTGACCGGAAGGCCCAGCAGTTGCTTGCCGTCCAGTGTCACGGAACCGGTGACGTGCTCTTGCACGCCCAGGATCGCTTCGGTCAGTTCCGTTTGCCCATTGCCTTGGACACCCGCGACGGCGAGGATCTCGCCTTGGGCGATGTCGAAGCTGATCCCGTCCACAACGTTGGTGCCGTTGGCAGCGCGGACCGTCAGGTTTTCCACCACGAACGTGGTTTCCTTCGGCTGCGCGGGTGCTTTGTTCAGGCTCAGGCTGACGGGGCGGCCCACCATCATGGACGCCAGTTCGGTGGCGGATGCCGTGGGAGGCGCATCCCCCACTACTTTGCCGCGGCGAATGACGGTGATGACGTCGGAGACAGCCTTCACTTCACGCAGCTTGTGCGAGATGAAGACGATGGACGTGCCGCCGGCCTTGAGTTGCCGCATGATGTCCAGAAGTTCATCGGTTTCCTGCGGTGTCAGCACTGCGGTGGGCTCGTCCAGGATGAGGACCTTGGCTTCGCGGACCAGTGCCTTGATGATCTCGACACGTTGCTGGACGCCCACGGGCAGGTCCTCCACCAAGGCGTCAGGATCCACGTCAAAGCCGTATTTGTCGGAGATTTCCCGAATCTTCTTCCGGGTTTCGTCCATGCTGAGCACACCGCCGAACGAGGTCGGCTCCGCACCGAGGGCCACGTTTTCCGCCACCGTGAAGACGGGGACCAGCATGAAGTGCTGGTGCACCATACCGATGCCGGCCGCCATGGCATCACCGGGGCCGCGGAAACTGACCGGCTGGTCATTGACCAGGATCTGGCCGGCTGTGGGCTCGTACAGCCCGTACAGCACGTTCATAAGGGTTGATTTTCCGGCACCGTTTTCGCCGAGAAGGCAATGGATCTGGCCGGATTCGACCACAAGGTCGATGTCTTGGTTGGCGTAGAAGGTCCCGAAGGCTTTCGAGATCCCCTTCAATTCGAGTTTCACAACTCCCACCGTTCTGTGAGTCCGAGGGACGGCTGTACTGCTCCAAAGCCACTGGCTTTGAGCCCAGCGTAGTCAGGGCAAAAACGCGCCGCCAGTACCGGGGCTCGGTACTGGCGGCGCGTCCAGGAATTGAATTACTTCTTGGGGCTCGCTGCCGATTCGACAACCAGCTTGCCGGAGACGATGTCAGCCTTCAGGGCATCGAGCTCGGACTTGGTTTCAGCGGTGACAGCGGAGTCAAGATCGTGGAACGGAGCGATGGCAACGCCATCGTTCTCCAGGGTGCCGACGTAGGCTGCGTTGTTGAACTTGCCTTCCGTGTCATCCTTCACCACGGCTTCAACAGCTTCGCCCATCTGCTTGACCACGGAGGTCAGCATGAGGTCCTTGTACTCAGGAGCGGTGAGGTAGCCATCGGAGTCAACCCAGATGAGCTTGACGTCCTTGCCGGCTGCCTTGGCTTCCTTCAGCGCAGCGCCTGCGCCCTTACCAACAGGTCCGGCGACAGGCATGATGATGTCCGCGCCCTGGTCCAGCAGGTTGATGGTGACCTGCTTGCCCGTGTCCTGCTTCTCGAAGTCACCCGTGAACGAACCGTCCTGGGTGGTCTTGTCCCAGCCGACAACCTGGACGGTCTTGTTCTTGGCCTTGTTGTAGGCCTGGACGCCGTCGTAGAAGCCGTCCATGAAGATGGTGACCGTGGGGATCTTGATGCCGCCGAAGGTACCTACCTTGCCGGTCTTGGAGGTGGCCGCAGCCGCGTATCCGGCCAGGTATGCCGCCTGCGCCGTGTCGTAGACGATCGGCTTGACGTTGGCGATCGGAGTCTCGTACGTGTAGTCGACGATCGCGAAGTGCTTGTCGGTGTTCTTCTCGGCGGCGGCCTTGGTGGCATCGCCCAGGAGGAAGCCAACGGTCACTGTGAGGTTGCAGCCGGCGGAAATCATGCCGTTGAGGTTGGTTTCGAAGTCGCTGTTGGCCTTCGATTCGGCCGACTTCACCGTGATGCCCAAATCAGTCTCGGCCTTCTTGAGGCCTTCGAACGAGGACTGGTTGAAGGACTGGTCATCGAATCCGCCGGAGTCGGACACGATACATCCAACAAAGTCGCTCTTGGTAGCGGCGCCGGATCCGGCGTCGGGGGCCTGTCCGCAGCCGGTCAGCAGGAGCGCTGCTGCGCCGACAGTGGCTACACCGGCCATTGAACCGCGCTTCAGGGTGGCACGCAGTGGTTTCTTCAATTTTCCTCCAGGAAGAAAGTGTTTGGCGCTACGACGGATGGTCAATGAGTGTCCGTTTCCTATACCTGAGGCAGAAATTCTGTTTTCACTGATGCTCGCAGCTGCGCCGAAGCGCATTGATGAAACCCACACTAGTGGCCTGGAACACACCCAGCTACCACAATTGATCACTCCAGGTCAGATTGTTGACCTTTTGTTACCAAGCAGTAGCTGGGTGCGCAAGTCACACGCGATTCACCGGTGGATCAGAGGCGGACCAGCATCTTTCCGGTGTTGGCTCCATCCAGGAGATCGATGAAGGCCTGCGGTGCATTCTCCAAGCCGTCGACGATCGTTTCGTCATAGCTGACGCTGCCATCGGCGAGCCAGCCAGCCATCTTCTGTGCGAATTCAGCGGCGTGCTGCCGCTGTCCGCCCACCAGGAATCCACGCATTGTCAGCTGCTTGCCGATCGCCACCGCCAGGTTCCTAGGCGCAACCGGAGGCTCGGTGGAGTTGTACTGTGCAATGGCTCCGCACATGGCTACGCGCCCGCCAACGGTAAGGGTGGCAAGGGCTGCCTCGAGGTGCTCGCCGCCGACGTTATCGAAGTACACGTCGATGCCGCGCTCCCCCGCTGCTGCCTGCAGCTGCTCCAGCACCGGAGCGTCGTTGTAGTTGAAGGCGGCATCGAAGCCGAGCTCCAGCAGCCGGGCAACTTTCTCCGGCGATCCTGCACTGCCGATGACCTTGGACGCGCCCATGGCCTTGGCGATCTGGCCAACCATCGAGCCCACCGCACCTGCAGCGCCGGAGACGAACACCACGTCGCCTTCCTTGAACTCTGCCACCTTGAGCAGTCCGGCATAGGCAGTCAGGCCGGTCATGCCCAGGGCGCCAAGGAACGCGGAGGTGGGGGCCAGTCCCGACGGGACTGGAGTGGTTGCCGCGGCGTCCACTACGGCGTGCTCGCGCCAGCCGAGTTGATGCACGACGACGTCACCCACCTTGTGCGCGTCGGACCGGGACGCGATGACCTCACCTACCGCACCGCCGTCGAGCGCTGCATCGATGCGGAACGGTGCCGAGTAGGACTTGACGTCGTTCATGCGGCCACGCATGTAGGGGTCCACGGACATGAACTGGTTCTTCACCAAGAGCTGTCCCTCGGCGAGCTCGGGAAGCTGCGCTGTTGCCAGCCGGAAATTCTCCGGAGCAGGACGGCCCACCGGGCGGGAAGCAAGCTGGATTTCGCGGGTTTCGGTAGCGACGGCGCTCATGCTGCGAACTCCACGAGCTTGAGGTCTACGGCCATATTGCCGCGGGTTGCGTTGGAGTACGGGCAGATCTGGTGCGCCTTGGTCATCAACTCTTCAGCGGTGGTGCGGTCCAGGGCAGGCAGTGCGATCTCGAGCTCGGCAGCCAGGCCGTAGCCTTCGCTCTCAGTCAGTGCACCGAAGTGGATCTTGGCGGCAACGGCGGAATCACTGAGGTCAACGCGTTCCTTGCGGCCCACCAGGCGCAGCGCGGAGTGGAAGCAGGCCGCGTAGCCGGCGGCGAACAGCTGCTCCGGGTTAGTGCCTTCACCGTTGCCACCGAGTTCCACGGGGCTGGCGAGTGCTACATCCAGTTTGCCGTCATTGGTGCGGGCGTTGCCGTCGCGGCCTTCGCCGGAGGCCAGGGCCTCGGCAGTGTAGAGAGTCTTCATGGTGTTTCCGTTTCTCTTCGGGAATGGACGTCTCGGGATATTCCGGGAGTTTGTCAGAGTGAGCCGTTGAGGGCTTTCGTGAGCTTGCCGAGGGTGGCGTGGAGTTGTTCGATCTCACCGGCAGAAAGTCCGGCGGCGTCCGCGAGGCGCTGGGGCACAGCCTGGGCGCGGTCGCTCAAGGCGGTCCCGGCGTCGGTCAAGATCACGTCCACGCGGCGCTCGTCCTCTGCGGAGCGGCGGCGTTCCACCAGCCCCAGGCCCTCAAGGCGCTTCAGGAGGGGCGACAATGTGCCCGAATCGAGACCCAGTTCGGCGCCGAGCTCGCGAACACTCCGCGGCTCCTGCTCCCACAGCACCAGCATCACCAGGTATTGCGGGTACGTCAGGCCAAGGTCCTCCAGTACGGGGCGGTAGACCGCCGTCGCGGCTTTGGACGCCGAATACAGCGCAAAACAGACCTGGTGGCGGAGGCGGGGTGCATCACTCATGCATAAAACGATAGTGCACAATTCAATTGTGCACAACTCATATTCGCCGACCGCATCCAATTGAGGGGCAGTTAAGCGCGTTTTGAGCGGTCAAAACGCGGTTAGGTGCGACTTGGTTGGGTTACTGCTCGAGGTCGCGGATCGTGCGGAGGGCAGCTGCAGTCAGGACGCGGATGGCGTAGCCGAGGGCACGCTCGTCCACGATGAAGTCGCCACGGTGGAGATCGTATTCTTCGCCGCCCGGAGTGTGAGTGCCCAAGCGCATCATGGCACCGGGGAGGTCGGCCAGGAACCAGGCGAAATCCTCGCCACCCATGGACTGCGGGGTGAGGACCACTGCGTTTTCACCCAACTCCGCGCGGGCTGAAGCTTCGATGAGGGCGGTCTCGTGCTCGGAGTTGACCACAGGCGGCACGCCACGGGTGTGCTCCAGGTGGACATCCACGCCGTACGGCGCGGCAACTTGCCGGACGACATCGTCCAGCAGTTCGCCCGCGCTGTGCCAGGCATCGCGGTCAAGGCAACGCATAGTACCGGCCATGTAACCGGAGCCGGGGATGGCGTTGGGTGCAGAGCCTGCGGAGATCTGGCCCCAGACAACGGACACGCCACTGCGGACGTCAACCCTGCGGGAAAGGACTGCCGGGACATTGACTGCTATTTGGGCCAGCGCAAACACGAGGTCCTCGGTCAGGTGTGGCCTGGATGTGTGGCCACCCCGGCCGGAAAGCTCAATCTTGATGGTGTCCGAGGCTGAGGTGATGGCCCCGATGCGGGTGCCGATCTGGCCCACGTTGATCCGGGGATCGCAATGCAGCGCCAGGATGCGCGGCACGCCCTCAAGGACCCCCTGCTCAATGCAGGACAGCGCGCCACCCGGCATGGTTTCCTCGGCCGGCTGGAAGATGATCCGGACCGTGCCGCCCAGCGGATTGTTCTTGTGCATCCGCTGGAGCGTCAAGGCAATGCCGAGCATGGCGGTGGTGTGGACGTCGTGCCCGCAAGCATGCGTCACGCCGTGGTTCTTCGAAGCGAACGGCAGGCCGGTTTCCTCAATGATCGGCAGTGCGTCGATGTCACCACGAAGGGCGGTGGCTATGGGGCCCTCGCCCACGTCAACCGTCAGCCCGGTTTCCTCCAGACGCCGCGGTTTCAGTCCTGCCGCTTCGAGCCGCTCCACGAGTTTGTCCGTGGTGCGGAATTCCTTGAAGGAGAGTTCGGGGTGCGCATGGAGGTCACGCCGGAATTCGATGAGCCCGGGCAGCAGTTCATCAACCCAAGGACTCACAACGGGAGCGGGCTCGGTTTCAGTGGTGTAATTGCGCACGTCACAACTCTAGCCATCAGCGGCACGCAAAGAACGAAAGCCACCTCTTGGTTACGCTGCGTTCAGACGCAGGACAACCAAAGAGGTGGCTCACGGTATAAGGAGAAGCGTTACAGCACGTCTGTATCGCCGCTGGCTTTGAGGGCGTCTACGGTCCCCTTGACCAGTTGCGCGTGTTCCTTGGTGGTGACAAGGAGTGCGTCGGGGGTGTCCACGATGACTACGTCCTTGATACCGATCAAAGCGATGACGCGCTTGGTGTCGGAGACCACCACGCCGCTTGCATTCTCCGCGAACACGCGGGCGCCTTCACCAAGCACGGTCACTTCGTCCACATCGCCGGCATTGTTGAGGCGACCGATCGCGGCGAAGTCGCCAACGTCGTCCCAACGGAAGGTGCCAGGCACGACGGCGACATCGCCGGCTGCCGCTGCGGGCTCGGCCACGGCGTAATCGATCGCGATCTTGGGCAACGTGGGCCATATCCGCGCGGTGACTTCGGCGCGCTGTGGAGTGTCCCAGGCCTCTGCGATTTCCTGGAGGCCCTTGAACAATTCAGGCTGGTTTGCCTCAAGGTGCTTGAGCATGAGCGCCACGGGAGCAACGAACATGCCCGCGTTCCAGACGTAGTCCCCTGCTTCTACATATTTGTTGGCGACTTCCTGGCTGGGCTTCTCCACGAACTCAGCCACCGCCAGCGCATTCGGTGCGCCTTCCACGTGGAGGGCAGCACCGGAGCGGATATAGCCAAAGCCTGTGGAGGGGTGCGTGGGCTTAATGCCAATGGTGACAATCTTGCCCATGGCGGCTGTGTAGATGGCCTCGCGCACCGTTTCCTGGAACAGGTGGTCCGGGCTGATGACCTGGTCCGCTGCGAAGGAGCCCATGATGGTGTCCGGGTCGCGGCGGTACAGGATGGCAGCAGCCAGTCCAATCGCAGCACCGGAATCCTTGGGCTCGCTCTCGAGCACCAGTTCGTCGTCCCCGATTTCAGGAAGCTGGCGGCAAACAGCGGCACGGTGGGCCTCGCCTGTAACTACGAGCACCCGCTCGCCGGCCAGTGGCTCCAGCCGGTCATAGGTGGCCCTCAACAACGTACTGCCGGAACCGGTCAGGTCATGGAGGAACTTGGGCGCAGCGGCCCGCGAGAGCGGCCACAACCGGGTCCCCACACCGCCGGCCGGAATAACCGCATGGAAGCGGTTCATGGGCGATTCCGGGTATTTCGCGTCTTCTGTACTCACCGCAACACTTTATCCGACGCAAGCGCGAAGCCCTGCAGCACGCCACGCATGTGGCGTTCGTCTCAGGGAGTGGGCAAAATCGCCTGAATACTGGCAGGAAACATGGAATTAACAAGGAGAGAAGCCCGTCCTAAATTGAATATGCTGTGAGCGAAGCCTAGATTTAGGCGTGAGCTACGAGTGCTCTCGCAGCAGGCGTTCCCCCCGCGTGGATCCCATGCCAGCGCCGCTGTGTTGCAGGAAGGTTTAATCAGTGCCGACAAAACCAGCTGGCACCTTGTACCGCGGCCGTGAAGGCATGTGGTCCTGGGTTGGACATCGTATTACCGGTGTAGTGATCTTTTTCTTCTTGTTGGTCCATGTGTTGGACACCTCATTGGTGCGCGTGTCCCCTGAGGCCTACACGGCCGTCATTGGTGCTTACAAGAACCCCCTCATGGCCCTGGGGGAAACGGGCCTGGTCGCTGCGATCATTTTCCACGCCTTCAACGGCCTGCGCGTGATTGCCATCGACTTCTGGAAGAAGGGCGCCAAGTACCAGCGCCAGATGCTGTGGATCGTGCTTGCGCTGTGGCTGGTCACGTTCGCCGGCTTCGCCATCCGCCACCTTTCCCTCGCGCTGGGAGGCCACTAAGCCATGACAACCATCGAATCCCCGCGCAGCGGGAAAATCGGCTCCGGCAAGATCGCCCCGAAGTACAACCGCACAGGCTCCAGCCGCGGCAACTTCGAGATGATCGCCTGGCTCTTCATGCGCCTGTCCGGCATCGTCCTGGTGGTGCTGATCTTCGGCCACCTCTTCGTGAACCTGCTCGTAGGTGAGGGCATCCACGCGATCGACTTCGGCTTTGTTGCCGGCAAGTGGGCAGATCCGTTCTGGCAGTTCTGGGACCTCGCCATGCTGTGGCTTGCCATGCTGCACGGAACCAACGGCGTCCGCACCATCATCAACGACTACGCCGAGAAGGATTCCACACGCTTCTGGCTCAAGATGGTCCTCTACGCGGCCACCCTGGTCATCATCATCCTGGGCACCCTGGTGATCTTCACCTTCAACCCGTGCCCTGTTGTTGACGGCGTTCAGCTTCCTGGCGGATTCTGCCCGGCCCCGTAGCAGCGTTTCCGGTGGCTCTGCGGAGTGAACCGGATCGCCTGACGTAGCGGAGCAGCCTCCGCAGACCATCTGAATTTTGAAAGAGAGAGCATCTGGTATGCAGGTCCATAAGTACGACGTCGTTATTGTCGGTGCAGGTGGCGCCGGCATGCGCGCCGCGATCGAGTCCGGTCAGCGCGCACGCACAGCGGTACTGACCAAGCTCTACCCCACCCGTTCGCACACCGGTGCAGCCCAGGGTGGAATGTGTGCAGCACTGGCCAACGTCGAAGAAGACAACTGGGAATGGCACACCTTTGACACCATCAAGGGTGGCGACTACCTGGTTGACCAGGACGCAGCCGAGGTCATGGCGAAGGAAGCCATTGACGCCGTGCTGGACCTGGAAAAGATGGGTCTGCCCTTCAACCGCACGCCGGAGGGCCGGATCGACCAGCGCCGTTTCGGTGGCCACACCCGTGACCACGGCAAGGCTCCCGTTCGCCGTGCTTGCTATGCAGCCGACCGTACGGGCCACATGATCCTGCAGACGCTGTACCAAAACTGCGTCAAGCACAACGTTGAGTTCTACAACGAGTACTACGTTCTGGACCTGCTGATCGTCGAAGAAGACGCAGTGCGCGAAGACGGTACCCCGTACAAGCAGAAGCGCGTTGCCGGCGTGGTCTCCTACGACCTCGCTTCCGGTGAACTTCACGTATTCCAGGCCAAGTCCGTCGTGTTCGCTTCTGGCGGCGCCGGCAAGGTCTTCAAGACCACGTCCAACGCCCACACCCTCACGGGTGACGGCATGGGCATCGCTTTCCGCCGTGGCATCCCCCTGGAAGACATGGAGTTCTTCCAGTTCCACCCGACCGGCCTCGCCGGCCTGGGCATCCTCCTCACCGAGGGTGCACGTGGTGAAGGTGCCATCCTGCGTAACTCGGAAGGTGAGCGCTTCATGGAGCGCTACGCCCCCACCATCAAGGACCTCGCACCCCGTGACATCGTGGCCCGTGCCATGGCGAACGAAGTGCGCGAAGGCCGCGGTTGTGGTCCCAACAAGGACTACGTCCTCTTGGACCTGACCCACCTTGAGCCGGCTCACATCGAAGCCAAGCTTCCGGACATCACGGAGTTCGCCCGCACCTACCTTGGTGTGGAACCGTTCACCGATCCGGTTCCCGTGTTCCCCACGGCGCACTACGCCATGGGTGGCATCCCCACCAACATCACCACTGAAGTGCTCCAGGACAACGACACGATCGTCCCGGGCCTTTATGCAGCCGGTGAAGTTGCTTGTGTGTCCGTGCACGGCTCCAACCGCCTGGGCACCAACTCGCTCCTGGACATCAACGTGTTCGGCAAGCGCGCAGGCATCGCAGCTGCGGAGTACTCCAAGACGGCCGACTTCGTCGAGCTGCCCGAGGACCCCGAGGCAATGACCCGGGGCATCCTGGACGGTCTGCTCACCGGCAACGGCACCGAGCGTGTTGCGCAGATCCGCAAGGAACTGCAGGACACCATGGACGCCAACATGCAGGTGTTCCGTACCAAGGAATCCCTGGAGCAGGTCCTTCGCGACATCGCTTCCTTCGAGGAGAGGTACAAGCACGTCACTGTTCAGGACAAGGGCAAGCGCTTCAACCTGGACCTCCTGGAAGCCGTGGAACTGGGCTTCCTCCTGGACATGGCCAAGGTCATGACTGTTGGTGCACTGCACCGTGAAGAGTCCCGCGGTGGCCACTACCGCGAAGACTTCCCGGACCGCAATGACGAGAAGTTCATGAAGCACTCCATGGCTTACCTGGACACTTCCGTCACCGTCGACTCCTCGGCGGAATCCGTCGCGGGCATCCGTCTTGAGACGAAGCCCGTCATCTTCACCCGTTACGAGCCGATGGAGCGTAAGTACTAATGACGACCGAAATGGCAGAGCCCGCTTCCAAGATCGAGCTCCCGGCAAGCGTTGCCGGCGACGGTGAAATCCCCACGTTCCACATCACGCTCCGCGTGCGCCGCTACGATCCCGAAATTTCGGACGAAGCACGCTGGGATGACTACAAGCTGACCATGTATGGCACGGACCGCGTGTTGGATGCCCTCCACAAGGTCAAGTGGGAGATCGACGGCAGCGTTTCCTTCCGCCGCTCCTGCGCCCACGGTGTTTGTGGTTCAGATGCCATGCGCATCAACGGCCGCAACCGCCTCGCGTGCAAGACGCTGCTGAAGGACCTGGATACCACCAAGCCCATCACCGTCGAGCCGATCAAGGGCCTCCCGGTGGAGAAGGACCTGATCGTGGACATGGAACCCTTCTTCCAGTCCTTCCGCGAAGTCATGCCGTTCCTCATCAACAAGGGCCACGAGCCCACCAAGGAACGCCTGCAGTCCGTAGAGGACCGTGAGCGCTTTGATGACACCACCAAGTGCATCCTTTGCGCTGCCTGCACCTCGTCCTGCCCGGTCTTCTGGACCGACGGCCAGTACTTTGGTCCGGCAGCAATCGTCAACGCGCACCGCTTCATCTTCGATTCCCGTGATGATGCCGGCGACATGCGCCTTGAGATCCTCAACGACAAAGAAGGCGTGTGGCGCTGCCGCACCACCTTCAACTGCTCGGAAGCCTGCCCCCGTGGTATCCAGGTGACCCAGGCAATCGCAGAGGTCAAGCAGGCCATCCTGTCCCGCAAGATCTAGTTCGCGTTTCGTACAAGAACAACCACGACGACGGCGCCACTCACCACTGCTGGTGAGGGGCGCCGTCGTCGTTAATCAATTGCCGAAACCAACCGCCACCGCAACGCAAGGAGATCAGCGTGTCACGCTCTGAAAAGATCAGCTTCACGGGAAGTACCGGCGACACCTTGGCCGGCATCGTAGACGTCCCGGAAGGGCCTGTCCGCGGCTGGGGCTTGTACTCGCACGGCCTGACCCTCGGCAAGGACAGCCCAGCCGCTTCCCGCATCTGCAAGGGATTGGCTGAGCAGGGCGTCGGCATGCTGCGTTTCGACAACCTGGGTTTGGGCGGTTCTGCCGGTGAATGGTCAGCGGGATCGTTCAGCGTGAAGGTGGCCGACACCATCCTGGCCGCGGAGTTCATGAGGGAGCAGGGCCGGGGAATCTCCCTGCTGGTGGGCCACTCCTTCGGCGGTGCAGCTGTGTTGGCCGCAGCCCGCGACGTCCCGGGCCTGAACGCCGTGGTGACCGTTGCCGCACCGTACGAGCCCAAGCACGTAGAGCACATGTTCGACACCGAGATGGAGGACATCCTGCGCGACGGCAGCGCCGTGGTTGACCTCGGCGGACGTCCCATGGAGGTACGCCGCCACTTTGTGGAGGACGTGGAACGCGCCGACCTGCGCGACTGCATCCGAACCCTTCACAAGCCGCTGATGGTGATGCACTCCCCCACCGACAACACCGTGGGGATCGACAACGCCAGCGAGATCTTCCGTACGGCCCGGCACCCCCGGAGTTTCATCTCTTTGGAGGGCAGCGAGCACCTCCTCACCGGAAAGGGCCAGGCCGCACGGGTTGCGCGCATCATCGCTGCGTGGGCGGACCCCTACCTGGAGCTCCGCGACGCCGGCTGACCGCCCTGCCGCCCATGTAGGTAACAGCAAACGCTCCACTGACGCCTCAGTGGAGCATTTGCTGTCACCTAGTTGGGTACTACTTGCCGATGGCCGCTTTACTCTCGCTCAGCCACTGCTCCGCTGCCTTCTCCGGGCTCAGACGCTTGAAGAGGACTTCGGTGTTGATGCGCGCCGTGATCTCGGAGACCGCCGTGGAACCGGTGGGACCGATGAACGTTGGAGCGAAGTCCATCTTGCCGATCTGGTCGATGTAGGCGGCCTCCACCTTGCCCTGCGGTGTCAGGAGGTCCTGGATGGCCGTGCGCATGCCGGAGTTGCTGGGCACCCCGCGGTCGCTCTGGATGATTTTTGCTGCGGCCTCATTGTTCACCAGGAAACTGACCAGCTTGGCGGCAGCATCCGCGTGCTTGCTCCGGGCTGAAATGGTGTAGAACTGCGATGACTGGAGCCAGATCCCGGGCGTGGGCGTCTCGCCGGGCAGTTTGAGCAGTTTCAAGTCTGCACCGGAGGCTTTGCTGAGGGCAGTCAGTGAGTTGGTCCAGGTCAACATCATGCCGGCCTGGCCCATGCCCATGAGTGTCTGCTCGGTGCTGGCGTTGAGCTTCTCCACGGTCTCCGAAGCGCTGGGAGCAGCGCCTGATTCACTGAGTTTCACCGAGAAGTCGAAGTAATCCTGCACAGTTTCCTTGTCCAGACCCAACTGGCCGTCCTGGGTATAGAGGGACTTTCCGCGCTGGCGGGCAAAGGCATCCAGCGAATCATGCGTCAGGACGGTAGCGGTGCCGTAGGTCCCCTTGGGACTCTTGGCCGTGATTTCCTCGGCCGTCTTGGCGAAGTCGTCCCAGGACCACTTGCTGTCATCCGGCAAGGCAACACCCGCCGCTTGGAATACGGCAGGGTTGACGACGATCGCCAGGGCGTTGGCACCGGTGGAGACGCCATACTGCTTGCCTTGGACCTGCCCATTTTCCAGTGCTCCTTGGTCCATCTTGGACAGGTCCAGCGGACCCTCCACCTTGGACAGATCCAAGAGGGCGCCGCGGTTGGCGTATTCGGCTGGGTAGGCGCCACCCATGGTGATGACATCAGGGGCATCGTTGGCTGCAACTTGGGTGGCGAGTTTGTCGAAGTAACCGCCGATGTCGCCGTATTCCGGCTTGACCTTGATGTTGGGGTTGGCAGCCTCGAATTCCTTGATGGCCTTGTTGGTGAGGTCGGCCCGGGTGGCGTTGCCCCACCACGAGAACCTGATTTCCACTGGCCCATCTTCGGGCTGGGTGGAGGAGGGGCTGGAGCAAGCCGCAGTGAGGCCCAGCATGCTGACGGCTGCTACGAAAGCCACGGACTTACGGAGATGTCGGAGAGATTTACGCGTCATTGGGTAAGCTTCTTTCAGGCTCAAGAAAACGGTTCCTGAAACGTATCAAGGCGGTGTATATTCGTCAATAGTTTGGGATATGAACTATTTGGATCCGTCAAGGAGGACACAGTGGACCTACGATTGAACCAGATCCAGATCCGGGACCCCTTCGTGCTGACCCAGCCCATGTCCGGCGATTATCTACTGTTCGGCAGCACGGACAAAAACATCTGGTCAGGACAGGCCACCGGATTCGACTGCTATCGAAGCAGCGACCTGCTCACCTGGCAGGGCCCCCTTGAGGCGTTCAGGCCGCCGCGCGGATTTTGGAGCCAGGAGCAGTACTGGGCCCCCGAAGTCCATGAGTACCAAGGGCGCTTTTACATGTTCGCCACCTTCATTGCGCCCGGACGCCTCCGCGGAACGCAGATACTTGCTGCAGATAAGCCCGAGGGTCCCTACGAGCCATGGAGCGACGGTCCGGTCACGCCCGGAAATTGGCAATGCTTGGACGGCACGCTCCATGTGGACGAGGGTGGAATGCCGTGGATTGTCTTCTGCCATGAATGGAAGCAGGTGCACGACGGCGCCATGATGGCCCAGCGCCTCAGCCCGGACCTGCGCAGCGCCGCGGGCGTGCCGGTGTTCCTTTTCAGCGCCTCGGAGGCACCATGGTCCCGGGCACTTGATGTCCCATCGGTCCGGGACCGCGGATTTCCTGTGTATGTCACCGATGGTCCGTTCCTCTTCCGGCTCTCAAGCGGGAAACTCATCATGCTGTGGTCCAGCTTCGGTGACACCGGATACGCCATGGGGATTGCCCGCAGCGAATCCGGGACAGTGCTGGGCCCCTGGAAACAAGAGCCCGAACCGCTCTGGAGCGCAGATGGCGGCCATGGAATGATCGGCCGCCATCTGGACGGAAGCCTGTTCCTGACGTTGCACCAGCCAAACAAAACTCCCTACGAGCGGGCAGCGTTCTTCCCGCTCCTTGAACTTGAGGACACCGTGACACTCGCCGGCGTCATCCCTTCAGAAAGGCTGACATGAACCCGCCACACCCCGCTATTGATCGCAAGGCACTGGTCCGGCGGCACAACGTCCGGCAGCAGCAACTGGATCCTCGCAGCCCCGTCTCCGTCGGCAACGGCGAGTTCGCCTTCACCGTGGACCTCACCGGGCTGCAGTCATTACCCACCGACTACCCCGTGGGCGCACGTGATGACCTGCCACCCGGGACACTCCTGGGAACGCAAGCGCAGTGGGGCTGGCACTCCGTTCCACCACCCCACCCCTACCACCTCGCAGGATCCACCGTCCTTTACGATTCACCCCGCGGCCCAGTCCCTTACGTGGACATGGTGGGTGACATCGTCAATGATCGTGAAACCGACACCTCCGTGGCGGAAACGTGGCTCAGATCGAACGCGCACCGGCTGGACTTGGGGCGCATCGGCTTTCGCTGGCTGCAGGATGGCACCGAGCGTCCGTTGAATGCAGCGGACATCACTGACACGGAACAAACACTGGACCTCTGGACAGGAGCCGTGACCAGCCTGTTCACCGTGGCAGGTCACCGGGTGAAAGTGACGACGGCGTGCCACCCGGACCGGGATGAGCTCGGCTTCCGTGTGGAGTCCACTGCGCTTGGTGCCGGATTGTTTGTCGGCGTCGGCTTCCCCTACGGGTCCGAGGCCTGGCATGACGCCGCGGACTGGGATCGACCGGATGCCCACACCACCACACTCAGTGGACCGTCACCAGTGGGAAACAACGGATCCACAGCATGGACCGCCCAGCGCGAACTGGACGACTCCCGCTACGAGGTGGTGATCACTGGTCAGAGCCTGGCCGTGGTACAGGCCGGTCAGCATGATCTCCGCATCACCCCGGCGTCGCCTGGAACACCGGGTTGCGATACGGTGCTGGACTTCTCCGTGGCGTTCGTGTCGGCCGGGGATGGCGACAGTATCCCGAGAGGCAACAACAGGCCAGCCAACCACGCCCATCAGCCGGACGGCCCTGCGGAGGTGCGGACCGGCGTCGAACTTTCACCTGGACGTTCAGTCATCGAAGAATCCGCCGCCTACTGGCCGGCGTTCTGGTCCTCGGGTGGGGCGATCGAGCTCGATGCCACCGATGATCCGCGGGCCAAGGAATTGGAACGCCGGATTGTGCTGTCCCAATACCTCACGGCGATCAATTGCGCGGGTTCATTGCCGCCGCAGGAGACGGGGCTCGTGTGCAACTCCTGGCGTGGCCGCTTCCATCTGGAGATGCACTGGTGGCATGCGGCCCACTTTGCGCACTGGAACCGCGTGAAGCTGCTCCTGCCGTCGCTGCGCTGGTACTCCACAGTGTTGGAGACTTCACGGCAGACGGCCAAAGCGCAAGGATTCGACGGCGTTCGCTGGCCCAAGCAGGTGGGGCCGGACGGGCGGGAGAGCCCCAGTCCGATCGGCACATTCCTCATTTGGCAGCAACCACACCCCATCCACCTGGCCGAACTTGTGTACCGGGCCAACCCCAGCCTCGAAGTCCTGGAGGAGTTCGCGGAGATCGTGTTTGAGTCAGCTGCCTTCATGGCCAGCTTTGCCCACTCCACATCGCGGGGATTCGAGCTGGGGCCACCCCTGATCCCGGCGCAGGAAAGCTACGGCTCCATCCGGGCCAAGGTCACCAACCCCACCTTCGAGCTGGCCTACTGGCAGTGGGGCCTGCGCACGGCTTCTGAGTGGCGGGAGCGGTTGGGCCTGGAACCGGTGCCTGGATGGTCTGACGTCGCAGAGGGCATGGTTCCTCCGCGGGTGATCGGCGGCGTATACGCAGCGATCGATAGTGAACCCTTCACCATCCGCACCGACCATCCGTCCATGCTGTGCGCCCTCGGAGTCCTCCCACTGACCGACCTCATCGACCCCAACATCATGCGGGCAACGCTCTCGGACGTGCTGGCCGACTGGGACTGGGGCAGCACCTGGGGCTGGGATTACCCAGTGATGGCCATGACGGCCGCCCGGTTGGAGGACCCGGAAGCGGCCGTGGAGGCACTCCTTTTGAGCGCCGGCAAGAACACTGTGCTGGCCAACGGCCACAACCGCCAGACGGATTCGTTGCCGCTGTACTTGCCCGGCAATGGCGGCCTTCTGGCCGCCGTCGCGCTGATGGCGGCCGGCTGGGACAACGGTCCCGGCCGGCCCGCGCCCGGCTTCCCGCCCGACTGGACCGTGGCGTGGGAAGGGCTGGTGCAGGCACCCTAGCCTCAGCCCAGGGACCTGCCCACTATCCCCGGCGAGGTCCCACTGCAGCCCCGACAAGTGCCCCCAGCCCTACCCCGATGAGGATGCCCAGGAAAGGGGATTTGAAGATCAGTTGCCCAACAATGAGACCAACGGCAGCCCCGAGGAGACAGCCGATCCACAGTTGATTGTTCATGGCGTCTCCCGGAGAAAACTGTCAGGTGCGGGGCGCCACGCGGCGCGACCCAAGGACCTTCTTGCGCGGGGTCTCCCCCGACTCAGTATCGGCCTCCCGAATGGCCGACCACGACGCGGAGACGAGGTATACCTGGCTCACCAGGTTGAACCAGATCAGCAGGCCGATGATGATGGCGAAGGATGCCAGAACCGGGTTGTTTCCGGACCGGGCCAGAAGTTCGGTGCTGAAGAATTGGAGGACTGTAGTCCCCACGCCCGCCAGCACTACCCCCTCCAAGAACGCGCGGCGGCCCAACGTCAGGCCAGCTGCAATACGGAACAGTACTGCCGCCGTCGCGCAGTTCAGGAGGAGGGGAACCACGATCTTGACGGTGGCGGCGATGGGCGCGGCAACGGCCTCGTCCAACTTCATCAAGTCGATGAGCCACTCGGCGGCTGTGCCAAAAATCAGGGACGCTCCGGCGCTGATGACCAGGATGACTCCGAGGAGCAACAGGGTGCCGGCGTCGATGAGCTTTTGCAGGAGGCCGTTTCGCTGGAGGGGGTCAGCGTTCATGACGCCGCGCAGGCCCTCCCGGACGCTGGCAATCCATCCAAGGGACGTGAAGATGGTGACGGCAGCGGCGATGAGTGCGGTCCAGCCGAGGCCGGACGGGTTCAGCAATGTTTGCGGATCCACCAGTCCTTCACCGCCATTGACCTGCAGGAGCCCGGGCGCAGCGGATGCGACACTGCCGATGACGGCGTCTTCAAGTACTGGGTTGCCGCCCAAGACGATACCGGCGATCGCGAAACCAGTGGTCAGCAGACCCGTCACGGAGAAGAACATGTTGAAGCCAATACCAGCACTCAACAGAGGCCCATGCTGGCGTGTGTAGTGCTGGAAGGAACGCAAGGCACGGTTAGTGTTCAGCCTTGCCATGAAGAGGGCAAAGAATGCTCCGGCCTTCTTCGGCAGGCCCCCACCCGCCCGCTTCGCCTGGCCCCAGTCCTGCCTCTTGCGAAGCAACTCGAGTTTGAGCTTGGCCAGCTCAGTTGGCAGCGGAGGAACGTCCGCCTGCGTGGCGTGAATCCGCTTGCTGTTCTTCGTCAGTATCGCCGCCAAAGTCGAGCTCTTCCCGTAGCTGCCATATTCCATTGGTGTCGTGCTCGTAAAGTCCCATGCTAACCACAGGGAAGGTCGCCCGGTAATCTCTGAGGACCGTTTCGGCCTCATCCAGATTTTCCTGGGCGACATCGTGGGCAACGGTGACGTGCGGGTGGTACGGGAAAGGCAGCAACCGTTCCAGCGGTCCGGTTTGAAGTTTCTCGTGCAACTGCACGCACTCTTCAAAGCCCTCTTCAACGTTGACGAAGACCACCGGTGACACGGGTCGGAACGAACCCGTGCCGGAAATGGTGATGTGAAAAGGTTCCTGGGTCCGGGCCACTTCCCGTACATGCTCGCGGGTTGCGGCCCAGTCCTGGGTAGGTGTGGTGGTGATCAGGGTGATGTGGGCAGGAATGACCTCGGCCATCGGGTCACCGAAGGAGGCGCGCCATTCCTGCAGTTCGCGGGCAATCTCCGGCGGGAAGCCGAGTATCACGCCAACACACATGGTATCACCGTCGCCGCAGTCGGTACCGGCAACACCCGTCTGGCGAGAGTCGTCCGGACCGACACCCTTGCGGGTGTCGGTCTTGACGTTGAGCTGGCCAGCGGAGCACATGGAGTTAGCGAACTCCCAGGTCGCGGTGGGCATCTCCGCGGTAGGGCAGGAAACCGACCTTGGTATAGACATCCGCGAGAGTCGCTGAAGCAATTTCCCGTGCCTTGTCTGCCCCGAGGGCCAGGAGGCGATCGAGTTCCGCGGGGTCGGCCAGGAGCTCGTTGGCCCGCTCCCGGATAGGTGCCAGGTGCCCGGAGACGAGTTCCGCGAGGTCAACCTTGAGGTGCCCGTACATCTTGCCTTGGTAGTCAGCCACGATTTTCTCTACCGGTGTGCCGCTGATGGCCGAGTAGATGGTCAGCAAGTTTGATACACCCGGCTTGTTCTCGCGGTCGTACCGGATCTCCGTCTCGGTGTCCGTAACGGCCGATTTGATGCGCTTGGCCACGGTCTTGGGATCGTCCAGGAGGTTGATCAGGCCGGCGGGTGATTCCGCTGACTTGGACATCTTGGCGTTCGGGTTCTGGAGGTCGTAAATCTTGGCCGATTCCTTCTGAATGAAGGCCTCGGGCACTTGGAATGTCTCGCCGAAGCGGCTGTTGAAGCGGTTGGCGAGGTCCCTGCTGAGTTCCACGTGCTGCCGCTGGTCCTCGCCCACCGGCACACCATGCGGCTGGTACAGGAGAATATCTGCGGCCTGCAGGATCGGGTACGTGAACAAGCCAACGCTGGCGTGGTCAGAACCCTGTTTCTGCGCCTTGTCCTTGAACTGCGTCATGCGGGCAGCTTCACCCATGCCCGTGATGCAGTTCAGGACCCACGCGAGCTGGGCGTGCTCCGGGACCTGGGACTGGACAAACAGGGTGCATTTGTCCACGTCGACGCCGCCGGCGATGTACTGGGCGGCGGTGACGCGGGTACGGCGGGCGAGCTCGGCCGGGTCCTGCGGCACGGTAATCGCGTGCAAATCCGGGATGAAGTACACGGCGTCGTACTCGTCCTGCATCCGGACCCAGTTGACCAAGGCACCGAGGTAGTTGCCAAGGTGCAGGGAGTCGGCGGAGGGCTGCATGCCGGACAGGACACGATGCTTGGCGCCAAAGGCCAGCTTGGTGGAGGTCGCAGGCTTCGGGTTGGTGGCAGCATCAGCTGATGCGCCGGCTTCAGTCGTGATGGAACTAGTCATGGAGAAAAACCTCAGGGAGCTTAGAGCCGGTAGTCGACTACCAGCGGTGCGTGGTCGGAGAAGCGGGTGTCCCACGAAGGCGCCCGGTCGACGACAGCCGAGAAAGCGGCTGCTGCGAGGCCCGGTGTGGCCAGGTGGTAGTCGATGCGCCAGCCTGTGTCAGTGTCAAAGGCCTTACCGCGCTGGGACCACCAGGTGTAGGGGCCGGCAACATTTCCTGCCAGGCCCCTGTGGACATCCCTCCATCCGATTTCTTCGCCGAGGAAGCGGTCAAAGTAAGCGCGCTCCTCCGGGAGGAAGCCGGCACGCTTGACGTTGCCCTTCCAGTTCTTGATGTCGAGTTCTGTGTGTCCGACGTTGAGGTCGCCCACCACCAAGGCGTGGTCGCTGTGCTTGGCGAGCTCGGGCAAGCGGACAATCATGGCGTCGAGGAAGCGGAACTTGTCGTCCTGCTTGGGGGTTCCCACTTCTCCGGAGTGCACATAGGCGCTGACAACGGTGAGCGTGGTGGCTTCGCCGGCACTGTTCTTGACGGTGTAGTCGGCTTCGACCCAGCGCCCGGACGTGTCAAAGTAGTCATCGCCGATACCAACCCGGGTGGCAGTGGGCTCCTCACGGGAAGCGATGGCAACACCGGCGCGACCCTTGGCCTCAGCCTCGGTGTGGAGAATGTGCCAGCCTTCGCCGATCAGCTTCCTGACGATGTCATCAGGTGCGCGGACTTCCTGCAGGCAGAGGATGTCTACCTCGCGTGGCTCCAGCCATTCCGCCATGCCGTTCTTGTAGGCAGCCCGCAGGCCATTGACGTTAACTGACGCGATGCGAAGGAAGTCCTTCTTCAATGCCGTACTCACCCGGTCCACTCTAGTCGATGATGGTGCCGGCGACGGGCTCGTCCGAGCCGCCGGAGGACTTGATCATGTCGCGCGCGTTGGTGGCCGTAATGGCGATGGTTTCCAGTGCGCGGTTGATGGTGTCCTGATCAGCAGCCCCGCCCTTGGCCCGCTCCTCATCGACGACACGAACCTGTACCTGGACGATCTTGAACGAGTGGTCCAGTTTGAGGTCGCGCACCTCGTCAGCCTTGCTCCGTTCGGCTACTACGCGCGTGCCGCCACTGTCAGCAGCGGACGACGACGGCGCGCGGCCGGCTGCGGCGTTGAAGGCATTTTGCGCTTCGGTCAGCTTTGCGCCGGCCCGCTGCGCGGCCTTGCGGATGCTCAGCACCACGAAAGTGGCCAGAGCCAGCCAACCGAAGGCCACTACTGCGACGACCCAACCCACAACATCGTTCTGGTTTGCCGCGAAAATGACGGCCACCAGGAACGCGATGATGACGACGGTCATGCCCAGGCCGCCAATGCGGAAGCCCTTGAACATGCCTTTGCCGGCGGGGGACGTGGACGGGTGCGGGTCACCGAGAGATTGCATGGACCTATTCTCTCAAATGTGCACAGGTACCCAGTCCGCTTCCACGGACGGCGAACACCGGCCCCCAAGCCCCGGGTTCTTGTACAGCTAATGCCCCCAAGACGCCGTTTTCGGGGCATTAGCTGTACAAAAACTCCATCATTTGAGGAACAGTTGGCGCAGCCTTCCGGTGGTCAGCATGATGCCGAGGGCGATCATCACCAGGTAGTAGCCCACATGGATGGCAGTGGCGGGGCTGAACGAGCCCACACTGATCTGCCGCAGCAACTCCACGCCGTGCCACAGGGGCATGGCCTGGATGAACCATTGGATGACCTGTGGGTAGACGCTGAGCGGGTAGAACGTGGCACTGAACAGGAACATGGGCAACAGGAAGAAGTTGATCCAGTCCATCTGCTGGAAGGTTTTCATGAAACTGGTGATGCCCATTCCGAAGCTCGCGAAACCGAAGGCGATCAGCACCGAGGCAGGAATGACCAGGATGGCCCACCAGCTGGTAAGCAGGCCCATGACACCCATGACAGCAGTGAATCCCGTGGCGTAGAGCAAGCCGCGCAGGAGGGCAAGGAAGATCTCGCCGATGGCTACATCCAACGGCCCCAAGGACGTGTAGAGCATCCCCTGGTAGAGCTTGGCGAAGTTCATCTTGAAGAACACGTTCCACGTGGAGTCGTAGATCGCCCCGTTCATCGCCGAAACGGCCAGCAGCGCTGGCGCAATGTAGGCCGCGTAGCTGATCTCCTGGCCGCCAGGGCCCTGGACATTGCCCACGATGGAGCCCATGCCCACGCCCATGGCCAGCAGGAACAGCACCGGCTCAAAGAACCCGGAGACCATGACCAGCCATGTGCTGGACTTGGCCGCCATCAATCCGCGGCCCACTACGGCTTTGGCATTGCGTGAATAGAGGGAGCCGAACTTCCGCTCCCGCGCACGATCCGTGGCGCTGTGACCACCCGTCAGGACACTCATGAGCCCATCCTTTTCACGAACTGGCGGCGAACGACCATCCAGCCAACGGCGGCGGTCACCAGCAGAAACACCACGTGGATGATGGTCAGCACAGGGCTTTGATCCATCCCGTAAGTGAACACGCGGCTTAGCTCAGTCCCGTGCCACACCGGTGAAATCCATCCGATCCATCGGACAGCGATCGGCAGGGAATCCAGTGGGAAGAACGTCCCCGAGAACAGGAACAGCGGCATCACAATGAAGCGTTGCACCAACGCAAACTGTCCCTTGTCCTGTTTGATGCTGGCCGCATAAGCCATCAGCGGCAGGCCAAAGGACAGCGCCGCCACGGTAGCCACGAGCGCCGACACCCAGCCCCATGGACTCGGCGAAGCACCGAACAGTGCCACCACCACGAAGTAGACCACCGATTGAAGGAGGAACCTCAGGGTGCTGGCCATGATGTGTCCGCTGGCGATTTGCTCGGGAATCAACGGTGAGGCGTGTGGGCCGTAGAAAACACGGCGCCACTTGAATCCGTCCATGATGGGATAGGAGAACTCCCCGGAGGCAGTCATCACCGCAGCCGAGACCAACAACGCCGGAGCCACGAACTCCAAGTAGCTGACACCGCCGAACGTGGCTTCGCTGTTGGCGTCCACCAGGCTGGCCAAACCAACGCCCATGGCAAAGAGGTACGCCACGGGTTGCCCCACGCTGTACAGGATCACGGACCAGCCGTAGTTGCGCATGACGCGAAGTACTTGCTCTGCGTAGAAAAAGGCGCCCCATCGCCGCGCCCGGGCAGCCGAAACCTCAGGCGAGTGGGCCCGCAACGGCGGTGCCGCCGTCGTAAGTGGTTTGTCAGTGCCGCTAGTCAACGAGGCTCCTGCCGGTCAGCCGCAGGAACACGTCCTCCAGCGAGGAACGGCGGACCAGCGAGGTCATCGGCCGCAGCCCGCGCGCGGTGACCTGCTCCAGCGCGGCTTCGCCGTCGTGCGCGTAAATGAGCACGCGGTCGGGCAGCGTTTCGAGCCGCTCGCCGATGCCTTGAAGTTCGACGCCGATGGTCGCGTTCCGCTCGGACCCGAACCGGAGCTCGAGTACTTCGCGCGACGAGTGCTCGCGGATCAGGTTGGCAGGCGAACCCTCCGCCATGATCCGGCCCTTGTCCACCACGATCAGGCGATCGCAGAGTTGCTCTGCCTCGTCCATATAGTGCGTTGTGAGGATGAGGGTGACGCCATTTTCCTTGAGTCGGAAGAGCCGGTCCCACAGGATGTGGCGCGCTTGCGGGTCCAGGCCGGTGGTGGGCTCGTCCAGGAGCAGGATGCGGGGCTCGTTGATGAGGGACCGGGCGATGGTGAGCCGCCGCTTCATGCCGCCGGAGAGTGCGTCGACTTTCGAGTTCGCTTTGTCCGTCAGCTGCGCGAATTCCAGCAGTTCGTCGGCTTTGGGACGCAAGTAGCTCAGGGGCAGGCCGAAGTAGCGCCCGTAGACGATCAGGTTCTCGCGGACCTTCAGCTCTTCGTCCAGGTTGTCCTGCTGAGGGACCACACCTAGATGCGCCCTCACCTCCGGACCGTGCGACTCAGGATCCAAGCCCATGATGCTGAGCGTGCCCGAGGTGCGTTGGGAGACGCCACCGATCATTTTCATGGTGGTGGATTTGCCGGCGCCATTGGGGCCCAGCAGCCCGAAGGACTCCCCCGCCGGTACGTCGAAGGAGATGTTGTCCACGGCGGTGAGCTCACCATAGGCCTTGGTGAGGTTCCGCGCGCTGATGACGGTTGGTCGGTTCATGTCGAGGCTGGATTGCGACGATTCAGTGGGAGTTGCGGAGCGGGTTGCTTCATTGTGCACCCTCAGCAGACTAGTAGTGCCCCCTGACATGTGAAAGGGCTCTTGCAGATATTTTTGCAAGAGCCCTCTCGTTTGAAGCGTCGGAAGCTAGGCGATGCCTGCCTGACGCTCTGCGCTTTCCACGACGTTCGCCAGCAGCATGGCGCGGGTCATCGGACCCACGCCGCCCGGGTTCGGGGACAGCCAGGCGGCGACGTCGGCAGCTGCCGGGTCCACATCTCCGGTGACAACAGCCTTGCCGTTGCCGTCGTCCACGCGGCTGACACCGACGTCGAGCACAATTGCACCCGGCTTGAGGTCTTCAGCCCTGATCATGTGCGGCACGCCGGCAGCAGCGATCACGACGTCGGCCTGCTTCAGTTCCGCCGGCAGGTCCACCGTTCCGGTGTGGGCGAGGATGACCGTGGCGTTGACTTCCTTGCGGGTCAGCAGGAGGCCGATGGGGCGGCCGATGGTGACGCCGCGACCCACAACGAGGACGCGTTTGCCCTTGAGTTCAATGTTGTGGCGGCGGAGCAGCTCAACACAGCCCTTGGGCGTGCAGGGAAGCGGGGACTTCATCTCGCCGTTGACGTTGGCCACCAGGCGGCCAAGGTTCATGGGGTGCAGGCCATCGGCGTCCTTGTCAGGGTCCATGGCTTCGAGGATGACGTCCTGGTCGATGTGCTTGGGCAGCGGCAGCTGGACGATGTAACCGGTGCACTCCGGGTTGTCGTTGAGCTCGCGGACGACCTCCAGGAGGTCCTCCTGGCTGATGTCCTCGGGGAGGTCGCGGCGGATGGACTGGATGCCAACCTCGGCGCAGTCCTTGTGCTTGCCGCCGACGTACCAGGTGCTGCCGGGGTCCGACCCCACCAGGATGGTGCCCAGACCGGGGACGATTCCCTTGGCGGCGAGGACGGAAACGCGAGTGGTCAGTTCTGCCTTGATGGCTGCGGCGGTGGCCTTGCCGTCAAGGATCTGTGCGGTGGACTGTGTCATTCCATCTGCTCTTTCTGGTGGGTGACCTAATGGCTCATGCCAACGGGACCCGCCGCCGTAGGTGTGGCGGCGGATCCCGTGGGCTCCGGTTCAATGCCCGGATGGTGCTTTACGGCTTGGAGAGGCCGGTTACCACTGCTCGTGCTGCGGGTACAGCGGGAAGTCAGCGGCCAGCTTGTCGACGCGTGCCTGAAGGGCCTCGACGTCCGCCGAGGAACCGGCCTTGAGCGCGGTGGCGATGATCTCGGCAACCTCGGTGAACTCGGTGGCACCGAATCCGCGGGTAGCCAAGGCAGGCGTACCAATGCGGAGGCCGGAGGTGACCATCGGCGGGCGGGGATCGAACGGAACAGAGTTGCGGTTCACGGTGATGCCCACGGAGTGCAGGAGGTCTTCGGCCTGCTGGCCGTCCAGCTGCGAGTTCCGGAGGTCAACCAGGACCAGGTGAACGTCGGTGCCGCCGGTAAGGACCGAGACGCCGGCTTCGGCGACATCGGACTGGTTGAGGCGGTCGGCGATGATCTTGGCACCTTCAAGGACGCGCTCCTGGCGTTCCTTGAACTCTTCACTGCCGGCAATCTTGAAGGCAACGGCCTTGGCGGCGATGACGTGCATGAGCGGCCCACCCTGCTGGCCCGGGAAAACGCTGGAGTTGAGCTTCTTGGCCCACTCCTGCTTGGCAAGGATCACACCGGAACGGGGACCTGCCAGGGTCTTGTGGACCGTGGAGGTGACGACGTCGGAGTACGGCACCGGGCTCGGGTGCAGGCCTGCTGCAACCAGGCCGGCGAAGTGTGCCATGTCCGTCCAGAGGAGGGCGCCAACTTCGTCGGCGATGGAGCGGAAGGCAGCGAAGTCGAGGTGGCGGGGGTAAGCCGACCAACCGGCAATGATGACCTGGGGCTTCTCGGCGATGGCCTGCTCGCGGAGCTTGTCCATGTCGATGCGGAAGTTGTCTTCTTCAACCTGGTAGGCCGCTACGTTGTAGAGCTTGCCGGAGAAGTTGAGCTTCATGCCGTGGGTCAGGTGGCCACCGTGTGCCAGCGACAGACCGAGGATCTTGTCTCCGGGGGTGATCATGGCGGAAAGCGCTGCGGCGTTTGCCTGCGCGCCGGAGTGCGGCTGGACGTTGGCGAACTCAGCACCGAAGAGTTCCTTGACGCGATCGATCGCAAGCTGCTCGGCGACGTCGACGTACTCGCAACCGCCGTAGTAGCGGCGGCCCGGGTAACCCTCGGCGTACTTGTTGGTCAGGACAGAGCCCTGGGCTTCCATGACGGCGCGGGGGGCGAAGTTCTCGGAAGCAATCATCTCCAGGGTGCCGCGCTGGCGGCCGAGTTCCTGGTTGAGGACTGCTGCGATCTCGGGATCGAGATCGGCAAGCGACTGGTTGCTGACAGACGCGGAAGTGGTGGTGGTAGTCACGGAGATCTCCTGGCTAGGCAACGGGTGGTGCTACAGGTCAGGCTACCGGCAGCAGCATTCCCGCGTCCCGTTGATTACAGAGGGATTGGTCACGTGCATGCAGCGGTAAGACATGACCCTCGGCCCAGGCGTACGATCCGTGGTCTTCATGATTGCCGCTCCCTGGTGGTAGTCCACCCAACGCCAGTTGCGACCCGTTAACAGTACAACAACGCAGCACAGGTAGGCTTGATCGTGTGACTGAATCCACCGCTTTCGTAGTAACACTTTCCTGCCCCGACCGCCCCGGCATCGTCCACGCAGTAGCGGGAGCCCTGCTTGAGGCAGGCTGCAATATCGCCGATTCCCAGCAGTACGGAAGCCCCAGCACAGGCAACTTCTTCATGCGCGTGGAGGCATCGACGTCGAGCACCCAGGACGAACTGGCCTCTGCCCTGCGACCGGTGGCCGAATCCTTCGGCATGACCTGGCAGATCAACCCTGTGGGCGAAAAGGTCCGCACCATCATCCTGTGCTCCAAGGACGCGCACTGCCTGAACGACCTCCTGTTCCAGCAGCGCACCGGCACCTTGCCCATCGAGGTTCCGGCCATCGTGTCCAACCACCGGGACCTTGAGCCGTTGGCGGAGTTCTACGGCATCCCGTTCCACCACATCCCCGTTACGCCGGAAACCAAGCCCCAGGCCGAGGCGCAGCTCTTGAAGCTCATCGCCGAACACGACGTGGAACTGACCGTGCTTGCCCGCTACATGCAGGTCCTCTCCAACGATCTGTGCACGGAGTTGAACGGCAAGGCCATCAACATCCACCACTCATTCCTGCCCTCCTTCAAGGGCGCCAAGCCTTACCACCAGGCCCACGCGCGCGGAGTGAAAATCATCGGCGCCACCGCACACTACGTGACGGCCGACCTCGACGAGGGCCCGATCATCGAGCAGGAAGTCATCCGTGTGGACCACGCACGCACGGCTGCACAATTTGTCCAGATGGGCCGCGATGTCGAAGGCCGTACGCTGGCCCAGGCGGTCCAGTGGCATGCCGAACACCGCGTGCTCCTGGACGGCACCCGGACTGTGGTGTTCAACTAACGCCGCTCCTATGCTGAGGGTATGCGGGGCATTCCTCACGCCGAGCACGAGGCTGATTTGGCGGTCTACTACGACCGTCAGGCTCCTGTCCGGAACACCCGCGCGCTCACGCCGCACCGTGTCGAGTGCAGAGAATGGTTCGTCCGGCTCCTGAAATCCGAACACCGTCATTCCCTGTTTGAGCTGGGGTGCGGCACGGGCGTTGAGGGCTTGGAGTTTGTCCGCGCCGGATTGCACTACACCGGGGTGGACTTGTCTTCCGAGAGCGTCCATCTGGCGCGCTCGGCCGGGCTTGAGGCAACGGTGGCCAGCGGCCGCAGCCTGCCCTTCGCGGATGCTGTCTTTTCAGCTGCGTGGACCATGAGCACGCTTCTACATGTCCCCAACAGCGGAATTCACGACGTCGTCAGCGAACTTGTGCGGGTCACCGCGCCTGGTGCGCCAATCGCCGTCGGACTCTGGTCAGGTGAGGATTGCGAAGTCCTCAACCCGGAGGACCTCGAGGAGCCGCGGCGGTTCTTCAGCCGCCGCAGCGATGACACCGTGCTCAGGATCTTCGGCGAGCATGGCTTGGTTGAGCATTTCCGGACCTGGCCCGAGGGCGTCGGCGTAGAGTCCGGGCCCGGTGCGGGCAGCTGGGTTCAGCACTATCAGTTCCTGGTCCTCCGCACCCCGGCACCCAACTAAGCTGGGCACCATGGCTCCCTCTTACACTTTCGCCGGGGACACCCCGGCCATCCATGAAACCGCGTTCGTGGCACCCACTGCATCCATCATCGGCAAGGCCACCCTGGCCCAGGACTCCAGCGCCTTTTACGGTGTCTCCGTCCGCGCGGACACGGCAGCGATCAGCGTCGGCGCTGGCTCCAACCTGCAGGACAACGTAGTCCTCCACGCCGACCCGGGCTTCCCCTGCACCGTAGGCGAGCGCGTCTCCGTGGGGCACAGCGCAGTAGTCCACGGCTGCACTGTGGAGGATGACTGCTTGATCGGCATGAGTGCCACCATCCTCAACGGGGCGGTGATCGGCACGGGCTCGCTCATTGCCGCCGGCGCCGTGGTGTTGGAGGGCACGGTTATTCCCCCACGCTCCCTGGTGGCTGGCGTGCCTGCGAAGGTCCGCCGTGAACTCACCGATGAGGAGTTCGATGGCGTGAAGCACAACGCAGCCCACTACAGGGAGCTCGCAGCTGCGCACCGGGAGATGCACGGGAATTAACGAATGCGGGGCCTGCTCTGCGTCCCCACCGCCTCCCTGACTTCGCAAGCTCAGCCAGGGAACCCGGGCGGCGTGGGCCCTGCGATGGGTTTAGGGACGCAAGGCGGGCCTCGCATCATTTAAGTAGCTTTACAGACAAACTACTTAGAGTGACAATATAGTCATGAACGAATCCAACCCTGATCCTTCGAGCCCGGAAGGCACCGAATGGCCAAGTGATTGGCTGAGGGCGACACTGGGCTTCCTGGCGCTTCGTGCCCTTGCCGCCGGACCTTCGTACGGCTACGCGATCATCAGTGAACTTGAACGTCGCGGGTTTGGCACCATCAAAGGCGGCACGCTATACCCGCTCCTCACCCGCTACGAAGCGGCCGGCTTGGTCACCACCGAGTGGCGTGCAGGCGACGGCGGTCCCGGCCGCAAGTATTTTGCTTTGACTGACCACGGGCGCACGGAAATGCTCCGGCTCAGCGGGGACTGGCTTCGGTTCACACACCTCAGCAACACCTACCTCGACGACGGTCAGCACACGAAGGAGTCCAGCACATGACGCAGGCAACGACGGACAAGAAGTGGTTTGACGAACTCGTTCTGGAGCTTCGCCTCCGCCAGGTGCAGGGGGACGCGATTGGCGATGCCGTGGCAAGCGCCCGAGAACTCCTCGCCGATACCGGACAGCAGGCTGAGGAGGCGTTCGGTCCGGCGCGTAGTTACGCCGCCGCGTTGGAACTACCAACCGCACCGAAACACGAATGGGTCAATAAGGCACTGTGCCCAGCCCTGCTGGGTCTCTTGGCCTTCTTGGTCTTCAACCAGGCGGTTGTGCCCTGGGTCCGGTCCGAGGTGCTGCTTGTTTCGCCGGCACAGGCAGCTTTTCTGGCAACACCACTTGTGGTCATTGCTCTCCTGCCGCTTTATATCACGGCAGCAGTCCGCCGCATCTGGGTGCTCATAGCCCTCGTTGCCATCTGCGTGGTGTCAGGGCTCCTCTCCGGAATTGCAGCCCCGACCCATCGGGCGGATGCGTGGCTGGAACTGGATCCCCTCCCCTGGCTCGTCGGCAGCGCCACCATCATGCTGGTTATTTCGATCTTTAACACGGTCCGGGGTCTCGGTGCCGGCGACGACATCGTCGACCCACGCGCCGACACCCCACGCAGCACTGGGATGCGCACAAGGGCGTTCGCGCTCATCTCCAACTGGCTTTTCCCGACCTTCTCGCTGGCAGTGCTCGGACTCGCTGTAGCGCTCAGCTAGGACACGTTAACGGCGAATGCGAGGCCCGCTCTGCGTCCCAAGCAATCATAGGGCCCACACCGCACGGGTTCCCTGGCTGAGCTTGCGAAGTCAGGGAGGCGGTGGGGATGCAGTGCGGGCCTCGCAACGTTCGGCGATTAGTCCAGGCTGATCGGGCCGAGCTCGTCCAGGAGGTCGCCGGGGCCCGGGTTGCCGGAAGCGGACGTGCCACCCAGGTGGTTCACCACTCCCCACACGGCGTTCAGGCCCGTTGTCACAGCGCCCTCAGCCCAGCCGGCGGTGAAGGACACGTCGTCACCGGCGAGGAAGATGCCGCGCTGGTACTCCGGCAACTGGTCCTGCTTGAAGTGCGTGAACAGGCGCTGCTGGTAGCGGTAGTGCCCGGGCAGGTTGGCCTTGAAGGCGCCCATGAAGTTGGGGTCCGCTTCCCAGGACACGGTGATCGGCTGCCCGATGATGTGGCTCGCAATGTCCACGCCCGGGTAGATCTGTTCCAAGGAGTGCAGCATGAGCTTCACCCGCTCGTCAGCAGTCAGGGCCAGCCATTTCAGAGCGTCGTCGTTCCACGTGTACGAAAGGAGCATGACTGCAGGCTTGTCCGGACCGTCGTCGAGCAAGTAGGTGGCCCGGTTGAGGCGGTCGGTGAGCGTCATGGACAGGACTTCACGTCCAGTCTCGGGATCGATGTCCTTCCAGAAAGGCCGGTCCACCATCACGAACGTCTTGGACGACTGCATGTAATGCGAACGCTCGATCGCGGTCCACAGTTCAGCGGGAAACAGTGCTTCCTCGGTGTGGATGCGCGTGGACAGCAGCCAGGACTGGCACGTGGTCACGACGGCCTGGTACGTGGCTTCGCGTCCCCAGTTCTCGCGGACCAGGAGGTCGCCGTTCTCTGCCCGACGGATGTTGTCCACAGCGCCGCGGGGCGAGCCGGAGTGCAGGGATGCGAGCGAGGTGCCTTGCGGCCAGTACAAAAGGTCCGACGGCGCGTGGTTCCAGAGTGCCTCGGGGAGCCTTTGCGCTCCTCCCGCAATGGAACGGTGCTGGTCGTCGGCGTCGGTGTAGACCACACGGAGGATTTCGAGGATTGAGTTGGGGAAGTCGGTGTCCCAACCGCCCGTACCGAAGCCCACCTGGCCGAATGCCTCGCGGTGTGCGAAGCCGGCTTCCTTGAAGGACTTGCTGGCGGCGATGAAGCCGTAGAAGGTCTGCTCGTCGAGTTCAGGCAGCAGCGCGTTCCAGATTTCCTTGATCCGCTTGGTGTCGCGGGCCTTGATGGCTTCCTGCATTTCCGCGAAGGCTGCACCGTCGTTGACTGCAGCCTTCCAGGCATCGGCCACTTCGCGGAAAAACTCCGGCAGTTCATCGGCCGTAGCGGCGTAGTGCTTCTTACCCGCGAGCTCAATCACGGTGGAGGAAGTCGCCGGCGCCATGGGGTTCGGGAAGTCCTGAGTGTCCAGCCCAAGCAGGTCCACGTAGTGGTAGAAAGCCTTGCCGGACACCGGGAAGCGCATGCCGCCAAGATCTGCCACGACGCCGGGCGCTGACGGGAAGCTCGCAGTCCGGAGACGCCCACCAATTTGATCAGCCTCGTAGATGACGGGCTTGAGGCCGAGCTTCATCAGCTCATAGGCGGTCACCAACCCGGACAGGCCGGCGCCGATGATGGCTACCTCCGTACCATGGAGCTCCTCGGGGACTGAGCCGAGCCCGTCGGGGTGCGCAAGATAATGGTCGTAGCTGAACGGGAAATCCGGATTCAACATGGTGATGGGGGCTCCAGCGGCGGCTGCGTCAGGCGCTCCTGGTTCCTCGATGAGAGGGAGTTCTGTGGCGATGGTCATGATTTTGCTGCTTTCACAGATTCCGGGCTCACTGCCCTGGTTGTCAGTTCACGGTAGTCCTGCTCGCTGAGCTCGGCTACCTTGGAGTTCCGGCGTCCATAGCCGAAGTAGACGGCGATGCCCACCAGCATCCACACACCGAAGGTGATCCAGGTGTCGGCGCCGAGGTTGAGCATCAGGAAAGCGCACATCAGGGTGCCCAGGATCGGTGTGATCGGGTACAGCGGGACGCGGAAGCTCCGCTCAAGGTCCGGACGGTTCCGCCGAAGGTAGATCACAGCAACGTTGACCAGTGCAAAGGCGAACAACGTGCCGATGCTGGTGGCATCCGCGAGGGCACCAAGCGGCACCAAGCCGGCCGTGATGGCGACGGCGATGCCAACTATCAGCGTGCCAGCCACCGGAGTGCCGGTGCGGCGGGACACACGGCCAAAGACCTTGGGCACCATGCCGTCACGGGACATGGAGAGGAGGATACGCGTCTGTCCGTAAAGAACAGTCAGCACGATGCTGGCAATCGCGAGCACTGCACCTGCTGAGAACACCAAGGCAATCCAAGGTTGGCCGGTGATCTCATGGAGAATCTGCACCAACGCAGCTTCAGTGCCGTCGAACCAACCCCAGGGCCGGGCGCCAATTGCGGCCACGGCTACCAACACGTAGATGGTGGTGACGATGACCATGGAGAGCATGATGGCCCGCGGCAGGTCCCGCTTGGGGTTCCTGGCTTCCTCGCCAGCGGTGGAGGCGGCATCGAAGCCGATGTAGGAGAAGAAGACACTCGAGGCGGCAGCGGACACCCCGGCTGCACCCATGGGCAAAAGTGGCTCGAAGTTGCCGGCGCTGAAGGCGGTGAAAGCCACAGCACAGAAGAAGAGCAGGATGCCCACCTTGATGACGACAATCGCCGTATTCACCCACGCACTTTCGCGGGCGCCCCGGACCAACAGCACCATAGCAAGCAGCACAATCACCATGGCCGATACATTCACAACGCCGCCCTCTCCGGGTGGCTGGCTGATGGCATCCGGGAGGAACACTCCGAAAGCCGCAAACGTTTCGTTGACGTACTGGCCTGCACCCACAGACACGGCCGCTACGGAGACCGCGTACTCCAGCACCAGGCACCAGCCACAAATCCAGGCCATGCCCTCGCCCATGGTGGCGTAGGAGTAGGAGTAGCTGGAGCCCGCCACTGGGACGAGCCCGGCCATTTCCGCGTAGGACACGGCGGAGAGCAATGCAGCGAGGCCGGCGACGACGAAGGAGATCCAAATAGCAGGACCGGCCAGCGGCACGGATTCGCCGAGGATCACCAGAATGCCGGTGCCCAGCGTGGCACCGACGCTGATCATGGTCAGCTGGAAGACGCCGAAGCTGCGGACCAGCGGCGTTCCACCTTCGCTGCTTCCAGCTTCATCGACCATCTGGCCAATGGGCTTGCGACGCAGAAGTTGCGCGCCGAGGCTCGGCTTGCCCACGCTTGCCGAAGCCGTGTTTTTGGTGTTCACAGGCACAGTCACCCTTGACGTCCCTTCAAAGTAGTTTTGATTTCCCCTCCACAAGAGTCGCATGTGAGCCACCTCTCACCGCGGTGCAAAATGACCTATAGTGTTCAACCATGAGACGTAATGCACACTATCAAGAGGCAGCCACGACTGCCCTCTCGGGACAGGTCAACGTGGACCTGTCTGCTATTTCAGACAACATCCAAGCATTGAAAAAGCGCACGTCTGCGCCACATTTCATGGCAGTGGTCAAAGGCAATGCCTATGGCCATGGACTGGTTGAGGTAGCCCGCACAGCAGTCGATGCAGGAGCCGACTGGCTCGGAACCGCCCAGCTCAGCGAAGCTATTGAACTCCGTAAGGCAGGCATCACGATACCGATCCTGTCATGGCTCTATCTGGCATCCCAGACGAGTGCCACCATCTTGGAGGCCTTGGAAAATGACATCGATGTTTCCCTCGGAAGCGTCAACCAACTCGAGGTCCTGGCTGGCATCGCCAAACGCCTGGGCCGTCCCGCCGTCGTCCATTTGGAATTGGACAGCGGCCTCAGCCGCGGCGGTGCGCGCAAGGAGGACTGGGCTGAACTTGTGGGGCAGGCACGGGAAGCTGAACTTGACGGGACCCTCCGTGTTCGAGGCCTCTGGACCCACCTGGCCTGGGCAGATGTCCCGGCGCACCCCGGCAACGCCAGCGCCGTAGCAGAGTTCGAGGACGCCGTGGGCCAAGCTCGCCAGGCAGGACTGACCCCTGAGCTCCGGCATGTTTCCAGTTCTGCGAACATCCTGGACCGGCCGGAATTCCACTTCGACATGGTCCGCGCGGGCCTTGCCATTTACGGGCTTGCCCCGGCCGATCACCTGAATCCGGCCGACTTCGGGCTACGGCCCGCGCTTAGCGTGACCGCGCCGCTGGTCATGGTCAAAAAGGTCCCCGCCGGCACTGGCGTCAGCTACGAACACCAAGCGATCACTTATGAGCCGCGCTACCTCGGCCTCATTCCACTGGGTTACGCGGACGGCATCCCCAAGGGGATCAGTGGCCGTTCCGTGGTGAACATCGCGGGCCGCAGCGTGCCGGTGATCGGCAAGGTCTGCATGGACCAGTTCATGGTGGACCTTGGCCCGGACGCTTCGGGAATTGCCGTTGGGGACACCGCGGTGTTGTTCGGCGACCCTGCATCCGGAGCGGCGAGCGCCGACGATTGGGGCGCCGCAATTGGCAGCCACGGGGACGAGATCATCAACCGGATTGCCCCGCGCCTTCCCCGCGCCTACGCCAATACCGCTTACGAGTGCCCCGACTACCAGGAACCGGCCACCGCCGGGCAGGACAATGACGCCTGAGCCCGCCACCGCCCGCCTGAGTTTCGTCACGCTCGAACAGTTTGTGGAGCAGCTGCCGCCGGAGTTGAAAATGCTTCACGACGGCGGCAGCGGCGCCTCGTTGCTGCGGTGGGTTGAACCGAGTGAGCTTGAGGACCCCACGCCGTACCTGCCGGAGGGCGAGTTCCTCCTGACCGCCGGGCTGCCTTTCCTTGGGAAGGGCGGCTCGGCGGCCAAGGTGGACGCCTATGTTCAGCGACTCGTGGGCGCCAAGGTGGCGGCGCTCGGCTTTGGGATCAGGCCCTATTTCGACGCCGTCCCGGACGCCCTGCTGGAGGCTTGCCGCAAGCACAACCTCACGTTGTTCGAGGTACCCGAATCCGTGCCGTTCGCGGCGATCGGGCTGGAGTTTTCCCAGCTCCTGGAGTCTGACAATGCCCGGGTTTTCCGTCAACTGGCCGAGACCAACCGGCAACTCATGCGGGCGGTCCTCTCCCCCAGGCCCGAGCACGAACTCCTCGCGGCCCTTGTGCAAAGGGTGCCCGTGTGGGCTGTCCTGATGGGAGCCGACGGGCGGGTTCGGGCGCGCGGGCACAATGCCGGCGGCAGCAACGGCGTCGAGCTTTCATTGCTTGCCCCCATGCTGGAGCGGTTGCTCTCCGGCAGCGGTCCGCGGGTTGAGATGGATGGTTTTGAAGAACCCGGCTCAGCCTTCGTGTTTGGGCATCCGCTGCGCAGCACCAAGGACGCCAACCTCGGCGCCCTGATTCTCGGCTCGGACACTCCACTGACGCCAGCGCAGAACAATGTGGTGCAGTCTGCCGTGGGCCTTTTGGAATTGCTGGTTCGGCAGCGGACCAGTGGATCTTTGGCCCCGAGCCAGTTGGCCACGGCAGCGCTGCTGCACCCTGATTCGATGACGTCGGGCGGCACTAAACACGTCAACGGACTCAAGGACCTGCTGGCTCAGAGTCTCTCCTCAACCCGCTCGGCACAGATGCGGGTAGTACAGGGCGTCAGGGTGGACGGTGCGGCCGACGACGGCCCCGTCCGCGAGCTTCTGCAATGGCGCAGGCTGTTCGACACCAAGCTGGTAGAGATCACTGATTACGGCTTCGTTGCCATTACCCGTTTCAAGGTGGATGACTCGTTGCTCGCCGATGTGGAAAAACTTGGTTGGCGGCTGGTGATTGGCGAACCGACTGAGCTTTTTGGCCTGCAGGCAGCCTACAAACGAGCGGATTCCTTGCGCAGCCGTGTGGTGACAACCGGCAAGAGCGCACGCGTGGACGAGGTGACCTGGTCCGTCGCCGGACTTTTGGGGCGCGAAGCAGGGACCCTCCTGGCCGAACGGCTCCTTGCCCCGGTGCTTTCGCTTGAACCGGATCGTCGTGACCCCCTTCTGGCCGTCCTGCGCGGCTGGCTCAGTGAAAACGGCAGCTGGGACGGCTCGGCCAAACTGCTGGGCCTGCACAGGAACAGCGTGCGGCGGCAGATCGGCGTTCTCGGCGAACTGCTGGACATGGATCTCAACCAGGCGCAGGTCCGGGCTGAGCTGTGGTTCGCATTGCAGTACGTGGACGAGCTGGTGGCGGGACGGCCCGCCGAAAGCGCCGTGGGCTAGGGGCGGAGCCGGACTCGCCAGGATCTGGCTGCGAGCAGGAAGGCAATTGAGGCGATGGCGGTGGGGAGGATGAGCCAGGCCCAGTCGCTGGTCCAGATAACGCCAATGGCTCCGGCGGCGGAATACGCGCTGACCTTGATGGTGAAGAACGTGGCTTCGGCCTGGGTGGATCCTAGTGACTCAACGGCGGCGAGCATCCCGGACACAAAGGAGAGGAACACTATCCAATAGACCAAAAGTGCCGCGCCGGCAGCGATCACACCGACGGACCATAGCGGCCTGCGATGCGAATCGTTGGCGTACTGCTCAGCGAGTACTTTGGGTGAGCCGAGGTCTCGGAGGCTGGTGGTCACATCCCGGGGGTCATCAGCCAGTGTTTGTCGGAGCTCTTTGACCGTTGCTCGGCGTGCTCTACCCGGCAGGACTGATTCCAGGTGCCAGTCGAGCCGGGTGAGGTAGAAGTCGGCTCGTAGTTTTTCACCGAGCGAACGGCGCCGGCCCGGGCTGGTTTCCAGAGTCTTGTCAGACATAGGGAGTGTGCTCCTTCTCCGTGGAGGCGTTAACGGCAGAGGCTACAACCTGCCACTGTTCGTTTATGGACACCCGTGCTGTGAGGCCTGCTTCTGTCAGGGCGAAGTACTTCCTGTGTGGCCCGCTCGTCGATGGCACCATGCGCGCAGAGACCAACCCGTCACGTTCGAGTCTGCTGAGCAGCGGATACATCAGTCCGGTCGGTACTTCCAGGCCCAGCTCTGCGAGACGTTCGATGAGTTGGTAGCCGTAGGATTCCCCACCGGCGAGGAGGGTGAGCGTCAATAGAGGTAGGGCGGCCCGGGTGAGTTGAGCGTCCTGCTGCGCCTGTATTCTCGACATAGTAGTAATAAATCATTAATACTGATGCTGCACAAGCTAAACGGAGAGCTTCTCAGCCGGCCTGCAAGGCCTACCGGTTACCGCCCTGCTCCCAACGGTCGTAGAGTTCCGGGCGGCGTTCGCGCAGGTAGGGGACTTCCTCGCGGGCTGCGTTCACTGTATCCGTGCCGACTTCCGCGAACAGCAGAGCCGGGGACTCCCCGGCTGCGGCGAGTAAAGATCCGTCCGGACCGGCCACGACGCTGCCCCCCAGGAACGAGTAGATATCCTCGTGGCCGGAGTGGTTGGCGTACGCCACGTTGAGCTGGCTTTCCAACGCACGGGCACGGATCAGCACCTGCGGGACATTCTCGAATCCAGCGGACAGCGCAGTGGGCACCAGCAACAGCTCCGCGCCCCTCGTCGCTGCAGCGCGAACGGCTTCGGGGAACTCAACGTCATAGCAGATCAGCATCGACGTACGGATCCCGTTGAAATCCACGACGGCGGGAGGTTCTTGGGCGCCGACGAACGCCTTGTGTTCCTCCGGACCGAAGAGGTGGACCTTGGCGTAATTGAGGACTTCGTTGCCCGAAGCGTCCAGCAAAGTAGCCGTGATGTGCCAGCGACCAACGGCGGAAGCCGGCTCAGCGCCGTCGTCGTGCGATGTCTCTTTGGCCGCCGGAAGGCTGTAGACCAGGCCAATGCTGTGCCGGCGGGCGATGCCGGCCAGGCGTTCACGGATCCCGGGAAGTGTGGCGGGGTCCAGTTCGGCGTGCAGACGCAGCGGGGCATACCCCACAGGGAACAACTCAGGCGTGAGGAGCAGCCCGGCCCCGGCGTGAGCGGCGCGCTGGGCGGCGTCGTCGATTGTGCGCAGGTTCGCCTCAACGTCCATGACGGAAGCGTTCGCCTGAAGGACTGAGAGCAGCATCATTACCACCTAGGTTTCTCCTGTTCCCGAGAGCTCTTACACGTGCCCGGGAGATTTCTTGCTTCCAGCGTAGGCGCGGGACTCACGCCGCGGGTGAGGCAATTGGACCTGCATGCCTCCGAATCGGGACGCAATGCACGCAACTCAGCTGTTACGGGGCCCGCTCTGCCCACCAAAAGACCGAATTAGAGCGCATAGCGGGCCTCGCAAGGGGTACATATGTCGTGATCTTGCGTTGGAGTATGTCGGGCAGGGTTGACTTGTTGTGTTCACTTCTTGACTACAACGTTGCTTGTGGGGCAATCTTCTTGTCATGCCCGCTACGCAGCGCTCAACGAAGAGCCATCCAAGAAAACCCGGCTCGCAGTCAGCACTGCGCCACCTGAATCAGCAGCGCATCATTGAGTGCCTGCTGAGCGGTCCTTCCACGCAAGCCGAGCTCTCGCGACAGACCGGGCTGTCCACCGCAACGATTTCCAACATCGTGAAAATCATGCAGGACGCAGGCCTCGTTTCCACCGAACCCACCACCAGTTCCGGTCGCCGCGCAACCAACGTCAGACTCAACAGCAACGGCGCCGTGGCCGTCGGCATCGACTTCGGACGCCGCCACCTGCGCGTAGTCCTTGCGTCACTGGGATACCACGTCATTGCCGAGGATTACATCGAATTGCCGCTGGGCCACCAGGCGGAAGAGGGCATCGCGGCGGCTGTCCTGCTGCTGGAAAAACTGCTCCAAGAGAACGGCATCGACCGCACTGCCGTAGTGGGCGCGGGCGCGGGCATCCCCGGCCCGATCGACCGCCGCTCCGGAACAGTCGCACAAGGCGCAATCCTCCCTGAGTGGGTAGGCATCGATATTCTCCACCGGCTGGAGGAAGCGCTGAATTGCCCCGTGTTTGTTGACAACGACGCCAACCTCGGTGCGTTATCCGAAGTGACGTGGGGACCCCACAGCGGGGTGTCCAACCTGATGTTCCTCAAGATCGGTTCGGGCATCGGCGCGGGCCTGATCCTCAACGGCTTCCCCTACTACGGCAACGTGGGCATCACGGGTGAAATAGGCCATGCGACCATCCATGAGCACGGCCTCGTGTGCCGCTGCGGGAACAGGGGTTGCCTCGAAACGATAGCGTCCACCACCACCATGATCGAGCTGCTGGGCCGCGGCCAGGAGACGCTGCTGACACCCCAGGACATCGTCCGGAACTGCCTCGCCGGCGACTCCGCAACACAGCGGGTGGTGGACGACGCCGGACTGGCGGTAGGACGCGCTTTGGGCAACGTTTCCAACCTCATCAACCCTGAAGTGATCGTGGTGGGCGGCCCCCTGGCTGGTCTCGGCGACCTCTTGCTGGACCCCATCCGCAGGGGCCTGGTGCGGCACGCAGTGCCAGTGGTGGGCGAGACAACCCACCTCGCAATGTCGTCCCTCGGCGCGCGCGCAGAGGCCCTGGGAGCCGCCGCTTTGGTGTTCCAACACGCAGGTATTACCGGTAGGTAACGAAATCGTTAGCTGGATCATGCGTTCAAGTCTTGACGACAAGACGGGTGATCCAGTTTACTTTTTCATCAGACAGCCTCGCCATTGCGGGGCCGACAACGAAGTCATGCATTGGAGGCGTAAGGGCTGATGACATCCCTCGACACGCAAGGTGATCCCATCCTTTTGGAGATGCGCTCGATCACGAAGGAATTCCCCGGCGTGAAGGCCTTGTCGAACGTGAGCCTGCGTGTGATGGCCGGCGAAATCCACGCAATCTGCGGGGAAAACGGTGCCGGCAAGTCCACGCTCATGAAGGTTCTTTCCGGCGTTTACGGGTACGGAAGCTACACGGGAGACATCGTGTACCAAGCCGAAACCCAGCAGTTCAAGGACATCCGCGCCAGTGAAGCGGCTGGCATCGTGATCATTCACCAGGAACTGGCACTGATCCCGGAACTGTCCATCATGGAGAACATCTTCCTCGGCAACGAACCCACCAAGTGGGGCGTGATCGACTGGGCCGAGGCCCGCAAGCGCTCCCTCGAACTCCTGGCCCGCGTTGGGCTCCGCGAGGATCCCGATACCCCTATCAAGGAAATCGGCGTCGGCAAGCAGCAACTGGTGGAAATCGCCAAGGCACTGAACAAGTCCGTGAAGCTCCTGATCCTGGATGAGCCCACGGCTGCACTGAATGAATCCGACTCCCAGCACCTCTTGGACCTGATCCTGGGCCTCAAGGGCAAGGGCATCACCTCGATCATCATTTCCCACAAGCTCAACGAGATCGAACAGATTGCGGACGAGATCACCATCATCCGTGACGGCAAGTCCATCGAGACCCTGAACGTCAAGCGCGACGGCGTGGACGAGGACCGCATCATCAAGGGCATGGTGGGCCGGACGCTTGAGTCCCGCTTCCCGGAACACGAACCCAAGATCGGCGAGGTCTTCTTCGAGGTCAAGGACTGGACGGTCGGCCACCCACAGATTCAGGACCGCCTGATCTGCAAGGGCTCCAACTTCTATGTACGCCGCGGCGAAATTGTCGGTTTCGCAGGCCTCATGGGCGCCGGCCGCACGGAACTCGCGCGGTCCCTGTTCGGTCACTCCTACGGCCGCTTCATCAAAGGCCAGGTCTACAAGGACGGCAAGCAGGTCAACCTCCGCAGCGTCAAGCAAGCGATCGACGCCGGGCTGGGTTACGTCACTGAGGACCGCAAGTCCCTGGGCCTGAACCTGCTGGATGACATCAAGACCACCACGGTTTCGGCGGCGCTGAACAAGATCAGCAACTACTCCGTGGTGGATACCCGCAAGGAATTCTCCGTTGCCGAGGAGTACCGGAAGTCTTTGCGGACCAAGACCCCGTCGGTTGAGGAAGGCGTAGCCAAGCTCTCCGGTGGCAACCAGCAAAAAGTGGTGCTGGCCAAGTGGATGTTCACCGATCCGGACCTCCTGATCCTGGACGAACCCACCCGCGGGATCGACGTCGGTGCCAAGTACGAGATCTACGGCATCATCCAGAAGCTCGCCAACCAGGGCAAGGGAGTGATTGTCATTTCCTCGGAGCTCCCGGAGCTCCTGGGCCTGTCCGACCGGATTTACACCATTTTTGAAGGCGCCATCACCGGCGTCCTGGACAAGAACGAAGCAAGCCAGGAAAGCCTCATGAAGCTCATGACTTCCGCCCGCAAGACAGCCTGACCGATGGCCCAGCCTCACCCCTTCCTGACACAAGGACCTAAACAATGAACGCGCTCAAGAAGCTCTTTGGTGGCAATACCCGCCAGTTCGGCATGATCTTCGCCCTGGTGGCACTTATCGTCTTCTTCCAGATCTTCACCGAGGGACGCACCCTGACCCCCGGCAACGTGATCAACCTGTTCAACGGCAACTCCTACATCCTGATCCTGGCCATCGGCATGGTCCTGGTCATCATCGCCGGTCACATCGACCTTTCCGTGGGTTCCGTGGCCGCCTTCGTGGGCGTGTTCGTTGCCCTGGCGATGCGGGACTGGGGTTTCCCCTGGTGGGCCGGTGTGCTGTTCGGCCTGGTCCTTGGCGCGGTGATCGGAGCCTGGCAAGGGTTCTGGGTGGCGTATGTGGGCATTCCCGCCTTCATCGTGACCCTGGCCGGCATGCTCCTGTTCCGCGGTTTCAACCAGTTCGTCGGTAAGTCCAACACCATCCCCGTTCCCAAGGAATTCCAGTTCCTGGGTTCCGGCTACCTCCCCGAAGTTGGCCCCGACACGGGCTTCAACAACCTCACGCTCCTGCTTGGCCTGATCGCCGTCGCTTTTGTGGTCATCATGTCCCTGCGTGCCCGCGCTACCGCCAAGGCACTTGGCGCCGACGTTCCCGAGCTCTGGGTTGAGGTCACCAAGCTGGTCCTCATCTGCGGTGCCATCCTCTACGCCACGTACCTCTTCGCCACCGGTCGCCCAGGAACCTCCTTCCCCATCCCCGGCCTGATCCTCGCGGTGTTGGTCCTCATCTACGGCTTCATCGCTGACAAGACCGTCCTCGGACGTCACGTCTACGCAGTGGGTGGCAATCGCCACGCAGCAGAGCTTTCGGGCGTGCAGTCCAAGAAGGTCAACTTCCTGGTCATGATGAACATGTCTGTCCTGGCAGGCCTGGCCGGCATGATCTTCGTTGGCCGTTCCACCGCCTCCGGCCCGTTCGACGGCGTCGGTTGGGAACTGGACGCCATTGCGGCCGTCTTTATCGGTGGCGCAGCAGTCACCGGTGGCGTTGGCACCGTGATCGGCTCGATCGTCGGTGGCCTGGTCATGGCCGTCCTCAACAATGGCCTCCAGCTCCTGGGTGTCGGCGCCGACCTCACCCAGATCATCAAGGGCCTTGTCCTCCTGGCCGCGGTGGCGTTCGACGTTTACAACAAGTCCCAGGGCAAGCGCTCCATTACCGGGCTGCTGATGAAGAACTTCCAGCGCAACAACGAGATCAAGCCCGACGAAACCACCTCCACCAAGGAGGTCATCTCCAAGGAAGCGTAATCCGCTCCCTGACAGACTCGCTCCACCCCACCCACACAGAAAGTGAACCAAGATATGCGAATGTTTGGTAAAGCAGGAAAGGCAGCAGCAGTCGCTGCCATCGCGGCACTGGCGCTGACAGCCTGCGGCCGCACTGACAGCGGCTCAAGCAGCAGCACAGCAGGCGGGGAAGCGTTCCCCAAGGACTCGCTGATCGGCGTCGCACTTCCGCAGAAGACCAGTGAAAACTGGGTCCTCGCGGAGAAGCTGTTCAACGACGGCCTCACCAGCGCCGGCTTCAAGCCGGACGTCCAGTTCGCCAACGGCGGCGTATCCGAGCAGCAGAACCAGATCAGTGCCATGGTCACCAAGGGTGCCAAGGTCATCATCGTCGGTGCCATCGACGGTGCGCAGCTGGGCACCCAGCTCCAGCAGGCCAAGGACTCCGGGGCAACGGTCATCGCTTATGACCGTCTGCTTCTGAACACCGAGAACGTGGACTACTACGTGGCCTACGACAACTTCAAGGTGGGCGAACTGCAGGGCCAGGCCCTGTTGGACGGCATGAAGGCCAAGAAGGCAACCGGCCCCTACAACATCGAACTGTTTGCAGGATCCCCGGATGATGCCAACGCAAAGGTCTTCTTCGACGGCGCCATGAGCGTCCTGAAGCCGAAGATCGACGACGGCACCCTCAAGGTGGTCTCCGGCCAGACCTCGTTCGAGCAGGCTGTGACCCAGGGTTGGAAGGCAGAAAACGCCCAGCGTCGCGCTGACACGCTGCTTACCGGCAGCTACGGCACCGCTTCCTTGGACGGCGTCCTGTCACCGAACGACACCCTGGCCCGCGCAGTGCTGACGTCCGTCAAGGCCGCTGGCAAGCCGCTCCCGGTTGTCACCGGCCAGGACTCCGAGGTTGAGTCCGTCAAGTCGATCATGGCAGGCGAGCAGTACTCCACCATCAACAAGGACACCCGCAAGCTCGTTGAGCACGCCATCACCATGGTGAAGGATCTCCAGGCCGGTAAGGAACTGGAAATCAACGACAAGGACTCCTACAAGAACGGCGTTAAGACCGTCCCGGCTTACCTCCTCCCGCCGCAGATTGTTACGGCAGAGAACGTCAAGACGGCTTACGTTGACGATCCGGTACTCGGCCCGATCACCAAGTAACACCGCTTAAAAGCACGACAGTCAGCCCCGGTCCGCCAGCAGGCGGGCCGGGGCTTTGGCTTGCCTCCCGCACCGCGGACGGCTTGCCTCCTGCACCGCTGACGCAGGTGCTTTCACAGCCCACGCATAGCTTCGGCTGGCTTGCCGCACAGCAGCGCTCAGCAAGGTAGGAGTTGCAGCCCGCGTTCAGCGGGCGGACAAACCTGCAGGTCAAGAGGAGAAACGTGAGCGTCCTTGCCCGAAGCGTAGGCAATGCCTTCCGCAACAAGATCAGAACGGCAGCGGTAGTTGCCGTACTGGCCGTAGCCATTGGCTTGGCGCTGGCCATGCTGGTAGCCAACCAGGCGGTCGGTGCCAAAGTCCAGGAGCTCAACGCGTCCGTGGGTACCACCCTGACGGTGAACCCCGCGGGAGGCCAAGGCTTTGAAGGCGGCGGCGAACCACTCACGACGGCGGATGCCGAGACTGCAGCGTCGGTCGCCAACGTGACCTCCGTGGTGGGCACCAAAGCACTGCGCCTCCAGACAGCGACCACGGGAACCACGGATCCAAGCACCGGAACCACCCAGCAGGTTGGTCCCGGCGGCGGCTTCGGTCCCGGCGGGCAGCAGGCGACGGTCAGCACCAACCTGACAGCCGCCGTCGACGCCGGGACGCTCGGCAACCGCAACGGCTCCGCTGGAACAACAGGTACCACCGGCAGCACCGGGACCACCACCCAGCCCGCGCGTACTCTTCCGATCACGGCAACGGGTATCGGCGCCGAGGTAGACAGCACGGGCAAGGCCTTGAACATCACCAGCGGCACAGGCTTGAGCGATTACACCGCAGCCGAAACCAAGGCACTGGTGGGCGCGGCACTGGCTGAGAAGAACAGCCTGACAGTCGGTTCCACGTTCACCATCCAGGACAAGACCTTCACCGTGGCAGGCATCTTCGACGCCGGCACCACCTTCGGCAACAACGCCGTCTACGTCACCCTCCCGGAAGCCCAGACACTGGCCGAAACCCCGGAAGAACTCTCCAGCATGATCGTCACGGTTAACAGCATGGAGAACGTGGACAGCACCAAAACCGCTGTCCAGGACGCACTCGGTACGGACAAGGCCGACGTGACCCAGGGCCAGCGCAACCTCGAGACAGCTGTCAGCTCATTGGACAGCGTCAAGAACATCTCCCTGATCGCCTTCATCGCGGCGTTGGCCACCGCAGGAATCATCATCCTGCTCATCATGGTGATGCTGGTCCGCGAGCGCCGTCGTGAGATCGGCGTCCTGAAAGCGATCGGTGCACGCAACCGCACCATCGGCCTGCAGTTCGTCCTGGAGTCGCTGGTCCTGGTGGCCCTTGGCAGCGTGGTGGGTGCTGTGATTGCTTCGCTTGCCAGCGGCGGTATCGCATCGGCGCTCATCAGTTCAAACACCACCACGACGGCGGCAACCACCACCCAGCGCGGCGGCGGTCTCGCTGGGGCCATGCCGAACGGGCCGGTTCCTGGTGGCGGCGGCTTCCCGGGCGGCGGACAGGGCGGCCCGTTCGGCGGCGCGTCGCAGCTGCTCACCTCTGTCACCGCGAGCGTCTCCCCCGGTGTGCTCGCAGCCGGTATCGCAGCAGTGTTCGCGGTGGCCATCATCGGCGCGCTCGTCCCGGCCTTGCTGACCGCCCGTATCCGTCCCATCGAAGTACTCCGAGGAGAATAGCGTGATCGTAGTCAAGGACCTGGTCCGTCAGTTCAAATCCGGTGACCGGACCATCAAGCCCGTCAACGGCGTGAGCTTCGAGCTCGAAAAGGGTTCGCTGGCATCCATCGTGGGCAAGAGCGGCAGCGGCAAAAGCACGCTGTTGTCCCTCTTGGGTGCGCTGGACAAGCCCACCTCAGGTGACGTCGTCGTGGATGGCGTCAGCCTGGCGGGACTTCCGGACGGCAAGCTGACCGAGTACCGTCGCCGGGACATCGGGTTTGTGTTCCAGCAGTTCAACCTGATTCCCAACCTCAGCGCCGTGGACAACGTGATGCTGCCCATGGAGTTCGCGGGCGTCCGCAGAGCGGCCAGGCTGCAGCGTGCCAAGGACTTGCTGGAACAGGTGCAATTGGATCCGGAGAAGCACCCACGCAGGACCAACCGGCTGTCCGGCGGCGAGCAGCAGCGTGTGGCGATCGCCCGGGCGCTGGCCAACGAGCCCAAGCTGATCCTCGCTGATGAGCCCACGGGCAACCTGGACGAGCAAACCGGTGAGCACATCATCGAGCTGCTGAGCTCACTGAGCCGCGACCACAACACCACCATCCTGGTGGTCACGCATGACCGCAGCTTGGCTCAGAAGACCGAACGCTGCTTCCGGCTTCAGCAGGGCCGGCTCACGGAGGAGGTCAGAACCGGATCGCGTCGATAACTTTGACGCGCACCGCCACGAGCGCGGGGATGGCACCGGCGATTGCGCCCACAAGGACTGCCGCACCGAATCCCAAAAACGCGGCGTCGATGGGGAATGCCGGGTATTCGGTGAGCCCTGGGGCAACCTTCGACTCGATCCACGGGTGCTTCACCACTGCGACTGCCAGCATGACGCCCGCCAGGCCAGCGACCGCGGTGGCCACCACGGACTCCATCATGACGCCCACGAAGATCCGGCCGGAGGTTGCACCGAAGCTTCGTCGGATACCGATTTCCCGGACCCGGTAGCGGACCGTGACCATGGAGATGTTCAGCATCCCCACGGCGCCAAGCAGCAGGACCAGACCGGCTACTCCCCCCACCACCAGCTGCACGGGAGCCAAGGGGTCGCCCCATGCGGCATAGTCCATGCGGTCTGCCTGGGCGTAGAGGCCGGGGAACTGCCCTTGGAGGTCGGCAGTAATCGCTCCCTTGAGGGCCTCGGCCTGCTCCTCGCCCACCCACATTTTGAACTGAGACATCTGGGACTGCATCCCAGTCATCGCAGCTCCCTCGGAAAGGATGAACGCGGCAGGCGGGGTGTCCGGGTAGGCATCAGGCACGACGCCGATGATCACCGCCGTGGCAGGCTGGTCACCCGGGATCCTCACCGTGGGATTGGCCGACAGGTTGGGCCGGCCGGCTTGGTTGTAGAAAGCCTCGGAAACCACGATGGCGGGCGCAAGCCTCTGGCCGTCGTCGGCCGCGAACCAGCTGCCCTGCTGGAGCGGGACCCGGTGGATAATGCCGTAGCCGACGTCCACGATGGTGACGTTCACGCCAGTCACACCCCGGGGAAATTGAAAGCCGGCTTGCGTCTGACCGACGTGGGTGGAAGTGGTGATGCCGTAGCGCTGCTGGATCCCTTGATAGGCCTTTTCGAGCTTTGCTGGATCCGGCGGGGTGGGTCCGCCGACGTTCAAGGACAGCGTCGCTACCCGGCCGCCGTTTCGTTCAGATTGATATTTGTAGCCTTCGCGAGCTAGATTTCCGACGCCCACCACGGAGGTCAGCGCGGCCACGGACAAGGCCACTCCAAGGAGAGCCAAGAGAATCCGGACTTTGTTGATTCGAAGTTCCTGCCACGCTTCAACCAGCGTGGATACAAAGCCGGTCATGCGCTGACACCTGCTGCTGCGGGAACCGACAGTGGACTGAGCACGCCGGAGTCCAGCCGGTAACAGGCCCGGGCCAGGGCTGCCACGTTGGTGTCGTGGGTGATGGTCACCAAAGCCGCCGCGGTTTCCGTGGCGACGGTGTCCAGCAGTGCCATGACGGACTGGCCGGTTTCCACATCCAGTGCCCCTGTGGGTTCATCAGCCAGGATGAGCCGTGGCCTCCGGACCAAGGCACGGGCAATCGCTACACGCTGCTGCTCACCGCCGGAGAGCATGTTGGGCATAGTGTTGGCCCGGGCGGCGAGGCCCACGCGGTCCAGCATGTCCATAGCGATCTCACGACGGCGCCAGAACTCCTTGCCCTTGGCGTAGAACAAGGGGGTGATCACGTTGTCCAGGGCGCTGCGTCCGGGCAACAGGTTGAACTGCTGGAACACAAAGCCCACGGTGGAGCCGCGCAGGCGTGCCCGGGCGTTGTTACCGAGCCTGTCCGCGGGTTGGCCGAGGAACTCCAGCTCACCCGACGTTGGGACGTCCAGCAGGCCGAGCAAATTCAGCAGCGTCGATTTGCCGCAACCGGAACGGCCGACGATGGCGGTGTGATCGCCGCTGTACACCTCAAGGTCGATGCCCCTGAGGATATGCAGCTGCTGCTCGTCCGGCAGCGTGACAGACCGGGTGACTGATCGCAGGCTGACCAGCGTTTCCTTGGGAGTTTCCTTTTGCGGTTCCTCGCGTGAGTCGTCCACGGGCCTAGCCTGCCGGAGCGTAGGCGATCTGGCCCGGCCCCATCATGGGGTTCGGGGCGGCCGGTGCACCGGGAACGAACTCCAGAACCTGTTCGCCCTCGGCGAGCCCGGAGGTCACTTCAACCACGGAGCCATCATTGAGGCCCAACTGGACGGTTCGCTGCTCAGGAGCCGCCCCGGCCCCGCCCGGTCCGGCAATCCATACGATCCCGTCTTTGACGCTGCCCTTCACCGAGGTCAAAGGAACCGTCACAACGTCAGGAGCAACTCCTGCGCTGACCGTCATGGTGGCTCCGAGGCCTGCGAAGACCTGCTGGTCCGCAGGAATCGCGCAGCTCAACGTACCCGTGGGAGTGCCGCCTTCTTCAGGCTGGCTCCCGCCGGCCCCGGGACCAGCGATTGCTGTGCCCACGCCCATCCCGGCACCTCCGCCGGTGGCGGCCAAACCGCCCGAGGCGCTGCCGCCGTCGTCGGACGCGTTGTTCTTAAGCGTCACTTCGGCGCACTGGAACGGCGCCGGTCCACCCACCAACGCAATCTCCGCGGGGCCCGGCTTGCCCAGCAGGCGGTACTGCTGGGCGGCCGTCACTGAACCGGCCACCGTGTAGGTTCCGGGATCGATCTTGCCCACTGCCTCGCCGACGGTGACCTGCTGGTCTATGAGCGTTGTGAGCTGCTGCAGGGTCCCGGCGCTGGGAGCAAGGATGTCGAAGTAGTCGTAAACGGGTTTGGGAGCCGTTGGGGTCCCGTCCTTGGAAGTCTGCGTGGTGGTGACTGGTCGCTCAGCTTTGACCTGAAACAGGGCTTGGCCCTCGGCCACGGTGGCGCCTTCTTCAACAAAGACTTTGATGACCTTGCCCGCGGAAGTGCTGCGGACGGTATCGGCGGCGTCGCTCTGGACGGTGCCCTTGATCTCCACGGTGTTAGTGACAGTGGCGCGGGTGGCCGGGACCACCGGGATATCCACCTGGGCCAAGGGCGCCGGCTCGGATCCGGTCGCTTCAAGGCCATCGACAAAGGCGATTTTGACCAAAGCCACCGCGATAATCGCGAAAACCAACAACCAGGCAACCGGCAAAATGACGCGCCGAAAAGTACCCATCCCTGCTCCATTTCGGTAACTCCCCACAGAACCTCTGCGAGGGATGATGGGCTAAGCCTAAGCGAGGAATTTTGTGCTGCCGGCCATTCGTATGACTTGACAGAATGCTTAGTCTGTCGGGATTTCAGAAATAAGCATGAGGATCCGCAAGCGCCGAAAGAGCTCCCACCACCACCACGGTCAACGGGACGGCGCACAATACGATGAGAGGCCACCAAGATGACAGCCGGCGGGCGCCGCTGTGTGCGCCCTGCGACATCATGAGGCACGGTAGGAAGAACGGAAGAAAAAAGACGCCGAACGCCAGCACCGCCATCAGGAGTTCGCCTTCATAACATCCGGATCCCAAGGTGTCCTGGGTGCATTCCATCCGCGATGGGTAGAATCCAAGCGCAAACCCGAGGAATGCAGCAGCGGGCACTGAAATGATGGCACCGATCACCGAGACCACTATTAGGGCACCTCGCGGGCCCTCTGAAGGCCTTCTCGTTTTCGTTTCCACATTCCCCCGATTACTGCATTTCCAGCCGACGCTACCAGCATGTCCGGACCGGCTGCGCCATGTGGGCGGGCCCACCCCTGCCCGCCGGGCGCACCCCTCGTTTTCTGCGGGCGCACCCGTACCCGCCCAGCGCACCAGAAGTTACGGCAGCGAGCGGCGTGAAAGGGTGCGGCACCCTGATCCCTTAGCGGTCAACGCTTGCCCGAAATGAGAGGATGTCAGTCATGACCCTCCCTATCGCCAAGCCGTGGCTGTCCTCCCAAACCAACCAGGATCCCCGGGCAACCACCGGCCGGCGCTTGAAGTGGGGCGTGGTGTCTACAGGCAACATTGCCAACAGTGTTTCCAAGGACCTGGCCCTGCTGGAAGATGCGGAGCTTTACGCCGTGAGCTCCCGGACGCAGGCTGCCGCTGATGCCTTCGCCCACACGCTGGGTTTCGCCAAGGGCTACGGGGACGACGGCGGCGTTCCCGGCTACCAGCGCTTGGTGGAGGACCCGGCAGTGGACGTGGTCTATGTGGCCACTCCCCATGCCCAGCACTTCCTGATCGCCTCGGCCGCCCTGCGTGCCGGCAAGCACGTGCTCTGCGAGAAGGCCCTCACCATCAACGCCCGTGAGGCCTCCGAGCTGGTGAAACTGGCCCGGGAAAACAACGTTTTCTTCATGGAGGCCGTGTGGAGCCGCTTCCTGCCGAGCATGCAGCGGGCGTTCGAAATTGCTGCCTCTGGCGAGCTTGGACAGATCCAATGGGTCAGCGCGGATCTTGGCTTCCCGGCGCCCTACGACCCTTCGGCCCGTATCTGGGCCCTCAATGATGGTGGTGGCGCACTTCTGGACATCACCGTCTACCCACTCCTCTGGGCCTTGGGCACGCTGGGTTTCCCGCAGTCCGTCACCGCGATCGGCACCCTTAACGATGACGGGGTGGACACCCAGAACGCCCTGACCTTGGGCTACTCCAATGGTGCCCAAGTGCAGCTGACGTCGTCCCTGATGGCACATGGACCCAGGACTGCCACCGTGGCGGGCGGACTCGGATTCCTGCAGACCGTTGGCTCAGTGAACAACCCTCGCGAGCTGATGATCCGGGTCGGTTGGGACGAACCGCGCCACGAGCACTTCGATGTGGTGGGCACGGGCTACACCTACGAGCTCCGGGAAGTGACGCGCTGCATCCAGCAAGGCCTCACTGAAAGCCCGGTGATGCCGCTGGAAGACTCCATCAACGTCATGCGCCTCTTCGACGGCGTGCGCTCCCAGCTGGGGATCAGGTATCCGAACGACGCGCGGTGAGGCGCCCCGGCGGTGACTCCAGCCCGGCGACGAGTGCCGTCGTCGTGAGTTAACCCAATCGCATTAACCCCGAAGGGCTAACGCCGCGAGCCGGCTGATTGCCGGGCCAGCTTGCGGTCCAAGGACAAAGCTCCGGGTCCCAGGAAGATGAACGCCACCGAGATGGCTGCGTAGATGATCAGGAGCTCGGCGGTCACCCCTGCCTTGTCCGTGAGCAGGGGTTTGCCGGCCTCGGTAACGAACCAGATTCCAGCGAACATGATGGCGGCGAGGAACCCTGCCACGCGGGTCAGGGCGCCAAGGACCAGAAGCAGGCCCAGCCCCAGCTCGCCGGCGATCACCAGCCACGCCACGATCTCCGCCTTCTGCACGCCCATGGCGGCAACCGACGCGGCAAAGGCAGCGTGCCCGGCCATGAGCTTCTGGATACCGTGGACCATGATGAGCGCGCCGAAGACCACGCGCAGGATGGTGACGCCGCGGGCGGAGGACTTGGGTGACGGGTGAAGGAATTTCACGCGTTCCAATCTTCCATGCATGGGGCTGGGGGCCAAACGCCGGCAGTACGGGCCTGACGCTGGGGATCAGGAGAGCAGCGCCGGAATGTCCTTCACGCCGTCCAGGATGTGGTGGTGCGGGTGGACGGACAGGTCTTCGCGGCCCAGTTTGCCGGTCAGCACGCCCACGGCCGTGACGCCGGCGTTGTTGGCAGCGGCGAGGTCATTCACAGTGTCGCCCGCGGCCATCACGGCGCGGACGTCCTGGACTCCGGTCAGTTCCATGGCCCGGTGAATCATGTGTGGTGCCGGTCGTCCGGCGGCTACTTCGTCGGAGCAGACGACGGCGTCGAGCAGGTTATCGTCGTCGACGCTCCAGCCCAGCCGCTCCAGGAGGGGCTCCGCAACGTCGCGGGAGAAGCCGGTTGTCAGGGCCACTTTGATGCCTTGGCTGCGGAGCGCGCGGAACGCGTCTTCCACGCCCTCCAGCGCGACCGGCGGGTTGGCGTCGTAGAACTCCACGAGCAATTCCTTGAAGCGCTGGAATGCGGCCGCCACTACTTCAGGCGTGGCCGCTCCCCCACCAGCTTCAATGAGCGCCGTAATGGCCTCAACTTTGTCCGCGCCCATCCATTCCTGCACAGCCTCGGGTGTGGTGGTCACCCCGGTTTCCTCAACGCAGCGGGCAAGGGCTACGTACACGTCGCCGTGTTCGTCGATGGTGGTTCCGGCCATATCGCAGGCAACAAGCTTGATCATGGGGTGGCTCCTTCGGTATGGATGCGGACCAGGGCGGCCCGGCGTTCCACGGTGTTGTCGATGGTGAAGTTGGTGAGCGCCGGCAGGTAGCGGTCCTCGGAGTATTCCAGGGGCTGCCCGTCGGCGGAACGGGTGATGCGGCGTTCGCGCAGAAGCGGAATACCTTCGGGTTGCTCCAACAGTTCGGCGTCCTCGTCACTGGCAGCAACGGCGTCGATCGTGTGGCGCGCACTGTGCAGGTCTACACCCTGCTCTTTGAGGAACGCGAAGATGGACCCGGAGTCGGTGTCGAAGTCGAATAGCTTGCGTCCCACGTCCAAAATGAACGTGGTGCGCTCGATCATGGCCGGCGCCTCATCCAGATAACGGACGCGAAGGACCTCCACCACAGTGGTGCCAGGCATCAGGCCGAGTGCCTCAGCGGCTTCCGGACTGGCTTCGCGCCGGGCCACTTCGAGTGTCCGCTGGCCGGGCTTTTTGCCGATCCCACTGGCCCACTCAGTGAACGAGTTGAACGTGGAGAACGACTGCGACGGCACAGACGAGCGAACCATGGGAGGGCGCCCCCGTCCGCCTGTGACAGCACCTTCGGAACGGAGGAACGCGAGTGCCTGACGGATCGGGCCACGCGACGTCCCGAACTCGCGGCACAGCTCCGCTTCACTGGGCAGTTGGAAGCCCGGCGGCCAGTCGCCGTCGGTAATCCGGCGCATGAATTCTTCGCTCAGCTTGGCGTGGAGGGGCGCATTCGTCTGTGTGGTCACCAGTTGATAATACAAGTCACTTCGCGCGAAAACAGCTGTTTGGAGGGCCTGTAGATGAACTTGGTATGAACTCAAATGAACAGAAGTTAAAATCAGGTTAACTTGTATATACAAGTGCCAAAATGGCTTGATTCCCCGTCCATCAGCCGCCAGTCTCAATGCTGTGAACAACCCAAGCACTTCCCACACCGCCGCCAACAGCACCGCGAACCAGCCCACCGACGTCGTCATTGTCGGTGCCGGAATCGTGGGCCTGGCGCACGCCGCCCACGCTGTTGCCAACGGCCTCACCGTCACCATCATCGAGCGCGACCACCACGCCGCCGGTGCCTCCGTCCGCAACTTCGGCCACTGCTGCATCACCGCACAGTCCGGCGAGCTCTACGAACTCGCACAGACCTCGCGGAAGTACTGGCTGGAGTTCGCCGAGCGCGCCGGGTTCTGGGCCGCCGAATCCGGTGCCGTCGTCCTGGCCCGCACTGAGGCCGAGATGGACGTCCTTCGCGAACTCTCCGAGGTGCGCGAGCCTGGACAAGTCGAGCTGCTCTCCCCCGCCGGGACCCGGGAACGGCTGGGCGCCTCGGCTTCCGCTGTGGAGGAGGCGCACGACGACGCTGCTGCTTCGGGCACTCAATGGCCAGGCCTCGTTGGCGGCGCCTTCCTCCGGGACGACCTTCGCGTCGACCCCCGCACCACGGTCGCAAAGTTGGCCGAATGGCTGAGCCGGCAGCCCGGCGTCGAACTCCACTGGAACACCGCCGCGCTGGGCTTCAGCCGGAATACCGACGGCGTGACTATGCAGACATCGCGGGGCACCTTTCAAGCGAAGCAGGTTTTCGTGTGCGTCGGCCACGACGTCGACTACCTCTTCCCGGACCTCGCCGAAGAACACCGGATCCAGCGGTGTGCTCTGCAGATGTCGCTGGCGGCCAAGCCGTCCGGTATCGAATTCGCTCCTGCAGTCCTCACCGCAACATCCATGCTCCGGTACCCGGCGTTCACGGACATGCCCGCTGCCGCTGCACTCCGCTCCGAGGTGTTGGAGAACCAGCCCGAATTGCTGGAGATCGGCGCCAACGTCATGTTCACCCAACGCCCGGACGGGACGCTCATTCTGGGCGATTCCCACCACTATCACCGCACTGCCGATCCCTTCCTGGACGAGTCCGTCACCTCCACGCTCAACGCCGAAATCACAGGCCGGATCGGCGAACCACTGGAGATCATCCAGCGCTGGCAAGGCATCTACGCTTCCTCCGACGTAGCGCCCATCCTGGTCCGCGAGGTTCAGCCCGGCGTCACGGTGGTGTCTGTGACCTCCGGCGTGGGCATGACCCTGTCCTTCGGTTTGGCACACCGCAACGTGTCGCGCCTGTACTGACTTTCCCCCTCTCCCTCATCCCCTTCGCATAAGGATTCCCATGAAAACCTCGCTCTTCACCGGTTCCGCGCTTGCCCTCGCTACCGTTCTGGCGCTCACCGCCTGTGGTGGTTCAGCCCAGTCCTCACCTGAGGCGACGTCCGCCACCTGCCCCAACGGGGAGATCAAGTTCGGCATCGAGCCGTACGAGGACCCGGCCAAGCTGAAGCCCGCTTACGACGTCCTGGCGGCCGCCCTGTCCAAGAAGCTCGAATGCCCCGTCAGCGTCCAGGTGGTTGAGGACTACGCCGCCGAGGTCCTGGCCATGCGCAATGGCAAACTGGACCTGGGCCAGTTCGGCCCGCTCGGCTACGTTTTCGCTGATGCCAAGGCTGGCGCCGAGCCGCTGGTTTCCTTTGGCACTGCCGAGAAGGAACTCAGCACGTACACGGCCGGGATTTGGGTTACCAAGGACAGCCCCATCCAGGCCATCGGGGATTTGAAGGGCAAGTCCCTCGCCCTGGGCAGCGTCGGATCCACCTCGGGCGACGTCCTGCCCCGCTTCGGCCTCCGTGAAGCCGGAATCGCCGACGCCGACATCAAGATGGACTACACCGGCGGTCATCCTGAAGCCCTGCTCGCACTGACCAACGGCAAAGTTGATGCAGCGGAGATCAACTCCCAGACGCTGGCCACCGCCATTGCCGCAGGCACCTTCAAGAAGGACGACTTCCGCCAGGTGTGGACGTCCAACCCCATCCCCAACGACCCCATCACCGTGCGCGGCGACGCGGCCCCCGAGTTCAAGGCAGCCGTCAAGGACGCTTTCCTCAGCCTGGAACCCGCCGACGTGGCCAAGGTGGGCGAGTTCCTGGACGTCACCCCTCCAGGCCCGCTGCTGGAAGTCACCAAGGACAACTACACGCCGCTGTTCGAGCTCGCCGAGACCATGGGCCTCACCGAGAAGGATCTGTAATGACTCTCGCCGTCCAAGGCTTGCGAAAGTCGTTCAGTGGCAGGACTGTCCTTCAAGGCGTGGACTTCTCCGTAGCCGCCGGAGAACTTGTCGCGTTCCTGGGTGCCAATGGCTCCGGAAAGTCCACCACCCTGCGCTGCGTCATGGGTATCACTGCTCCGGATTCCGGCGGCATCAGCATCGACGGAACTGCGCTGGAAACCCTCCAAGGGCGTGACCTGCAGCAAGCGCGCCAACGCATGGCCATGATTTTCCAGAAGATCCATCTGGTCCCCCGGCGCACGGCGTTGGACAACGTCTGCGCCGGCGCCTTGGCCCGCATCCCCACCGTCCGCTCCCTCAGTCCTCTGCTGTTTCCGGGCGACGTCCAGCAGGAAGCCCTCGACTGCCTGGACCGCGTGGGCTTGGCCGATCGCGCCTTCGACCGGGTGGGCCGCCTCTCCGGCGGACAGCAGCAGCGCGTTGCCGTAGCCCGGGCACTCTGCCAGCGGGCCGACGTCGTACTCGCCGACGAGCCTGTCTCCGCACTGGACCCGCACGCAGCAGAGCAAGTGATGGCTCTGCTGCGCGAACTCGCCCACTCCGAAGGGTTGGCGGTGGCCGCAGTTCTCCATCAACCCGATCTCGCGCTGCGATACGCTGACCGGTCCATCGGGCTGCTCCATGGCTCCATGACCTTCGACCTCCCCTCCACAGAGGTCACAGCCGATCACCTCGACACGTTATACGCCCCGGACCGGGACGTTTCAGGCAGCGCCGTTTCAGACAGGACCCAGGCCGCATGACTCCCCACACTTTGACCCCGTCCGTCGCCCGCCGGGACTCCACCGACAGGACCCGTGTGGCACTGGTCCGCCCCAAGAAGCCGCTGCGGTGGATCACGACGGCGGCAGTGGCGGCCGCCGTCGTCGGACTTCACGCCGTGGCCATCGAGGGGACGGACTTCAAACCGGAACTCCTGGTTGACGGCTGGAAAGGCATGGCAGCCTTCATTGGCGACGCCTTCCCGCCGGACCTGAGCTGGGAGAAGACACTCAAGCCCGGCCTCGAAGCGACGCTGGTGACTCTGTGGATTGGCCTGCTGGGAACCACGTTGTCCGTGCCGTTCGCCCTGCTGCTCGCGGCACTGGCTGCTGAGAACACCAGCCCGCATCGGCTCGTGTACCAGGCAGCGCGGGCTATCTTGTCGTTCTTCCGTGCTGTACCGGACATCGTGTTTGCGCTGATCTTCGTCACCGCAGTGGGGCTCGGTCCCTTCGCCGGCGTGCTCGCCCTGATCTGCCACAACACCGGTGTCATGGGGAAGCTGTGGGCCGAGTCCATGGAGGAAATCGATGCCGGGCCGCAGGAGGCACTCCGCACGGCCGGTGCCAACAGGATCCAGCAGGTAGCCAATGCCACACTGCCCATGGTGGTCCCCCAGTTCGTGGGCCTGCTGCTGTACCGTTTCGACGTCAACGTGCGGTCCTCGCTGGTCCTTGGGCTGGTGGGAGCCGGCGGCATCGGGCTGCTGATCAACCAGTCCATCAAGTCGTTCCAGTTCGACTCCATGCTCACCCACATCCTGATCGTGTTGGTGCTGATCATCGTGGTGGACCAGTTCTCCGCGTGGATCCGCAGGCGCCTGGCCGCGTAACGCACTCTAGTTGGGTGAGTGGGGGCAGAATGGGAGGTGGCCCTCTTCGGGGGGTGCGATTCTAAAGAGGGCCAACGGTGGATGGAGCAGGGCATGCAGGTTGACGTTGTAGTTGTTGGCGGAGGAGCCATGGGATCGGCGGCCGCATGGCAACTCGCCCGGGCAGGCCGCTCAGTGGTTCTGCTGGAGCAGTTCGAGGCCGGACACCACATTGGCGCTTCCCACGGCGCCACCCGCAACTTCAATACCGCGTATGCCGAGGCCGATTACCTGGATCTCCTGGCCGAGTCCAAGACGCTGTGGGACGAACTCGCGGCCCAGCACGGCGCTCCCCTGCTGGACATGGTGGGATTGGCTAACCACGGCAACGTGCCCCGTTTGCAGCAAGTCCGCGATGCCCACCAGGAACGCGGCATAGAGAGCTACTTCATCTCAGCCGACGAGGCCGCCAACCGCTGGCGGGGAATGAACTTCGCCACCGATGTCCTGTTCGTGCCAGGTTCCGGTCGGATCCGTTCGGCGGATGCCCTGGTGGCGCTGCGGGAATCGGCTGAGGCCCATGGCGCCGTCTTCAAATACTCGACGCCGGTCCGCGACATCCGCATCGATGGGGCCGAAACGGTAGTGGTGGTGACAGAGGAGACCGAATACACGGCAACCCGCGTTGTGGTGACCGCGGGCGCCTGGACGACGAAGGTGCTGAGCGGCCTCGCCAAACTCCCCGCGTTGGTGGTGACCCAAGAGCAACCCGCTCACTTCACACCGACGGACAACACGCTGGTGTGGCCGAGCTTCAACCACAACCCGGACCCCGATCCGAACAACGAACTCTACGAATACTGGTTCAGCCCCGTCTACGGCATGCTCACCCCCGGCGAAGGGGTGAAGGCAGGTTGGCACGGCGTCGGCCCCGTCATGGACCCGGACGAGCGAACGTTCGAGCCTATCCCGCAGCAGCTCGAAGCCTTGGTGCGGTACGCAGAAGAGTGGCTTCCCGGCGTCGACCCCGCCACCGCGGTTCCCATCAGCTGCACCTACACCACCACGCCCAACGAGGACTTTGTGCTGGACCGTTTCGGTCCGCTGGTGGTGGGCGCCGGTTTCTCCGGACACGGGTTCAAATTCACGCCGGCTATTGGCCGGGTGCTGAAGGACATCGTCGACGGCGGAGTGGCACCGGAGCGGTTCCTGGCCGAGCGCTAAGAGTTTTTGTACAGATAATGCCCCTAAGACGCGGTCTTGGGGGCATTATCTGTACAAAAACTCGGAGCTCGGGCGCCCCAGAAAGGCACCCGAGCTCGAGGGACTACTTCTTCAGGTCTGCGAGGACCTTGTTGAACGTCGCCGACGGGCGCATGATCTCAGCGGCCTTGGCGGCGTCCGGACGGTAGTAGCCGCCCAGGTCGACGGCGGGACCCTGGACTGCGGCGAGCTCGCCGACGATTGCCTCTTCGTTGGAGGTCAGGGCGTCAGCGATTGCTGCGAAGTCCTGGGCCAACTCGGCGTCTTCGGTCTGCTTGGCCAGTTCCTGGGCCCAGTAGGTGGCCAGGTAGAAGTGGCTTCCGCGGTTGTCCAGCTCGCCGACGCTGCGGCGCGGGGACTTGTTTTCCAGCAGGAACGTACCCGTTGCGCGGTCCAGCGTGTCGGCCAGAACCTGTGCACGGGCGTTGCCCGTGGTGGTGGCAAGGTGCTCGAAGCTGACGGCCAGGGCAAGGAACTCGCCCAGGCTGTCCCAGCGGAGGTGGTTTTCCTTGATCAGCTGCTGGACGTGCTTGGGAGCGGAGCCACCGGCGCCGGTCTCGAACAGGCCGCCACCGTTGATCAACGGAACGATGGAGAGCATCTTGGCACTGGTACCGAGCTCGAGGATCGGGAACAGGTCCGTGAGGTAGTCGCGGAGGACGTTACCGGTGACGGAGATGGTGTCCTCGCCCTTGCGGATGCGCTCCAGGGTAAAGGCCGTGGCCTCAACCGGGGAAAGGATCTTGATGTCCAGGCCCTCGGTGTCGTGGTCCTTAAGGTACTCGTTGACCTTGGCGATCAGGTTGGCGTCGTGCGCACGGGTCTCGTCCAGCCAGAACACGGCCGGGGTCTGGGAGGCACGGGCGCGGGTGACGGCCAGCTTGACCCAGTCGCGGACCGGGATGTCCTTGGTCTGGCAGGCGCGCCAGATGTCACCCGGGAAGACCTGGTGCTCGGTCAGGACGGTGCCCTTGCTGTCCACGAGCTGGACGGTGCCGGCTGCCTGGATCTCGAAGGTCTTGTCGTGGCTGCCGTATTCTTCGGCTGCCTGGGCCATCAGGCCCACGTTGGGAACGGTGCCCATGGTGGTGGGATCGAAAGCACCGTTGGCGCGGCAGTCGTCCAGGACCACCTGGTAGATGCCGGCGTAGGAGCTGTCCGGGATGACGGCCAGGGTGTCGGCTTCCTTGCCGTCCGGGCCCCACATGTGGCCGGAGGAACGGATCATGGCCGGCATGGAGGCGTCAACAATGATGTCCGACGGAACGTGGAGGCTGGTGATTCCCTTGTCGGAATCGACCATCGCCAGCGCGGGACCCTCTTCGAGGCCCTTGGCGATGGCTGCCTTGACGCCTTCTCGGACGTCCTCGGGCAGGTCTTCCAGGCCGCTGAGGATTGCTGCGAGGCCGTTGTTCGGGCTGATGCCTGCGGCTGCGAGCTGCTTGCCGTAGGTGTCGAACAGCTCGGAGAAGTAGGCCTTGACCACGTGGCCGAAGATGATGGGGTCCGAGACCTTCATCATGGTGGCCTTCAGGTGTGCGGAGAAGAGGACGCCCTCTTCCTTGGCGCGGGCAACCTGTGCCTTGAGGAACTCGTCCAGCGCGTCTGCGCGGAGCGCGGTGGCGTCCACAACTTCGCCGGCCAGGACGGGGAAGTCCTTCTTGAGGACCTTGGTGGTGCCGTCTTCGCGGACCAGCTGGATGGTCAGGGAATCATCCGCCGTCAGGACAACGGACTTCTCGTTGGAGCGGAAGTCGTTCTCACCCATGGTGGCAACGTTGGTCTTGGAATCAGCGGACCAGGCACCCATGGAGTGCGGGTTCTGGCGGGCGTAGTTCTTCACCGACAGGGGTGCGCGGCGGTCGGAGTTGCCTTCGCGCAGCACCGGGTTCACAGCGGAGCCCTTGATCTTGTCGTAGCGCGAGCGGATGTCCGTCTCGGTGTCCGAGGAGGGGTTGTCCGGGTAGTCCGGGAGGGCGTAGCCCTGGGCCTGGAGCTCGGCGATGGCAGCCTTGAGCTGCGGCACGGAGGCGCTGATGTTGGGCAGCTTGATGATGTTGGCTTCCGGCTGCTTTGCCAGTTCGCCAAGTTCAGCCAAGGCGTTGCCCGTGCGCTGCTCTTCGGTCAGGAAATCGCCGAAAACGGCGATGATGCGGCCGGCCAGCGAAATGTCGCGGGTCTCCACCTCTACACCTGCGGTCGAGGCGTACGCTTCCACAATCGGCAGGAATGAGTACGTTGCCAGCATCGGCGCTTCGTCTGTGTGGGTATAGATAATCTTGGCCATTGGCGGGGTTCTCCCTGAAAGTCTGCAGATTTCAACATCTCCTAACTTACCCGAGTAGACGGATAAGGCGGCCCTTCGTGTCCGGGATCACGTGTTCGTTACCACGCCATGGTGATGAACGTCCGACGGCGGCCTGACCGCCGCTGCTGCCCGCCGCCGTCGGACCCTGGTTGCGAAGAGCTGGTTGCCGGAAGCTGGTTGCTGCGGGCAAATGTCCAGTTCCCGGGCGCGTCAGCATCTGGTTCACAGCGAAACCGAACATAGTGAAGTCATGACCCGCACAATTCGACCCACCTCCTTTGCGGCCGCACTGACCGCCTCGGCGGCTGGGATTCTCCTCGCCCTGACCGCTTGCGCCGTCCCGGCGCCGACACCCCGGGAGACCATCCCGCACGATGCCGACACCGGCCAGACGATTGCCGAAGCCCGCGAGGCAATCGACGCCGTCCCCGGAATCTCGGTGACCGACTTCGCCGGAGGAGGGCCACCCAACGTCAAGGGCAACACCGGATACTCCGTACAGATAGCCATCGATCCCGGTTACACCGTTCTCTACGGCGATTTGCTGGTCGATTACATCGTCCGGAACGTCTGGTCAGTAGGCGAGGGGTACATGCCAAACACGCAGATCCAGATCAGTTCGAGCACCGCCGACGGCGAGCCGTTCTTCGATCTCTCCACTGCAGGCGTGGGATCGGCCTGGATGGGCGGACAGCCCTCGGCTCCTTCGCAGCACAACACCATCATCATCCCCCTCGGAGCCGACGATCCCGAGGGCGCGCGCAATCTATCCCTGCTCTCACAGGACGGTTCATGGCCTGGCGTCACGCCCAAGCCCCTCCCTGACAGAGTCACGGTGAAGGACCACTGACGGCCTCCACGCCACGGATGTTCGGATGGCAAACGGCGCTGTGACCTTCACGTTGACCGCTGCCACGGGCTGTCAGTGGGGTCATCAAAGGGACCTCGCTACTTGACGAGGAAGTGACACCAAATTATCACAAACTATGAAACATCTCTTTACAAACTTGTCATACGTTCGATACCTTCAATTCCGTCAGTCGGCGGTCGCCATCACTGGCCGCCTCACTCCCTCGATAGGTAGGAACAACGTGACGAAAACCAAGACCCTGGCCACAAGCCTGCTGAGTCTGTCCGCTGCCGCAATCCTGGCGCTGGTTGGAACCACCAGCGCCAACGCGGCACCGGCTCAGAACGCAGACTCCAGCGGCGCTGCGGTCAGCAGCCATGTAGTGTCGGACACTGGCGCTGCAGACTACTGGACGCCAGAGCGCATGAAGAATGCCAAATCCGGCGAAATCCTCGCGGCCAAAGCACTTGACCGTGGCAAGCTCCTCAACCTTGGCAAAGCCCCGGTCACCGAAGCCCCGGGCGCCATCAGCAGCATCGCAGGCCAGCAGGCCACCACCGAATCCAAGACCATCGACCGCAAGGTCAACCAGAGCGAAACCCCCGTCAAGCACATCGGCAAGGTCTTCTTCACCCTGGGCGGCTCCAACTACGTCTGCTCCGGCAACTCCGTCACCTCATCCAACAAGAGCACGGTCTCCACTGCAGGCCACTGCCTCAACGAAGGCCCGGGCGCGTACGCCACCAACTTCGTGTTTGTCCCGGCCTACCTCAACGGTTCCGCACCTTACGGGAAGTGGACGGCAAAGGCGCTGTACGCCCCCACTCAGTGGGCGTCCAACGGCAACATGCAGTACGACACCGCTTTCGCCGTGGTCAACACCCTCAACGGCCAGAAGCTCGCCGACGTCGTCGGGGCCTCCGGCGTCCAGTTCAACGCCGCCCGCGGTCTGAGCTACAAGGCCTTCGGCTACCCGGCAGGCTCGCCCTTCAACGGCGAATCGCTCAAGAGCTGCTCCGGCACCGCCACCAACGATCCCTACAACCCGCAGTTCAACAGCCAGGGAATCCCCTGCAACATGACCGGTGGTTCCTCGGGCGGTCCGTGGTTCATCGGCAACAGCTCCACGGGCTACCAGAACACCGTGAACAGCTACGGCTATGGCAGCAACTCCACCACCATGTACGGCCCGTACTGGGGCACCGTGATCCAGTCCACGTACAACACCGCAGCAGCGGCCTCGTAACAGTACTGAATCGCCACGCACGTCCCTGTTAAGTATGTGCGGATAAAGCACGACGGCGGCCGTCCCCTTCCGGGGGCGGCCGCCGTTGCGTTGTGGTGCTTTGTGCCTGGGCCCTGGCGGGCTCTTCTACTAGTGGAAGAAGTGGCGGGCGCCGGTGAAGTACATCGTGATGCCTGCAGCGTTGGCTGCGGCGATGACTTCCTCGTCGCGGACCGAACCGCCCGGCTGGACGACGGCGCGGACACCGGCGTCGATCAGGATCTGCAGGCCGTCAGCGAACGGGAAGAACGCGTCGGAGGATGCAACGGCACCGCGGGCGCGCTCAGGTGCGTCACTACCGCTGGTGTTGGACGCGCCGCCAGCACCTTCGACGTCGGACTCTACCGTCACGCCCAGCGTGTTGGCGCGCTCGACGGCCAGGCGGCAGGAATCCAGGCGGTTGACCTGGCCCATGCCGATGCCCACGGCTGCACCGTGGTTGGCGATCAGGATGGCGTTGGACTTGGCGGCGCGGCAAGCTGTCCACGCGAAAGCGAGGTCTGCGAGCGTTGCTTCGTCGGCGGCTTCGCCGGCAGCGAGGGTCCAGTTGGCGGGGTTGTCGCCGTCGGCGTCTACCTTGTCGCTCATCTGGACCAGGACGCCGCCGGAAACCTGGCGCATCTCGGAGGGGTAGCGGCCGTACCCCTCGGGCAGGGCGAGGAGGCGGATGTTCTTCTTCTTGGAGAGGATCTCCACGGCTTCGGGCTCGAAGTCCGGGGCGATGACAACCTCGGTGAAGATGTCGGCAACCGTGCGGGCCATGCCGGCGGTAACGGTACGGTTCGCAGCGATGACGCCACCGAAAGCGGAGACGGGGTCGCAGGCGTGGGCCTTGGCGTGGGCATCGGCGATCGGGTCTGCAGCGTCGGCGGAACCGACAGCTACACCGCACGGGTTGGCGTGCTTGATGATCGCGACAGCCGGCTCGGCGAAGTCGAAGGCAGCGCGCAGAGCGGCATCGGCGTCGACGAAGTTGTTGTAGCTCATGGCCTTGCCGTGCAGCTGGTCAGCCTGGGCGATGCCGGCCGGGGCAGCCTTGTCCACATAGAGAGCCGCCTGCTGGTGCGGGTTTTCGCCGTAGCGGAGGACCTCGGAGCGTTCCAGCGACAGGCCGGCATAGGCGGGCCAGTCGATGATGCCGTCGCCGTCTTCGTCCAGGAACTGGCTGGCAGTCCAGGAGGCAACAGCGTTGTCGTAGCTGGCCGTGTGCGCAAAAGCCTTGGCAGCCAGGCGGCGGCGGGTGTTCAGGTCGAAGCCGCCTTCCTGCGCTGCGGCAACCACTGCGCCGTAGAAGTTGGGGTCCGTGACAATGGCGACGGCGGCGTGGTTCTTCGCGGCCGAACGCACCATCGCGGGGCCTCCGATGTCGATCTGCTCAACAACGTCGTCCTGCGCCGCGCCGGACTTCACAGTCTCCACGAACGGGTACAGGTTCACCACCACGAGGTCGAAGGTCTCGATCTCCATGCCGGCCAGGGTGTCCATGTGCGCCGGGACGCGACGGTCGGCCAGGATGCCGCCGTGCACGCGCGGGTGCAGGGTCTTGACGCGGCCGTCCAGCATTTCCGGGGAGCCGGTGACTTCTTCGACTTCCTTGACCGGGATGCCTGCGGCAGCGATCTTCTTGGCGGTGGAGCCGGTGGAAACGATGGCGACGCCTGCTGCGTGCAGGCCCTTCGCGAGCTCCTCCAGTCCCGTCTTGTCGTAAACCGAGATCAGTGCACGGCGGATGGGAACACGGTCAAGCTGCGTCAAGCTCACAAAAGTCTCCGTCTTAGTTCGCGTAGAAGTCGCGGGTGGTGTCGCGGGTGTGGGATACGGAGAGTTTATCGCGTTTCGTTGGTTGGCTCGTTTTACGTCTTTGAAGCCCCCCTGCGTTGCGAGGCCCACTCTGCACCCATCAACCCTCCCCAACCCCTGCACACCAGGCCCCACAAATCCCGCCCCCACACTGCGAGGCCCACTCCGCACCCATCAACCCTCCCCAACCCCTGCACACCAGGCCCCACAAACACACCCCTTGCGTTGCGAGGCCCACTCCACACCCATCAACCCGTGCGCAAGAATTACGACGCCGGTCCTCGCCACCCGCGCGACACCAACGCATCGCGCACCTTACGTTCCGCGTTGGCCCATCCACTTTTCATCTGGACATCGGAGAACCTGAGCACGATCCATCCCATAGCCCGAAGCCGATCGTCACGTTCGATGTCCTTACCCCATTGCACGGGATCGGAGCGATGATGGTCCCCCTCATACTCCATGGCAATCTTGTATTCCTTGTACTGGAGGTCCGGCGTGGATATGTACCTGCCATGCTCATCAAAGATCGGCTGCGTGACCGCTGGCTCCGGCAGGCCGGCGTCGACGATTTTCAACCGCAGCCGGGATTCCTGCGGAGAATCGACCCCAACGCGCAGCAACGGCAGTATCTCCCGGGCCATCCTGATTCCCTTTACCTTCGGTCGCCGGTTAATGACTTCCTGGATCGCCTCAATGGAGGACAACGGATTCTCCCGGGCCAACAGAAAGTCGCCGGCGGCCACAAGCGAAGACCGCCCCATATGCCGGGCCAAATCCATCCAGGTCCACTCGGGCGACGTCAAATGGACCCCGTTCACTACACGAACATCCCTGGCCAAGAGCGGCGCCCGATGCCCGACCACACCGCGACGTTTAACCCGCCCAATCTCGTGTCGACGCGTCACATGGATAACGCCGTTGTTCCCCTCCTCCTCCAGATAGATCGGAAGTGGGATCGACCAGAGGAGCGCCGCGGTCACATGGCTCACCGCACATCTGGGAGTGATGGCCGTATGCAGCCGTGCAAGTAGCGCCACGTTGGGGCTATCGCTTCGGTTGAGCCGGATTCCCCGGCTGGGTGTGACGAGGCCCGCCGATTGCAACCTCCCGCGGGGCACGCCAGCCGCGTACGCATCTCGGACAAGGAAGCCATCCGGGTCGATCTCCGACGGCAGGGGCGTGGGTTTCAGCATTGGACCATGCTTGCCGGAAACGGTCGGCGGCGTTGCGTTATCCACAGATTTGGCCCCTGGGGCGCTGCGACTGTTCCTCCACAGAAGTTGCGCCCGCGTTGCGAGGCCCACTCTGCAGGCAAAGCGCGACCCATACCCTGCAGAACGGGCCTCACAACATAGGGTTGATCCATGGAAGCCACCGAGGTCGTTCTTGTTGCCGATGTAGGGAAGAGCCGTTGCCGCGTGGAGTTGCGCAGCGGTGGCGAGTTGCTGGGCGCGGCCGACCAGCACGGGTTTCCCGGCGTGCACGTGGACAACGGGCCCACGTTGGCGTTCGAGCTCCTTCTCGAGACTGTCAGCCTGTTGCCGCCCGGCCTCCCCGTCAGCACGTTGACAGGAATCGGCGCCGCAGTGGCCGGCGTCGAAGCATCCGCCGAAAAGTCCCAGGAACTCGCCACCATGTTGGCCCGGAGATTCAGCGTCCCCGCGGCGGTCCTTTCCGACGCGACGGCCGCCCAACTCGGGGCTCTCCAGGGAGCTCCGGGCACCACGCTCATCGTGGGCACAGGAGCCGTGGCCTTCCGTTTCGACGAAGCCGGAGTCCTGCACCGGGCCGACGGCTGGGGGCCCTACCTTGGCGATCGCGGCAGCGGACGATGGATCGGCCAGCAAGGTCTGCAGGCAGTTCTTGAAGCGCACGACGGCGGACCCGCCACATCGTTGTCGGCTGCGGCCGGCGCTCTGGTGGAGTCGCCGGAGATGCTCCCGGGCTGGCTCGCTGCCAACGAAAACCCATACCGGGCGATGGCCCGGTTCGCGCCGCTGGTTCTGCACGCAGCGGAGGCGGGTGACACCGTCGCACATGACATCATCGGCGAGGCGTGCCGCATTCTGACCCACACGGTGAAGCTCGCGTCCGGTGGTGAGCGCAGCAGTTCGCCGCGCGTGGCGCTCCTGGGCGGAGTGGTGGGATCGGAGTTCTTCGCGGCGCTCTTGCGGAAGTCCCTCGCTTCGGCTGGGATTGAGGTGGTGGCGCCGCTCGGCGATGGCTTGGACGGTGCTGCCCTCGCTGCGACGTGCCGCGGGCTCATCCAGGAAAGGTACATCCACCGTGACGGAACAAACTGGCCCGACTGACGCCGACAAACTTGCGGGCCTGCGCACGGAACTCGCCGGGTTGGCGACCGAGGCCACGGCTGAGGGCTTGGACAACCTGGACATTCTGGGTACCGAAGAACTCGTTTCCGCGATGCTTGCCCACAGTGCAGGAGTACACGCTGCCGTTGAGGCTGCGAGCCCGGCGATCGTTCAAACAGTCGACGCCGTTGCGGAGCGACTCCAGCGAGGCGGGCGCCTTTTGTACGTGGGAGCGGGAACGGCCGGACGGTTGGGTGTGCTCGACGCGAGCGAGTGCCCGCCGACGTTCGGCACCCCGCCGGGACTCGTCGTCGGACTTATTGCGGGCGGAGTTCAGGCCATCCAGAAACCCGTTGAGTATGCAGAGGACAACGCGACTGCCGGCGCGCGCGACCTTCACGACATCAATGTGACGGAAGCGGACGCCGTCGTGGGCATCACAGCCTCCGGCAGGACGCCGTACGTGATCGGTGCGCTGGAAGAAGCCCGGAAGCGGGGTGCGTTTACGGCGTCGCTTGCGTGCAACAAGGGCTCTGCCGTGAGTCACCTGGCGGACGCGGCGATTGAGGTTGTTGTGGGTCCGGAGTTTATTGCGGGCTCCACCAGGCTGAACTCGGGTACCGCCCAGAAACTTGTCCTCAACATGATCAGCACGTTGGTGATGGTGAAGCTCGGCAAGACCTACGGGAACCTCATGGTGGACCTGCGTGCCACGAACGAGAAGCTTTTGGCTCGTTCGCAACGGACGGTCCAGCACGCCACCGGGGTGTCGGCCCAGGAAGCTGCCACTGCTTTGGACGCTGTTGGCGGGTCCGTGAAGGCGGCCATTTTGGTGCTGCTCACAGGTATCGAGGCTGGTCAGGCCAAGGGCGCTTTGGAGGAAGCCGGCGGTTTCCTGCGGAGGGCCATCGAGAACCAGAAGTAACGCGGACTTCCGCTCCGTGCACAGCGCATAAAGTTGCATGCAGGAGGCCCAATGAATACATACACAGCCGTGCCCAGCGGCGAACAAGTTGTGCAGGAACTGCCATGGCGGTGGAAGGTCCAGGGACGGATTTTCCTGATCGGCGGGCTCGGGTTCATGTTCGACGCTTGGGATGTCACGCTCAACGGCATCCTGATTCCACTGCTGTCCAAGCACTGGTCGCTGCAACCGACCGACGCTGCGTGGATTGGCACGGCCAACCTGATCGGCATGGCCGTGGGTGCGTTCGCATGGGGCACCATTGCCGACACCATTGGCCGCAAGAAAGCCTTCACGGCGACCCTCCTGATTTTCAGCATTTTCACGGTCCTGGGTGCTTTCGCACCGGACCTCGTGTGGTTCTGCATCTTCCGCTTCATGGCCGGCTTCGGTTTGGGCGGCTGCATCCCCGTGGACTACGCGTTGGTTGGTGAGTTCACGCCGCGCAAACAACGGGGCAAGGTGTTGACAGCCATGGACGGGTGGTGGCCGATCGGTGCTGCGCTCTGTGGTTTCGTCTCGGCCGGTCTGGTTGCTGCCTTCGGCGATTGGCGGCTCACCATGCTGATCATGGTGCTGCCCGCGCTGCTCGTTTTCTGGGTTCGGCGTTCCGTGCCGGAATCTCCACTGTTCTTGATTCGTGCGGGCCGCCGACAGGAAGCGGCGGCGGTGATTGATGGGTTGGTGGAGGCCACTGGCGCCACGCCGAGGGCCTACAGCTTGCCCGAACCGCAGGCCGCACCGCGTCTCTCCCCCGGCAGCGCGTGGGCGCAGCTGCGTGGGATCTGGCAGTTCAACTGGAAGATCACCACCGCAGCCTGGGCCCTGTTCTTCAGCATCCTCTTGGTCTATTACTTGTCGCTCACGTGGATGCCGCGCATTCTTATCGGCGCCGGATTCGAGGAGTACAAGGCGTTCGTCACGACGGCGAGCATGGCCGCCGTCGGACTTTTGGGCGTCGTGGTTGCAGCGCTGCTGGTGGAGCGGGTGGGGCGCAAGTGGATCCTTGCCATCACCGGGCCGTTGTCCGCGCTGACGCTGGTGATCGTGGCGTTCGTCGTGGATGTGCCATCGGCTGCTGTGTTCTGGCTGCTGGTGTTCGGTTTCGTGGTCCAGGTGGCCATTCCGGTCCTCTATGCCTACGTGTCCGAGCTGTACCCCACCGAACTTCGCGGCTCGGGCTTCGGCTGGGCTTCGACGTTCTCCCGCATCGGCGCCGGCTTCGGCCCGCTGGTGTTTGCCTCGTTCTTCTGGCCCGAGTTCGGGTTGGCTCAGTCCTTCGCGATGGCTGGTGGCCTAGTGCTGCTGTCCGTGCTGTGGATGGCGTTCTTCGCCCCGGAGACGAAGCAGCGCGTCCTCTCCTAACCGGGTCCCTTGCACCCAACTGACTGGCATTCGTGGCTGTTCCCAGACCTGGAAACAGCCACGAGTGCGAGCTACTTGGGTGAGGGGGCGGCGGCGAGCTCCCGCAGGGTCTGGACCAGCAAGCGGCGCTCCACTACCTTGATGCGCTCGTGCAGGGTTTCCTCTGAGTCCTCCGGAAGCACAGTGACGGCTTCCTGGGCGATGATGGGCCCCGTGTCCACCCCGGCGTCGGCCCAGTGAACGGTGCAGCCCGTGACCTTCACACCGTACGCAATGGCATCGCGAACCCCGTGGGCGCCCGGGAAGGACGGGAGCAGCGCGGGGTGCGTGTTCACGTACTTGCCCTCGAAAGCGTTGATGAAGTCTTCGCTGACGATCCTCATGAACCCGGAGGACACCACGACGTCCGGGGCGTAGGACAGCACCTTGTCGCGCAGTGCGGCGTCCCATTCAGCACGGGTTTCGAACGAGTTGAAGTTGACCACGAACGTCTCGATGCCGGCTTCGTCGGAGCGCTCCACGCCATAAGTATCCGGTCGGTCGGCGCCCACAGCGGCGATCTCGACATCCAGTTCACCCGACTTCACGGCGTCGATGACTGCCTGAAGATTGGAACCGGTACCGGAGACGAGGACAACAATGCGCATTGCACTAGCTTATGGGCGGCTCGCGTAGGCTGGAAAACATGAATCCCGACGTCGGTCCCAAGCCGAGCCAGCAACCCCGCTCCGAGGCCGAAAAGTCCGCCCTCGGCAAGACCCAGATCCTTTTCCGCGCCTTCCTTTTGACGGCTTTGGGTGCGTTCTTTGTGTTCTCCCTGAACGTGAACTACGTGTGGTTGAGCGCCATTCTGACGCTCGCAGGTCTGGTGCTGGGGATCGTCGTCTTGGTCCGCACGTTGAAGTACAAGCACCCCCGCCTGATTCTCTTTGGGACAATCTCAGGTCTGGTGGTCACGGCCGTGATGTGCCTGCTCATCCTGACGTCGGTGCTCTTCTTTAGCCAAGTCAGCACGTACCAGGACTGCTCGCGCGGGGCGCTGACGGAGTCCGCCAAATCGCAGTGCCTGACGCAGCTCGAGAACTCCATGCCGGGACCGCTTCGCTAAGCCCGTCCGCTGGAGTAGCCCAGCGCTAAAGCGAGCAGGCCCGCTCAGGCGTGTTCGTCGTCGTACGCTGCTTCGTCGAGGTTCGCCTCGCGCTGCTTCTGGCTGCGTTCCAGCCACGGCCCCACTGCGTAGCCAATCACGACGCCGATACCCACTTCCGCCGCCAGCCAGACTGCCGTCCACAGCGGGTGGGGTCCGATTTCCGTGAGCCGCCCAATACCGGCAGAACCGCGGGCGATCCATGCCAAGGCACCGCCAAGGAGCCCCGCAACCGCGCCAATGAACGCACCCAGGAACAGGGTTGAGACGGCAGCTGTGAACCATCGGGCTTTGATCTTGATGGAGAGCCACTCGTCAAAATGGTTCTCGCCTTCGCGGAGGAACCACCAGCCCGCCAGGATGCCGGCGACCACGGGCAGCGCGAGTGCCATGGCACCGGCGTCGAGCTGTCCTGCGGGGAGGGCGCCGAGAACCGGGACGGCCGGGAGCGGTCCGACCGCGGTGCCCAGCGGACCCGCCGTGGAGCCAATGCCGAGCGAGAAGCCCGCGCCGGAGGACCAGGAAAGCGCGAAAATGACGAGGTTCGGCAGGAAGCCCAGCTGCGCGATGGTGAGCACGGCTCCGCCGAGGGCGCCGGCCTGGATGCCTTGGTAAACGGCAATGATGTCCGTCCAGTGCCACACGATGGTGACAGCCAGCAGGACCGCGGCCAAACAGACCGAAGCCATCGCCGCGACGAATCCGGCCTTCAACGCGGAGCCTACGTAGGAGCCTGCCCAGCGCGAATGCTGGCTGGTCTTGGCGAGCCAGGCGACGGCGTCGACGCCGATCAGTCGGCTCCACGAACCGGCCTCTCGGCGAGCGCCCACGATCAGGCCAAGGCCGAAGGAAATCAGGGGGATGGTCATGGCGAACCAGAGGTTGATGACCACTTCAGGGGTGCGGCACACGAACCCGGTGGCGGCCCCGAACGCCGCGTAAACGACGAAGGCGCCAAGGAACGCTTGCCACAGTTGGTCGGTGTAGGAGGCCCGGGCGAGCCGACGACCCGCGCGCCACGCAAGCAGGAACGGGATCAGCGTCAGCCCCAGCGGAATGAGGGACAGCAGACCCGAACCCGGCTGGGCCGCAGTACCGATATTGACCTGCGCCAGCTCCAGCGGAACACCGTGGATCAGCAGCCAAGCCTGGCCGCCCAAACGGGCCAGGGAGTCGACGTTCCGGTCCTGGAAACCATCGGTTGCCCACACCCCCACCAGCGGTAACACCACAACGATGGCCGAAATGAACGCTGCCTGCGCCGCTTCCAAACCACCCTGCAGCCAAAGGGGCATCGGGAGGCCACGGTTTCCGGTCTGATCAGCGCGCAGTTTCATCGTGATCTATCGTGCCACGGCAGGCTGCTCCCACCCCGCAGGCGCCCCTGAAATACCGCGAATTCCAGCGCTTTTTCCACGAAGCCGCCGTAAAATGGGAGGTGTTCTCCCGGGGCACGGAGCCCTCACCGACCACCTCAGCTCCGCCCCCACCTGCACAGACTTTGCAAGACCCGGAAACAATCGAAGCCGGGAACTAGGAGCGGCCAATGGATAGGTGTCACAACTCATAACAGAAAGTCGTACTAGCCGCTGGTGCAGCCGCCTCGGGATTCTCTCCTAGGCTGCACCAGCCTTCTTTTTGCTCTTCGCCTTGCCTCCCCGAGGGGCGACATCTCGGCACTTTGATGCCTCTCTTAGTGCCGAGATCTAACCCCTCACGATAGGAACCTACGACGCCGGGTGGCCAGGTTGAATGCGTACCCCACCACCTCCCACCGAGGGGCGACATCTCGGCACTTTGATGCCCCTCTTTCTGCCGAGATCTAACCCCTCGCGAACCAACGCACGACGGCGGGCGGCCTGGTTGGGCGTCTACCCCACCACCTCCCGCCGAGGGGCGACGTCTCAGCACTTTGAGGCCCACTTTCAATCGAATGCTAACCCCTCAAGATTGAACGCACGACGACGGGCGGCCAGATTGGCTGCTGAAGCTTGACCCTCCTAGACGATGTCGCGCCGACCTTCACGCTGCATAAAGACCTTGTGCAACACACCATCCGTGGGGTGTAGCTGATAATCGTGGTCCGCCGGAAATTTGGGCGTCATGAGTGCGATAGCGAGTGGCTGGGGGTGTGCTCAGCCCGCGCAGTTCACAGCGTCGAACACAAGATTCTCGTGCAGTGTTGAGCCCAGCAGCTGGCTCTGAGAACGACGCGTGAGATACCCACATTACGTACAAGAACCATTCCCCCGTCATCTATTAGCGTTGGAGCTCACTAAAGAAGGGGTATGACACAACGCGTCTGCCTAACAGAATGGGGAGCACATCTAATGGCAGTGTGGACGAAACAATACAACAAGGCCGGTTCCATTCTGGGTGGCTCCATTGCGGAACGGATATATGCGAAGCTCAACGGTTACGGATCGCTGGTAGTCGAGGTGAGATTCACGTCATCAAGCTTCCGGGGGTCTATAGAGACGGCGGTCGTGAACGCAGGCTGGGTTATCGAGGATGCAACCACATGGGAATCTGACTTCCGCATTACGTTGGTTCGTACAGGCCCTCGCGTCGTCGGCCTTGCTACCCGAGAGCGGTTCATTCACGAACTCCGAACAGTTCTGTCCAGTATCCCCAACGCGCCCGCAGTCCTTGAACCAACCTTCGTGAAGCCTGACTACGGACAGCTGCCAAGGTGGGTGGTGGACAGGGGCAGTGGCGACTCAAGTCCACATTCAGTGGGTAAAGGCCCTCTTTACATCTATGGCGAGCATGGCCCCGTCCTGCAACAGGTGAGGCAGTCCTTCCCTGACGGCGATCTCAAACCTTCCAATGCGGCGTCTCGCCTAGACCGAGAACATTCTGTAAGTAGTCCGGACTGGAGAATCACGGCCACCTTTCTAGGTTTCGCCCTCCTAGGCTTCTTCACGGCCGGAACAATTCGCTCCGCCTTTCAGGGCTTTCCCGTAGTCACGAGTCCGAGCCTCGTCATCCATGAGGACTCCTGGTTCGCTGTTGAACCGTACCTTCTGATCATTGCCTGGACCTTGTTATGCTGCGTCTTCTACGGTGTGAGTCTCTGGGGTGCCGCGCTGCTTGGAGCGTTTAGGGGGTCTGAAGTCACCCTCCGATTACCCGTACCGCAGAAGCCGCGAGAGGCAGTTGGGTGGTCGTGGCCCTCCAAAGACTCTGAGGCAGACGAGGGCACAAAGACATACGTTAGGATCCAAGCCCTTTACGCACTGCTAATTGGGATTGGTGTGAGCTTCTTAGTCGGAAGAACCCTCTGGGTCAGTGGGTCAATTGCGATCGGCTTACCTGGCGGGCTGGCGGGAACCGTTGGGATCGCGGCTGGGATGGCGTTGGCTTGGTTCGCATCACGTCTCCTGGCAGCCCATATGCTGCTAGGTGGCAAATCCTTGCCGCGTCTGGTGTTCAATATAGGCTCTGCGGCAATCGCTATCGCTCTGATTATGCGGCTTCCGGCTTGGGCTTACCTGGAGGGTATTGGCGTCGGACCGCTGACCAGCACTGTCGATTGGACGCAGTTAGTCTCCTTCATGCCTAGGCTTTTCGGGTTGGTACTAGTAGCTGCCTTATCTTTACTAATCGTTTGGGTAGGTAAGCAAAACGGTAGTTGGATGCGGTTCTTAATCAACATCTCGATCGGCGCTTCTGTTTTGGTATGCCTACTTACCATCGTCCAGACGGAGATGACCGCCGGATACAACCTTCGAACCTATGGAACCCAAGCGTTCGCGCGGGCAAACTACCCTGTACCGGCGTGCTTACAGCAAGATTCGAAACCTGGGACTTCCAAAGCAGTCTGGGTGCTAGGGACCCGCGACAACCAAACGATCGTCACTACACGTAGTCCCACTCCAGAGCCCCTCCAGGAAAGTGGGCGCGTTTCCTCTTTCCCCACTGACAGCGTTGTTCTCACTCTCGTGCCGTTCGAGAATCTTGTTCCGGAAGGAGCAGCCGAGTCGTGCGCTTCGGCGGCATCCGAAGTCCCTGGTGGTAAATGAGTCTTTTGCCCCGGTCTACCGCAGGGCCTGGCTGTGCCTATTGGGTCGGCACTTGTTAAGTTTGCCCGCCCAGCCCTCGCCGAGGGGCGACATCTCGGCACTTTGATGCCTCTCTTTCTGCCGAGATCTAACCCCTCGCGCCAGCCCGCTAGAGCTGGGGCCCGTAGATGAACTCCTTGGCGTGGTTGACGGCTTTCTTGAAGGCATCGTTCCGCAGCGTCACTTGCTCCCCGCTGGCACCTGCGCTTGGTTCCATGAACGCTGTGGGGCCGGGGCGGAGCATCCAGATGTCCCCAGCCGGCGGGAGGTAGAACACGCCAAATGAGCGATGCTCGGGGTCGTCGGTCCAGATAGGCACCACAGCAACCGCAGCGCCGGTGTCCGGGTTGATCCACTGGGCACGGGGCAAGGGCTGCTCGTGGACTTCGGGGTCCAGGAATGGCGCCGTTCCCCTCCCCCAGCGTTTCTCGAACCGTTCGTAGAACGCGGGAATGATGTGGCCGTCATACGGACGCCAGGCACTCATGAATGGCTCCTTGGTGATTTGAGGGTTCGGGAAGAAGGCTCCCAGCCGGGCGGCCCGAAAGTCAGGGGCGACTGGGGCCGCCCTGGTTCCTTGCTGGCCGCTGGTTCGTGTCGATGGACTCGCACCTTTACCGGCGTTCCGGGCTTTCGTGCGGGCACACCCCTCCGCCGCGCCTGATCGTAAGCCGCCCGCTTTCCTGGGTCCGACAAAACGACGTACGCCTGCATGATGGCGTGCAGTTCCTGGAGGTCGTCCGCGGAGGTGGTGTCGCCGTCGTCGACCTTTTGGCGTGTATCCGGGTGATGGGTCCGGAGCAGCGTGCGGTAGGCGCGGGCGATCTCACGGGTCGTCGCGTCCGGCGACACGTGCAAAGTGGCGTAGTGGTCAGGTTGATCGCTCACGGTTGGTTCCGGTTTCCTGCAGCGGACTTGGGGATGGCCCCCGGCGTGAACCGGGGGCCATCAATCGGGAGACGACGGGCGGGGACCGCTTTCATGTGCGCTAAAAAACGCTGTGACGTGGCACGAAGCCTGCGCCCAACTATTCCGATGCGGCCGCCTCCGTTGTTCCCGGTCGGCGCCCTGCCGGTTGGCCACCCCCGGGGAAGCCTTCCGGAAGGGCACAGGATTAGGCGTTGATCTCTTGCCGTTGTTCGGTGGACGTGATCTCGATGCGCCGCGGCTTGGCCTTCTCGGCGACGGGGATGCGGAGTGTCAGCACGCCCGCGTCGTAGCTGGCCTTGACGCCTTCGGTGTCCAAGGTGTCGCCCAGGATCAGTTGCCGGCTGAAGACACCTTGCGGGCGTTCGGCGGCGATCATCTCTGAGTTCTCGCCAGCCGGCGACTTCCGTTCTGCCTTGACCGTGAGGACGTTGCGCTCGACGTCGAGGTCGACGGAGTCGGGGCTCACACCTGGCAAATCAAAGGCAACGACAAACTCCTCGCCCTCCTGCCAAGCATCCATGGGCATGCCGGCAGGGCGTGCTGTTGTGCCAAAAACCTGTTGGGCGAGCCTGTCGAATTCGCGGAACGGGTCAGTGCGCATCAGCATTTTGTTCTCACTCCTCTGGTCGTGATGCTGATTTGTTGTTGTCCCAGCCTTCCCTGATCTGTGGTGGCTGGTATAGATTTTTTATAGCACTGGTGAGAAAGTAGTGCAAGTAGGTTTTCGGAAGATTTTCGGAGGTTCTTGATGGCGGGTTCGGACGGCGCTGCTGCGGAGACGCACGACGGCGGCCCGGCTGCTTCCGGGGCGGACGGCACCTCTGCCGGTGGCCGGGACGCTCGCGGCGTCTACGCGATCTCAGTGGCGGCGGAACTGGTTGGCACGGGGCAGCAGAACATCAGGCAGTACGAGCGCAAAGGGCTGGTCACCCCGGAAAGGACCGACGGCGGCACCCGGCGTTACAGCGAGGACGACCTTGCGACTCTACGGAGGATCGGCGCACTCCTGGATGAGGGGCTGAACCTGGCCGGAGTGAAGCTGGTGCTCGAGTTGGAGGCCGAGAACCGCGGGCTGACGGAGGACAACCGGGGGCTTGCTGATGACAACCGGGAACTCCGGGCTGATAACCGGGGGCTGCGCAAGGATTTGAAGCGGGCGCGGTCTTCTCCGAGCGGCCAATTCTGACTGAACGAGACACCACTGGAGTCGTCAGGCAGTGGCTGCAGACCAGCGAAAGGCGCGAACGCCCAACCTCAGAGCCGACCATGTAACATAGCGCGGCTTACCGCGCCTCTTTCCATGACTGTCAGAGGTCACGGATATGGTGTGATCTACAACAAAAGGGCGTTGAAGTCGGCAAGGCCCAGGCCGCTTCACGGTCACCCCGCCGCCCCAGACGGCGCTGGTTCACGACCAGGGCAGGGTACGGAGGAAACTCCAATCGCATCACTCAGAGAGGGCAGCAAGTCGCTGTCTGCTCGCTTAAAAAGGGGAACATATGAATAAGGCACTCATTGGCACTGCGGTCCTTGCGACGGCGCTCGCCCTCAGCGCGTGTGGGAGCACGGCCAAGAACACGGCAGCGGAGTCGGCGAAGTCCTCAGACGCTCCAGTCACCGCCCCGACGGCAGAGCCCGTGGCCACTCCCAAGTCGACGCCTTCGCCGACTGGAAATGCAAAGTCGGCGCGGGGTAACTTCATTGCAAAGCTCGGCGACGTAGGAACGTTCAGCAACCAGAACACCAAGAAGGTGACTACCAAGTTCACCGTGGACAGCATCCTGGACACTGTTTGCACAGAGCCCTACTCCCGTCCGGCCGAGAACGGCCGGATTATTTCAGTGGCCCTGACCGTGGAGACCACTCCGGAACTTGCCGAGGATTCCTTTCCAAAGCACATGATCTCTAGCCACGACTTCAAGTTCATCGCGGCCAGCGGCACAACGTTCAACGGTAATCTGGGCACTTCAGCGACGTACTCGTGCATCGACGACGCGCTGGAATTCCCGAGCGGGGGTATGGGGCCCGCAGAGAAGGTATCAGGCAGCGTTGTTCTCGACCTTCCGCCGGGAACGGGAACGCTGGTCTACACGGGCGGCGCATACGCCGGCCCATTCTTCGAGTACCCGATCAGCTAACAAAGGAATCTAGGGGGCCGGTCGCACCTGTCTGGGGCCGGCCTCCTCAACCCCGCCGAGACGTGAAGGAGCGGCACGCCGAAAAGTCGTCCCGCAGGCCGCGGCATTCGCTATCGGTCGCAATCGGCACAGGTCAAAGCAAAAGCCAGAGCGCATCAGGGGCCAAGATTCTGCTTAATTGCCTCGCTATTCCGGCAAAGGCTAAGTCGCTCCTCTAAAAGAGTGAACGATACCTGACGTGGCCGCTCCCCAACTCCGATTATTCAACGCCTCTTGTCGTTTTGCTAAACGCAGTTGAAAATCTACAGAATCGCCGTCATCCCGCCCCACCCCGTACCCACGCGGGAAGCCGTGGGCCATGCAGCTCCCCCACTGCCCGCGTACAACCACAGCTCACCCGCGGCGTTCCGCGCGAGGATGTCTGCACGTCCATCACCGTCGAAGTCACCCGGACCAAGCAGCGAGTTCATGACGTTCCAGCCCTGCCCAATAGCCCGCTGCTGCAGCCATCCACCGGAGCCGTTGCCTGGGTAAAGCCAGAGCACGCCGGAGGAGTCCCGGGCGGCAACATCGGGCGTGCCGTCGCTGTTGAAGTCGCCGACGCCGGTCATCTCGGACATTCCGTTCCAACCGGTACCCACCTGGATGGCAGACAGCCAACCGCCAGAGCCGCTACCCCGGTACACCCACAGCACGCCGGAGGCGGTCCGGGCAGCGATATCCACGAAGGTGTCGCCGTTGAAGTCCCCGACGGACTCGATCGCGGTCATGCCAGCCCAGCCCATGCCCACCTGCACACGAGGCAGCCAACCACTCGAGCCATTGCCGGGGTAGAGCCAGAGCAGCCCTCCGCCATCACGGGCAAGGACGTCGGCATTCCCGTCGCCGTTGAAGTCGCCGGGAGTAACCAGAGCCGTCATGATGTTCCAGCCCTGCCCTACTTGAACGCGATTCAGCCACCCGCCCGAGCCATCCCCTGGGTAGAGCCACAGGACGCCGGAAGCTTCCCGAGCCAAAACGTCCGTGAACCCGTCACCGTTGAAATCATTCTTGACAGGCTGCTCCACGGTCCCGTCGATGATCCGCACAGAAGCAGTGCCGTAGCTGACGACGTACGCCTTGTTGGTGGAGGTGTTGACGGCAGCGGAGACCGGCTCGCTGCCTGTGTAAACGGCGTAGCTGCTGTTGCTCTGGCCATTGATGATGACGGTGCCCCCGCCGTTGGTCGGCGCATAGACCTTGTTGCTCGTGGGGTTCACGAGGATCTCGCTGACACGCGTGGCGGTGCTGATGGTGGTCACTTCCGTGAAGGTCGCCCCATCAATGATTTTTACAAAGCCGTCCGTTGAAGCACTGTCTGCGGCTACATATATCTTGTTCGTCCCAGGATTAACCGCGAGGGTGCCGACGGTCTGCGAGAACGTGAGGCTCGCTCCACTGGTGTCGGTTGCGCCGTTGATTACGGAGAGCCGTGGCCCGAACCTGCTGATCGTCGTGATGTAAAGCTTGTTCGTTGTCTCGTTCATCGCTGCGCCCAAGATGCCTGCGCCGATGACGATCGTTGAGGAGAGATTGCCGCTGGCGTTGATGACCTTGATGGTGCCACTGGACTGAACATAGACCTTGTCCGTCACGGAATTCACCAGGATGTCCTGCGCACCTCCGTCGAATGGCACAGAGGTGGTCGTGTTCGTAGCCCCATCAATGATGGTGATGCCGGTCTTCACGGCCACGTAGATCTTGTTGGTCGTTTCGTTCACCGCCACAACGCCCGGCTCAGCCCCCACGGGAACCCACGTCACTGCACCGGAAACCCCATTTACAACGGCAACCGAGCCGCCGATCTCGCTGACGTAGATCTTGTTCGTCGCCGAGTTCACGGCAACGTCCACGGGCATGTCTCCCGAGTACAGGAGGCCTCCGTCGGACGTTCCGTTGATGACCGAAACGCCTTCGAATGAGGCAACGTACGCCTTGTTCGTCACAGGGTTCACGGCGATGGCACCAGGTTTGTCGCCTACAGGAACGATATCCGTCACCGCATCAGCCACAGCCGGCGATCCGGGCGAACTGAAGGCTCCCAACAACACCGCCAAGCCCAAACCGACAGCGACTGACCGCACCGCCGCCCAGCGCCGCCGTCGTACCCCAAGCGCGCGCGAATTGTCCCCAGCAGCAAACATTGCGAAAACCCCCAGAAGTCATGACGCCCCAGCGCGTCGGTGAAGCAGAGTCTACGCGCGCGCTCAGACAAAACAGAGAACCACCTGTTAACCAACTCTTCCTCCACAGGCCACCCGTTCTAACCCGCGCCGCCAACCGCCCAGACGACCGTGGAAGGCGTGAGGATCGCAATCGTCGCCGAATCATTCCTGCCATTGATGAATGGGGTAACCCACTCCATTCTGCGGGTGCTGGAGCATCTGCAGGAGCGCGGGGATGAGGTGATGGTGATCGCGCCGTCGACGTCGGACACTGATGTTTCGAGCGTCGAGAAGGGTGCGTATGTGCACCGGCTTCCTTCGGTGCCGCTGGCCGGCTACACGAATGTGCGGGTTGCGTTGGGTGGTGTGAATCGGGTCAAGCGAATCCTTGCCGATTTCTCCCCCGATGTTGTTCATCTCGCTTCCCCGTTCGTCCTCGGCTGGCGGGCCGTGCAGGCCGCCCACCAACTCGGCATCCCCACTGTGGCCATCTACCAAACCGAGGTTCCCAGCTACGCCGCCCGCTATGGCGTGCCGTTCTTGGAGAACTGGGCCTGGAACCGCGTGGACAACATCCATCTCCTGGCCACCCGAACCCTTGTGCCCTCCACGTTCGCGCTGAACCAGTTGCGCGGGCGAGGCATCCTGCGCGTGGACATGTGGCGTCGCGGCGTGGATACCGCGCGCTTCAACCCCGCCAAACGTTCGACGGCGTGGCGCAGCTCACTAGCGCCCGACGGTCACCGGATCATCGGCTACGTCGGCCGGCTCGCCGTGGAGAAACAGGTTGAGGATCTTGCCGTGCTGACTGATCTGCCCAACACGAAGCTGGTGATTGTGGGTGATGGTCCGCAGCGTGCGGCGCTGGAAGCTCAGCTGCCGGACGCTGTATTCACGGGTTTCCTCGGCGGGGATGCACTGGCTGAGGCGGTCGCCGGCTTTGACCTTTTTGTTCATCCCGGCGAGTTCGAGACCTTCTGCCAGACCATCCAGGAGGCCATGGCATCGGGCGTTCCAGTGGTCGCGACCGGACGCGGCGGGCCCTTGGACTTGGTCGAAAACTCCCGCACCGGCTGGCTGTACGAGCCCGGAAACCTCAGCCAACTCAGGGCATACGTGCAGGACTTGATGGGCGACGACGCCAAGCGCCGCGCGTTCGCGACGGCGGCAACCGCCTCGGTCCAGGGGCGGACGTGGCCTGTGCTCAGCGCGAACCTGGTCCGGCATTACACCGAAGTTATCGCGTCCTTCTCCCGCGAAAACGGGCCCACAGAACTCACCTCAAGCAAAGGACCCACTTCATGAAGATTTCCGTGATCGGCTGCGGCTACCTCGGCGCAGTCCATGCAGCAACGCTCGCTTCGATGGGCCACAATGTGGTGGGCATTGACGTCGATTCCTCCAAGGTTGAACAGCTCAACAAAGCTGTGGCGCCCTTCCACGAACCCGGTTTGGACGAGCTCCTCCAGGACGGCCGCACCACCGGCCGACTCGTGTTCACCACCGATTTCTCCGCCGCCGCCGATGCGCAGGTGCACTTCCTCTGCGTTGGTACCCCGCAGTCCAAGACCTCTGACACGGCCGATCTCTCCTACTTGATGGGCGCAACGAAGAGCCTCCTGCCGCACCTGGCCAAGGGCGCCGCCGTCGTGGGTAAATCGACGGTGCCGGTAGGCACAGTGGAAACGCTCCGCACGATACTGGCCCGACGCTCCGATGTGCTGCTCGGCTGGAACCCCGAGTTCCTGCGCCAGGGAACGGCCGTGAAGGATTCGTTGGTTCCCGACCGACTGGTTTATGGCGTTCCTGGCGGCAAGGGTGCCGCTGCCGGCGCTCCGGTCACCGCCGTGCTGGATGCCGTGTACGAACCGCTGATCAGCGCCGGCATCCCGCGGCTCGTCTGCAACTTCGCGACCGCGGAACTGATCAAGTCGGCGTCGAACGCGTTCCTGGCCACCAAGGTCAGCTTCATCAACGCGATGGCCGAGCTGTGCGACGCGTCGGGCGCTGACGTGAGCGAGCTCAGCGAGGCGATGGGCCTGGACCCGCGCATCGGCAACCGATACCTGCACGCCGGGCTCGGGTTCGGTGGCGGCTGCCTGCCCAAGGACATCCGGTCGTTCCGTGCGCAGGCCCGCGAGCTGTCGGTGCCGTCCGTGGATGAGTGGATGGCCCTGGTTGATTCGGTGAACCTGGACCAGCGTTCCCGCGCCGTGGAGGTGGCCCGCGAGATGTGCCGCGGCTTCCTCTCCGGCCGCACGGTGACCATCCTTGGCGCAGCGTTCAAGCCAGACACCGACGACATCCGCGACTCCCCCGCCCTGGACGTCGCCCAACAACTCGCTGCGGCCGGCGCGCACGTCACCGTCACCGACCCCAAAGCCATCAACAACGCTTGGATCCGCTACCCGCAAATCCGCTTCGAGGCCGACACAAAACGCGCCCTCGAAGGCGCCGAACTGGTGCTGCTGCTCACCGAATGGGACGAATATGTCTCGCTGTCGCCTTCCGTTGTGGGAGGCCTAGTACGACGCCGGATGGTGCTGGACGCTCGAAACGTCCTGGACGCTGAGGCCTGGCGGAGTGCCGGGTGGACGGTCCGCGGCTTGGGGACGGGGGCGTCGGTTACTGCCGGGGAGCGGGGCGAGGCTGGAGCGGCTCCGCGTGCCGGCGGGAAGAAGCACGCGCGGGCGTAGGGCCCGAAGGTCTGGTGTGCCTCCTGTAATCTGCGAAGCACGCTAAGTCATAGATAACTTTCCCTCCCCTTGCCGTTCCGCCGAGTGTTATGGTCACGGGACGCGCCATCGCATCGGCGCATCTACAAGGGGGCAATAAGTGAAAAAGGGTTCTATTCTCGCGGCCAAAATCAGGCATTTGTCAGGCAAGTCTTCGTGGGCTCAACGCAGGAAGACACTGGGGCTGGTGGCGATCACGTCGATGCTGGCTATGACCACAGCCTGCGGTCAAGGGACGACAACAAGCGCCAGTTCGGTGAACAGCACAACGGCAACACCTTCAGCGACACCATCGCCAACACCCAGCAAGGTCGCTGGGACCGCCTGTAAGAGTGAGAAAGCGACTCAAACTACTTCCGGCGAGACGTACGTCTGCGCGATTGACCGCGCCGGCACATTAACGTGGTTGGACTCAGCGACCGCCAAGAAACTGTCCGATGATCGAGCTGCTGAGGCGGCTGCTAAAGCTGCCGCCGAGAAGGCGGCAGCGGACAAAGCCGCTGCGGATAAGGCAGCTGCTGACAAAGCCGAAGCTGACCAGGCCGCGGCAGCTCAAGCTGCGGCCGCAAAGGCAGCAGCCGATAAAGCAGCAGCAGACAAAGCGGCCGCTGACGCCGCGGCTGCCAAGCTTGTTCCCAAAGCTGCTGTCCCGGCGGCGCCGCAGGCACAAAGTAACTGCGATCCGAACTACTCGGGTTGCGTTCCCGTTGCGTCCGACGTCGACTGTGCCGGCGGCAAAGGCAACGGCCCGGCATATGTACGTGGCCCAGTGAGTGTCATTGGTTCTGACATCTACGGCCTAGACAATGACGGAGACGGAATCGGCTGTGAGAAGTAGTCATCCTGCGGGTGACCGTGGCCGAGAGGCTGCGGTCACCCCCATGTTGCACGCGCGGGCGTAGGGCCCCTTTGCTTTACTTGGGGCATGGAAGAGTCTGGCAGGAAGGACCGCGCGCTCCGGGTTGATGGTCTGGTCAACGCCCGTGATCTTGGCGGTTTGGAACGTGCAGACGGAACCCTGACGCCGCACGGGGTGTTTTTCCGAAGCGACAACGTGGACCGGATAAGCCCCGACGGGTGGAAACAAGTCTACGAAGCAGGCATCCGAACCGTCATCGATCTTCGGCAACCTGGGGAACGTGAAAAGGACACCCGGAAACGCCCACCCTGGCTCACCACGATCAACGTGGATCTCGACGGCCTTGAGAACACCGAGTTCTGGGCTGGCTACTGGGACAACGGTTTGGTGGGCACGGCACTGTATTTCCTGCCCCACCTGGCCGAGATGCCCGAACGAGCCGGGGCTGCTATCTCAGCCATACTCAACGCACCGCCGGGCGGCGTCCTCTTTCATTGCATGGGTGGCAGGGACAGGACCGGAATTATTGCCATGATTCTGTTGTCGGCCGTGAACGCCGGCACCGAGGAAATCGTAGATGACTACCTCGAAACCGTCAGGCTCGGCGACGTCCGCGCTGCCAGCAGCAACAGAAACAATGCCGAATCCGTGCTCAACGAACTCTGCGAGCGCCACGGGACAACCACCGAAGGAGCCTTTCGGACGGCTTTGGCCGGGTTCGACCCTCAACAATTCACTCAGGCCGCCGACCTCCCCGAGCGCGACCGCACCGCTCTAGCCACCTGGCGCGGCAGCATCCTTCAGCTCGGTTGCTAACCGCCGAGCCAGTTGACGCCAGGTCAGCGGCTCCGTACCGCTGATCGAAAGGCGAAGCTCGACGACGGCGGCTTATGGCCTTGTGGTCCCCCACCGTCAGGCGGACAATGTGTCCCACGGCAGACCTCCGAGTCTGTTCTATTCTCACCAAGGGGGCACCATGGGAGAGTTGGGCACGGACATCCCAATGGGCGAGACACGTGATGTGAGCACTGAACTGGCAAGGCTGATGATCGAGCGGGCCGCCCCTGATGAACTGCTCACCTTCGACGAAGTCGCCGACGAGTACTACGCGGATCCCGAATCCACTCTGAAACCGGCCAAGAATGATGAGGCCGTTGGCTTCGGCCTGGAGCTGGCCTTGCTTGCACCTTTTGCCCTCGCCGTGGCCCAGTTCGTCATCGCTTTCCTCGGTGACTTGCTCCGCGACGTGGCCAAGGACGCGGTGAAGGACGCCACCAAACCTGCAGTGACGGGAGCCGTTCGCAGGGTGTTGCGGCTGGACTCCCCACAGGATTCCACCAGTGCAGCAATCGAACTCACCGCGGAACAGCGCGACCGCGTCTTCGCCGCCGCCAAAGAGCAGTCCAAGCGTCTTGGCCTCGACGAAACCAAGGCCGATCTGTTGGGAAACGCAATCCTCGGGGTCCTCAGCAGGTGAATCTTCCGTAGCTCTCCAATCCCTAGGAGCCGGTCAGGATGGACCAGAAGCCGTTGACGCCAGCAGTTGATCCTCGTCGGGTCAACGTACTCGCCCTCCCCGCACCCACCACTGGCCTGTACCTTCTCTTCGTTGCTGCACTTCTGGCGGTCGGCTTGTTTGTGGGCTCATGGATGCACAACGTGGTCCTTGGACGGGAATGGGTCCAAGAGTTGGGTAAGTGTCTGGCTCTAGATCTCGCTCAGCAACAGCAATGCACGGCACCTCTGGAGATCAGGCGGGGCCTCTGGTCCCTGGCCGGGGCGGGGGTCATGGCAGTGTTCGCCGTGGCCGTCATGTTTGTTGTGCCATTAATGATTCGACGGCGGCGAGCCCTGCAGGCGCCGTCGCTAAAGCACAGCGCGGTGGTGGAACGCTTCGGCGACTTGGCGTCCGAGGCCGGCCTGCGTCGCGTACCAAAGCTATTCATCGGTCCGGCACGAATGGGAGATGCCTTTTCTTTCGGCAGGCCCGGATCAACGGCAGTTGCCCTGCCGCCAAAGATTGTCGGTCTGCTTGTACGGCCCGGACCGGCCGACGGCGTGATCCTCCATGAGTTCGCGCATATCCGTCACCGCGACGTGGAACTGGCCTGGCTGGCGCGGAGCTCGTGGTACGTGACTTTGGTGGTGCTTCTCGTTCCTGTGGCTGGCGCCATTTGGGAGGGTCCTTCGCTGCTTCCCTACTACCTCTGGCGTGCGGTCCTCCTGGCTGTCGTGGTGGAAATCGTGACAGCTGCCTTGCTTCGCTCGCGTGAACATGATGCCGACCTGCGTGCCGCGCAGGGCTCATACCAGAAGGTCAGCGCCAGCTTGGGACTCCTCGGACCCGGCACTCTCGCCCCGTGGATACGGCGCCTGCGCATGCGCCACCCGACACGCGAGGCAAGAGTCGCCGTCCTCCACGCGCCGAGTAAAGCCGCCACCAGCGACTTCCTCCGTTCGCTGAGCGCCGGTGCCCTCGCCGGGATTGTTGGTCCACTGGTTGTGGGAACCGCCACCGCCCTGCTGACGGGATCCGGCGTCGTACTGGGTGGCATCTGGGCCTCAGCGGCAGTGACGGGATCGCTACTGGGTTTTACCGTCGGTCTTGATCTGTGGCGATCACGGTTGGCGGCTTCGTTAGCGGAAGCTTATCCGGCGGGATCCGCTCATTCGGCCCGTAATCCGCGGGATTCACTGGCGACGCGGGACTTGCCGGGCGTCTTCAGGGTCGCCGTCGGTGTTGCCGTGGGCCTGGCGCTGGGGCAGGTCCTGTCGTTCGCGGGGATAGGGCAGGACGTTTCCGCACCGGTGGATCCCATGACGTTGATCGCTCCCATCATCGCCGGGCTCGGAACAGTGTTCATCTGCGCGGGTTTCGCCAGCATAGGCCTCCCCCTGGCACTCCTGGCCAGGCGTCCCCGGCACTTCTGGCTGCCTGTGGCGTTGCTCAGCACCGCAATTTTTGTGGTCACCACCTCGATGGCCGACAGCTTGGATCTTGCCCTCACAAACTTCGGATGGGTGGGCGGCGCATTGTGGATCCAGTACGGCTATGACGAGTGGCCGGGAATCGGCGTTGCCCTGGTGCTGGGCATCACAGCCACCATCGCGGCTTGTTATGGACAGTTCTCCCGTGGACGTGAAGCCCGTGGCTGGATGTACTTTGATGACAACAAGGACGACGACGGCGGCCTTGACTCCCAGCGTCGCCCTCACCTTAAGGCTCCCGGCAGTTCGTTCTGGTTGCCCTTGGTCCTGGGCTTGGTGGCAGGCATCGCAGGGAGCATTTTCCTCGTGTCGCAGCTCTTGCTGATCAGTCCCATCAGGACCGCGGAAGCCGCCTCCCACGCCGACTTCCTCTGGGTAAGCACAACGGTGCTGTGCTGGGCTTCAGTGTCAGCCGTGCTCTGCCTGGTAAATCCCGCTACTGGTCCTGCCACTACGTTCATCGCGGGACCTCTGACGGTGGCGCTCTGTGCCATGGGTGTTGCTGTCTTTTGGTTGGCCAGCATGGATTCAGTGCCGTGGGACGTGCTGCTGAGCATCTGGGCACCGGCCATGGCGCGGGGGTTCGCCATCTCCCTCATTGTCGTCAGCCTCACCGTCACTCTTCGCCTCGCGGTGCAGGCGGTGATCGGCTTCGCGGTGAACCGGGCGGCGCGGGTGAGTCGGGCAGCTAAGCCAAGCGGCCGGGCAGCCACCACCTAGGCGCTCCCCGCCACCACCTATTTCTTCCGCACCAACACCTAATTACTCCGGATACGGCACCTAGTCGCCCAAATTTGCCACCTAGAGCCACGAACCCGCCCGTAGTCTCCTTATGTGCCTCCGAAGCGGGAGTCCCGGTGTCCGGCGGGAGCCCCACCCGCTTTGGCGTAGGAGGCACTACGGCACGGCTCCACCCGTCTACCCCCAGGTGGAGTCGTGCCCAAGCCAGAAACGCCGCGAGTCGTCACAGGAGTAAACGAGAACGATTATTGATAATCTCGAACGTGCCTGCCGCCAAGGAAAGCCGTTCATGAAACCCGCCACCAGCTCCACCCAGACACCCCTCCAGCCCGGGGGACGGCCAGCCAGGCCCAACCCGAAGCTCCTGCTCTCCAGCCAGCTGATTTTCAACATCGGGTTCTACTCTGTGGTGCCGTTCATTGCCCTCACCATGGCCAACGACTTCGCCATGAGCGCGGTGGCCATCGGAGTCGTCCTGGGAGCACGGACCTTCGCCCAGCAAGGGATGTTCCTGGTGGGCGGTGCCATCTCCGATCGCTGGGGCGCCCGCTACACCATGGTCGCCGGGTGCATCGTCCGGGTCAGTGGCTATTTGCTGTTGGCGGCGGCCGACAATTTCAGTCTCTTCCTCGCGGGTGCGATCGTCACCGGCGTCGGTGGCGCGTTGTTCTCGCCCGCACTCGAAAGCCTGGTCGCCGCAGCCGAGGAACGACGCGAACCGTCCGGGAAACACCGGCCAACCCTCTTCGCTTCGCTGGTCATCGTCGGCGAATTCGGGGCCGTGGCGGGCCCACTGCTTGGCAGCCTGCTCCTGGGCTTCGGCTTCGAAGTCTCCCTCTACGTCGCCTCGGCCATCTTCGCGGTCATGGCTTTCGTCTTCTGGCGTTTCCTGCCACGCGCGCGTGGCAGCCTACAGCCAACAGACGCAGCGGTCCCCAAACGCCAACTCCTGGCCTGCCTGCGCGACAAGCGCTTTGTGGCGTTCGCCTGCTTCTTCAGTGTCAGCCTGCTGGCACACAACCAGCTGTACTTCGGCCTCCCGGTGGAGCTGCGACGCAGCGGTCTCGACGCCGGCACGCTTGGCGTGGTTTTCGCGTACGCCTCGTTGTTGACGGTCACACTGCAGTGGCCCGTCGCCAAGCTCATGCGCCGATTCGGCGAGCGCAACGCCCTGACTTTAGGCCTCAGTCTGAAAGCCGCAGGATTCACCGCCGTCGCAATCCTGGCTACTCAGCCACCCATCGGATCATTGCCGGCTTTGCCGGCACTGGCCCTCGTCACCGGCCTGTGCCTGGGCAACATGTGCGCGACTCCCACGGCAATGCGGCTCGTCATGGACTTCGCCGGCGGCCGACCCACCGGCGCCTACTACGGGCTCCTCGCCAGTTGCGGAGGCGCCATGGTGCTGATCGGAAACACGGCTATGGCGCCGCTGTACGAGTTTGCTGACCAAACGTCGACGGCGGCTGCCTCGCCGTGGCTGTTCACTGGTGCTATCGCTGTGGTCTCGGCTGTTGCGATCCGCCGATTCCTTCCACTACCAACCCGCGAACTGGCCTAGCGGATTACCCGCAACCTGATAACCCTGTAAGCGATACCCACCACGAACACCAACAGGCCCAGCCCAACTGATACGGGCGGCAGCGTCGCGACAAGAACAACGCATGCAACCGCGCCGGCCACCTGCAGGAACTTCGGATAGCGACGATCCTCGTTTGGCTGGGTGTAGGCGGCGACGTTCGCCACCAGGTAATAGAGCAGCACGCCGAAAGACGAGAAGCCGATGGCCCCGCGAAGATCGGCCACGGCAATGATCAGGCAGATCACCACGGCAAGAGTCACCTCGGCCCTATGGGGCACCTTGTACTTGGGGTGCACGGCAGAGAGCCAGTGCGGGAGGTCGTGTTCGCGGGCCATCGCCAGGCTTGTCCGCCCGAGTCCGGCGATCAGTGCCAACAGCGCGCCCAACGAGGCGACGGCGGCCCCAATACGTACAACAGGCGAGGCCCACGCCAACGCTCCTGCGCCCACTGCGTCAGCCAGCGGTGTGGGCGTAGCAGCCACACCCTCCGGGCCGAGTGCCGCGAGCAGTGTCACCGCAATAACGGCGTAGATGAGAATCGTGATGCCCAACGCGATGCCGATCGCCCGGGGAATGGTGCGCTGAGGTTCGCGCACTTCCTCGCCCATGGTCGCGATCCTCGCATACCCAGCGAACGCGAAGAACAGCAGACCGGCGGACTGCAGGATCCCGTACCAGCCCTCCGCCAGCAGCCCCTCCCCCGCAAAGTCGCCAAAGTCGGGGCCGGACCCACCCCACACGGCGGTTACCGCGATCGCCAAGGCAGCCAACACCGCAATCACCAACACCCGGGTCAGTCCTGCTGTCCGGGTCACCCCGTGATAGTTCACCGCGGTCAAGAGTACGACGGCGGCAATCGCCACCGGGCGTTCCCAGCCTTGCGGTGCGGCATAGGCGGCGAAGGTCATGGCCATGGCAGCAGCACTGGCGGTCTTGCCAATGATGAAACCCCAGCCGGCCAGGAACCCGGCCCAAGGTCCCAGCCGTTCCCTTCCGTAGACGTAGGTACCTCCGGATGTCGGGTATCTGGCAGCGAGTTGGGCAGAGGAGGTTGCGTTGCAGAAGGCGACAAAAGCAGCCACTACAAGGCCTATCAGCAGTCCGGACCCCGCGGCAGCAGCGGCCGGAGTGAAGGCTGCGAACACCCCCGCACCGATCATGGAGCCTAGTCCGATAAGCGAGGCATCGAACGTGCCGAGTCGGCGGGCCAAAGCCGGGGAGTTGTTCACTGAAACCCTTCACGCTGAGGGACCGGGCTCAGGGCGTGGCGTCGGAGACCGGCGTTGGGAGAATTGGTTTCAGCTTATCCCGGCTCCTCGCGGCGGAAGTGAATTCCCGACGAGCATGAAGAGTCCGTTGCGGGACGTCGCACCCGTCTTGCGCAGCGCGTTGGAGATGTGGTTTTCCACCGTCCTTGCGCTTATGCCCAGATGTTCCGCAATCTCGACGTTGGTGCGATGGCCCGCCAGGACGGCAACCTCGATCTCCCGTTCGGTCAGTGGCGTGGTCCTGAACGAGTTGAAGGAGAGTTGTTCGTTGGCTGTCGGGAACCTGACGGCGAACATGGACGAGGCCTGAGCCATGGCGTCGGCTGCGGCAGTGTCCCCTTCAATGACGTGTCTCTTGAGTGCGCCCCGGAGAATCATCCCCACCTGATAGGTGTCGATGTCCGATTCGTAGTGCTTCAGCAGCAGTCCAAGGAGCTGGTGGTCCCCTTCAACCACGGCGGTAGCAATGCCAATGAGTTGACCATGAACCGTGACGCCGCTGTCCCGCAGGATCTTCTGCAGCAGGTCCAGAACTGGACGCCCCGGGTTCAGGCACGTGCAGAGGAGCGCCGTCATCATGGCTTCCAGAACGTAGCCGCTCTTCAGCTGGCGTCTGATGAGTTTCGCGGCTTTGCGGTCGAACGTCGAAGGTTGCGCGCTGTCATGGGCAATCAGTTCGTAGGCTCCTTTGCCAATGCCGGGCAAGGGTCCGACGTCGGGCACGTCTGTCCGCGCCTGCGCGGCAATTGAAAGGGCCGGCGGCGTGGCAGTTGTTGCGTGGCGGAGCCCCGCAAGCCGCAGCATCGCGTCGTAGAGTGTGTCCACCACGAAGCCTGGCCGCCCCATGGCGAAGACACTGCTCATGAGGTACTCCGCTTCTTCAAAGTGCCCGCGGTACAGCAATCCGTGTGCAGCGATGTAGCTGCTGGTGACCACGCCGAATTGGTCCAGGTTCTTGCGTGCTTCGGCCCGCCAGTCCAGAGCAAAGACGAGGGATTCCTCGATGCGTCCGGAAGCGAACAGCGCGAAACCCCTAATGAAGGGGCGGAGGTGAGGGAAGGCGTCGTCATCGTTCTGTCCTTCGACGGTGTCGTAGGCTGCAGCTGGCCTGAAGCGGTAGAGCTCAAGCAGCCCGTGAACCAAGCTGCCCATCCCTGACGGGTTGCTACCGAGCCCGCTTGTTGGCGTATCCACAGGGACCCTGCCATGGGAAGCGCTCAGGAAGGTGATCGCGTTGGTGGCTTCCGCGGCATGGTGCGGATTATCGTCTGCGAACTTTTGGAGGATGTCGACGGCGGCACCTGGGCCTTGCCCGGTGTGGACGGCGAGCATGGCGCGGGTAATGGTGACAAACAGGACGTCCTTGGGGTCGGCGTCGGACGTTGTTGTTTCACTGCAGACGCGGACTGCCCGCTGGACGTCCACAGGAGCGCCCCAATAGATCCGCAGCAGGGAGGCAGCGTTGGCGGCAGACTTGTTGGCTTCCCATCGTTCGAAGCGGATACGTTCACGATCAGCATTGTGGTCGTGGAAGTGGCGGGCGGTGACGGCGTCGCCGTCGGCCTTTTCCAAACGAAGGGTAGCCAGGACCTGAACGAGGCAGTCTGCCGTTGTCTGATTGTCCTGCTCTGCCCGCGGCGCGGCCTCCAGAACGCCGGCGATCTTTCGTCGCAGCAGTTTCCGGTCCCTGAGGTTCTTGTTGCCTCGAAAGTAGTCAGCAATGACGGGTGGACTGATGGCGGCGATGGAACCGTTGTGGTGGTCGTCCATGACGGAGAGGAATCCCCTGCGTTCGAGGCCTTCCAGGGCGTCGGGTTCGATGACCTTCTGCAGGACGTCCACACGGGCGGTGCCGAGGATCGCCATGGTGTGCAGCGCTGTGAACTCTTCGGCACTGAGCTCTGCCAGGAGTGACTCGAGAGTCCCCCGCAAGTGCTCGTTCCAGAGGGTGTTGGTGGCCATGGACCACTGCTTGTCCTTCATGACCAGCAGGTTGCTCAGGGACGCCGTTTCCGCGATCCGCACGACGAGCCGCGGGTTCCCGGCGGACTTGGTGAGTATCCGGGCTGTGGTGTCTGCGTCTGCCGGTGCACCAAGGACTTGTGCGATCAGCATGTGAACCTGCTCGTAGTGGAGCGGGTCCAGTTGCAGGTGCGCCTCGCGGCCGTTGTTGAGGATAGCCAACTGCCCTTTGGAGAAGGCCCAGGTTTCGGGCGCCGTGGCAACCATGGGGCAAGTGGATCGGCGTCGAACCGCCTCCAGGACCGCCAGTGATTCGCTGTCCACCAAGTGGAGGTCATCGACCACCAGCAGGTGCTTCCCGTTGGTGGCCAGTTGGCTGGTCAGCACGTCAGCGATGTCGAAGACGCCGCTCCGGCCAGGCCTCAAGTCCAGCCCGAGTCCTTTGATGGCCGCGTACGGGAGGGTGCGGTGCGTGCGCAGTCCGGTGATGAAGTGAACGGCTACTCCGGTCTTTTCCAGATTGCTCATGACGCTGCGGACCACGGACGTTTTGCCGCTGCCCGGCGCACCGACGACCCGCACGCCAATTCCGCGTGCGACAAAGTCGAGGATTCGCTGAACCTCAGAATCGAACACTCGACCCAACCTTCTGTTTCTGTGGATGCCCGACATGCGGCTCACTTCGCAGGCTAGATCGAGAAAACGGGACTAGGTGGCAAAACGGCCTTGCACAGGCCAATTTGGGTCCATCTAGGTGGTGATTTGGGCAAATCTAGGTGGTGGCGGGACTCGTCTAGGTGGTGGGGCTGCTCGGAAATCAGGTGCTCCATGGGATGCTCCCTCAGCTCTGTGGGTGGATTACCTCCCACGCTACGGAGGGCTGAGCGAGAGTTACATGGGTGTAATTCGCTATGTGGATATGTGTTCGATCAGGGTTTACTAGATTAGTAAGTATGTTCAATTTGGACATGCAAGCGAGTCCCAGCTTGTTTTAGCATGGGCTTGCTACACCCCCTGCGGACGCACCCGGCGCTGCTGCAAGGCCGGGATCACCTGCATGAGGGCAAACAAAAGCAGGGCCGGTCGATGACCGGCCCTGCTTCTTTGTTATCCGAAGACTAGATAGCCTGGATGTTTACTGCCTGGGGACCCTTGGGGCCCTGCTCGACGTCGAAGGAAACCTTCTGGTTCTCTTCGAGGGAGCGGTAGCCCGAGGAGTTGATCGCAGAGTAGTGAGCGAAAACGTCCTGGCTGCCATCTTCAGGAGAGATGAAGCCGAAGCCCTTTTCGGAGTTGAACCATTTCACGGTACCTGTAGCCATTTTTTTCAGTCCTTACTGAAGGTGGAGATGCTCCCGACTTTCGGGTCTCCGGTGTGGGGTGTTCTCCACCGTTACTTCAGAAGGTCACGATCCAGAGGGACCGTGGGGACTGCCTGAACTACCAAATGCCAAACACAACAACACCGTCAAGTCTACAGAGTTCTGAGCAGATAGCTAGTGCTGGGAAATATTTATCCATTGGATGTTTCCTGCAGGCTCGAAACCGGGCCTTCAATCCCCACCGTTTACAGGGCAGTGAAGTCCGCCTCAGCAGTTCCGCGGCTCCGGGCAAACAGCTCGCTACCGCTGCCGCGGCTTGTCACCGTTGGTTACGCCCTTGAGCCTGTCTTTGATCACCCAACTGGCAGTCGACGAGGCAGCGGTCGCCATAAGGCACGCCTTTGCCCAGAAGTTGTCCAATTGGCCGCTGACGAGCAGAAACAGGCACAACAGCCCCCGAGCGCAAACTCCACCCCCATGGACCGACTCCGGATACGGTCATCATCAGCGCAGCCCAAGCCGACCTCACGACGAGCTAGTGGCACACGCAATTCGGCGTCGAGCATCAGCTCCTGGAACGACGCGATTCCCTGGGCAGCGCCTTCCCTGACCGCTGGGACAGCTTCTATATGAACACCCCGAACCTTGCACTGGACCTCCCCGGCATGCCGTGCGACGGCGAGGATCGGGACGCGTTCATCTTCCGCGACGCAGTGGTGACCCCCTCAGGCGCTATGCAGAGCTGATCGCTGTACCGATCCATACGGGCGTGGACGCGGCACGGCTGTACCCCGCACCGCTGATGGTGAACTACGTTCCTGCTAACGTCACGTCATGACAGTGGGCCAGTCATTTCGATTTGAATTGCGGCGTATCTATTGGACGCGCCAGTCCCTTCGCATGCTCTTCGGGCTCTCCGCGGCATGGTTGTTTGGGGCTGTTTACCTGTTCTTTACTTCGCCGCGAGGCATTGGCGAGATCGGCGCGGGCACAATCGGGGCATTCATCCGAGAAGTATTTGGCGGCCTCTGGGTTGCGATCGGAGCGCCAGCAGCATTTATTGTGATGTTGCTAGTTGCAGCTTTCGTCTTGCGGAGGGGCGACCTACGCAGGCGTGATCCGCAGCGCCGGTTTACGCGGTACCAGCGACGCGAGGGGATGACTCGAGCAAAGGGGCGATGTGAGCTGGAGTCACGTTACGGGAAGCGTTGCACCCAAGCTGCCGAACACGGAGATCATTTCTATCCATGGTCTAGAGGTGGAGCGACTTCCCTCCGAAACTTCGTTGCCGCATGTAGTCAATGCAATCGGCGGAAGGGCGCCCGCATCCCGAGTCCTGGCCTATTGACGCGCCTGGAGCGACGGCGTGCTTCGTATGTCGGGGCGGTTGAGGCGGTTCTGGTGGGCGAAAGGCGCGGCCCGTGAGGATGCAAACTCACGCATCGCACCTTGCCGCTACTTTCGTGTTTGCTCTGCCTAATCGATCTCCGCCATGTTTCCCACCGCAGGCGTCCCTTCAACCAAGGCGTAACGCTGCATCACCGCCCCCTTCGGTGATGCAACCACGGGCTCGATAAGCCTGAGGTTCGTTGGCACCACTCCGTCTGCGAACACCTTTTTCCCGCGGCCGAGGAGGATCGGATAGACCCACAGGTTGAGTTGGTCGAACAGGCGCTCAGAGAAAAGAGTCTGGACGAAGTCGAGGCTGCCTATGACGTGGATGTTCCGGTGCTTCCGGCGGAGCTCTAGCAAGGACGTCACGGTGTCAGGGCCGAGCAGGCTTGATCCCTCCCACTCAAGCTCCAGCGACTGGCGCGAAGCCACATACTTCGGAAGGCGATTGAACAGCTCCGCGATCTTGCCATCCTGGTGAGGCCAGTACGAGGCGAAGATGTCATAAGTCCGCCGCCCCAGTAGCAATGCGTCCATTCCCACCATTCCGGAATCGATCTGATCCCCAACAACCTCGTCGATAAGCGGCGCCTGCCAGCCGCCGAACGCGAAGTCATCAGCAGGGTCCTCTTCGGGCCCGCCGGGCGCCTGCGCGACGCCGTCGAGCGTCGTGAAGAGGTCAATGTGTATCAGTCCCATGTCGGGATCCTTTCCTGCTGCCCGTCGTCACCCCGGCGACAGGATCAAGTTGAGGGTTCCACAGGAGGGACCGCCAGGCAATGGTCACCGGAAGACAACGACGGCGACACACCCTGCGCGGGCACCGCCGCCAAACACCTGACTTCCGGAGAAGTCGAGCTACGCCTCGCCCCTCATCTTCTCGGCGCCCTGGCGCCGCTCAAGAATCACCCAAACGACCGTCGTAGGGACCCCGATGAGTACCAGCAGCGCCATGCCCCAGAACACGCTGATCAGTTGGGTGGATTGCAGAATCACGACGGTCATCAACAGGACTGTGGATGCAATGTTCAAGATGCGGAGCTTACGTGCAGTAGTCATTTTCAGAATCGTTCCCCCTACGATGTCGTCCAAGAAGCCTAACGTCTCCGGTCCCAGAGTGGCTGTGGGAGGAATGACCCGGCTGACGAAAATCCTCTGAGCTTTCTCCCAGGAACCCTAGGCTTCCTTCAGGTCCAATTGGGGCGCTGGTTTCCGGAAACCTCGCGTCAGAAATGCCAGGTAGGCCAATCCCGCGCCTGCCCAAATCAAACCGAAGGTGAAGGACAGCCCACTCAGGCTGGTCCACAGCCAGATTGTGAGCACGAACCCAATGCCGGGAAGTACAAGGTTGTGGATCACACCACGGGCGCCGCGGGCCTTCTGGTCGAAGAAGTAGCGCTTGATCACGGCCAGGTTGACCACGGAGAACGCCACCAGGGCACCGAAGCTGATCAGCGAGGAAATTGTCAGTAGGTCCAACACGAACGCCAGCAGAGACACGGCCGAGGTCAGGAGAATGGGCAACACGGGGGTGCCGAAGCGGGAGTGCAGCCGCCCCAGCGCTGCAGGGAACACCCCGCTGCGGCCCATCGAATGAATGATCCGCGAGACCGAAGCCTGTGAGGTCAACGCTGATCCGAGACTGCCAGCAATGTAGGCGGCCGTGAAGAAAGCCACCAGCAACTCGCCGCCAGCTGCGCCGATGACCTCGATGGCAGCCGAGTCCACGTCGTTGAAGGTGCTGACGGGGAGAACCAGATGGCTGATGTACGCGAGTCCCAGAAAGATCATCCCGGCAAGAATCGTGGTGATCATGATGGCGCGGGGCAGATTCCGCTTCGGGTCCTTTGTTTCCTCCGCAAAAGTTGAGACGGCGTCGAATCCCAAGTAGGAGAGGCAGAGGATGGCGGAGCCTGCGAAGATGGGCGACAGTCCTTCGGCACCTTCGGCCCCGGTGAAGGGCGCCAATAAATCAATGTTGCCAGTTCCGGTGGTAGAGGAAAGCCCCAAGGCCACGAACAAGACGATGAAGAGCGCTTGGAGACCCACCACCACAAAGTTGGCCTTCGCAATCGCAGTAATGCCCAGGATGTTCAGCACGGTCACAGCCACAATCGAGATGATCATGAACACCCACGCAGGAATCGCCGGGAATGCGGCTTCCATGTAGATGCCGATGAGTAGATAGTTGATCATCGGCAGCAGCAGGTAATCCAGCAGAAGCGACCAACCAGCCATGAATCCAAGGCCTGGCCCGAAGGAGCGGGTTGCATAGGTGTACGCGGATCCCCCGAACGGGAAGGCCTGCGACATCCGGCCATACGAACGGGCCGTGAACAGCATGACCACCAGGGTTACGGCATAGGCAGCGGAGAGCCGCCCACCAGTCAGTTCCACAACAATGCCGTAGGTGCTGAAGATGGTCAGTGGCACCATGTAGACCAATCCCAGCAGGACAAGGGATGGAACACCGAGGACACGGCGCCAACCTTGGGAAGGTGCTTGGGCGGAGGTCGGCCCCACAGGCTTCTCGCCTGCCGGTGTATCAGTTTCAAACGTGGGGGTCATTGGGAATCCTTGATGGTCATGCCGGTGTGTGCTTGGAAGCTGCGACGCTGCAGAACTTCGTAGCGGCTACCGGATCTGCGGGGTCACCGAGATCCTGAAGTGCTGGGTTGGCTCAGGGGCGCGTGGTGGACGACCTTGGCCTTGTGAACGTGAAATGAATAGCGTTCATTTAGTGTGACGGTGAGGCGGGTCACAGTCAATATGTGACGGGCAGTTCTGGCGACTGCGGCGCCACCGGTTCGCCCTCCCGGCCGCCCGCTTCGCCTCGGCCCCCTGCCCCATGCCCCATGGCTAAAACTTCACTCGTCACAACGCACTTTCTGAATGTGAGACGAAGATCCCCAATATATGTGTCCGTTAGAAGCCGCGCGTGACGCGGATATTCATATATTTTTGATTAGATCGTTGGCACCCATGCCAGTACTCAGACGATCCGCCGCCCTCCCAACCTCGGACGGTAGTTGGCGACAAATGGGACAAAGACAGTGGGGTTACTTCTGTGGGGGCATTGTCGGAGCTGACGGATCCATCAGCAATTGCAGAGACGGTCGATGAGTTCAGGACTCTGGGACGTGATGCTTTCCTTGCCACGCATGGACAACAACCGTCCGTGCGTTACTTCGCCGAAGTCAACGGCATGCTGATCGACTCCAAACCGCTTTTGGCAGTCGCCTATGGAAAGCAGCATCCAGCCAGGGGACCGCTCTCGGTCCGGCTATTCTCGGGCGGAGAGGAGACTCGAAGGGCACTGAAACGCTTCGGCATAGAGCTCGTCATAAACGCCATTGAACCGCCGGGGCGGATGTATGGGGAAATCCCGGACTGCCCGCCAGGGACAACCTTCAAGGATCGACGGGAGGCCTTCGACGCGGGCGTTCACAGGACCACACAGGCAGGCATCGCTGGTCAGGCAGGCGGCACCCAATCCATTTGCCTTTCCGATGGATACTCAGATGACGAGATTCAGGGTGACCTGATCACCTACACCGGCGCTGGTGGTCGCGACGCAAACACAGGCCGACACATCGCCGATCAAAAGCTGGAAAAGGGCAACCTAGGCCTCGTCGAGAACTACAAACTTGGACGGCCTGTTCGGGTTCTGGTCAAGGAGTCCGTGCTCACCGCAAGGAAAGCGCACAACCAATACGTCTACCTCGGGCTGTTCACGGTCACGAATTGGGGCTGGGGTACGCGTGACGGCTGGAAAGTCCTGATCTACCAGCTCCGAGTAGTTGCTGGCGAGAGTCTCCTGCCCGGTGAACTTGCCACGGCTTTGACCCGTGGGGAGGATGTAACACCGCCTCGACGCAGCGCACACGTCAATCGGATCACTCGGAACTACGATGTCGCAGCTTCCGTGAAGCGACTCTATGACAACGCCTGCCAGATATGTGGAACCAGACTCGTCACCGCCGCCGGGCCATACTCGGAGGGTGCACACATCCGACCGTTGGGCATCCCCCACAACGGGCCCGATACTCTGGAGAACATCCTTTGCCTATGCCCAAATTGCCACGTCCTCTTTGACGGACATGCTTTAACAGTTCGGCCGGACAGCACGGTCATGAATCTGGGGAGACCAACAGGAAAGCTTAAGGTGGCGGAGGGTCACGGGCTGAACTTCGAACATCTCGCTTATCAAGAGCAGTTCTCGACAGCTTATTCGGAACTTTCATAGGGACACGGATTTCTGGCAACTGCTCCATCACTCACCTGATCGCTTCCGCTTTAGGGGAGTTTGCTGTCGCTCAACGGCCCCATACCGCTGCACCAAAAACACCGCCCCGAGCACCAACACCGCACCCACCAGCTGCCACCCTGACAACGACTCGCCCAAAAACACAAACCCCAGCACCGTAGCCACGAGCGGGCTCAGGAATCCCAGGAACGACACCACCATCGTCGGCAGCCGCTGTATTCCCCGGAACCACACGGCGTAGGCAGCCAACGCACCGAGGACGCTCAGGTAAGCGAACCCCGCAAGATTCAACCCAGAGATCGACCCCGGCAGCCCCTCAACCACCAGCGTCACCGGCAGCAGCATCACCCCACCCATCGCCAACTGCAGGCCTGTAAACCCAAGCAGCCCCACGCCGTCGGGCCTTCCCCAGCGCTTGGTGAGAACTATGCCGGCCGCCATGCTTAGCGCCGCCGCCATCCCGGCGAGCACACCCACAAAAGTCAGCGTCGCGTCGGATCGCAGGACGAGCAAGCCGACACCCGCGGCTCCCACCGCGCAGGCAATGATGTGCGCCTTGCGGATCCTCTCCCCCAGCAACAGCACGCCGAGGAAGAGCACGAACAAGGGCTGGATGGACATGACCAGCGCCGCGAGTCCACCCGGCAGTTGATACGCGGTGAAAAACAGGAGGAAGAAGAACAGCCCGATGTTCAGCGCACCCAGCGCCGCCGCTTTGAACCACCAACTCCCCCGCGGCCACGTTCGGGTGACCACCATGAGCACGATGCCCGCTGGCAGCGCCCGCACGGTTGCGGCGAGGAGCGGCCGATCCGCGGGGAGGAACTCCGTGGTCACCAGGTAGGTGGAACCCCAGACCATCGGCGCGAGCGCGGTGATAAAGAGGTCGCGAGGGGATGCCTTGGACGCCCCAGCTCCCGCCCTGCTGGCAACCGCTGCAGATATACTCATCTTTCACTTCCATACATTTCGATGTCAAACTATTTGATGTAGGACAATCTAGGTGCTGTACTGTTTGAGGTCAAGCATGGGAGGACGATGGACCGCGACGCAGTGGACATGATTCTTGAACAGTGGAACAAGGAGCGGCCCGACGTGGACGTCAGCTCCATGGGCGTTCTGGGCCGGCTCAACAGGGCGAGTCGTCTCGCCTCACTTGACGTGCAGAAATTCATGAACCAGTTCGGACTGGAGCCGTGGGAGTTCGACGTCCTGGCAACGCTACGCCGGTCGGCGGCCGAGGCTCCTCTGACGCCGGGTCGACTCGCCAGCCTCACCATGATCGGTTCGGCGGCCATGACCAACCGCGTGGACCGACTCGTAAACCGCGGCCTGGTTCATCGCGAGACCAACCCCGAGAACCGCCGGCAACTACTCATCAGCCTCACGCCAGAGGGACTCGCCCTGGTGGACGACGTGGTGGAGCACCACGTCGAAAACCAACAGAAGATGCTAGAAGGCCTATCCGAGACCGAGCGGGTGCAGCTGGCGAACCTGCTGCGCAAGTTCCTGCTAACAAACCACGACGGCGAACCCTCCTAAGCGGGTAGCGTCACCCATGCGAGGATGAGGCGTGGACACTTCCTCTGAGCAGCTGGCGATCGCAATCGGAAAAGCGCTGGGCGGCGGACAGGCAAGCGCCTACACCGGCACCTCGTATTGCCAAAGCGGTAACCACTTAGTGAGGCATGCAGTTTCGGTGCACCCACGGGCCTTCATCTGGTCTGCGGAGGAGTTGCCTGATGGGGCTACGAGAACGTTCGACCCCCGAAGACTGATAATCCAGACTGACGGCGTGGATGATCCTTACGGCCTCTCGATTGAACGCATCCCGTTCTCGTTTCCTGAAGCCGTCCAGCTTTCGTTCCCACTCTCCCTGCCCATATGGGGCCGACAACTGGACGACTATCATCCGGTTGCATGTGAGGTGAATGGCTCGGACACAACGCTCCTCCTCAGGCACCGCATTGACCCGACAATCTTTGGATCCTTCACCTTTGAAACCGAGAGCGGAATCGCTAAAACCCTGCTCACGCCCACGACGGCACTGAAACTGGAGCGCGACCTCCCTCCGGAGAACGGAGAACACGACTTCGGATTCGTGTCCGGCTTCGGTGACCCAGACTTGCAGAATCGCCTTCGCCCCGACCAAAACACCCATTAACAAAGAGATGGCCTGCAGACGTCAGTCCACAGACCATCCTCAATTTCGCGCTCACTCAAGCTCGCAGGGCTCCTGGCTGGACTCTTTACGCTTGCTCCGCCGCAACACATAAACGCCGTAGCAACCGAATCCGAGCATGAGCACAGCAGCCGCGGCACGCCACCAGCCGAAAGGCTGCCAAATGGCGAAGTTGAGGGCCATGACGAAGAACATAACGACTTGCAGGGGATGCCGAGACGTTTTCATCCTTTGCTCCTGCCAATAAGACGGCCGCGCGTGGTGAGCTCACGATTCATCCCGACGATCGCGGCAATGCCAATGAGCGGCGTCAACACGAAACTCAGTGGGTATCCCCTAAGGAGCAGCGCCAACGTGGTCGCAGTGACGCATCCTACGCTGAGCCTGGCCATTTTTGATTCCTGGCCATCGGACGGCACCCACCGCCATTTCCTGTAGTGCACAGCTGCAGCCAGGATGCACACCACCAACGCGGCAGCGACGACGAAGATCGTCGGCTGAGGCACCAGCCCTACGCACAGCACACTCGCCCCCAAAATCAAGGACAAAGACAACGAGTACCGCTTGGTCTCCCTCGTGTTTGCTGGCATAAAGCCTCCCCCAGACGCGACGCTTGCAGTGACATGAACAGCTTGCACCTCCAAACCCGGACTAGGTGCCCAAATCCCCCAAACTAGGTGCTGTTGGGGCCAATTTAGGTATTGAACAACCCGAAAATGAGTGCTCGGACAGCATGCCTAGGTGCCAGCCACCTCCGAGCAACTTATCATTTCGGAAATTTCCGACATATGATTGAGCAGTGCCCATCGACGTTTTCGGAGCCCTCGCGAACCCTTCGCGGCGCACCATCCTCGACAACCTCCTCGGAGGCCCCCTAACCGCGGGCGAACTCACCGGCAACTTGGAACTCAGCCGCTCCTCGGCGTCGGAACATCTCAGCGTCCTCAAAGAGGCAGGCCTGATCCGCGAAGAACGAAAAGGCCGGCAGCGGATTTACCATCTCGAAGCCCGGGGTCTCCAAGAGGTCAACGGATGGCTGAACAGCTATGAACAATATTGGAACCGGCGGCTCGGCGCCCTGTCCGATCTACTGGACGGCCAACCTACTGAACAGGAAAACCCATGACTGACAACGCAATCCGCTTGGAACGCACCTTTCCGCACCCCAAGGAAGCAGTGTGGGCAGCACTGACAACCCCCGAACTCCTCGCACGCTGGTGGGCAGCCGGCGACATCGCACCCGTGGTCGGCCACCGCTTCACTATGGACATGGGCGGCTGGGGCCAGCAGCCGTGCGAAGTCCTCACAGTCGAAGCCGGCACGTCCATCAGTTTCACCTTCGCCGAAGGCACCTTGGACACCACCATCACCTGGACAGTGAAAACGGTCGACGCCGGGACCACCCTTACCTTCGAACACGCCGGCTTCAACCTCGACTCACCGATGGGGCGGCAGGCCATCGAAGGCATGGGCAACGGCTGGCCGGGCCTCCTCGCCCGCGTCGACGGCGTCCTGGTCAACGCCGGCTGAGCCACAGACGCGTTCCGCCGCGGTACCGTCAGTTAACACACGACGGCGAGTAGCCGCTGGGGAGTCGCAGGACGCCCGTTTCTGGGCCGAGTCGGCCGCATGGCAAGGCGGCTTCGTCACGGTTCCCAACCGAATCGAACGGCTGACACAGGCCCTTGGGGTAACGCCGGGAGCGGGGCAGGCCGACGGCATGCCCCGCTCCTGGTCATGGACGACTACTGACAGTTGATCTTTGCCGACTGTATGTCCGTTGAACTATTGCTTGACGTGGAAACCCACCCATAAACAGCCTCTTTCCTTGGCCAATGATGAGTGTCGACCTCCATGTATGAAGCCGACGTTCCTGCACTAATGGTCATACTGCCGTGGAATGCGCTGTGCGTGAAGTGGTGGACTGCTCCGCGCGCCACGGATTCAACGTGAACCTCATGAGGCTGCACCATGGAGCATTCCACAGCTCCTAGCCCGACGCTGTAGGCCGCGCTGGCCGGCATTGCAGTGATCGCAATAAGACCAGCTGCTAGGGCAGAAACACTGGCTATACGAACTGATTTGTTCATTATCTTTCCCCAATCGAAAGGCGGCCTAATTGCCGCAATTGCAAGGTATCAATAACCAAGTCTTTTGCCAAGAAAATAAATCCAATTGCGAAATAATGCTCCACCCACTCCGGCGCATGCAGAATTGACCCTGTCAAATACATAAAGAATAGTATGAGGATGAGTATTTATGCGTGCAGCTATCAGGAGTATTGTGCGCAGCGATTAGTAAATTGGTGGAGGCATAGGGCACTCCTTCAAAGCATCGTGGCGGGCTGAATCGGGAACCTCGGTCCAAGGAATCCACGGCTTACTAAGATAAGTCTCCTGGAATACCTGCCGAGACGGTGCCTTCGAAATCACATACTGCGCCTTTTCAAGACACGTCTTACCGTCCAGATACTGCTTGTATAGCGTGTCGTATTCGGCGGTTGTTGGTTCTCGATTCGGATCGACGCCCAACTCTTGGAAGCATGCAGCGTCATCCTCCTCAAATTTCCTTTGTTGTGCCGGGGTCACCGTCGTCGCGATGGTTGCATCGGCGTCGTGAACCTGAGAGTCCCACCCCTTGCCCTGTAAGCACTTGGCCCGCGCTTTGGCTAAGTCCAAGGGCGTCGGGAAGCGCTCACTAGCCGGCCTGGGCCCAGCTTCTTGAGACGGGGACCCGCATCCCGCAAGTCCCCCCAAAAGGACAAGAACAGCACTAACAAGAACGCATATCCGGCGACTATTTTGCACCATTGACCCAACCACCTCTCATGCAATCTGGTTCTCAATGAAATTTTTGAATAAGTCTCCCGTGGAATTGCGGAGTGAATCAGGGAACCCGCAGTTCGCGCACCGGGTCTCTGTATGAGGCAATTACCGCGGGAAGCATCACCGCGAATGCGCCCAACAAGAGGGCGATAACCACCAAGGCGCAGTAAAACTTGATTGGCGGCTGAGGTGCCCCATCAAGAGATAAGACGAACGCCGAGACCACTGACCCGAGCACAGACCCCGCTAGGCTCATGACTGCTGATTGGCAAATCAACAGATTTGAAATGAACGTACGAGTCGCCCCCAATGCTCTACGCCTTCCAAACTCTTTTCGCTTGATCAGCACCAGCGTGGAGAACACTGCGGCTACCAGAACAGCTGTGACCAGAAATATGCCCATAACCAATCCGTTGCTGTAGCTACTCAGTCGCTGTTGGACTACGGATTGGAGGGCCGCCAGCTGCTCACTGGTTTCGAGGGACACCTTGTTGATGTCTTCTACTCCCAGGAGGGCAGCAACTGTCGCGGCCACTGGCACCACCAGATCTGCTCGTTTGGCGACGACTACGAGGAGGCCTACAGGAGAAGTTCGCCAGCGCTCATCCTCTGGAGACCCTGGCACCAATACCAGTGGCTCCATGAACTCGAGAAAATCCGGGACCCGCATGTTTCCCCCGAGGCCATATGCTCGCGACGCTTCAACAGCCAAAAGACCTCCGCTTGCCTCGACCATGCCAAGATGGGCGACTGCGTCAGAAGACGCGAACGCGGTGTCCTCAACGGCCCACGCGGAATCCAGACCCAGGTACCGAAGGTCGGTCGTGAAGAGCTCTCTAACAGGGACTGGATTTCCGTCCAGGATTTGCGCATTTCTCGCGTCGACAGCCGAGCTGAATGCTCCAGCCCACTCAACCCCCTCAAGGCTCTTTATCCTTGTTAGGACGGATGCGTTCAGCCCCGAATCCGGGTCGCCCCGAATTATCACTGATCGGGTTCCTGCTGAATCAATGGATTTGAGCACCTCTTGTTCGACGCCCGCCGTACGGCCAGCAGTTAGCAGAACGGCCATACACATGCCGGCCATCACTACCGTCAGCATTGTTGACGTGATCTTCTGACTAGCCACTGACGCGAATACTTCCCGGAGAAAGGGCTGATGACGGGTCATAGTGCTATCACCCTGTGGCAGCTTTCCATTACCCGAGGGTCGTGAGTCGCCACAACGACTGCACCACCACAGAGCGCTTGCCGATGGAGTGCATCAATGACGACATCGGAGCTTGAGGCGTCCAAGTTGCCAGTAGGCTCGTCGGCGAGCAGGATCTGCGGATTGCCTAGCAGGCTTCTGCAAAGTGCGATCCGCTGGGCCTGGCCACCAGAAATCTGCCCAGGCTTATGGTCGGCCCGAATTTCGACGCCGAACTGTTCCAACAGTTCATGCGCCCGAGTGACGGCGACCCCGCGTTGCATTCCGCTGTACAGGGACGTCTCAACAACGTTGTCCAGTACGCTCCTGGATGGGTCCAGAGCAGCGTCCTGAAAGACAAAGCCATACTCTTTAGCGCGAAGTTTCGCCCGATTGCCATCCCCCTGTGTCGTTGCGGCCCTTCCATGCACAAAGACGCCACCTCGCATCGGTCCCAGCATTAGGCCAAGAATGTACAGAAGCGTGGACTTTCCTCGTCCACTCGGACCTGTCAACGCCACGACCTCGCCCGCCGCGAACTGTTCCGACCAATTTTCGACAATGAGATCCGTTTCGGTGTACCCAAAGCTGATATTCCTGGCAGCCAAAGGAGGGGTTGTCACGACTCCCCCTGACTGGACTTGGCAGGGACTCGTACCCAGGTGCCGGGATCGACCCCGTCCACAATGCTCATGCCCAGAGCGCTGACTGCTATTCGCACTTTGTGGTGGCCACCCTGCCGGTCGATAACTTCGAGCTCGCCATTGGGTTGAGACAGAACGGCAGCGGTTGGCAGTGTGAGTCCGGTAGTCGACTCAACTACAACCAACTTCGATGGCAGTTCGAGGCCTCCCAAGGGGACACTGGAGCAGTCTGTTCCACAAATGACCGCTCCTTCGTGTCCGGTCAGCTCAAAGTTGGTGCCCTGGCCGTCTTGTTGAATACCCGAGGCAGAAACCAAAGCTCTCCAGACACCACCGTCATTTGGTGATGTGATCTCTATGTTTGCCCCGGGTTTGAGCATGGAAGCTTGTGCCGGAGATGCCTTGATGGTGAACGTGGGTTGATCCGCGAGGCTGCTGACTGCCTTCTCGCCGCCCGTGACATTTGAACCCCGCGCGATGACCGCAGAATCGAGGGAGATACGAGCCGGTAGCCCTGGTACGAAGACCACGTCCTCGCTGAGAACGAAGCCAGTTGGGTCGTGCCCCATCGAACCTTGCCAGCGCTTCACAGCGTCCGTGAACACCGCGTCAAAGAAGCCAGTAACCGGCCCTTCGTAGATCTCTTTGTCCACAAGCATTTGCTGCAGCTGGCTGACATCGGCGCCTCGGTCGCCGGGGCCCAGGTTCCGAAATGAGGGAATTGCGCCTATTGCTACCACCACTGGACGCAGGTCAACGCTATAGAGCGGCGAACCTTGGCCCAGCAGGGCGCCGGCATTCGACTGGACGAAGACCTCCGTGACAACTCCAGAGGCCCGGTTTACGGCTACGGGCGTTGCAATCCACGAGGCCAGAGTGGTGATATCAATCGTCGACCCGACCTCTCCGTGAACTGCCTCCACATAGGTGAACGACTCTTGGTGGCTGACAATAGGCGCCGTTTGGAAAACAGTTGAAGCCGCCCATCCTCCCGCGACAGCGGCGCCGCAACACAATGCGAGCACACCAAGCAGACGATTGGTTTTCCGAATCGACATCATTGCCTCTCCGCCCAAGGTTTCAGTGCCACGAAGCCGGGATCCGGCCAGTCGCGAAGAACAGGACGGTCTCCAGGGACGACGGAACCACCTTTCTGTTGTCCACCACGTCTCAGTTCGCGGTGTCCTATTCCGGACGGCGGGACCAGGATCATGACTGCTCCTAGTGAGAGGAACGATGTTGCTCTGATCCGCTCAGCTTGCGCCCGAAAAACGACCACCTAGTGCCGCAGAGCGGCAATTAGGTGGCGATTTGGGCCCATATAGGTACTCCAGTAACCAAAAGTGAGTGGTCAGGCCGGTCGACTAGGTGCCAGCGCCGCCGTCGTACATCACGTAAAGCGGCCACACATCAAACCGCGGGAAAACCGCTCGGGACTTCGGGGCCTAACAAAACCAGCCCAAGGGGACTAAGCTCCCCTGCATCGTGTGATGGCTATGTTGCTAATGGGGGTAACAGTGATGTTCCGATCTAAATCGACCACGGGTTCTTGCCGCAAAACGCCCACACCTCAGCGGCGCCGCGTTGCGGTAACGGCACTTACGACGGCGGCGGCTCTGGTTTTCGGCCCGTGTGCAATCCCAGCCCAGGCACTCGAGGGAGGCGGCCGCGGCCTCAACAACTGGGACTACATTGACATCAACACCGGCTACTTTGAAGACGTAATGGCCCGTGATGCCGCCGGTGACCTATGGGTATATCCGGGAAACGGAAGGGGTGGTTGGAAAAAGCCGCGCTTCAAAATGGGCGAGGGCTGGAACGCCATGACCGCCATCATCGGTGCAGGAAAGTTCCAGAGCGAGTTCTGGGACGACGTCCTTGCACGCGACAAGAATGGCGACCTCTGGCTGTACCCAGCCGCCGGCGGACAATTCAAACCACGGACCAAGGTGGGCGTCGGCTGGAACGCCATGACCGCCATCATGGGACCTGGTGATTTCGACGGCGACTACTGTGCCGACGTCATCGCCCGTGACGTCGAGGGCCGCCTCTGGCTGTACCCGGGTGACCATCAGGGCGGATGGAAGCCCCGGGTCCAAATCGGCGTCGGCTGGAACGTGATGACCGCGCTGATCGGCCGCGGCGACTTCAATGAAGACGGCAAACGGGACGTCATGGCCCGCGACACCGGCGGACGGCTGTGGCTCTACCCTGGGGATGGCAAGGGCGGGTGGCTGCCCCGCATGCAGGTAGGCGAAGGCTGGAACGCCATGACAGCGATCATCGCCACCGGCAGATTCGACGGCCACTATCCGGGCTACTCACAAATCATCGCCCGTGATGCCAACGGAGACCTCTGGCTCTACCCCGGCGTCGGCAGTCGTCACCTCGAACCCAGGAAGAAGATCGGGGAAGGCTGGAACGTCATGACTGCGCTGATCTGACCCAACCGAAACGCCACTAAACGGCAGGCACCAAGGCGGGCTCCGCCGTCGTACGTCTGCAGCGCCAGTGCTACTTTGTACGGAAGCTGCTGGTTCAGGGGGATGACATGGAAGCTTGGGAATGGGTGTTGGCGTCGCTGGCGGGACTGTCCGCGGTGTTTGTCATGGGAGCGAACCTTTGGGCGATCTTCGATGTCCTGCGTCAGGACGGTCTGGATCAAGCTGCCCGGATCATGTGGGTGATGCTGTTCTTTGTGGTGCCGCTGTTCGGGGTTGTGGTGTGGCTGTACGCAAAGCCGCGCCTGTCTGGTTTGAGTAGTGGCATGCGTTTGCGGAAGATGCTCTAGGTGTTGGGCTCGGCTACTCTCGCCCTGATTGCCGCACGAGCTTCGTGGACTATCCGGCAGGATGCGACAGCAGCAGCCATCTCGGCTGCGACGAATGCGCTGGTCGAAGAGCACGACGGCCAGGCACTTCGCGAGCTTGCCGGCGCTTCGCTTCACATCAACGTGTTCGAGCTTGGGGTCCTCGTCGACGATGCTCTCAAGGAGCTTGGCGTGGCGACGGGTGACATGACCAAGGACGATGCCCAGCTTGTGGCGGCTTACCATTACGCCAGCCAAGCCATCGAGGGAACCCTGCCCGTTCGGGAACTCGCGTCATGGGCACACCGGGTTGTCGGTCACCAAGGCCACGCCATCGCTCAAGAGTTGGTTGAACTTGATGACGCATATGATGCGTACGACGGGTGGGGTGGGGAACCCGACGCCAGGCAGGTGGTCATGAGCTTCATGGATGCAGCCGGGCCGGAGATTCAGAAGTGGATGCGACCAGGAGCGGCGAGCCAGTGAAACCTTCACATGTGCTTTGGACATGGCCAACGACATCCGGACCGGACGACGTTGTCCGTTGTATGGTCGACTATGCCTTCAGCATTCACACGCAGGGCGGCATTGTCCTCAGGGTCGAGAATAATTTCATTTACAAGTCAGCTTCCGGCCTAAGTCACCGCCTTAATCCCGCCGGAGAACCTTCCCAGCTGGGGCCTGCACTCTCGATCGCACGTTCCTCAGTCACGGCGGGGTTCGCTGACGACCGCGGAAGCCTACATGTCGACTTCGCCGACGGTAGCGCCATTGAGGTCTCGGCACACGGACGGTACGAAGCCTGGACCATCAATGGTCCTGAGGGATTGCTCTTGGTTTCTTGCCCCGGCGGCAGTCTCGCAATCTGGGGCTTGGACACACAGTAAAACCATTGAAAGCATGCTCAAGCGCCAGGCAGCCTGCAGGCAGTCAAGGCGGGTTCCGGCGTCGTGATTCAGCGTGCCAGGGTTTACAGCTGCAAAGATGAGGGACATGGAGCCAGACGTCGAGCAATTGCTAAGCGGACCGCGTGGGCGGCGCCTGTGTCTTGAACTCGCGATGGAACTGGACCAGGACATCCGGATCGCGGCATTCCACCTCGGATACAACCTGGATTCTGGCGCTGGCAAATCACGAAGGATGTTGACCATGGTTTCCTCCGGCGAGACACCACCTCCCCCGCCTGAGCCGACCGTGAATGAGCTCGCAGCATTGATCACGTCCTTGGATCTCAAGGGCATCACTAACGCGCTGGTTCAGAGAGCTTTGCAGCGCTCCGTTGACACCGCCAGATACTGGCAGGAGCCCGACGGCGAAGACGTCCTCGCCGCCACCGACGCGATCACAGAACCTTTGGCGCACGTCGCGCGCAGCGTGGTCGGATCACCCGCAACCGCGTCCTGGGACCAGAAGGCACAACCCGCGCAGTGGGCCATCGACTGGGGCTCAGCGAACGACCCCACGCCGCTCCCCCGGAACCCGCAGCACACGTTGGCCGAGTGGGCACGGAAGGAACGCGGCATGGAAATTCGTGCGGCCAAGGAACGACCGCAAGATCCTCACGCCAATTTCAGTGGCGAGTGGTGGTCGATCCCCCACGGGCTGATCCAGACAGTGGCGCGAATCCCCGAGGGGCTCAGCCTTGTGGAGGATTCCCTCGGTTGGGCGGAAGCCACCACCATCCCCGTCAGCGGGACAGACCGGATTCTGGAGATTCGCACAGAAGAGGACTGGACCAAACTCTGCCGCGCCTTCCCATTGGAGGTCTCAGCGTCCCGCCGGCACGATTGGTTCCGGACCACGGGTCGCCATGGCCGCTGGGTCATCCCCGACTGGGAGCAAGCTGCCACGGAGTGGGATGCCGTACACCTGACTGTCGCCGGCTACCTTAGCCTTGCCGGCCGTGCAATCAGGGTGAGCGAACACACCGCAAGTGTCATCGCAGGATGGGATCCCGGGAGCACCATCTGGCTGACGGATGTCGCAAGGGAATCTGAGCTTCCGCGGCAGCATTGGCACCGGCCACACAACGACGAACAATGGGAGTTGGTCTCAGGCGCCTAGGCGCGAAGCCGAACGCGGTCGCCGTCGTGCGCTCTCGCACGGGAACCGCCGCGGCGGGTCAGCCGCCCGCAATATCCCGCAGCGTCTGCAGGTGCGCTGCCCACACGCCCCGCCCAGCGTTCGTCAGGCTGGCAGAGGTCCTCGGAAACTTCCCGGCGAAGCTCTTCTTGATCTTCACAAACTCTGCCTTCTCCAGGATGGCCAGTTGCTTGCTGAGGACAGAGTCGCTGACTTGGATGGCATCGCGCAGGTCCTTGAAGTCCAACGACTCCGCCTTTGCCAGCGCAGCCATGATGGAGAAACGAACCGGCGAGTGCACTACCTCGTTGAGCTGGTGGCGCGGGTGTTCCGCCGGAGTGCTCATGCGCGCAGCTCACGGAAGGCGGCGGCGAGGCCAATGCCGGCCAGCGCGACAGCGGCCGGGATGTAGAACCACAGGTTTCCGTCGCGGAAGAAGTAGGCACCAACCACCAGGGCTACGACGTACAGCGCGAAATACCCGATCAGCGATGTGAGGAACCTTTTGGTGAATCCGGCCTTGGTGGACCGTTGGAACATGGGCCAAATGCATGCGGAGATCGCACCCCAGGCGCCGACAGAACACGCCAGCAACGCAGCGCCGTAACCGGTATGGGCGACGATGTGCATCCCGATCATGAGCAGTGAACCCATGATGGCGAGGCTGGTGAACAGGACGGCGACGGGCCAGGCTGCTGCGTTGATCGAGGCGGCACCCACTGAGTCAGCTCTCGCAAGGAGTTCGCGGGCCTCGGCTGCTGACATATTTCCGGTGGTCTCGTTCATGGTTCCCCCAAAGTTGTGCGGATCAATGACCCCAACCTAGGAAAGTACTTTCCATATTGTCAAGTACTTTCCCATGACGGTCTAGTTAGCGCCCGCCCCACCACTCCCGGTAAATTTGATTCCAAGAGTTTGACCCTCGGTGAGCAACACCACTCGCGCGCCTCACGAAAGCAGGATCATATGACCGTCTCTCCCCTCATCTGGGGCATCACCATCGTCGTCATTTTGGCGCTCTTGGCCTTCGACTACTTCTTCCATATCCGTAAGGCACACGTCCCCTCCCTCAAGGAAGCGGCCATCTGGTCTTCCATTTACGTGGGCCTGGCTGTGCTCTTCGGCGTCCTGGTGCTGATCTTCGGCGGCGGCCAAATGGGGTCCGAGTACTTCGCCGGCTACATCACGGAGAAGGCCCTCTCGGTCGACAACCTGTTCGTGTTCCTCATCATCATGGCGAGCTTCCGGGTGCCGCGTGAGGACCAGCAGAAGGTCCTGCTCTTCGGCATCGTTTTCTCGCTGATCGCCCGCACCGGCTTCATTTTCCTGGGCGCCGCGCTGATCAACTCGTTCGCGTGGGTCTTCTACATCTTCGGCCTCATCCTGCTGCTCACGGCAGGCAACCTGCTCAAGCCCGGCGACCACGGTGACGGCCAAGCCAACAACTTCATCATCCGGCTCGCCAAGAAGCTCTTCCACACCACGGATAAATACGACGGCGACAAGCTCTTCACTACCGTCAACGGCAAGCGTGCCCTGACTCCCATGCTCCTGGTTATGGTCGCCATCGGCGGAACGGACATCCTGTTCGCGCTCGACTCCATCCCGGCGATCTTCGGCCTCACGCAGAACGTCTTCATCGTCTTCACCGCTACGGCGTTCTCCCTTATGGGCCTGCGCCAGCTGTACTTCCTGATCGACGGCCTGCTGGACCGCCTCATCTACCTCTCCTACGGCCTGGCAGCCATCCTCGCGTTCATCGGCGTCAAGCTGATCCTGCACGCCCTGCACGAGAACAACCTGCCGTTCATCAACGACGGCGAGCACGTCAACGTCATCGAGATCACCACTGGCCTGTCGCTGAGTGTGATCATCGGCGTCCTGATCGTCACCGTGGTGCTCTCACTGATCAGCCCGGCGGGCAAGGCCCAGACGGCCATCAACAACGCCCGCCGCCATGCCGTGGATTACCTGGACCTCGACTACACCGCGGATGCGAACGAGCGTGAACGCATCTACCGCGCGCTGACGGCGGAAGAGGCGCAGATCGTTCAGATGCCGCTGAAGTATCGGAACAAGGCCAAGGATGTGGAGAAGATCCGCGAGCAGGTGACCGAAGCCCACCGCCAGCACGAGGCTTTCCTCAACCGCTAAGCCCAGCTAAGAAGTCAGGCGCCCAGGAGCACGCTGATCTGATCCCGGATCTCGTCGCCAACCTGGGCGTCTGTCAGTTCTTTGGTGGCCGAGGACGTCATGCTGATGAACATGATCGCGGAGATGATCCGTGCCAGCTTGGCGGGGTCGCGGGCAAGCAGTTGCTCGTCGCGGCCCAGGACGTCGGCAATGGCTTCTTCCGTGCGCATGGTCAGCGACAGCGCCTCTGCGTGGTGCGGCTCGGCGGGATCCCCGAAGACGATTTCCTTCAGGTAGGTACGGCCGTTCTCGATCTGGACGCGGTTGCACTCGATGATGGGCCGGATGATGGCCATCACAGCCTCCAGCACAGCCGTTTCAGCGGCCGCTGCGTCCACCCCATTGGTCAGCGCTTGGGCGTATTTGACGTTGTGCACCAGCAAAAGCAGCTCCGCCTTGGTCTTGGCGTACAGGAACAAGGTTCCCGAGCCGACGTCGGCCTTTTCAGCTACTTGCTGGGTGGTGACCTCATCCACCCCATACTGGGTGAAAAGCTCACGGGCTGCCGCGGTGATGCGCTCAAGCTTCTCCTGCTTATTCCGCTCACGTCGGCCGAGGGTGTGGGGCGCAGGTTGCATGGAGCTACCGTATCAGCGGTCCAGGAACTCGAGGGCTACAGGGACAAACTTGTCGTGGAACTGGAAGATGCCACCGTGCCCGGAGTCGGGGTAGATCACCAGTTCGCTGCCCGGAATCCGGCGGTGCATGTCACTCGAGAGGACGGATGGCACCATGCGGTCGTTGTCACCGTTGGCGATCAGCGTCGGTTGGGTGATGACACCAAGATCGGCCGACGGCAACAGTCCCCACCTGCGGATGGCTTTCAGTTGTGTCTGGAATGCGCGGAGCTTGAAGGGTGCCTCGCGGTTGGTGGTGCGTTCCTTGAGTCGATTAATGAAGGCCCGGGCGGCGGGCTTACCGGCGGCGTTCCTTTTGAAGAACAGGAACTCTTTGGGGTCCTGCCGGGTGAGGGTGCCCCGAAGAACGTCGTAGTAGGTGATTCCGATGATGTTCTGGATGCCTTCCCCACCGGCAGGGCCCGTGCCGGCGAGCACCATCTTGCGAACAAGCCCCGGGTGCTTGAGGACCAGCGCCTGGGCGATCATGCCGCCAAGGGAGAAACCGAAGAGATCCACCTGAGGATAGGCGAGGGCTTGAATGAAGGCAGCGGCGTCCTCGGCCATGCTTTCAATGCTGTCCGGAACGCTGCCCGTGGAGGCGCCCACGCCGCGGTTGCTGAAGGTGATCACATGGTGCTCGGCGGCGATGGGATCGATGATGCGTGGATCCCAGTTGTCCATGGTCCCGGCGAGGTGAATCAGGAAGACCACCGGAACCCCGCCCTTGGGACCCATCTCCCGGTACGCATACGTGACGCCGTTGGCCGTCACCGTCTTCGCCGGCACCTGCACATACGGCTGTTGTTCATTGCTCATGATGGTTGTCCTGTCGGGGTGTTGGTTTAGACATGGCTGACGACGGTCTTGCCGCGGACGCCGCCCTTTTCCAGGGAAGCAAGGACATCGGCTGTCTGATCGAACGGCACCACGCGTCCCAGCACAGGCTTGATGTGGCCGGCGTCGATAAGCGCAGCAATTTCCTTCAGCTGGCCACCATCGGCGCGCATGAAAAGGAACTCGTAGGTGACGCCAAGGCGGCGGGCCTTGCGGCGAATACCCGAGCTCAGCAGGGTTGTCACACCCAGCAGTACAGGGTTTCCACCCAGCTGGCGGGCGAAGCCGGCATCCGGCGGACCCGCGATGCCGATAGCCTTGCCACCCTTCTTCAAGACCGTCAAGGACCGCTCCAGGTTCTCGCCGCCAAGGCTGTCCAGGACGAGGTCGTAGTCGTGAAGGATCTCCACGAAGTCCTCGGTGCGGTAGTCAATCACCACATCAGCACCGAGCTCGCGGGCAAAGTCCTTGTTCCCGGCGCTGACCGTGGTAGCTACCGTTGCGCCCAAGTGCTTGGCCAGCTGGATGGCGATGGAGCCCACTCCCCCGGCACCGGCATGGATGAAGACCTTGTGGCCGGGGCCAACGTTCCCGCGCTCCACCAGCGCCTGCCACGCCGTCAAAGCCACCAGCGGAAGTGAGCCCGCTTCCTCCATGCTGACGGTGGCCGGTTTGATGGCCAGGTCTTCCTCGGCCACGGCGATACGCTCCGCGAAGGTGCCAATGCTGTCCTTGCCGGGGCGCGCGAATACCTCGTCGCCGGGCGAGAAGGACCGCACCTGGGGCCCCACCTGCAGGACCACACCGGCAACGTCATGGCCAAGAACCTGCGGCAGTTTGTACGGGAGGATCTGCTTGAACTCCCCCTGCCTGATCTTCTCGTCCAGCTGGTTCAGGCCGGCCGCGTGAACCTCAACCAGCACATCGTGGTCACCGAGCACCGGCTCCGGGACGTCAATCTGTTGCAGGGGTTCCTTGTACTGGTTGAGGACGAAGGCTTTCACGGGGGTTCTCCGATGACTAATTAACTGACTTAACTCAATTATGAGTTCACTCAGTTATTTAGTCAAGGGGGCCCGCCTCTGACGTCAGTCTGTGTTCTCGGCGGCAGCTTTCAGGTCGGCGGCGAACTGTTCAAAGCTGGCGTCGAACGACGGGATCTTGCTGGCGAACAGCGGAAATATCGGCCCGCCGATGCGCTCGTTCATCTCGAACAGGGTTCCGCCGCCGTTGGTTTCCGTGAGCGTGTACACGCGGGTTCCCATCGCGTCACCCCAGGCCAGCCGGCTGGTGGGCTCGAACTCCTTGACCTTGAGCTTGAACGTGCGGTTGGGATCCAGCGTGGAGACCAGCTGGATGGTGGATCCGGGCTTAATGTCGCCGTCCACCGAAACGATGGTGGAGTTCCACCGCGGATAATCCGACGCCGTGGTCAGCAACGTCCACACGGTGGCCGGGCTGGCGTTGACGGTGGTGGACACCTGGGTGGTGCGGCTGAACGTTTTGCTAACGGTGGTGGCAATTCCATCGGGACTGGGTGACATGGTGTTCCGCTTTCTCCGAAGTGCACGGTTATTGGCCGTCTCCTTCAGATGCTACATTTCGCGACGCTCACCGGCGCCGGTTCCTGCGGATGATTTAGCTGCGTCTTCCGTTCTGCCGTTTGCCGCCTGCGCGGACCGCCGGTATCCACTCGGGCTGACGCCATATTCACGCGAAAACGCGGCACTGAACGTGAACGCATTACTGTAGCCAACCTCTTCCGCGATGACTGCAGTAGTGGCATTGCCGGAGGCCAACCTGTCGGCAGCCAGCGCCAGCCGCCAGGCACTGAGGTACGCCATGGGTGACTGCCCGACGGCGGCACGGAAGCGGGCGGCCATGCTGGCCCTGGAGACGTGGCACCTAAGCGCCAACCCGGCTACGGTCCACGGCGCCGCCGGCTCTTGGTGAAGCAGTTCGAGAGCCTGCGCAACCACTGGTTCGCGGGACGCCTTTGCCCACGTTCCATGGGGCGCGTCTCCCCGGTCCACGCAGGCACGCACAAGGTTCAGCAGGAGGAGATCCAGCAGCCGGTCCAGCGCACTTTCCTGCCCCGGCCGTTGATGGGTGAGTTCGCGTTCCAACATTCCCAACAGACCGCCGTCGAGGGCTTCTTCCCCAAAGACCGCCACCCTGGGCAGCACTGACGTGACCAACTGGCCCACGGCCGCCGGCGATTGGTACGTGCCGATCAGCAGGACTGTTTCGCCAACGGCACTGTTGCCCCACGTCAGCACTCCTCGGGAAAACGTGAGCTCCAACTTTTCGCCGCTGGGGGTGCGGCAGGACTGCTCTGCATCGATGACTACCGTGGGTTCCCTGCCGGGAGCATCAGCCACGATATAGGGTTCCGGCCCTCGGACTGTCGCCGCCTGACCCTGCCGGAGGAGTTGAGGTTCAGCGCTGTCAGCAGTGATCCACGCTTCTCCGCGCACCACCACGATCACTGTCAGGGCGGCCTGGTCCTGGACGTCAATGGCGAAGGGCGGATCCATCACCACGCGGAGGGCAAATGCCGCCTGGGCCCGAGGACCGGTGAGGAATTGCGACAGTGGGTCCATGCGGTCAGCCTAGACGCAAACGTATGAAAAGTGGATCCTTGACCATTCATCGTCCACGCCGGGGAAGGCAGGCTTGAGGCATGACAACTTTTAGCACCTGGCTTCCCGTAGCAGCCGGAACGGGTTCGGCCCTGGTGGGCGGCTTCTACTTCGCTTTCTCCACCCTCGTGATGCCGGCCCTTCGCCACCGGCCAGCGAGTGAAGCGGCCCCCACCATGAACTCCATCAACCGGAGGGCAGTAACCCCGCCATTCATGATCCTGTTCTTCGGCTCGGCCGCCGCCTCCGCCGGCGTGGTGGTCGCCGCCGTCGTCGATCCCGGAAGCCAGCCTCCGCTCCGGGTGGCAGGCGCCGCGGCCTGCCTGGCTGGATTCCTCTCCACCATGGCGATCAATGTGCCGCTGAACAACCGCTTGGCCCAAGGTTCCAGCCAGGATTGGAGCCAGTTCCTGCGGGGCTGGGTTCCGGCCAACCACCTGCGCGCCGCCCTGTCCATCGCGGGCGCGGCGGCGCTGCTGATTCCGCTGAATCCCTAAACAGCGGGTTTTCGCCACATGACAGCCAGCACCAGCACCACGGCGCTCAGACCCAACATCACCAGGACCATGATTCCCCAGTTCGCCTGGTTCACGCCCGGGCCGTAGAGGACACCGATCAACACGGTGGCCGTGATGGCTCCGAGGTAGCGGCAGGTCTGGAAGATTCCGGCGGCCACTCCCCTTTCTTCGGGACGGGCTGACACGTACAGGCCCTGGTTGGAGGCAGTGCTCACCACGCCATAGGGAACGCCCATCAACGCAGTCAGCACGAACACCAGCGGAGCCCACAGCGTCATGGTCAGGAAGCCGAGCGTTCCCGCAGCAACCGTCAGAATCAGGACTCCGGCGATCAGGACGGAACGTACGCCGAACCGCTCGATGAACCTCACCGTCAGTGGCGTCACCACCACCGACAACGCAGCTAGGGGCAGCATGAGCAGGCCGACCACACCGGCGTCGTACTGTCCAGCTTCCTGCAGCAGTTGCGGCAGGCCGAAGAACGCAAAGTAGTAGACCCCGCTGAACACGACGAAAAGCAGGTAGACCAGCAGCAGGGGCCGGTTTCGGCCGAGCAGGCGAAGGTCCAGGAAGGGCGGCTGGAAGCGCAGCTCACGCCAGGCGAAGAGTGCGCCGATCACGGTGGCGGCGCCCAGCAGGTACCAGCGGTATCCCGGCATGACGTTGAGCAGGGCCATCATGGCGAGCATCAGGGAGGTGACGAACGCGAGGATGCCGGGGATGTCGGAATCGCGGATCAGTTGGCCGAGCTTGCCGGTTTCACGCCCGGAATCAACGGGTGCCACTTTGTAGACCACGATCATGGCCAGCAAGGCGATGGGCACGTTGATCGCGAACAACGCCTGCCATCCCACCAGGCTCACCAACAGCCCACCCACTACTGGTCCGACGGCAGCGGCCGAGGTGTTCGCCATCTGGATGCGGCCCAACGGCCGCGTGGACGGCAGGTTAGCCAGCCGGCTCAGTTCGGTGACCATCACGACGGCGGACGGGTACGCCGTCGCGGTCCCCACAGCCATGAGTGCGCGGGCAACGCAGACCAGCGCGAAGTTGGGGAGGAACGGTGCGATGGCGCAGGTGACCGCCACCAACGCCATGCCGAACATGAACAGGCGGCGCGGGCCGAAGCGGTCGGCGAGCCGGCCCATGAGCGGCTGACCTGCGGCGGACGCGAGGTAGAACGAGGTGATCACCCAGGTGACCGTGGCGACGTCGAGCTCGAAATGTTCCCTCAAGACCACCAGTGCGACGGCGATCATGGACGAGTTCAGCGGATTCAGCGCCGTCCCGAGACTCAGCGCAGCGATCGCGAGGCCGGGGCGGGGTTTGTTGACGGTCACCCGCCTAAGTCTGCTCCATGGTTGCCTCGGGTCACGAAACGGGGCCACAGGGCGGACTTTCAAGGAGAGCGCAAACAGTTAACCTCCCCGCCATTTCAAGTACGGCAGTCTCGTAATTCCGATTCAGATACTGCTGGTTTCGTAATTCCGTCACCCCAACACATGACGGAAGGCACCACCATGCACGCTCGTGCAGGCATCATCGCAACTTCGTTCATCGGCCTGTTGGCCATCGGCGCCCTCGCTGGCTGTTCCGGAGACGCCAACGCGGCCGGAGACAACAAGAGCAAGACCGAGATTGTCTTCGCCACTCCCCCAGGGACCGACGATCCCGACGAGCAAGCCATCATGGCCGACCTCGCCACCATGGTTGGCGATGCGTCCGGTCGCACGGTCACCAACCTCCAGCCGGCCGACTACCTCGGCGTCGTCGAAGCCGTCCGCAACGGATCCGTTGACGTCGCAGTCCTCAGCCAGTTCTCCGCAGCTCTCGCCTACAAGACCGACAGCGTGGATCCGCTCCTGGTCTGGCCCGCCAGCACCGAACCTGCCAGCTTCTGCCTGGCCCGGAAGGACAGCGGCATCCAGTCCGCGGCCGAGGTGAAGGGCAAGCAGGTTGCCTTCATCGACCCCGGCTCAACCACCGGCTACTTCATGCCCAAATCACTCCTGGCCAAGGCCGGCCTCACGGACGGGACCGACTACAAGAGCACGTTCGCCGGCTCCCACGACTCGGCAATCCTGGCACTGGCCAACGGCAACGTGGACGTCGCCTGCACCGCCCGCCAGCTCTACCCCACCTTCGTCCAAAAGGGCCTCATCAAGGAGGAAGAGACCACCATCATTGCCAAGTCCGATCCCATCCCGGTCGGCATCTCCATCGTGGTGCGCAAGGACCTGGACAACGAGGCCCGAGAAGCCCTCAAAGCCAAGCTCCCTGCGCTGATGGTCGGCAACGAGAAGGTGTCCAAGACCTTCGGCATCACCGGCGAGCCCGCCAAAGACCCGGAGTTCAGCACGTACGCACCCCTCGTAGACGTGGCCGAGTCCATCGGCGTGGACCTTCAGGACCTCCGATGAGCCTCATGTCACCAACAGAAAGCACGACGGCGGAACTCGCCCCCGCCGGGACACCCACCGTCCGCGCACGTCGCTTACGGGTCCAGTACGGCGAGCAGGTAGCGCTGGCAGGCATCGATCTGGACGTCTATCCCGGCGAAGTCGTAGCGCTGCTGGGTCACTCCGGCTCTGGCAAATCGACGCTCATGAAAACCCTCACTGGCATCGCACCCTTCACTGCTGACGCGCTGGAAGTAGCCGGCCGCTCAGTAGCCCAACTGAATGCCACCGGCCTGCGGGAGCTGCGATCCGACGTCGGATATGTCTTCCAGCACTTCAATCTGGTACCGCGGCTGACCGCCCTCACCAACGTGCTGACCGGCGGACTGCACTCGGCAGGGCCGTTGAACATGCTGGGCACGTTCAACAGGGCGCAGCGGACCATGGCGTTGGAACTGTTGGACCGCGTGGGCCTGGCGCACAAGGCCAAGCAGCCGTGCCGGAGCCTGAGCGGCGGTGAGCAGCAGCGCGTCGCGATTGCCCGCGCCTTGATGCAACAGCCGCGCCTGATCCTCGCCGACGAACCGGTCGCTTCCCTGGACCCGCGGCTCGCCGGCACCATCCTTGGGCTGCTCCGCGACATCGCCCGCGAGGAGCAGATCCCCGTGATCGTCAGCCTGCACGTCGTGGGCCTCGCCCGCCGCTACGCAGACCGCGTCCTTGGCCTGCACTCGGGCGAGCTCGTCTTCGCCGGTCCCGCCACCACCATCACCGAAAAGGAGGTGCACCAGATTTATGGAACAGACACTGAGCTCCTCGAAAACTGAAGCCCCCGCAGATGCATCCAAGACCATCAATACCAGCCTCCCCGAGGCCGACCGGCTCCGCCTGTCCCGTCCCTTCGGTCTCCCCACACCGCGCGGAGCCGCGCTCTGGGTGATCGTCGCCGTCGTGCTGGTCTGGGCCGGAATGGGCGCCGGGTTCAACCCCGATAAACTCCTCAGCGGCATCCCCAACATGGGCAACTTCCTAGGCCGCCTCTTCCCGCCGACATTCGACAAGTTCGGCATCATCATCAAGCTTCTCGTCGAGACCCTGCAGATGGCTTTGGTGGGCACAGTCCTCGGTGCCCTTGCATCGCTGCTGTTGAGCTTCGGCGCGGCCAGCAACATCGCCCCGCGCTGGGTCTACGCCTCCTGCCGGGCTGTGCTGAACGTGCTGCGATCCGTCCCGGAGCTCATCTTCGCGCTGATGTTCGTCTCGGCTGTTGGGTTGGGCCCGTTCGCGGGCATCCTCGCGATCGTGCTGGGCTCGGTAGGATCCATCGGCAAGGTGTACGCCGAAGCCATGGAATCCGTGCAACCAGGGCCGGTGGAAGCACTGACCGCCGTGGGCGCCAACAAGCGCCAGATCATCAGCTACGCCGTCCTGCCCCAAGCTGCGCCCCTGCTGGTGAGCTACACGCTGCTCCTCTTCGAAGGCAACGTCCGCGGCGCCACCATCCTAGGCTTGGTGGGTGCAGGCGGCATCGGATTGGAGCTGACTACCGCCATGCGCATGTACGATTACGGACACCTTTGCGCCATCATCATCAGCATCGTCGTGCTGGTCACCATCATCGACCGGGTCAGCGCCTTCATCCGCGCCAAGCTCAGCTAGGACAATCTTGTGGAAACTTTGGATCTCTCTCCCGTCAACCTGCGCGACCTTGGCGGCCTGCCCGTTTCCGGCGGTATCACCCGTCCCGGCGTGCTGCTGCGCAGCGATGATGTGTCAGTGATGCCGGCGGCTTTCGCCCAGCAAATGGTCGACGACGGCGTCACGTCGGTGATCGATCTTCGCTCACCGGAGGAGGCACTCTTTACCGGGCGGGGCCCGCTGACTGTACCGGGCGTGAGCTACCACCACCTTGCGTTGACGGCGTCGGTTTCATCGCCGGAGGACATCAGTCACGACATGATGACCGCTGCCACTACTCCTGCACATGTGGGCGCTTGGTACGCCAACCTGCTCGAGACCCAGGCCCGGCAGCTCGCCCTCGGCGTGACCCTGGTCGCCATGGCCGACGGCGCCACCGTCTTCCATTGCGCGGCCGGCAAGGATCGTACGGGAGTGTTCGCCGCCGTCGTACTGTCAGCCTTGGGCGCTACTCCGGAAACCATCTCCGCCGACTACGCCGTGACGGCCACCCGCCTGCCGCAGCTGTTCCCCCGACTCCGGGCGATCATGGGTGGGCTCATGCCGGACCGGGTCCTGGACGAGGAAGCCATCAAGGGCATGGGCGCCATGATGGGCGCCCACGCGGAGTCGATGGAGGCGATGCAGACTCTGCTGATTGAACGGCATGGAAGTGTGCTGGAGCCTGTCCGGCGGGCCGGGCTTTCCGACGCCACCATCGCACAGCTCCGTGAGCGCCTGGTGGTTGAGGATGCCTGATTCCGGGGCTGTCGCGGCCGTCGTTGAGCGGCGGCCCGGCAGGCCGCGCGACACCGCATTGGAGTCCACGGTCCTGTCCGCCACGGTGGAGCTGTTGCTGGAACGGGACACTCGTGACGTGACAGTCTCGGCGATTACCGAGCGCTCAGGCGTGAGCCGGGCGGCACTGTACCGGCGCTGGAGCAGCCGCGAGGAACTGATCGCCGCCGCCCTGGACAGCGTCCGGTCCAGCATCGGCTTCCGGCGAAAGGACACCACGCTGGAAACGATCCTCGCCTCGTACGAAGAAGCAGCGATCGACGTCGAGGGCCGCGTGGGCGCGCTGGTGAAGAAGCGCGTGGCCATGGGCTTGGAGAACGATGAACTCCGCGCGCTGTCCTGGAACCGGCATGTGTCACGCCGGCGTGAACCCATCGCTGCGGAAATTCGCCGCGGAATCTCCGCCGGCGAGCTGGCACAGGACGTGGATGTTGAGGCGATGATCGACCTCATCAACGGGCTGTACTACTACCAGTTCGTGGTGCGCCCGCCGGGGTCCGATGCCGCGTCCATCGCTGAAACGAAGGAACGCGTGCGGAACGCCGTGAAGATGGTGTGGGAAGGCGCACTCAGGCGGTAGCTACTCTTCGAAATGCGTCGTAATCTTCCCGGACGACACAGCCGCGATGATCGATTTGGCCAGGTGCCGCAGCTTGATGTTGCGGTTGCTCGAAGCCGTGCGAAGGATGGTGAAGGCCTCTTCCTGGCTGCATTTGTTCTGCGCCATGATCGCGCCGACAGCCAGGTCGATGACCGTTCGGGACTCCATGGCGGCCGCGAGATCGTTCCGGGCGTCGCTGAGTTGTGCGATCTTCAAGGCCAGGCGCAGGGATTTGGCAGCATGCGACGCGAAGACCTCGGCATGTTCAATATCGGACTCGCTGAAAGCGTTGGTCCGCTCGGAGTACAGGTTCAGGGCGGCCCGGGTGTCGCCCTCCACCAACAGCGGAACGCTAAGAACGGACCGCAGTCCTTGATTTGACGCAGCCTGGACATATTCCGGCCAGCGGTGCTCACAGAGGAGATCCGGGACCAGGACAGGCGTCAACTTGTCCATGGCGGTGAGACAGGGGCCCTCAAAGTCATTTTGAAGTTCATCCATGACACGGGCGCGGTCATCACTGCTGGCCGCAGTGGCTGACTTCTTCCTGCGCAGGACCGTGATGCCGCAAAAAACGGGACCATCGGAATGCGAGAGACTCTCTGCCGAGAAGGCTGCGAGATCCGTGAGGAAGGCCTCGACATCTTCGCTGCCCAGAACCAGATCCAGAAAATATCCGTTTTGCAGAGCTTCCTGCTCGGGGCGGGGGTTAACCATATGAAAGCGTTCCTACTGACTGAAATGCGTCCCCAGCAGACAGCAAAGGAGCGTAAATTGCCGCCCTCTGCAAAACGGTCTGGCAATACCTTATCGCCCAACGATCAGCGGTACAAAGTTGGGCGCGAAAGGATTTGACCTGCGGTTACGCAACCCGGAAGAGGCAATTTGTCAAGCCCTGAACGGGTTTCACATCACCAAATAAGTAAGTAGGCTTACTATGCAAGCTGGCCTGGTATACGGGCCGTTCAAGCAAAGGAGTCATCTCATGGGCGTCGAAGACAGCATCCGCAAGGCCACTGAAAACGCGATGGAAGACCTCGCTGGCACATCCAAGCCAGTGAATGACCAACAAGTCCCGGAGCCCGGTAAGAAGGACGACGACATCCAGGTCCACTCGTCCATCAGCGAAGGGTCCAACGCCATGGACTCGGAGGTGCCAAGCGGCAACGGTGGAGCGGCTCGCCATCGCGCGGACGGAGCGCCCGACGGCGGACGGGACTTCAGCGACCAGCGGGACGACGCCGGAGCTCAGCAGGAGGACGGGAACACCCCGGAAGCCGGAGGCGACGTGGCAGGCCCTGCAGGACTGCCCAGCAGCGACCCCGACGACCTCCGCGCAGACCCCTCTGAGGGCGGCGGCGACCCGTCGACGAGCATGGGCCGGGGCTAAGAACCACGATCTGACCGGCAATAGCGGTTTGGGCCCTAGGCGACCGGCGCCGCCGTCGAGCCCCTCACTACCAGCTCCGTGCCAAGCTCGATCCGCTGCGGCAATTCCTCGTCGCCCTCCAGGTGCCGGAGGAGCGCGCGCATGGCGGTTTCGGCCATCTGGACAACGGGCTGGCGGATGGTGGTGAGGCCGGGTTCGATCCATTCCGCGGCGGGGATGTCGTCGAAGCCGATGATGGAGAGATCCTCGGGAATGCGCAGGCCGGCCGAGCGCGCGGCCCGGTAGGCGCCAAGGGCCTGGGCGTCGTTGCCGGTGAAGATCGCCGTAGGCTTCTCGGCCAGGGAAAGCAAAGCCTCAGTCCCCCGAGCCCCGGACTCAGTGGAGAAATCGCCCGGCACCATCAATGATGGGTCAACGTCCACGCCGCCACGACGCAGCGCCGCCAGATACCCGTCCTCGCGGGCACTGCTGCACTGCAGATCCTCACGGCCGCCGATCATGCCAATCCTTGTGTGGCCGAGCTTCAGCAAATGTTCGGTGGCCGAGAACGCACCGTCCCAGTTTGCCGCACCCACGGTCATGAGATCCGGACCCGGTTGCCCCACGGGGTCGATCAGGATCACCGGAATGCCGAGCGACTTGATGCGCTGGATCTGCTTCGCGTCCAGTTCGTACACTGCAAGCAGCACGCCGTCGGACTTTCGCTCCGCAAGGTTTGCCAGCCACGGGCGGATCCTGGACCCGTCCAGCGACAGGCTGCTGACCACGGTGCCGTAGCCGGCTTCCTGGGCGACGCGCTCCACGCCTTCGATGATCTCGCACGCCCATTCAGAGCCCATACCCGGGAACACGAGGTCGATGAGCCCTGCCTTCTTGCTGCGCTTGGCGGGTCGTCGGGCGTAGTCGCGCTTGGCGATGATTTCTTCAACCCTTGCGCGGGTGGCCGCCGCGACGTGGGCATGGCCGTTGAGGACCTTGGAAACAGTGGGCACGGACACTCCGGCCTCCCGGGCGATCTCACTGATCGTCGCCCGTCCCGAGTCCTGCTTGGTAACCATGGTCCCCCACCTTCCCGGCCGGAAATCACGTCCCGGCGATGACAGTTTCGGAAAGTTCCCACGCTTGGATCCGGCCGCACATGCCGTAGATCCTGCGGGTTTTCCGTTCGCCCATCGTAGTCCTCGCGCCCTGCATGTAGAAACTTTCCATGGCCTCGAGGGACAGCAACTGCTGCCCGGTCACGCTGGCCTGCCTCTCTGCGCCGTCGGTGAGGTACCCGCGCCACGTCCCGGTTTTGCCGTTCACCAACCGCGCTGCGGCAGCGTGAAAGTCGGCGAGCGCGGAAGCCCCGGTTTGTTGGACTGCCGCCTTCAGCTCCAGATAACCCTCCAACGCCAAGTCACGACGCCGACGCGCGGCCGCCTCCGCAGCCGCGTCACCGCCGTCGGCGTTCTTCGACGGCAGTGACGCAGCGCGCGCGTAAGTATCGTGATCCACCAGATGCTCGCGCGGGAAGGTCATCACTGCGTCACCATTCTCGGGCAGCCCGGCATTCTGCATCACCACCAGCACCTTGAGATCGCCGGAGTCGTTGACGGCGCGATGCACCGTGCCCGGCGTAAACCAGACCACCGTCCCGGGCGCCAGCGGCGTGGAGGTGAACCCGCGGGAATCCAGCGTCTCCAGGCGACCTAGACCCTGCTGCACCACGTACGCCTCAGTGGACGCAGTGTGCAGATGCGGGGAGCCTCCGGCCGCGCCATCCAGTCCGGGCCAATCGTAAATACTGACCTCGGAAACCGCCGTGGCCCCCGGAAACGAAGTGCACATCTCAGGCCCAGGCATCCAGTGCAGCTTTGGCAGCGCCAGCAAGCGCAGCGGCCTTTTGGTCTTCCAGCGCCCCGTCAGCAATCACGACGGCGTAGCGGTAGGTCAGCGGCTGGCCCTCCTTGAGCGGGACCACTTCGCTGAAGAACGGTGCCGAACCGAGGCAGGCGAACATGGACGAGCGGGCGAACCATTGGTTGGATGCACCCGGGTTGGTTTGGTCCTCCACGAACAGGATGCTGGACTTCCGGCAAGTGACATCGTGCTGGCCGGTGAAGGCAATCCACGGTGAGCGGGTGCCCATGAATTCGTCCGCACCGGTCCCATTTTCGGACCGGAACTCGCCGCCGGTGAAGGATCGGGGTCCGCGCCAGAACAAGCCGCCATACCCCGCGTTGTCGCGGCCCTCGGTGGTGGGGCTGCCGATGCCGATCTCGGCGCCGGAGACGTTGCTCATTTCCGTTTCGAAGAGGAGAACCCAGGCGTTTCCCGTTGGGAGCAGTTGGATGGCAAAACGGCGCTGCTCCCTGATGAGGGGTGCGCCGGCCTGCCCGGACACGGACGCCTGCGCTGCCTGGGATTCGTCCGGTTGGGGAGTCCACAGCAGCGATTCCGCTGCCGTGATGGAGGTGCGGTCGTCTTCGATGCTGGTGAAGGCCTCGTGGTTCATGGCCCCGTTGTTGTCCAGGTTCGAGTAACCGGTCTCGCGGGTGTAGGTGGCTCCGCCCCAGAAGTTGTGGTCACCCACGTTCGGCAACGCCCATGACAATCCCTTGTGCCACACGTGATCCCACGGCCTGGAAATGGTGACCTCGTCCCCCTCCAACGTGGTGAGTGGGTGGAAGAAGGGGCGGGGGCTCTCATACTGGTCGTCCACGGGACGGTACGTGTAGGTGGCGATCTGCTGGTCCCCGACGGTGAACGTCAGGGAACTGCCGTCATCGGTGTAGCTGATGGTGTCCGTCAGGGCTGGAGTGGTCTGGGCTGTGGTGGTCATGGGGGATCTCCGGTCAGGTATGGGTTCAGGCGCGGGCTGTGGAGGCCAGGACGCGGGTGCCGCAGCCTTCACCGTCCATGCCCTCGTAGAAAGCGTGGCCGGGGACGATGTCCCCGCGCCGGACGGGTTGGCCGGTAAACGCCGAAGCGTAGATCGCGGCAGCGAACTCCAGTGTTTGCCGCGCAGAGTCCGCGTCGGCTGGGAGCGGCAATCCGGCGTCGAGCGCGTCATACATCGCCAGGAACTGGGCGGCGTGTCCGCTGCCCCGCTCCAACGGCTGCTCTTTCCACGCCGAGGAAACTGCGTCTTCGTGTCCGGGTGCCGCGGTGATGGTCCAGTCCTTGGTGCCGTAGCCGTAGAGGTGGCTGAGTTCGATGGTGGCGAACTCGCAGTCGACGCGGATGTCAGAAGTTTCCCTCGGCGAGAGCAGGGAGTTGATGACAGTGGCGGCGGCGCCGTTCTCAAACCGGACCAGCGCAGCCGAGAAGTCTTCGGTGGATGTGGCCCGGGCTTGCCGGGAGGCGATGGCGTTGACTTCCTCCCACGGGCCGAGCAGGTGGAGAAGAAGATCGAACTGGTGGATGCCGTGGCCCATGGTGGGTCCGCCGCCTTCGGCCTGCCAGGTGCCGCGCCAGGGGAGGTCAAAGTACTCGTCCGGGCGATACCAGAGGGTGTCGCAGCGGGCCACCAGCGGCCGGCCAAAATCGCTGCCGCCGATCAGGGCCCGGGCCGCAGCCGAGGCGTCACCGAAGCGGTGTTGGAAGACGCACGAAAACTGGGCCCCGCTCTGTGTTTGTGCGTCGTTTAGTCGATCGAAGTCGGCCAAGCTGAGCGCCGGCGGCTTCTCGGACAGGACATGGACACCGGCTTCGAGGCACTCAATAGCTTGGTCGATGTGCATCATGGGCGGCGTGCAGAGGTGCACGATGTCCGGTTTCGACTCTGCCAGGAGCTCGGTGAGGCTCTGGTAGCGGCCGGCAATGCCATGGTCATCAGCGAAGGCATGCAGGCGGGCCTCGTCAACGTCGCACGCGGCCACCAACTCCGCCCGGTGATCGGTGCGGGCCAGGTTGGACGCATGGACTGCCGCGATGCCGCCAGTGCCAACGATTGCCACTCGGTACGTGTGCATAGTTCTCCGATTGCCTTGAATTCATTTCCGAAAGTTTCTTATTTGCCTGCACGGTAAGCATGGCCCTCCAGACGAGCTACTTACGCTTCAGTGCCTCAACGCTATGGAGATTGCAGAGATGAAGTCAAGGGTTTGAGCAATGGAAAGTAATTAGATATTTCTGATAGTTTCTAAAAATCATCTGCAATATCCAAGGAGAAGCCTGTGAGTACCGGCGCCGCCGATCAGCAATCACCTGCCCGCGTTCCCGCGTCGGACGTCGTAGAGCACCTCATCCGCGAAATGACGCTGGAGGAAAAGCTCGCCCAGCTGGCGGGAGTGTGGGTCAACGCCTCCACCGACGGCGATTCCGTTGCTCCGCTGCAAAGCCAGATGGCGGGAGACACCCGCTCCTGGGATGACATCATCGCCGACGGACTCGGCCAGATCACGCGCATGTACGGCACAGTTCCGGTGGAACCGGCCGAGGGCGCGCGCCGACTGGCGGCCGCGCAGGAGCAGATCATGGCCGCTTCCCGCTTCGGCATCCCGGCGCAGGTTCACGAGGAATGCTTGGCCGGTCTGGCGGCGTGGAAGGCCACGGCATTCCCCGTTCCGCTCGCGTGGGGTGCCACCTTCAACCCGCCCCTGGTGCGGGAGATGGCAACCCTGATCGGCACGAGCATGCGGTCCTTGGGCGTCCATCAGGGCCTGGCCCCCGTGTTGGACGTGGTGCGCGATCTCCGCTGGGGGCGCGTGGAAGAGACCATCGGCGAAGACCCGTATTTGGTGGGCACGGTGGCCACCGCGTATGTGCAAGGCCTGGAAACGACCGGCATCGTCGCCACCCTCAAACACTTCGTGGGCTACTCAGCCTCCCAGGCCGGCCGCAACCACGCGCCCGTCTCCATCGGCCCCCGCGAACTCGCCGACGTCATGCTGCCGCCGTTTGAAATGGCGATCCGCCACGGCGGTCCCCGCTCCGTGATGCACGCCTATACCGACGTCGACGGCGTACCGGCCGCCGCGAACCGCGCCCTTCTGACCGGGCTGCTTCGTGAGGAATGGGGTTTCACCGGGACAGTGGTGGCCGACTACTTCGGCGTCGCGTTCCTGGACGTCACTCACGGAGTAGCCGCAGATTCCGGTGACGCTGCAGTGCTGGCACTGAGTGCCGGCGTCGACGTTGAACTGCCTACCGTGAATTGCTTCGGCGAGCCGCTGTTGCGTCGCATCCGCGAGGGTGCTTTGGACGAATCCGTGGTGGACGACGCCCTGCGCCGCGTCTTGAGGCAGAAGGCGGAGGTTGGGTTGTTGTCGCCGGACTTCTCCCCCGTCCCGGCCGTGCTCTCTGAGGCTGCGTACGGGCAGATTGAACTGGATCCTGCTCCGAACCGTTCACTGGCGCGGCAGTTGGCGGCTCAGTCCTTGGTGCTGCTGAGCAACCGCGTGTTCGACGGCGCTCCGGCGCTGCCGCTCAGTCCGGTGGGTTCGCTGGGTGTTGTGGGGCCCTTGGCCGACGATCCCTTCGCAATGCTGGGCTGCTACTCCTTTGACGCGCATGTTGGAGCCTCGCATCCCGACGTGCCGATGGGCATATCGGTTCCCTCCGTAGCAGGGGTTGCCTCCGGACGGTTCGAGTCAGTGGCCACGTCGGTCACCGGAAACTGCGAGGCCGCCACCGACGAGCAGATCGCCGAAGCCTGCCATGTGGCATCCTCAGTGGACACGTGCGTTGTGGTGGTTGGCGACAATGCTGGGCTGTTCGGCCGGGGCACTTCAGGCGAAGGAAACGACGCCGCCGACCTCCGCCTTCCCGGCGACCAGCACCTCATGCTGGACCGTATCTTGACCGCGTGTGCTGCCTCCGGGACACGCGCCGTGGTGGTGGTCCTCAGCGGGCGACCCTACGCCCTGGGTGACTTCGTGGAGCGTGCCGACGCGATCGTCCAGGGCTTCTTCCCGGGCGAAGAAGCTGGCGAGGCGCTCTGGGACGTGCTCACCGGCGTCGTCAATCCGTCCGGAAAACTGCCCGTATCCGTGCCGCGCTCCCCCGGCGGCCAGCCCGGAACGTACCTGCATTCCAAGCTCGCCGGCCCCAGCGGAGTCAGCGCGCTGGACCCCTCGCCGCTGTTCGGTTTCGGGCATGGCCTGTCCTACACAACTTTCGAGTTGACGCGGCACCAGTGCAGCGCGCCCACCATGTCGACGTCGGACTCGGTCACCGTCAGCTGCACTGTCACGAACACCGGCTCTCGGGGTGGCGCCGAAGTTGTGCAGCTGTACCTCGAGGATCCGGTGGGCGAAGTGGTTCGCCCCGTCCGCGAGTTGATCGGCTACTCGCGCGTCGAGCTGGAAGCCGGCGCGTCCGCCGTCGTGGATTTTGTGGTTCACGCCGACCGGACCTCCTTTACCGGCCTGGACCTTCAGCGAGTGGTGACGCCGGGTTTGGTGAAGCTGCACGTCTCAACGTCCAGCACCGCTGATGCCCACACGCATGAGCTGATCCTGCACGGGCCGAGGCGCGTGGCAGGCTTTGAGCGGGAGATGCTGACGCCGGTAAAGGTGCGGCATTTGGCCTGACAGGGTGCTCTTGTCCTCCTGGCTTGCTCTGCTGAAGGTAGGCTGCGGACATGCTCCCCCACCAGACGGCCCGGCTGCGCTTCCGTGAGATGACGGGGGCTGATCTCGATGCGATGAGCTTGATGCTGGGTGATCCGGACGTGATGACCTACTATCCCGCTCCCAAAACCCGTGACGAAGCGGCTGTCTGGATCGAATGGAACCAGGCGAACTACGCGCGCCACGGGTACGGATTGTGGATCGTGGAAACGCACGACGGCGATTTTGTTGGCGACTGCGGACTGACCTGGCAACAGGTCAACGGGCGGTCCGAACTCGAGGTCGGGTATCACATCCGCTCGGACCTTCAGGGGCGCGGATATGGGACGGAAGCGGCCTTGGCGTGCCTGGATTTCGCGCGGGACGTGGTGGGGGTTGGTCTGCTCGTGGCCATCATCCATCCGAACAATGCGGCTTCACGCCGGGTCGCCGAGCATCTCGGGATGCGGGCCCTTGAGGACGACACCGGCGGGCCGGCTGTTCGGACCGTGATGGGCGTGGAGCTGGGCTAGTTCGCGTGCCATCCCCACCCACTTTGGCTGCAGGAAGGTCCAAAATCAGTCGATGTGGGTTGCATAACGGCCTATCCGGGCTCAAAGAAGGTGGGGACGGCACAGCCTGATGTGGGGGCGGCCCTACCAAGCGAGGTCGGCCGCTCCGAGGGAGACGAAACGCGGCGACATGCGGTCGCCGGAATCAACCAGTTCCCTCAGCTCCCGGGCCGCGACCCGTGGATCCTTGGAGGCGTCAGCCTGCCCCATCTCCGTGGCCAACTTCCCCGGGTGAACCGCCCAGCACCGCACCTGGCCGGCGACATTGACGTCGACGGCGTTGAGAACGCCTTCCGCTGCAATGTCACCGAGTTCGGCGTGCTGAGCCCCCTGAGCAGCATTGTTGATGAGTACGTCAACGGATCTGCCCCCAATGGCTGACATCAGCTCGTCGGATGGCTGGTGCCGGACATCGTGGGTGACTGCGGTGACATGTTGTCGGTCGGCCCACCCGGTGGGTGTCCGGGTGATCGCGACAACCGCCCAACCGGCGTCGGAGAATTCCTCCACCAGGGACTTCCCCAAGCCGCGGCCAGCCCCGGTGATGACGGCGAGTCTCTTCCCGGGACTCACGCGAAACGAACGTCCGTGTCCGGGTCCTTGCGGGAATCCAACATGCTGATGATCTTGCTTTCCAGCGCAGCAACCGTAGCCTCCGGGAGGACGATCAGTCCATCGAGTTCCTTGCGGGCACGCTTGTAGGCCGTCTGCCGTTCAGCGGGGGTGGCTGCGGTGTCTTCCGCGATGCGCAGGAGTTTCCGCGCAGTCGCCAGCCGTTGCCGTTCGGGGCCGCTGAAGTTGCCGTCCTTGATGCGCCGGGCCTCCCGCTCGGCAACATCAAAAGCGAGTTCATAGCTGTGCACTGCCGCGCGGTACTCAGCCAGCCGGGCCGGCGTCGAAATCTCTTCAGGGGTGGCGGGCCGTAAGCCGTCGGCCTCTTTCTTGGCGCGCAGGAACGCGACGGTGAGCGGCTCGCGCACGTCGGTCATGAGGGGGAAGTCGATGAGGTTGCCGACGTCAAGCTCGTAATCAAGCCACCTGTGATTCACCGAATCATGCGCGTCAATCAGCGAGACTACCTCGGCCTGGTTGGCCTCCTCGTGCACCGCCAACTGGTTCTTCAACTTCAGCAATTCCACCTTGCGGCGGTGCCGTTCCTCGCTGGCTTTCGACCACGACCTCGCCCAGCCACCAGCCATGCCGCCGATAGGGAAAATGAGCCACCAGTAACTGCCAAGGAAGTCGAAGAGGGGTTCCACTGCTCCATCCTCCCACCGGCCCGGACCGGGGCTCAACAGGCAGGGCGGATTGGCTGTACCGGGACGACGTCGTACCCTCCCGCTAGGCTTCCCCTATGGACCAGCGATTGCACTTCCTCACGTTCGCCACCAAGGATCTCGACGCCGCGCGCGCCTTCTACAAGGACGGGCTCGGCTGGGATCCGACCATGGACGTTCCCGGCGAGATCCTCTTCTTCCAGATTGCGCCGGGACTGATGCTCGGCCTGTTCGACGCCGAAAAGTTCGACCAGGACCTCGGCGCTAACGCTCCTACGGCAGGTGTCAGCGGAGTGACGCTTTCGCACAACGTCGGCAGCCCGAAGGAAGTTGCCCGAACCATCGAAGCTCTGGTTGCCGCGGGCGCTTCGGTAGTGAAGCCGGCACAGGCGGGCGCTTTCGGTGGCATCTTCCATGGCCACGTCAAAGATCCGAACGGCATCGTCTGGGAGATCGCCCATAACCCTGGCTGGAAAATCAACAACGACGGCACGGTGGTTTTCGGATGAGCGCCCTCCCGCACACCTCCACTGAGGATGTCATCAACCAGGACGCCCGGACCCAGTTCGATACGTTTCTGGACGAGCATCGCAGGGCCCTCACCGAGTGCCTCGATGGACTTACTGAGGAACAAGCACGACGCCGGCTGGTCGCCTCGCGCACCACACTCCTGGGCCTGGTGAAGCACGCCACCTTCGTCGAAAAAGTGTGGTTCGACGAAGCCATCACGTGCAGGTCCCGGGCCGAGATCGGCATCCCCGCGACGCCGGATGAGTCGTTCATCCTGAACGATAAGGACACCATTGCCAGCATCCGAAGCGCCTATGCCGAGGCTTGCTCGGCATCCAGGCAGGCAGCGGCCCAATTGGGCCTCGACGACCTTGTGCTAGGGAACCGCCGCGGCCCGCTCCCCCTCCGCTGGGTGTACCTTCATATGCTCCGTGAACTCGCCCAGCATTGCGGGCATGCGGATATTTTGCGGGAGCAGATCACCCGGTAGCCGGGCGCCCTAATAATGTCGGACCCCCCTGACAGGATGTTTTTATGGAAGAAACAGGGCAGTCGAGAGCACTGAGGGCGGAATCGTCCCCTGCTGTCGCTGCCCTTGCCGCTGTCCGGTCACGGCGTTTCTTGAGCATGCCGGACTTGCTAAGGGCCGGGTTCAAGGATTCGACGGCGCCCGTCACCTGGAGCGGCGGCTTCCACGGTGCTGGGCTGCTCAACAGCAAGGCCAAGTCCGCTCCGGCTTCATCGCTCACGGGCCCCGCCCTGGCCCACGATGCGGCCCAAAGCACAAGACCGGACCCTGAAGCACAGCGGAATGCCCAGACCGGCCATGCCTCAGAGTCTGCTCAGCCAGTCCAACCTTTCGACACCCAGCGCCCTGATCCCAAGGCAGCTGGCGAGCCTGACCTTTTGGCTGCCGGGTCCGACCTGGCGGCGCTTCTTAACCACAGCGCGTCACTTCTGGACTCCGCACGCCTGTCCGCTGTCGACAAAGTTCCTCTTTTGGGGTTTTATGAGGCTGCTGATTTTGCCGGCAAGGTCGAGGAGATCGCCCGGTCGGTGGAGTACTTGCAGGTTGTTGCGGCGCAGGCTGTTGAACGGACCCGGAACGAAGCACTACAGGCCGGTCCGGGGTCCTCGGCAGCAGCACCGCAATGGCGGACCGGCTGGACGGAACCGGAGCCAGGCACCGACACCGCTGCAGCTTCGAAGAGCGCGGCTTCGCAGAGCGGAGCTTCCCTCGGTAGGACGGGAACCGCCACCGCTGCGGCGACCGATGGTGAAACAGGATCAGCACGTTGGGCATCGGACGCCAAGGCCAGCGTTCTGGATGACGGGTACCGGAACGCGGCCCAGTTCCTGCGGGCACGGTTGCGGATCGGCATCGGCGAGGCCAAGCGCCGGCTCGCCCTGGCCCCCGACATCCTCCCCCAGACAGGCATCGCCGGGCAGGACATCCCGGCCCGCCGCGAAATACTCGCCAACGCGGTCGGAACCGGGCTGGTGCCCTCCCGGTCGGCGACCATCATCAGCGCCGCCCTGGACACAGTCCGGCACCTCACCGACGAGGACACCCTCACCCGGATGGAACACGCCCTCACCACCACCGCAGTCGAAACCGACCCGGACTTCGTCACCAAAATGGCCAAACGCTGGACCGACGTCATCGACCACGACGGCCCCGAACCCACCGAAGAAATCCTCCGCCAACTCCAAGGCGTGTTCCTCCGCCGCCGACGCCGCCACGGACTCCACCACCTCGAAATCTTCGCCACCGACGAACAATACGAAATCCTCACCACCGCCATGAACGTCGCCACCAACCCACGCCTCACCACCACCGGAACCGACGCCGACACCGATGCCGATGCCGATACCGATCAGGCGGTCCCCGCCGGTCCGGACCTGGACCGGCGCAGCCGGCCACAGAAACTCCTCAACGGCCTCACCAGCGCCTGCAGCCTCGCCATGCGCACCGGGAAACTACCCGCCAACGGCGGCCTCCCACCCCAACTCACCGTCACCATCGGCTACCAAGAGCTCCTCCAACAAATCCAAAACCACCAACACCACAACCAGCACGGCACCAGAACCGGGGCCGGCACCGGCACCGCGACAGGGACAGTCACTGGGACCGGCAACGCAACAGCGACAGGGACTGGCACCGCGACCTTCACCGGACCGATCCACCCGAACACCATCCGCAAAATCGCCTGCGACGCCGAGATCCTCCCCGTCCTGCTCGGCAGCGACTCCCGCGTCCTGGACATCGGCCGCACCACCCGGATCTTCCCACCCCACATCCGCAAAGCCATCACCGCCCGCGACCAAGGCTGCGCCTTCCCCGACTGCACCATGCCCGCACCCTGGTGCGAAGCCCACCACACCACCTACTGGTCCCACGGCGGCACCACCTCAACAGACAACGGCACCCTGCTCTGCAACCACCACCACCACCTCATCCACAAAGAACAATGGCGCATCGACATGAAAACCGGCGTCCCCTGGTTCATCCCCCCACCCCACATCGACCCACACCAAACACCCCGACGCAACCACCACCACACACCCCACAGAACATAGAAAAGCGGTGGCAGAACATCAACACGCCCACAAACGGCGACGGGCGGCGCCCCAGACTGTCCGTATAACGGCGTGCGCCGGATGCGCCGCGGGCTTGGGTGAGAGTGAACTTTGGGGTCGGAATTTCCGGGATCGGAACGCAATGAGAGGATCCCCACACCCGCGGCCCATCCTCCTTCTTGGCATACCAAGCAGGCGAATCACCCCGGTAACTTACAATTGTCGCTTGCATCACTCCGCAAACCTGAGGCATTCTGGAATACCAAATGCTCACCCGCGTTCAAGTAGCGGCCCAGCAGCTCGTTCCCCAGGAGTCCAACAATGTGCCTTCACGATCACACCTCAGCACCCAAGCCCCAGGGTGAGCTGCCTCGCCGCGGCATCCTCGCCGGAGCTGCAGCACTGGCCGGGATCTCCGTGGCCGGCATCGCCGCGCAGCTGGCATCAGCGCCAGCCGCCCTTGCGGACAATACGCAGTCGGGTCCGAACTACCCCGGACGTCCGTTGACCACCCAGGCGCTCATTATTGAGGGCGGAACAGTGGTAGACCCAAAGACCGGCGATGCTGTGGCAGATGGGGTGGTGGTGCTCGACGGCGGCAAGGTCACGGCCGTCGGTACCCGGGACGAAACGCGCAAGGCTGTTTCCGCCGTCGCGAACCGTGCCCGGAGGCTCAACGCCTCGGGTAAATGGGTCCTTCCAGGCCTCGTCGATGCCCACGTCCACGCCAACGCACTGGCCGATGCCCGGGCTCTCCTGCAAGGCGGAGCCACCAGCGTACGGAGCGGTTCGAGCACTTTCTACCAGGACATTGCTCTCGCCGCGCTGCCGTCGTGGGCTCCCGGCCTCTCGCCCAGGATGACCCCGGCGGGACTGTTTATCTCACCCGATCAGGGAGATTCCCTCCTGGCTGATCCGGATTTGGCACCTTTGGCAACGCTGAGTGGCGGGGTTAAGGAGCCGCAGGACCTCGCGTACCTGACCCGCATCAACCTCAAGCGCGGCGCCGAGGTCATCAAAACCCGTGCCAACCCGCGGGCTGGCCTTCCCGAGCAGGATCCCCGCGAGTTGGTCTACAACGTGGACCAGATCGGTGCGATCGTCAAGGCAGCCAAGGGAGCCGGAGTCCTCTGCCATGCCTACAGCGCCGAAGGAATCGATGGCGCCGTCCGAGCGGGGGTGCGCAGCATCGAGCATGGTGTCTTCATGACGGAAAAGACCATTCAGGAGATGGCCCGGCGCGGCACCTTCTTCACACCCACCATGGACGCCATCACCAGCATGGCCCGCTCCACCAACCCGATCCTGGCCGCACGCGGAACGGAATACACACCCATCCTTCAGTCCGCGGTGCGCGCAGCCAAGGACGCTGGAGTCACGATTGTGGCCGGCACCGATTCCTTCGGAACGGACGTGACGCCGATCGGCACAGAGGCTCGCTTGCTCGCGGAAGCCGGGCTGACCCCCTTGGAAGCATTGCAGGCAGCCACCACCAATGCGGCACGTTTGCTGGGCCGAGGCGATAACGTCGGTCGCCTGGTTCGCGGTTCCGTGGCGGATGTTGTGGTGGTGGATTCGGATCCCCTGACCGATGGCTCGGCCCTGGAGAAGGTCAGCACAGTGATCGCCCAAGGTGCAGTGGTCCGGACAAACCTCTAGCCCACCGGGGCGGAACCTGCTGCGCTGGCGGCCACTGAAACGGTGAACTTTTCCTCCACGAACGCCAGCAGCGGCCGGGAGTTCATGCACAGCAGGTAGACCAGCAGGCCAGCGGCAAACAGCATCAGCCAGACACTGGTGGAAATCAACACGAAACCAGCAATGAAGAGGATCCCCACGTTCCCGAGCGCTACCCGCTTCCGGGCACCAATGCTGTAGATGGACAAGCGGTAGATGTCCACGGTGCGGAAATTGAAGCGGGCAAGCAACAACATCGCGTGCAGGGCAGCCGTGCTCACCAGAAGGCCGAGCCCCACCAGCCCGATCCGGGCAGCAACCGTTCCAGGGTTGCTGCCCGGCAGGCTGGAGAGGTTCGCGACGATGACTGCAAGGAGGGCGGCGTAGGGCAGCCAGACCACCAAGGCCTGTCCAAAATTGCCCCGATAGGACTTCACTAAATCGTGGAACACCCCCGTGTCCTCACCGGCGAGAAGCCGGTTGAAGGCATAGCAGCAAGCCACAAGTGACGGTCCAACCAGGACGAAGCCCAACAACGCCACAGGACCCACGAGTCCAGCCAGCAACGGCATGAGCACTACCAGCGCATTGGCCAGCACCAGCAAAGCCCCACCCACCATGACGCCGTACACCATGCCCGCCGCCCTGAACAGCGGGCCGGTCCCATACTGTGCCTCCTTCGCAGCCATCAGAAGAGCTACTTCTTGTCCGCGTACGCTTTGTACGCCTTGTTAGCCAACTCCACGTATTTCGTCTGACCCTTGCTGTCGAGTTCCTTCACGTAGGCGTCGAACTCGCCGAGAGCGCGCTGCCCGGTGATGAACTTGAGGGTGTTCTGCTTGACGTGGTCCTTGAGCGGGGTGAGTGCAAGGGTGGCCTGCTCCCGGTCAATGTCGTTGAACGGTACGGGCGGGGGCACGGGGCGCGGCTTCTTGGCCTTCATGGCTTCCTGGAACGCCAGCTCCTCGTCGTTGAACGTGGACTGCAGCAGTTCCGTGGCGCCTCCGTAGGCGAAGTTGCCGCCGGAGAATCCGTACTCCACCCGGAGATCCTTGGTACCGGCGGGATTGAGGCCTTGGAAGTTGATGTCGGATGCGAGCTGGCGCTTACCGCCGGACTTGGTGAAGGTGGTCCCTTCCACGCCCCATTTGCTGAACTCCTGGCCGGCGTCGCTGTAAAATAACCAGTCGATGTACTGGATGAGCGCCACGAAGCTGTCTTTGTCCTTCACCGACGAGTTCAGCATGATGCCGTTCTCCAACCGGGTTCCACCGATGATGTCTCCGGCCGGACCACCGGGAACCGTGATCTTGCCGATCTCAAAGTTGCCCTTGCCCAGGGACTGCTCCATGGAGGTGCGGTAGGTGATGACGTTCTGCGAGTTGGCACTGATGACGAACGACTTGCCGGACACGAACTTCTGGATGGCGGAGTCGTCGGTCTGGGTGAAGCTTTCGGGGTCCATCAGGCCCTCGGACACCAGGGAGTTGAAGTACGTCACCAGGTCTTTGAACTTATCTGAACCGGCGGCGAAGCTGAACTCCTTCTTGTCTTCGTCGAACTGCAGGCCGTCCACCAGTCCCCATCCGGCCACTGTCCCGAAGGCTGCACTTGCGATGTTCAGGACACTGTCACCCTTGAACCGGTCGGAGTAGGGCACCACGTCCGGGTAGGCCTTCTTCAGCGAGCGCAGCACGTCACGGAATTCGTCCCAGGTAGTGGGCTCGGAGAGGCCTTCCTTCTTCAGTACATCCTTGCGGAAGCACAGGGAGTAGTCGGGCCAGAGTTCCTCATGCAAACCGGGCAGGACGTAGTACTTGCCGTCTTCCTGGGTCAGTCCTTCAATCTCGGGCTCGAGCTTCCACTTCTTCACCTTCTCCTGGAAATGCGGCATCAGGTCCACGTAGTCGCTGACGGGCAGGACGGCACCGGCGGAAACGAACGCTGCTTCCTGTCCTGGATAGGTCTTGGCGATGATCTCCGGCGCGCTGCCAGAGCTGATGAGGAGGCTGCGTTTCTGTTCGTAGTCGCTGTTGGGCACGATGGTGGGTTCCAGGGTGACATTGTTGTCGCTGGCCATTTTGGTGAACAGCAGCCAGTCCTTCTTGTACGGGTAGGTTGGCTGGTCGGAGAACAGGAACGTGAACGTGAGCGGTACCGTCGCCTTGAACGTGTCCCCAACTTTGAAGCTGTCCATCGCACCGTTGCGGGACTTGGACGTGTCCACCTTTTCGGTGGTTTCGGCGTCGCAACTGGTCAGCATGAGTCCGATGGTGACAACGGAGGCGAGTCCAAGAAAATCGCGCCTACGGAATTCTGGTCTGCGGAGCTCAGGTTTGTGGATCATTGGATGTCCTTTCATAAGGGTTATTCCTTGACGGAACCGAGCATGACGCCCGAGAAGAAGTACTTCTGCACGAAGGGGTAGACGCAAAGGATGGGGATGACGGTCAGGACGATGGTGACCGATTGGATGTTGGCGGCGATCTGGCCGACGTTCTCCGCTGTTCCGCCGGCTGAGCCCGCTGTGGTGACTCCGGCGATCATGTTGCGCAGGTAGATGGTGACCGGGAAGAGGTCCGGGTTGTCGAGGTAGAGGAAGGCTTGGAACCACGAATTCCAGTTGGCTACCGCATAGAACAGGATCATGGTGGCCACGATCGCCTTGCTGAGCGGCAGTACCACCCGGAACAGCACCCCGTACTGGGTGAGCCCGTCAATCGACGCCGCTTCCTCCAGTTCGCGGGGCATGTTCTCGAAGAAGGACTTCATGATGAGCAGGTTGAACACGCTGATGGCGTTCGGCAGCACCACGGCCCAGATGGAGTCCCGCATGCCCAGGGAACTGATGAGCACGTAATTGGGAATCAACCCGCCGTTGAAGAACATGGTGAACACGGCCAGGCCTATGAAGACGCTGCGTCCTTTGAGGTCCTTCTTGGCGATGGCGTAGGCGAAGGAGGTGGTGAGGACCATGGAGATGGCCGTTGCCACCACGGTGTACAGCACGGTGTTGCCGTAGTTGTTCCAGAAGGTGGAATCGGCCAGTATCAGCTTGTACGTCTCGGTATTGAAGCCCATGGGGAACAGGTTGACCTGCCCCGCGTTGATGAACCCTTCGCTGGAGAACGATTGCGCGATGATGTTCAGGAACGGGTACACCGTAAGGAACACCACCAGCAGCAGGAACACCAGGTTGAAGGCCCGGAAGATCCGCATGGCGCGTGAGACTTTCATGTCCTTCACCAGGACGCCCTGGGCGGCGCCGCCCTTGATGGCAGTAGCTGTCTTGTTCACCACAGGCTCGTTCCTGCGAGTCGCTTTGAGATCGCGTTCGCTGAGAGGATCAGCGTGAGGCCGATGACGGATTCGAACATTCCGATGGCGGCCGCGTAGCTGAAGTTGCTGGATTCCAGGCCCACCCGGTACAGGTAGGTGGAGATGACGTCTGAGGTTGCGTAGTTGAGCGGGTTGTAGATGAGGAGGATCTTCTCGAAGCCCACCGCCATGAACGTGCCGATGTTCAGGATCAGCAGGGTGATGATGGTTGGCCTGATGGCCGGGAGAGTCACGTGCCAGGTCTGTTGCCAACGGTTGGCACCGTCGATCCTGGCCGCTTCATAGAGCGATTCGTCCACGCGCGTCAGTGCGGCAAGGTAGAGGATGGCGCCCCAGCCCATGGTCTGCCAGACTTCGGAGCTGATGTACATGGGCCTGAACCAGCCCGGGTCCTGCGTGAAGTTCACGGTGGTTCCGAACAACGACTCCGCTATTTGGTTCACGGTGCCGGTCATGGAGAAGTTCTGCAGGATCATGCCTGCGATGATCACCACGGACATGAAGTGCGGCAGGTAGGCCACGGTCTGGACGAACTTCTTGAACTTCTGCGACCTCAACTCGTTGAGCATGAGCGCGAAGATAATGGGCATCGGGAAGCAGAACACCAGGGTCAGGACGCCAAGGATGATGGTGTTCTGGAAGGCCTGCCAGAAGCTGGGATCGTTGATGAACAAGGTGATGTATTTGAACCCCAACCACTTCTCGCCGAAAATGCTGCCTCCGGGCTGGAACTGGCGGAAAGCGATCACATTGCCGGCCATGGGCAGGTATCTGAAGATCAGGAGATACAACAGGGGCAGTGCCAGCAGCGTGTACAGGCGCCAGTCGCGTTTGAGTGCCAGCTTCCAGCTTCCGGGCTTGTTGCGCCGCTTCTTTGCCGAGCCCGGTTCGGGGCCCGTGACCGCCTTGGGCGGAACATCCAGTCGTAGTGCCATCAGTCCGCCGCCCGTCCTGCAGTTTGGTCCAGAATCAGGACACCGTTGGCAGGGAGCTCAACCAGCCCCGCCACCGCGCGTCCGCTGAGGCGGTCCGTGCCGCCGTCGAGCACGTCCACGCTGGAGGGCGCATCGTTGTGGTTGAGCACCATGAGGAAGCTTTTGTTGTTGCCGTCAGCTTTGGTGCCGGTACGACGCCGGACCTGGACTCCCGCAGGTGCCTTCAGTTCCGGTTCCACTCCGGCCGTGCGGAGCTCGTCGTCGAGGAGCTGGTTCAACAATCCGTCGTCAACCCGTGCCGACAAATACAGCGCCGTGCCTGAACCGAAAGCGTTGCGGGTGACAGCCGGAGCGCCCGCCAGCCGGCCCGAAGAGTAGCTGGCCAGCACGTCCGCCGTTTCGGCATGCAGATGTTCGGTCCAGTAGCTCGCCGAGGAGGTGCCGCCGTCGGGCGTTGAGAGCTTTACTTGCTCACCCTCTCCGGCGAGTGGGTGCATTTCCTCGCTCCAAGCTCCCAGCACGTTCCTCAACGCGCCCGGGTAGCCGCCCAGCCGGATGGTGTTGTCCTGGTCCACGATGCCCGAAAGGTAGGAGACCACCAGCCGTCCACCGTCGGCCACGTAGTTTTCCCACCGGGAAGCAGCTGAGTCGGTGAGGAGGTAGGACGCCGGCATGATCACCAGGCTGTATTCGGAAAGGTCGCTGTTGGCGTTGACGAAATCCACGGTGACGTTGGCCTCGAACAAGGGCCGGTAGAACCGCAGGACTTCCTGCGCGTAGTTCAGGTCCGACCTCGGCGAGTTGCCGAGTTCCAGCGCCCACCAGCAGTCCCAGTCGAACACGATGGCCACCTTGGCCGTGGACCGTGTGCCCGTCAGGTCGCCGAGGGACTTCAGTTCCTGGCCGAGCTCGCGCACTTCCCTGAAGATCCGGGTGTTTGGGCCGGCATGGTTCACCATGGCCGAGTGGTAGCGCTCGGTTCCGCCCTTGGCCTGGCGCCACTGGAAGAACAGGATCGAATCGGCACCCTGGGCTATGGCCTGGTAGGAGCCGAGGCGCATCTTGCCGGGAAGCTTGGAGACGTTGACGGCCCATTGGCTGACCGCGCCGGTGGCTTGCTCCATCACCATCCATGGCTGGCCCTGGCGCAGCGAACGCATGAGGTCGAAGTTCAACGCAGCAGCGATGTGGGCGTCGTCTTCGCGCGGATCAGGGTAGATGTCCAGTGCAGCAGCGTCTTCTTCGGCTGCCCAGGCCCAGTAGTCGTTGATCTTGTAGAAGCGCATGAAGTTGGTGAGGATCGGCAGGTCCGGGCTGTGGCGGCGAAGGACGTCGCGCTCGGCCTTGAAATGTTCCAGCATGCTGTCCGAGGTGAAGCGGTGGAAGTCCAGCCGGCGTGACGGGTTGGACCAGGTGCGGGGTTGGGCGGGGACGCGGACCTGGTGCCAGTCAGAGTAGAGCTGGCCCCAGACGGTGGTGCTCCAGGCTTCGTTGAGCTCATCCAGGGACGAATACTTCTGTTGCAGCCATTCCCGGAACGCCTTCTCAGCCCACGGACCATAGGACACAGGCCCGTACTCGTTGCCGACGTGCCACATCCGCAACGCAGGATGGCTGGCGTAGCGCTCCCCCATTTTTTCTGCGAGGGCCAGTGACTTGGCGCGGTACACCGGGTGGGAAACATCGAAGTGCTGCCTGGAGCCGAAGCCAAAAATGGTGCCGTCCGGGCGCTCCGGCATGATGTCCGGGTGCTGCTCCACGAGCCAGGCCGGCGGCACGGCGTCCGGTGTTGCCAGGTCCACGCCGATGCCGTGCGAGTGCATCAGGTCCATGACGTCGTCCAGCCAGCCAAAGTCGAAGACGTTGTCACTGGTTTCCAGCCGGCTCCAGGAGAAGACCGCCAAGGTCACCAGGTTTACCCCGGCTTGCTGCATGAGTTTGGCGTCTTCGAGCCACACGTCGCGCGGCCATTGCTCGGGGTTGTAGTCCCCGCCGTAGGCTATGCCGCCTATTCGTTGGTGCAGTTGCTGCAGCCGCGCCTCGGCTGTCCGCAAGTCCTCAGGGTGGATGGTCATCGTTGTCCTTCACTCGGCCTTCGTCGCCCCACATCGCAGTGCGACGCACATCACAGGGAGAAACTATCGTAAAGTTTACGCAATAACAACAGGTCAGTATCGGAAACCCGCGAGTAACCAGGGCAGCCAGAAATCCAGACACTGCCGCCGAATTGAGGGGGTTTCGGAGCAGCAGATCGCACTCGTAGCGGGTGTAGATGCTTGCTGAAACGGCGAAGTTTCCGAGGTTGAATGGAAACTATCGGAACACCGTTTTGGAGACTGCGAAGTTTTTGATCTCAGCGGGAGCGCGGGAACCTGCGGGATCGCCGGAAAGGATCGGCTGACCCGCAGCGCGCCCACGATCTCGGCATCCCAGCCTAAAAATCGTTGACACGTGACCATATGGTCACCTATTCTGAGGCCATGGACATCGTGTTCAAGGCCCTGGCAGACCCCACCCGCAGGGAATTACTGGACGAACTCTTCCGCGAGGATGGCCAGTCCGCGTCCGCCTTGGGAGCCCGGTTCGAGATGACCCGCTTCGGCATAGCAAAGCACCTCAAGCTGCTCGAAGATGCGGGATTGGTGGCTACCCGCCGTCGGGGTCGCGAAAAACTGCACTTCCTGAACCCGGTACCCATCCGCCTCATCCACGATCGTTGGGTGAGTAAATACGCAGAACCATGGGCCGCTGCCCTCAGCGACCTCAAATCCAGATTGGAAAGTCCCATGGAAAAGATCTTCGAGATTTACATCAAGACCACTCCGGAACGGCTCTGGGAAGCCATCACCGACAGCGACATCCGCAGCAAGTACCAGTTCGGAAACACGTTCACTGCGGACTGGACACCGGGCGGCCGCTTCGAGATGCATAACGTCAAAGCGGACGCACCGCTCGGCGAGGGCGAGAACATCGAAGTCGATCCCCCGCGCCGCCTCGTCCAGACCATGCGTGCGCTGTGGGGCGACGACGTGAAGGCCGAGGGAACATCACGGATCACTTGGGAAATCGAGCCGGTGGGCGATTCATGCCACCTCACGGTGACGCACGATCAACTCCGCGAAGGCGCCAACGACCAACTCTACGGCGGCTGGCCCATGATCCTCTCCGGCCTCAAGACCTGGCTGGAAACCGGCGAAAAGCTCACCACGCCCGGCTCACTTATGTACACGTAGCCGGCTTAAACGCGGACGACGACGGCGGGCCGCTGCCGCCGTCGTCGTCGATACCTCAGCCTCCCGCCTGTCAGGCGACGGGCACAGTCTCCTGCTCTTCAGAGAGCCAGGCCGCCTGCAGGGTTCCGAGCAGATGCGGTGCGAAGTCTTCGCCAATTTCCATCACTACCCGGCAGCGGGCCCCGCGCTGCTCCGGGAAGCCGGCGTACTGTCCACGGAGATCGCACACAGTCTGGCCGCGACCGGGTCCGTCAGTAGTGTCCACCTGGACGCGAACGGTGGGAGCCAGGGTCAATTCCACTCCCCTGACGGCGATGGCCGCGGCGAGGGGATCGTGCATCGCCGAGCATGCCCGGCCGAAGATGTCGATGTAGAAGCCGAAGTAGTAGCCCAGCATTTCACCCAGCGCCTGCGAGACCCGGTGCTCAGTGGCCAGCAACTCCTGGCGGTGGTTTTCCTCCAGGACGTTGGTCATGGTGACATCCAGGGGTACCAGGGTGACATTCCAGTCGGCGGCGAGGACCTCGGCGGCGGCCTCGGGGTCGTTGGCGATGTTGGCCTCGGCTACCGGCGTAATGTTCCCGGGGGCCAGTGCTGCGCCGCCCATGATGGTGACCTCGGCAATGAGCTCGGGCAACTTGGGTTCCAGGCGCAGCGCCTCGGCGATGTTGGTCAGCGGGCCGATGGCCACCAAGCGCAACTCCCCCGCGTACTGGTGGGCCAACTGCACCAACAATTCCGCAGCGGTGGACTTCACTGGTTGGCGGTCAGACTGGGCCAGGTCCACTCCGCCGATGCCGTTGTCGCCGTGGACATGTGGGGCACCGCCGTGGAACGTACCCACCTGTGGATCGTGCGCACCGACAGCCACCGGAATGTCCGGGTGGCCGGCCAGGTTCAGCAGGTCCAAGGTGTTCCGGGCGCCGCCTGCTGCACTGACGTTGCCACTGACCGTGCCGATTCCTACCAGTTCCGCCCGCGGGGAGGCCAGGAGGTAGGCGAGGGCGAGGGCGTCGTCGATGCCGGTATCACAGTCAAGGAAGAAGGGTGCGGACTGGGTCATGATGGTCTCTCGTTTCAGGATGGAGCGGTCTGCTTGTTGTGCGGGGGGACTCTGGTGCGTGGGAAGCTAAGCCGCGCACCGGCGTCGTGCGTTAGATCTTTTCGCCCTTGGGGGCCGCGATGAAGAGGCTGACGATGAAGGCCAGGGCGGTGATGGACACTGAGATCCAGAGGGCTGTGGAGTATCCAGCAGCGGTGCCAAGCCCTGCAAACGGGGCAACAATCACGACGCCGAGGCTTGCGCCGATGCCGAACGAGGCACCGTTGATGCCCGGCAAGGCGGCCGGTGCTTCCTTGGGAGAGAGCAGCACGGACAAGCCGTTGATAGCGGTGAGGAAGAAGCCGTTATAGAAGATGCCCAAGGCGGCGATGGCAATCAGGACGGCCACTTGGTTATGCGAGAACAGTGCTGCGACGATCGCGCAGGCGAGGCTGGTTGCCGTGCCGACGCGGACGGTCTTGATCCAACCGCGGCGGTCGGCGATCCAACCGGCGAGGGGTGCGGCGAAGACGCCGATCAGTGCTGCCGGGGTGAGGAAGAGCAGGGCAGCGACCGATGCCGACAAGCCGAAGCCGTTCTCCTTGTCCTGGCTAAGCAACACCACGGTGAAGTTGATGATGGCGAAGATTCCGGCAAGGGTCAGCACGGTGGTGGCGATGACGGGCCAGACCTGCCGTGAGCGGAGGTGGTGGACTGCAACCAGCGGAGTTTCGCGCTTCTTTTCGATGAGCCAGAACGCGGCAAAGGAAGCGATGCTGCCGGCCAACAGGCCGAGGGCGGCAGGCGAGGTCCAGCCAGCTGAAGAACCCGTGGAGACAAAGTACGTGATGAACACCAGGAAAACGGACAACGAACCTGCGCCCCACCAGTCCATCCGGCCCGGAGCGGCCGCGGACTTGCCGCCCGGGACCACTTTGATGACGCAGACGACGGCGATCGCGGCCAGCACCAGGACGGCGACGAAAATCGACTGGAAGCCAAGGGTCTCGGCCATGAGTCCGCCGAAGTAGCCATCCACGCCGCCAACGCCGCCGTTGATGGCCGCGATGATGCCGATGGAGGTGCCGAAGAGCCGTGCCGGCAGGTACTCATTGAGGACGATGTAGGACAGCGCAAAGATGGCGCTTGAGACACCCTGCATGAAGCGGCCCGTGACCAGCAGCGGCAGAGTGGGTGCGAAAATACACAGCACCGTCCCTGCGCCCATGATCGCCAGCACCAGCAGGAGGGCATTGCGCCGGCCGATGAAGTCGCTCCAGCGCCCGATGACCGGACCGGCAATGGCGCCGGCCAGGAAGAACATCGACTGGACCTGTGCCACGGCTTCGGGCGTTTCGCCGAAGAAGGAGCCGATGTGCGGGAGCGCCGGGGTGATCATGCTGGCGTTCAGCTGGAATGCCAGCACTGCCAGGACCAGTGTTGTGATCAGCAGCGCGGCGGCCTTTCCGTGGAAGCGGCCTTCGTCCGTGGCTGCTGCTGGTGCCTGCGTTGATGCTGGGGCCTGCGGGTCTGCAGTCTGCTGGCCTGTGGCGGTGGGGATGTTCACATCAAACTCCTTTGTCCGAGGGCGCTGGGCGGCGCCACGAGATGTGAGTTGTTATACAAGCATGTATTACGAGCTTGTGCAACTTGTCACATTCATCCGGTACAGTGTCGGTAACCCATCTCAAGTGAGGCACCCTTGACCGACAACGCCGTCCAGTTCCTGTCCCGGCCCATCGCCGCCCAACCCGGGCAGCCTTTGCGCGTCGCGGCTTACTCCCGCATCGCCGAAGCCATCCGGACCAAGATCCTGCCGCCCGGCTCGCTGCTCCCCACCGAGACCGAGCTGGGCACCATGATGGACGTCAGCCGCACCGTGATCCGGGAAGCGCTGATGTTGCTCGAAGAAGACGGCCTTACCCGGGCACGTCGCGGAGTTGGCCGTTTCGTAGCCGACTCGCTGCCCCGCATCGGCATCGAACACATCCGCCCGTTCGACCAACTCCTTGGCGGACCCGACCAGGACATCCAGGTCAAAAGGGTCGCGGCGATCAAGCAGCCCGCGTCGGAATTCGTGGCTCCTGGCATCGGCGTGCAGCCTGATGAAGACGTGTGGTTCTGGGAAAGCGTGCTCATCCGGAACGGCGAACCCGTTGCCCACCTCCAGGAAAACGTGGCCCTGGGAATCCCCGAAGCCCAGGCCCTGGCCGAAGCGGCAGAGGCTCCCACACTGTCCGCATCAACGCTCCTGGAAGTCCTCGGCGGTCTTCCCGGAGCTTCCCTTGGGCCGGGCGAATGCGAAATCAGCCTCAGCACCGCCGGTCCCAGCCGCGCAAAACTGCTGGGCCTCCGACCGTCGGACCCCGTACTGGTCCTCACCCAATACGTGAGGCGGAACGGCAACGCCTTCTACCTCGCCAAATGCCTGGTGGCTGCCAAGGCCGGCCACCTCTCCGTCATCCAGTCCTCCTGACTCTCCCCTGATTTCCTGAACCGACTTTCACCCGCAAAGGACCTTCCATGAGCACGTCCCCTCAGATTGCTGCGCCCTCACCCCTCACCGTGGTGGGCAGCATCAACCTCGACATCACCGCCACCGCCGGCCGGCTCCCCTCCCCAGGTGAAACCGTAGGAAGTGGCGTCCTCCGCCAGCAGCCCGGCGGCAAGGGCGCCAACCAAGCCGTTGCGGCGGCCCGGCTCGCAGGCATGTCCCGCATGGTGGGGGCAGTAGGCCAGGATGACGCGGGCCTCGGCCTCATCAGCGCGATGGCGGGTGCCGGCGTCGACGTCCAGGACATCGCCCGCGTGGAAGAAGCTACGGGAACTGCGCTGGTGCTGGTGGACAGCGAGGGCGAGAACCAGATTGTGGTGTGCCCCGGCGCCAACGGTTCTGTGTCCTTGGAAGGTGTGATCTTCGGTGCCGATGAGGCTGTCCTCTGCCAGCTCGAAGTGGACCAGGACGTGGTGTTGGAGGCCGCCCGGCGCGCAACGGGTTTCTTCGTCCTGAACGCGGCCCCGGCCGCGCCGATCATTCCCGAACTCCTGGAACGCTGCGACCTGGTGATCGTGAACGAGACGGAGTATGAGCTGATTCCCGCCCTTCGCAGTGCTCCCTTGGTTGCCGTCACCTACGGTGGCGACGGCTCGGCCATCTTCGTCGACGGCGAACGGGTGGCCGAAGCCCCTGCCGTGCGCGTCGCTGATATTGCCAACACCATCGGCGCCGGGGATGCGTTCTGCGCGGCGCTGGTCCTGGCACTCCAGTCCGGACTGGAGTATTCGCACGCCCTGGCAGTGGCCAACGCCGTTGGCGCGGACGCAGTCCGGGATGCTTCCTCGCAGCCCGCACTGAAGCCGCTGGAACACTACATCGAGGCTACGGCCTCTGCTGCCCAGCCCGCCTGATACGCCGGAGGGTCAGGCCTCACCACCGCGTCTCCGGGGCGTAGCATCGGCTGACTCGCTAGTCGATAATCCGGAAGTCGTGGAACTCCCCTGTTGCGTCGGAAACCTGGAACTCAACGTCCGCCACTTGGCCCGGGGCGCGCGAGGAGTGGAGCCAAGTCACGAGGTGCTCAACATCGGAGGCAGTTCCCTCGGCAACCAAATGCACAGACCCATCGTGGTTGTTGCGGACCGTTCCCTTCAGCATGAATTCGTCGGCTTTCCGGGCAGTCCAGTAGCGGAACCCGACCCCCTGGACAACGCCGGTGATGCGGGCCGTGACGCGCTGGGCTTCGTCAGTCATGGAACCACCTTAACCAAACCTGCCCCTGTCCGTCCCAATCATCGTTCAACGAGGAGGAGAGCGAACAAGGGCAGGTTTCGAACCGGCAAAAATACTTAGCCGACCACGATGTCCCGGGTCTCATGGCTGTATGTGATGGTGACCGGGCCGCCGTCGTGGTTCAACTCGTGGTTGGCGCCATCGCGGGCGCCGAACGCACCGTAGTTCTCGTCCCATGAACGGTTGAGCGCGATCTTGTACGTGTAGAAACCGGCGGGCAGTTCAGCCGTGATGGTCCACACCTGGACCAGCGGGTTGAACTCCATCTGGGCTTCGTCGTACTGCGGGGCCCAGTCCTCGGGAGCTCCCAGGATCTTGTTGAAGTCTCCGGCAACCGCCACCGCGTCTGGCTGCGGAACGGTTTCGACGGCGGGAGTCGCCGCTGCTTTGGCCGGTGCCTTGCGGGTGGCCTTCTTGGCAGCCGGCGCCTTGGTGGCTGTGGCGGCCTTGGCCTTGGGTGCCGACACCTTCGCGGCAGCAACCTTCGGCTCCGCTACGTCGGTAGCCGCGACCTTCGGAGCAGCCGCTTTCCTCGGAGCCGCAGCCCGTTTGGTGGCTGCAGCCTTCTTGGCGGCCGTCTTCGCAGGCGGGGCCGTCGCAGGCGGGGCAGTCGGAACGGGAACGTCGGCTGGAACCGGGGTGCCGGCGTCGAGCGCTGCACCGAAAGCGGCCGCATCCGGGAAAGCCACGGTGGCACGCAAGCCGTCCTCCGGAATGGTCCAGCCGGAACGGCCCTTGACCAGCCAGCCGGCCTTCACCAGCTTGGCCGATGCCGAAGTGAGGGTCTTGTGGCCGCGGGGGATGCCGCCACTGAGAAGTTCAGCCTCGTGATCATTGAAAGGTACGCGGACGATCGCTTCGGCCAGGACCTCGCCGGCATTGAGGGTTGTCTGGGACCACACGCTTTCAGCGAGGATGTCCAGTACGGCCTTCAGACGAAGGTTGGTGTTCTCGGCGGTGTTCGCGCCCATGCTTCTCCTTCAACGGGTAATTACTTTCTTGCAGTTTGCCAATGAATTGTTAATTCCCGCGACTGCAGAAGGTAAACACCGTGTGTCGTGACCGAGTGTGACATCCGGGACGCCGCAAGTGATCTACGGGTATCGGCTGACTGGTCCCGTGGGCCGTTTATGCGTGGGGAACCGAAGCCTTCACCCACTCGGTGACCTCGTCCAGCAGCACCGACTTCCGGGCGTCACTGGCAAACGAAGAACGGATGGAGTTGGCCGCCAACGTGGCCTGTTCCGGCACGGAGAATTCCAGGACCTTGGCCAGTTGCTCAAAGTTGTCGTCCACGTAGCCGCCGAAGTAGGCGGGGTCGTCGGAGTTCACGGAAACGTTCAGGCCGATGGCGAGCATTTCGGGCAAAGGGTGGTCAGCCAGCTTGTCCACTGCGCGGAGCCTGACGTTGGAGAGTGGGCACACAGTCAGCGGCACTTGCTCCGCCACCAGGCGTTGGACCACGTCTGTGTCTTCCATGCAGCGGATGCCATGATCAATCCGCTCCACGTGGAGCACATCCAACGCCTCGGTGATGTAGCTGGCCGGGCCTTCCTCGCCCGCGTGGGCGATCCTGCGCAGCCCGGCCTCGCCGGCGCGCTGGTAGAGGCGCTCAAATTTCGACGGCGGATTGCCCACCTCTGCGGAGTCCAGGCCGATGCCCGCAATCGGTGCATGCATGGCAAGGAGCTGGTCCAGGACGTCCAAGGCAGAGTCCTCGGACATGTCCCGCAGGAAAGCGGCGATGAGGAGGGTGGAAACACCAAAGTCTTCTTCGGAGGTGGCCAGGGCGTTGGCCACACCATTGACGCAGGTTTCCAGTGCCACACCGCGGGAGACGTGGGCTTGGGGGTCCATCATGATTTCCGCGTGGCGCACTCCCCCGGCGGCTGCCCGCTTCAGGTAGGCACGCGTCATGTCGGTGAAGTCCTGCTCGGTCTGCAGGACGGCCATGTTGGCGTAGTAGAGGTCCAGGAAGGACTGCAGATCCGTGAACTCGTACTTTTCGCGCAGTTCCTCGATGTCTTGGTACGGCAACTCGATGCCGTTTCGTTCGGCCAGGGCAAAGATCAACTCTGGCTGGAGAGTCCCTTCGATGTGCAGGTGCAGTTCGGCAACCGGGGGCGCCGTGGTGACAGTTTTCTCGTCAAAAGTTTCCACCCTGCAACTCTAGGCCCCAACAAAGGCACGTGTCCCGGAGCACTCAACTTGGTTCTCACGCCCGGCACCCTCAAACTGAAAGAATGCAGACTTTCCTCCCCTTCGCCGATTTCCGTGAGAGTGCCAAGGCGCTCGACACCTCAAGGCTCGGCAAGCAGCGCGTCGAAGCACTCCAGGTCCTCCGCGCTTTGGTGATCCCGGAGTACGGTTGGCAGCAGCACCCCGCCGTCCGCATGTGGATGGGCCACGTCCCTGCCCTCACCATGTACGGCCTGGCCATGGCAGACGAATGGATGGACCGCGGGCACCCGGACAACACGCGCGCGAACATCGCCGAGTTCGCCCCGCAGGCTGCCCACCCGGACTACGCCTCCCGGATTGTCATGCCGCCGTGGCTCGGACACGAGGACCTGCACCTCAGCCACCGCTCCAAGCTGCTGGGTAAAGACCCCAAGTACTATGCGCAGATTTTCCCCGGCATCGAGGAAAAGTTGGAATACGTGTGGCCTGAGCCCAAGCACGAGTTCCACCCGGAGGATCCGGAAGAGGACCGACTCCTGATCCTGCGCTCCAACGTGGAAGACCTCCGCCCGGAGCAGCTCACCACGGTCAGTATGCCGCCGCACGGCAAAGCCAAGTCCACGCCTGTTGCAGACCCTGACGAGTACCAGTTTGTGTACGCGGAGGAGAAGTCCCGCCGGCAGGTAGGCGGCCCCAAGAAGCGCCCGGTGGCGCCGCGCGAGAAGAAGCCCACGCGGAAGCGCCAGGCACAGGAGCAGGCCTTCAACACCTTGCCCGGCAAGACCGAGCTTGCCGTTCCGTTCGATGATGGCCAGACGTTCGCTGTTGGCTTGATCCAGGGCCGGCCCATCACGGTGGACGGCCGCTTCGCCCGCAACTTCGAGGTCACCAACGTGATCAAGCGCTCCGACTTCGACTACCCCGCGCTCCTGCAGGATCCCCGGGTCTTCTTCCCCGTCCCGGCCCCCGCGCTGTAGCGGCAGCCTGCAACATCGCACGACGACGGCAGCCAGGTTCTGCTTTTACGGAACCCGGCTGCCGCCGTCGTTGGTTGCTGTGTGAGACGGTGGAGGCACGCACCTAACCGGGGAGGGCCATGGATTTCCAGCACATCATCGAAGCAGTCGGCCGGTACATGGACTTCGCTGGGGTAGCGGTCATGGTGATCGGAGCCTTGGTTTCTGTTCCGATGGCCCTGCGCGGCTATAAGCCCAAACGGGCCCGGGGCCTGGCTCCCTTCTCTCCGTACCGCTCCTACCGGCAACTGCTGGGCAGGTCCATCCTGCTGGGGCTCGAACTCCTGGTGGCCGCCGACATTATCCGGACCGTCGCCGTCACTCCCACCTTTGAGAGCGTGGGCGTCCTCGCAATCATCGTGCTGATCCGGACCTTCCTGAGCTTCTCCCTGGAACTGGAAATCACTGGCCGCTGGCCGTGGCAGAAGGAAAAGGACGCCGAAGCTGGCGAGCCGCTACGATCAGAGTCATGACGCAGCCGTGGAAATCGGACATTCTTGGCGAAGGCTTCGAGCAGCAAACACTCAACCTCGACGGCGGCGCTGTCGCCACCGTGGTGCGGTACCTCGGAGCCGAACCGGAGTGGCCTTGGACCTTGGGCGGAGCTCCCGTCAACACCGGAATCGACGCCGACGTCCTCTACGTCCACGGCTGGTCCGACTACTTCTTTCAACGCCACGTCGCTGAGTTCTGGCACCGGGCCGGCGCACGCTTCTATGCCCTGGACCTGCACAACTACGGCCGCAGCCTGAGCCCGGGCATGGTGCCGGGACTCGTCACCAACCTGGCCGACTACGACGCCGACATCGCAGCAGCACTGTCAGCAATGGGACGCTCAGGTGACCCTGGGCGGGATCGGCCTCTCATTCTCTTGGGCCACTCCACTGGCGGGCTCACCCTCAGCCTGTGGGCTGCCCGTCATCCTCGAATGGCGTCGGCGTTGATCCTCAACAGTCCCTGGCTGGAATTCCAAGCGACTGAGCTCGGCCGGCGGGCGATCGCTCCCTTGGTGGGGCTCCACGCCCGACTCCACCCCTTGGCGCCCTTGCCGCCGGTAGATCCTGGGATCTACACCCGAGCCGTGTCAGCCACCCTCGATGGCGAGTGGGACTACAACCTCGAGTGGCGGCCCGACCGGGGCTTCCCGGTTACTCCAGCCTTCCTCGACGCCGTCTTCCGCGGCCAAGCCACCGTCGCAGCGGGATTGGGTATCGAGGTTCCCGTGCTCGTGCTGCTCTCGGACAAGAGCTATCTGCAGCCAAAGTGGTCCGCTGATGCGCTCACCGCCGATGTGGCCCTCAACGTTGACGCCGTGGCCCACCGCTCGCTGTCCTTGGCGGACACCGTCACGGTGAGCCGGCTACCGAATGCATTCCACGACATCTTCCTGTCGCCCGAACCGATCAGGCGACAGGCATTCGAACGCATCGGGCGCTGGCTGCCTATGGCACTTCAGCCTTCGGACGCAGAGGTGTGGGAAGCCAGGACCGCAGGCTTGTAGGGCCCGCAGTAACTTCCCGAGTCCTGCTACTTCCCGAGTCCGGCCCGTCGCAGTGCTTCAGCCATGGCCGTGTTCGCGGGCTCCGGAGACTGTTGGGGCTTGCTTTGCCGCGCGCCACCCTGACGACGATCACCCTGACCCTGCCGCGGTGCCCCCTGGCCTGGCTGGCCGGAACGCTGGCCCGGCTGGCCGCTGCCGCGTTGACCACCGGCACGTTCGCGCTGACCACGATCACCTTGCCCGCCCGAAGCACGCCCGCCGGAGCCGCGTCCAGCAGCAGCACCGGGTTCGTCGTCGAGCCTCAAGGTCAGGGAAATGCGCTTGCGTTCGGGATCGGCCTCCAGCACCTTGACCCGTACCACCTGGCCGGATTTCACGATCTCCCGCGGATCCGAGACGAACTTGTTGGACAGCGCCGAGACGTGGACCAAGCCGTCCTGGTGCACTCCGACGTCCACGAACGCGCCAAAGGCAGCCACATTGGTGACCGTGCCTTCAAGAATCATGCCGGGTTTGAGGTCCGAGATCTTCTCGATGCCCTCGGAGAACGAGGCCGCCTTGAACGCGGGACGCGGATCGCGGCCCGGCTTCTCAAGCTCTGACATGATGTCCTTGACCGTGGGCAGGCCGAAGGTGCCGTCCACGAACGCCTGCGGATCCAAGGCCGTCGCAGGTCCGCCACCCGCTGCCACCAGGATCTTGCGGGCCACGGAGTAAGCCTCGGGGTGGACGCTGGAGGCATCCAGCGGCTCCGCTCCCCCGGTGATCCGGAGGAAGCCGGCGCATTGTTCGAAGGCCTTGGCCCCCAACCGCGGCACTTTCTTCAGGTCGCTGCGTTTGGCGAACGGGCCATTCTCGTTCCGGTAAGCCACGATGTTCTCGCTCAGCAAGGGACCGACTCCGGCCACACGGCTCAGCAGCGCTGGCGACGCCGTGTTCACGTCAACTCCAACAGCGTTCACGCAGTCTTCCACCACGGCATCCAGCGACCGGTCGAGCTTCGCTGCCGTGACATCGTGCTGGTACTGGCCTACGCCGATGGACTTCGGCTCGATCTTGACCAGTTCTGCCAAGGGATCTTGAAGGCGGCGGGCAATGGACACGGCACCGCGAAGCGATACGTCCATGCCCGGAAGTTCGGAAGCGGCCAAGGCAGACGCCGAATACACGGAGGCTCCGGCTTCGGACACCACCAGCTTCTGGATCCCGTGGGAACCGGCGGCTTCGAGCGATTTGATCAGCTCGGTAGCCAACTTGTCCGTCTCGCGGGAGGCCGTGCCGTTGCCGATCGCGACGAGTTCCACGTTGTACTGCTTGGCGAGCCGGCCAAGCGTGGCCAGGGCTTCGTCCCACTTCTTCGCAGGTGCGTGAGGGTAAATGGTGTCCGTGGTGACCACTTTGCCCGTTCCATCCACCACGGCCACTTTCACACCGGTCCGGAGCCCCGGGTCCAAGCCAAGCGTGGCCCTGTTCCCGGCAGGAGCGGCCAGCAGGACGTCGCGCAGGTTGGCGGCGAAAACGCGAACAGCTTCATCTTCCGCGTCGGCAAACATGCGTCCGCGAAGATCAGTGGTCAGCCGGTCCAGGATGCGTCCCCGCCAGGCGAGCTGAGCGGTTTGCATCAGCCAGGTATCGGCGGGCCGCCCCTGGTTGGCGACTCCGAGGCACTTGGCCACAGCGTTCTCGTACTTACCGCGGGCGGCGGCCAGGGCGTCGTCGTCGGCTGGGTCTGCCTCGGCGAGATCCAACTCCAGGACGCCGTCCTTTTCACCACGCAACAGCGCCAGCACGCGGTGCGACGGCATGCCGGAGGGCACCTGCGTGAACTCGAAGTAGTCCTTGAACTTCTGCCCCTCGGCCTCCATGCCCTTCTTCACGCGGGACACCATGCGTCCTTGCTTCCAGAGGCGTTCCCGCAGATCTTCGGCGAGATCGGCATCCTGCCCCACGCGCTCCACCAGGATGGCCCGGGCTCCTGCGAGCGCTGCGGTGGCGTCGTCGATGGAGTGCTCGGCGTTCAGGTACTTGGCGGCCTCGGTTGTGGGGTCAAGCTGGGGATTGGCGAGCAGGACATCGGCCAGCGGTTCCAACCCGGCTTCGCGGGCGATCTGGGCCTTGGTGCGGCGCTTGGATTTGAACGGCAGGTAGATGTCCTCAAGGCGCGCCTTGGTATCAGCGCCCACGACGGCGGCTTCCAGTTCCGGGGTCAGCTTGCCTTGGTCGGCAATCGCCTCGAGGACGGATTTACGCCGTTCTTCCAGCTCACGCAGGTACCTGAGGCGTTCCTCAAGGTCGCGGAGCTGGGTGTCATCGAGCGTCCCGGTGACTTCCTTGCGGTAGCGGGCGATGAAGGGGACGGTGGATCCGGCGTCGAGCAGTTCCACCGCGGCCTTGACTTGCCAGGCCTTGACGCCGAGTTCAGCGGCGATCTGGGCGTGGATGGCGGTATCAGCTGACTGGTGTTGGAGATTTGAAGTCACCATGACAGTTTGCCTCACGTGGCCGACAGTTTCCCACGACAGGTAGCGGGAAGGCCTATCCCGGGGACTCCGTTAGTGCTGTAGTTGGACCATGCAGGAACTGCTCATCATCCTTCAGGACGGGTTTGATGCCGATGACGTGACTGTCACCGTCAACGGCAAGGAGGCCGTGTCCGAGCACGGCATCTCCACCAAGCTGCTGCTGGGGATGGCGGACGAAGTCACGGTGGAACTTCCCGCCAAGGGTGCCACGGTGGGTGTGGAAGTCAGCAGTAGACAACTCAGCGCAACAAAGAAGCTCGTGGGAAAGCCCAAGAGCCTGATCGTCTCCATCGAAGAGGGCGAACTCGTGTTGCGCGAAGGAACGGGCCGCGAGGCCTTCCTCTGAGGGAGGGCCTCGCGGCGGCTGGATTTGGATACTGCGGAACCGATGGGACTGGCTCAGTTGGCCATGTGCTCCTTGGCGGAGATGTGCTCCACCATCTCGCCGAGGCGCTGTTCCGCGTAGTGGTTGCGGGCGATATCGCCTTGGCTGATGATGCCCACCAACTTGTGATCGCTGATGACGGGCAGCCGGCGCACTTGGCGTTCCTCCATCATGGTCACGGCCTCGTCCACGTTGGCATCGGCGTCCACCCAGTACGGCTTGCCGGTGGCGAGCTCGCGGGCAAGGACTTCGCGGGCATCCTTTCCTTCGGCCAAACACTTGACCACAATGTCGCGGTCGGTGATGAAGCCGGTGAGCTTGCCGTCGCTGCCGCAGATGGGAAGTGAACCGCAGTCCAGATCCCTCATCAGCATGGCGGCTTCCTGGAGAGTTTTATCCTCGGCGATGCACTGCGCATTCGTGGTCATGAATTCACGTACGGCACTCATGGGTCCTCCTTCATCGATTGGGGTGATCGACGCGGGGCCTTCGGCATGAGTCCTTCGGCTCCGAGCGCCGATGATGCCAGCCTACGCCCGGTGGGTACCGCTGACCAGATCATTGGGAGCCTCTGGAGACCAAAAAATGGCCTTGTTTCTCTGGATATAGTCCATTCGCTGGAGTATCCTCAGTGTGGGTTACACACGGCTTCTGGGCATCGGCCATTTCGACTCATCTGAGCCTCATCAAGCGCACCCGCCCCGCCCTGGACCGTCATGCCGCCCCTGCGCCGAGCGCGTGGGCGATCGCATATTTGACTGCTTCAGCGCGAGAAAGATCCCCCATGGACACCCCCAACGTCCCCAGCACCTACTACACCCCTGCCCCCGCTTCCGATCTTCGGGGTTGCCGCCGACCCAGCGCGGTCAGCGGACGCTATGAAGGTTTCCAAAGCAATGCCGGCCCCATCGGAAGCGCCCTGGACCTGCGCTTGGACATTGACGCCCGCAATGGGGTCGAGTCTCCGGTCATGAACAAGGTCAGCGGCGATCTATACAGCACCCGCTTCGTGAAGGTCGCCGGTGTCAACCAGTTGGTGAAGACGTATGTGGAGTCCTGGATTGTGGACACGCCCCTTGTGACATTCACAGATACCGACGTGCACATCGTCGGGACCGTCCGCTATTGGAAAGGAACCCACCCTGCCACCACAGTGGACATAGTGGTCTCGTGGTCCCACGACGGTGCTGTTACCGGGGCTGTTGCCATGTTCACGTCCGGCGGGATCCTCGGCCAGCCCTATGCGTGCTCCTACCGTTCGGAAGCCTTCCGCGACATGAACCTGGAGTTGGACTACTGCTCGTCCGTGGACATTGAGCCCAAGGTCCCCGTCTACAACAGCCACGCCCACACCAGCCGTCCCGCAGACCTGCCCAATCGGACCATCACCATCGAGTCCTCATATGCGGACGCCGGAATCGCTGTCACCATCGATCCGGTTCACACAGTCATCGACGACACCGCCGCGGGCTTCGCTTCCTGGAACGTCGGCGAACTCCACGACGCCATGGAAACCTCGTTCGGCAAGTACAACTCCGGCTGGCCGGCATGGAACATGTGGGGCATCCAAGCCGGCATCTTTGACACCGCAGGCGTGGGTGGCATTATGTTCGACGCCGCTGCGGGCTTCGGCGGCGCGGGTCGCGGACCCGATCGCCAGGGTTTTGCGGTGTTCCGTAATCACTCCTGGTTCACCAACCTCGTCTCCAATCCGGTCACCCAGGATCAGGTGTGGGCCATGCGGCACTTCCTCTACACCTGGGTCCACGAGGCGGGGCACGCGTTCAATTTCCTGCATGCCTGGGACAAGGCCCGCCCGGACTCACTGTCCTGGATGAACTACGACTGGAAATACGATCAGCGCAACGGTCCTGACTCCTTCTGGGGCAACTTCCGCTTCCGCTTTGACGACGACGAGCTCCTCCACATGCGCCACGGAGACCGCGCCTCCGTGATCATGGGCGGCGATCCATGGGCCTCCGGAGGGCACCTGGAATCCCCTGCGGGCGCCATGACGGTTTCCGGTCCGGGCAGCGACGTGGAACTGACGCTCTCCGCAAAAGACCACTTCGACTACATGGAACCTGTGTCCATCGAGTTCCGGTTGCGGAACACCACTGACGTGCCGGTCATGGTGGATGGCCGGCTTGATCCCCGCTTCGGCAACACCACTGTTTACGTGCAAAAGCCCAACGGAACCGTGATCCTGCACGAATCGGTGGTCTGCTTCTACGGCCTCCCGGAAATGGTCACGCTGGCACCCGCGCCGGTGGGCGACGACGACGGCAGCGATCGCTTCAGCCAGCTGGTCCAGCTCGCTTACGGGGTGGAGGGCTTCGCTTTCGACGAGCCCGGGCAGTATCTGGTTCGCGCCATCTATTCCACGGACGGCATCGTGCAGGCGTCCAACACGTTGCCGCTGCGCGTTGGTTTCCCCGTCACCAGGGAAGAGGACCGCTTCGCTCCCGAGTTCTTCACCCGGGAAGTAGGCCTGACCTTGGCGTTCGAAGGGTCCATGTCGCCCTATTTGGAGAGGGGGTTGAATGCCCTGACCGAGGCCGCCGAACGCTTTGGCGGTGAGCCTTTGGGCGTCAAGGCGGCCACCGCCGTCGCGCAGTCTGTGGGTGATGACTTCTATCGGCGCAAGGATGAAAAGATGGTCAAGCACCATAGCGCTGATCCCCAGCGGGCGCTGGCGCTGACCGATGCCGGCCTCGCCGGCTATCAACAGCATGCCGGTGCGGCGAGCAACCTTGCCTACCGCGGCCTGGTGGAATTGCGCACGGAACTCCACGCGAAGGCGGACAACAGCGCCGCCGCGAAGTCCGAGGTGGAAACCCTCGCAAAGGATCTGGGCACCCGGGGCGCCAACTCCACAGTGCTGGCCCAGGTCAGGGAACTGATTCCCTCAACTCCGGCGGCCCGTTCCCGCCGGGCGGCTCCGAGGAAACCTGCCAAAAAGTCGTCGGATGGCTAGCTGCTATATGGACCCTCTTTAGCCGGTGACGGTTACTCCGCGATGTCCTCTGCCCACAGTTCAGGGTGCTCGCCCTGAAACGTGCGCATCATGTCCACGCAACGGGGATCGTCCAGGACCACCACCTCAACGCCACGTGAACGCAAGAGGTCGAATTCGCCGGGGAACGTCTCCGCTTCGCCCACTACAACGCGCGGGATCTTGAACTGGATGATGGTCCCCGTGCACATCGCGCAGGGCGCCAGGGTGGTGTAGAGCGTGGTGTCGCGGTAGGTCTTTTGACGTCCAGCCGCCCGGAGCGCAGACATCTCTCCATGCGCAATCGGGTCGCCGTGCTGGACGCGTTCGTTGTGCCCGCTGGCGACCACCACGCCGTTGCGGGCCAAGGCTGCCCCAATAGGAATGCCGCCCTCGCTGAGGCTCTTTTGTGCGGCCTGGTAGGCGGCTTCGAAAGCTGGGTCCACGGTGGGGGCTGAATCGGTCATGGGTGCAGTCTAGAGTGGCCCGACGCTGTTTTGCCGGAAGTTATTTTGTCGGTGCCCGCTGATAGCTTGGCTACAAGGATTTCAACCGGCATGGAAGGAAGGTGGGTCGCTGTGTTCTTTCTCGATCCGGAGATGGCGGGCGCCCCGCAGGACCTGGTCTTCTCTGCCAGCGACCTCGTCATTGCAGCAACCTGCGAGTACCAACTGCTCCGCAAACTCGACGAAAAACTTGGCCGTTCGCGCAAGCCGGACTTCGCGGCAGACGCCATGCTGGAACGTACCGCCGCCCTGGGCGATGTTCACGAGCATCGGGTGCTGGATGAGTTCATCGCCAAGTTCGGACCCTGGGATGCGGCCACCGGGAGGGGCGTTTACGACGTCGTCCCCGCCACGGTGATGGACCGCGCCACACTTTCGGCCAAGCACGCGGAATCCATCGATGCCCTGCGCTCCGGAGCGGATGTGGTGTTTCAAGCCGCTTTCTTCGACGGTGAGTTCCACGGGCGTTCCGATTTCCTGGTGAAGCAGCCCGGCGGGCTTTATGCGGTGTTCGACACCAAGCTGGCACGCCATGCCAAGGTCACAGCCCTCCTGCAGCTCGCGGCTTATGGAGACCAACTGCTCAAAGCAGGAATCACGCCGGACCCCACAGTCACCTTGGTGCTGGGCAACGGAGTCCACAGCGACCACCCCCTCGCGCAGATCCTCCCTGTCTTCAAGGAACGGCGTGAACGCTTCCTTGGCATGACAGCTGCCCACATTTCGGAGGCTGGTCCGGTGGAATGGGGTGACTCCAGGTATTCAGCCTGCGGCCGCTGCGACTATTGCGCCGAACAAGTCCAACTGCACCGCGATCTCCTCATGGTCGCGGGCATGCGCATCAGCCGTCGCAAGAAGCTGCTTGAGGCTGGAATCACTACCATTGACCAGTTGGCAGCAATGCCGGCCGCCGGCGATTCCACGCTTCTCAGGTTGCGCGAACAAGCCCAACTTCAGACGGGAACAGGCACCCCGGACGGCATCGTCAACTACACGGACAAATCCGGTGAAGCCACAGCCGTTGGCTACAAGGTGCTGCCGGACAACACGCTTGGAAGGCTCCCGGCACCGGACCCGGGCGACATCTTTTTCGACTTCGAAGGAGATCCCTTGTGGCAGGACCCTGCGACAGGCAAATGGGGGCTCGAGTATCTGATCGGGGTCGTCGAGAACCCCGTGGAGCCCGGGGCGGAGCCTGTGTTCCGGCCTTTCTGGGCCCATTCACGGATGGAGGAAGGCCAGGCGTTTGTGGACTTCCTCCACTACGTGGATAAGCGCCGGGCGCAATATCCGGGCATGCACATCTACCACTACGCCGCCTACGAAAAGACGGCATTGAGGAATCTCTCCCTGACGCATGTGGTGGGCGAAACCGCCGTCGACGACCTCCTGCGCCAAGGCGTCCTGGTGGACCTCTACGACACCGTCCGGCACAGCATCCGTGTCTCCGCGAACTCTTACAGCATCAAGAAACTGGAGCCCCTGTACATGGGCCAGCACCTGCGCTCCGGGGACGTCACCGACGCCGGAGCTTCCGTGGTGGCCTACGCGGACTACTGCACTGCCCGCGACAATGGGGATCGCGGGCAAGCTGCCGACATTCTCGAGGGGATCAGGGACTACAACGAGTACGACTGCTTGTCGACACTGGAACTGCGCAACTGGCTGCTCGCCCGTGCCGCGGAGCGGTCCATCGTTCCCGGCGGCCCTGTGCAGGAGCAACCACCGTCCGACACCGAGCCGGAGAAGTACGAGGCACCGCCCGAAGAGAAGGCGCTGTTCGACTATGTGGCCGGTCTGCCCGTGGAGCAACAGGCAACGCCGGATTCCCGGGCCATCGGCATCGTCGCTGCCAGCGTCGGGTACCATCGCCGCGAGGACAAACAGCACTGGTGGGAACACTTCGACCGTCTGGAGAAGCCGACCTCGCAGTGGGACGAGTCCCGCGACCAATTTGTAGTGGACCACACGGAGTTGCTGCAGGACTGGGCGAAACCAACGCCTCGCAGCAACCCTGCCCGGATCGTGAAAATGCTGGGCCGGTCCGGTGATGGCGCGGGATTGGATCCAGGCAGGAAGTACTTCAGAATGTACGGGTCTCCGTTGCCGGACGCTCTGGCTGCCAAGGAATCCCCAGTGCTGGGCCGTGCCGGTTGGGGCGGGACGGAGGTCATCGAGGTCGGCGAAGAAGGTGACTTCGAGTCCGTCACCATCGTCGAGAAGCTTCGCAAAGACTCCACCGAGTTCGTCCAGACCCCCATGGCACTGACCCCCGACAGCCCGATTCAGACAGCCGGGCAAAGGGCTGCATTGGCCGCGTTGGCCACCAAGCTCCGAGCGGCGTTGCCTTCCTGGCCCAAGGATCCTGCCTTGGACCTGGTCCGCCGACAGCCACCGCGGCTGAGTACCCTCGCCAACCTTCCAGCAGTTCCCTCCGGCCCCGATGGCTATATCGATGCCATCACAGCGGCGGTCAAGGACCTGGACCATTCCTACCTGGCCGTCCAGGGTCCTCCCGGCAGCGGGAAGACCTATGTTGGCGCCCACGTGCTGGCCAGGCTGGTGGCCGACGGGTGGAAAGTCGGCGTCGTGGCGCAATCCCACGCCGTGGTGGAAAACATGCTCTGCGCTGCCGTGGAAAAGGCGGGCATCGATCCCCGCCTGGTGGCCAAGGACGTCAAGCACAACGATCCTGTGCCATGGAGCAACTGTGCCAAAGGCGACGTGGAAGAGCTCTTGACCCAGCCGGGTGGCGCCCTGATCGGAGGCACCGCGTGGACCATGGTGGGCAAGGAAGTTCCCGCCGGATCGCTCGACCTCCTGGTCATCGACGAAGCGGGACAGTTCTCGCTGGCCAACACCATGGCTGTCAGCCGGGCTGCCCAGCGGCTCCTGCTCCTCGGTGACCCACAGCAGCTTCCCCAGGTCACTCAAGGCAAGCATCCGGAGCCCGTTGACGAATCAGCCCTGGGTTGGTTGTCGGATGGCTACAACACCTTGCCGTCCCACCTTGGCTACTTCCTGGCGTTGTCATGGCGCATGCATCCGGCGCTGTGCAGCGCAGTGTCAGAACTGTCCTACGACAACCGGCTCGAGGCCGCTCCTGCCGCAACCATGCGTGAAATGGAAGGGGCAAGCCCCGGAATTTCCTGTGTGTACGTCACGCACACCGCCAACTCCACCGCCTCACCAGAAGAAGCTGTTGAGGTTGTCCGGCAAGTCAAGGCTCACCTCGGCCTGAAGTGGCTGGACCCTTCGGACTCCCCGGAACGCCGGTCCCTCGAGGAAACCGACATCCTGGTGGTAGCGGCGTACAACGCCCAGGTCCAGCTCATCAAACATGAGCTCCGATCTGCCGGCCTCGGGAAAGTGCGGGTAGGTACCGTGGACAAATTCCAAGGCCAGGAAGCCCCGGTGGTCATTTTATCCATGGCCGCATCAGCCGCCGGCGAAGTTCCCCGCGGAATGGAGTTCCTGCTGTCCCGGAACCGGATCAACGTGGCGGTGTCGCGTGGTCAGTGGCGTGCCGTCGTCGTACGTTCGCCCGAACTGACCAACTACCTGCCGACGCATCCGGAAGGGCTGGAGAACCTGGGGGGTTTCGTGGCCCTCTGCCAACGAGCCGGCCTCTAACGTCGGTTGGAGATTTCCAGCGCTTCGTCGAGGACCTGTCCAAAGTTGCTGGCGTCGTGGGCGAAGCGGCCAAGGAAGAGGCCCGATACCCCGTCCATCTGTGGCAGCACCCCAGGCTTGGCTGACCCGCCGTAGATGATGGGCATACCTGCCAGTCCGTGGTGGCCAAGCGATTCCCTCAGCGCAGCCGCTACCCGCGAAACATACTGGGCCGAGGCAGGTTCAGGAGCACCAATCGCCCACACGGGTTCGTACGCGATGACCAGCTGAGAGGCAACGGACCAGTCCCCCGACACGGCTTCCTGGATTTGCCGGAACACCGTGTCCGCCGCTGCCTCCGGATCGCTGGCTTCGCGCTCCCCCACGCATAGCAGCGGCGTCAGTCCGGAGTCGACGGCGGCACTGACCTTGAGCGCGATCATCGCCTCGTCCTCGGCAAAGTAGCGTCGCCGCTCAGCATGACCGATTTCCACCAACCCCACCCCGAGCTCCGAAAGCATCGAGGGAGAAACCTCACCTGTCCACGGTCCGTCAGACCAACCACAGTTCTGCGCGCCGAGCACCAAGGATGTGCCCTGCACCATCCGCGCTGCTTCGGGCAACACCGGAAAGGACGGGATCACAAACGGGACCACCCGCCCGGCCGTGAGGGCCGGACGGGCGTCCACTTCTGCCACTAGCTGCTCCAACCACGTCAGGGAATGCGCGTAGCCCATGTACATCTTGGTGCTGACGCCAATGAACACAGTGTCCAACGCAGCGTCCGTCGCAGAGTCCCCAGCAGAAGGGAAAGCAGGCAGGTTCACGCTCTATTTCTCCAGCAGTTCGTCGGCCTTGTTGCTGAAGCGCTTGGTGCCGAACATCAGCAGTGCAGCGACGAACGGCAGGACACCCAGCGCATAGACGCCCATGGTGCCTGTGTCGGAAGCCGTGACCTGGTTGACCGTGGTGCGCAGGATCGGTGCGACGAATCCACCCAGATTTCCGAGGGAGTTGATCAGCCCGATACCGGCAGCCGCGGCAGTTCCGGTGAGGAACGCCGTCGGATATGACCAACAGATGGGGCCTGTGGACAGGAAGCTGCACACCGCCAAGGTGATGAAGATGATGCCCACGGCGGGCATCTGGTTGGCGCCGGCCCAGGCCGAACCGAAGATGCAGAGGCCCGTGGAGATGAACAGTGCAGTGCCCCAGCGACGACGACGCGCTACGGTGTTCGCGGCTTTTCCGATGAAGTAGCAGGCGAAGATGCCGAAGAACCACGGGATGGCTGCCAGGAGTCCGACGGCGATGCCCACCTTTTGGCCGGTCAGCTGCGCCACCTGCTGCGGCAGGTAGAACGTCACGCCGTAGACCGCCACCTGCAGGCAGAAGTAAATGACCGTGAAGTACCAGACCCGGCCGTTCCGCATGGATGCCAGGACGCCGCGGGGACCGGTTTCTTCCTTGACCGTGTCCTCGAGCGCCATGACATCGGACAGGGCCCGTTTCTCCTCCTTGGTCAGGAACTTGGCGTCCTGGGGACTGTTGATGAGGAAGAAGTAGGCGGCAATACCGGCCAGGACGGCGAGCATGCCCTCAACGAAGAACATCACCTGCCAGCCGGCAACGCCTGGAACCTGGTCGCCGATGTTGATGAGCCAGCCGGACAGGGGTGCGCCCATCATCTGGGAGAACGGCTGGGCCAGGTAGAAGATGGCGAACATCTTCACGCGGACTTTGTTGGGGAACCAGGCGGCGAGGAACATGATGACGCCCGGGAACAGTCCGGCCTCTGTGACTCCCAACAGGAACCGGAGAATGATGAAGGACGTCTCACCCTGCACGAAGGCGAAGCACGCCGAGACGATGCCCCATGTAATCGCGATGCGGGCGAGCCACACTTTGGCCCCGAACTTGGTGAGCAGGAGGTTGCTGGGGATCTCGAACAGGGCGTAGCCGATGAAGAAGATACCGGCACCCAGTGCGTAAGCCCCTGCGGTGATGCCCCTGTCCACTTCCAGCGCGGCTTCGGCGAAGCCAACGTTGGTGCGGTCCAGGAATGCCACCACGTAGAGGATGACGAGCATTGGCATGAGCCGGCGTGATGCTTTGGAGATTGCCGATTTGAGGACCGGCGTATCCAGCAACTCCTTGGTGGAATTGGTGGCAACAGACATTGAAACTCCTCTTTGAGTGACAGGAAATGACTAGTGCAGCGCGGTCAGCCGCGCACAGCCGCGGTCAGCGCGGGAAAAAGATGAGCACCATGCCCACTGCGCAGGCAAGGATGCCCACGGCAAGGTAGATCTTGCGTTCTCGTGTCCAGGTCCGCATGGGGGCCTAGTGCATGTACAGTCCGCCGTCCACATTCAGCGTCTGCCCGGAGATGTATCCGGAGTCCTCGCTGATGAGGAAGGCGATAGCGGCTGCGATGTCGCGGGTGGAGCCCACGCGGTTCACCACAAGGTCCTTGGTGAGTTCGTCCTTGCGTTCCTGGCTCAGGGTGCCGCCCATGATGTCGGTGTCGATGGGGCCGGGAGAAATGGCGTTGACGGTGATGTCGTACTCGCCCAGTTCACGGGCGGTAGCGCGGGTCAAGCCGATGACGCCGGCCTTGGCTACTGAGTACGGGGTTTTCGAGAACGTGCCGCCACCGCGCTGGGCGGAGACCGAGGAGATGTTCACGATCCGGCCAATGCGGTTCTTGACCATGGACTCGGCCACACGTCGGGTGGCGTAGTGGACGCCGTTGAGGTTGATGTTCAGCACGCGGTCCCACTCAGCGGGTTCCAGTTCCAGGTAACCGACGGGCGAGCTGACACCGGCAACGTTGGCCAAAGCGACGATCTGTGGCAGTTCGTTTTCGAGTTCGTCGATCGCGGCACGGACCTCGGCTTCGCTGGCCACGTTGGCGCCAACTCCATGGGCCTGGACACCGTATTCTGCGGCGATTTCCTTGGCTGCGATCTTGCAGGCGGCGTCGTCCAGGTCGATGATGCCGATGTTCCAGCCTTGGGCGGCCAGGTAGTTGACGGTGGCACGGCCAATGCCGCGTTCGGAGACGGCGCCGGTGACGATTGCGGTGCGTTCTGCGGGGAAAGTCATGTGTTTTCTCCTGAAGGAAGGGTTAGTTGATGGGGGCCGGGCCGAGCTCTTCAATGAGCTTCTGCATGGCGACGTAGGCCTTGTTGCGGTAAGCGATGAGTTCCGGAGTGCGCTCGGCGGGAACGTTGAGGAACCCGGCGCCGGTCTTGGTGCCCAGCTTGCCTGCGTCCACCAGGTCCGAGAGGATCTTCGGCGTCGCGAAGCGTTCCGGGAAGCCGGTCTGCAGCGACTTGTAGCAGAAGTTGTATACGTCCAAGCCGGCCATATCGGCGATGGCGAACGGACCGAAGAAGGGCAGACGGAAGCCGAACGTCGTACGCACCAGCGTGTCGACGTCGTCCGCTGTTGCAATGCCCTGCTCCACCAACTGCGCGGCTTCGTGGAACAGCGCGTATTGCAGGCGGTTCAGCACGAAGCCGGTGACGTCCTTGACGACGGCGGTCTGCTTACCGGCCGCGTGGACCAGCTCGCGGGACGCGGCAACCGTTGCGGCGTCCGTGCCGGCGTGAGGGATGATCTCGACGCCGGGAATGAACGGTGACGGGTTGGAGAAATGCACACCCAGGAACCGCTCCGGGTTGGTGACGGCCTCTGCCAGAGCGCCAATGGAAATCGTGGAGGTGTTGGAACCGATCAGGGCGTCCGGGCGGGCCGCAGCACTGATGCGGGCGAGGGTTTGATGCTTGATATCCAGGACCTCGGGAACGCACTCTTCAATGAAATCGGCGTCCGCAACGGCCTCTTCGATGTCTTTGGCGGCCCACAGGTTCTGCTTGAGGATCTCCGTGGACCCTGCCGGGAAGAGCCCGTCGGCGATGAACTGGTCCGATTCCACCAGCAGGCGGTCGTAGTTCTTCTGCGCGATCTCGGCAGAGACATCGGCCAGCGCCACACGCGCTCCGCCGAGTGCCAAAACCTGGGCGATGCCGCCGCCCATGTAGCCGGAGCCGACGACGGCGATCTTCCGGGCTGCGTTGCCGGCTGTAGCTTCGGTTGTCTCGGGAGTAGTCATGATCAGACTGCCTTCGTGTAGTCGGGCTCGTACGAGCAGATGGCGTCCACCTTGGCGGCGGAGGATGAGGTGTGGTCGAAGCGGTGGCCCAGCCACTCCCCTACGAGCTTTTTGGCCAGTTCCAAGCCAATCACCCGCTGGCCGAGCGTGAGGACCTGTGCGTTGTTGCTCAGGACGGACCTTTCCACGGAGTAGCTGTCGTGGGCGGTGACCGCGCGGATACCGGGGACCTTGTTGGCCGCAATGGCCACGCCGAGGCCCGTACCGCAGATCAACAATGCGCGGTCGGCTTCGCCTTCGGCCACTTTGCGGGCGGCATCAACGGCGACGTGCGGGTATGCGGTGGAGTCGTTGAAACCAACGCCGACGTCCGTCACTGTCGCCACGCGGGGATCGGCTTCCAGCAAAGCCAGGAGTGCCTGTTTGTATTCGACTCCGGCTTCGTCATTGCCGACGACGATGCGCCAGCCTTCGGTGTTGCTCATGCTTGGGCTCCGTTCCCGTCCGACCGCTGTCCCGTGGGGGCAGCCGTGGCCAGTTGTGAATCGATGAATTGCGAGATCCTCGAGGTAATCAGTCCGAAGGAGACCGCCCCTGGATCGGGATGGCCGAGGCTCTTTTCCGCGAGTGGACGGGCACGGCCCTTGAGCGGACGCAGGTCCGCGGTCTTCGCGGCAGCGGACTCGGCCGCCGCAGCGCCAGCTGCCAGGGCCCGGTCAACGGGAGCCCCGCCGTCGAGCTCTGTCAGGAAGGCGTCCCGGAAGGGCAGGAGCGCGTCCACCATGGTCTTGTCCCCAGGCTCGGCCTTGCCGAGTTCGGTGATGGCGCTGACGAAAGCCTGTACAACGGCGCCGGCATCCTCCGATGTGTACGTTTCGCGGTTCCCGAGCGACAACCCGGCGGCGATGACCGCCGATCCCCACAGGGCTCCGGACGTGCCGCCGGCCCGCTCGCTCCAGGCCTCTCCGGCCGCTGTCAGGATCCGCGCCGCGGACGAACCAGCCGCAGCTTCGCCTGCCGACGCCGCAGCATCAACGCCGCGGCGCATGCCGATGCCGTGATCACCGTCGCCCGCAATCGCGTCCAGCTTGCCGAGCTCCTCTTCATGCTCGACGACGACGTCCCTCACTTGGGCGAGCACGGCGACAGCCAACTGCCCGAGGTCAGCCGCAGCGGCGGTGGGCTGTTCGACGTCGGCGGTTTCGGCGTCGACGGCTGTGATACCAGCACGGGGTGCGCGGGGCGCCATGCTGCCCTTGCGGAAGGCGGGAGTGTCCGCGGGTGCGGCCCAGAACTGCTCAAGTTCTTCGTCCAGCCACAGCAATGTCAGCGACAGTCCGGACATGTCCAGGCTGGTCACCAGCTCGCCGCACTCGGGTTCGATTACGGTGAGCCCCGCGGCCGTGAGCAACTGCTCTATCTTGCCGAACAAGAGGAAAAGTTCGTCATACTTCACCGTGCCCAGGCCGTTGACGATAGCGACAACCCGGTCCCCGGCGTCGTCGGGCTTGTCCGCGAGCAGCTTGGTGACCAGGAGATCGGCCAGCTCGGATGCTGTGGGCATAGGGTGCTCGGAGATGCCGGGCTCGCCATGGATTCCCAGCCCCAACGACATCTGTCCGGCAGGGACGTGGAACAGCGGGTCCGCAGCGCCGGGCAGCGTGCAGCCGTCAAAGGCCACGCCCAGCGAACGGGTACGGTAGTTGGTCTTGATGGCCAAGCGCTCGACGCCGTCAAGGTCCAGTCCCGCTTCGGCGGCGGCGCCGGCAATCTTGAAGACGGTGAGGTCGCCGGCAATGCCCCTGCGCTTCTCGAGCTGGTCAAGCGGCGCGCTGGCGATGTCGTCAGTGACGGTGACCGTCCGCGTTTCGATGCCCTCGGCGTTGAGGCGGAGCTGCGCCTGGCCGAAGTGCAGGACGTCCCCTGCGTAGTTGCCGTAGCTGAGCAGGACTCCACCGCCGGCGTTGGCAGCCTTGGCCACCCGATACACCTGGCCTGCCGCCGGCGACGCGAACATGTTGCCGCACGCCGAACCAGTGGCAAGTCCGGGCCCGACGAGTCCAGCGAAGGCCGGGTAGTGCCCGGAACCGCCGCCGACCACCAGGGCGACCTGGCCGTGAGGGACTTCGGTGGAGCGGACGACGCCGCCGTCAACGCGGGCGACGTAGCCGCGATTGGCCGCAACGAAGCCGTCCAGCGCTTCATCGGCAAAATCTGCCGGGTTATCAAAAATCCGGGTCATCTTCCTAGACTCCTGCGAGCTGCGTTGCCGGTACCTGGCGCCCTTGGGCCACCTGGCTCTTGCCGAGTTCATAACCTGCGGTCTTCGGCAGGACGTGCCGGCGGAGGTAATCCTGGTTGCTGGCAGTGACGCTGAGACCGTCGCCACCGTAGTGCTCAGTGCAGAGGATGCCCTGGAATCCGACGGACAGCGCGAACTTGAAGGCCTCGCGGTAGTTGATGAGGCCGCTCTCCATCGGCGCCGGCATGGTGATATAGCTGTCGCGCGCCACATCTTCGTCCCGGATGTAGTTCTTCATGTGCCAGTAGTTGGAGTACGGCAGGGTCTTGGCCACCATTTCGCGCCAGTCCTCGATGGGCCGGTGCAGACGGATCAGGTTACCGAGATCCGGGTTGAGGCCCACGTTGTCCAAGCCGATGTCCTGGACCAACTGCACCGAGGAGTCAGCAGTTCCCAGGTAAGTGTCCTCGTACATTTCCAAGGAGATCAGTACCCCAGCTTCTGCTGCGTGCTTGCCAAGTTCACGGATGCGGGAGACAGCGTTGCCCCATGCTTGCTTATCCCCAGCCGGGTCCTTGTAGCCCTCCACGGTCCAGAACCACAGTTGTTTCTGCTGTTCCGGCGTGATCGCCTGGTGAAGCCCGAAGGACACCACTTCACAGCCAAGCTCGGCAGCGGCGTCGATGGTGCGGTGGCTGTAGGCGAGATTATCTGCCCAGTCCGTTGCGTGGATGACGCTGCGGCGGATAGCGGAGATGACCGGAACTCCAATGCCCACCTCGTCAGCGGTCTGCTTGAACTCGGCGAGGCGTTCCTTGCTGAGGTCGCCTGGGCGAACCCAGCTGTCGGTGAGGTCAGCGTTCGCAAAACCGGCGTCTTTCACTTCCTGGAGGACGGAAGCCCACACGGAAGCATCGGCGTCGTTGACCTGTTGCCCCTTGGCGTCAGTGCCGGGGAACTGCAGGAGGGCCGCGGTAATGGGCCAATTCTCGGCGGTGTACGCCATGGTGATCACTCCTTCGTAAAATCCTGTTTCCTATAGGATTTACGAATCAAGCAATGCTGTCAACCCTTATTGGAAACTTCCTAGATCCTATATGTCTTACATTTAGGTGTGAAGGGGGTCACGGATGACAGTAGAAGGAGCCCGATCACAATAACCAGCGAGCCCTCGTTGGTTATGAGCTAGTCTTCCGGCGCGTCCGCCATGGCCCGGCCACGGACCTTTTCGACGTGGTCGGTCATCATTTCCGCAGCCTTGTCGGGATCGCCGCTGGTCATGGCGTCGAGTACGGCCTGGTGTTCGGCGATGGCCTGCTCGGCGTCGGTGATGCCCACTCCCCCGAACAGCCGGAACCGCTGGATCTGGCCGCCCAAGGTGTTGTATGCCGCGAGCAGGAACTGGTTGTTTGCCTGCGCAGCGATGAGTTGGTGAAAACGTTCGTCGGCCTCGAGGTAGCTGCGGTACTCGGCAAAAGTTCCGCCCCGGGGTGCAGTCTTCAGATCCTCCACGGCCTGCTTCAGGGCATCCAACCCCTCCGGCGTCATGCGCGAACACGCCAGTTTTGCATTGACGGGTTCAATGGAGAGCCTGGCTTCCATCAGTTCCGCGAAGTCTTCGCGGGTAAATACGGGGGCAACCCTGTAGCCCTTGAGCGCCACCCGCCGGACCATGCCGGTGTGCTCCAACCGGGCCAGGGCTTCTCTCACGGGAGTCGGCGAGACGTCCAGTTCACGCGCCATCCCGTCGATGCTCACTGCCGCCCCCGGTTCCAAACGGCCGTCCATGAGCCACTCGAGGAGGGCTTCATAGACGTGGTCGGCCAGCACTTGGCGGCTGACGGGAAAGCCAGCGCGGGCACCGGCCGGGGAAGGATCAGACATGCCACAAATCCTATAGGAAGGAGCACGCGGGACCGGGCACGTCGTCCTGTCACATTCCCCGACTAAGCCGCCAGTCAGTTGGGTGGCCACAGGTTAAACCACGACGTCGGCACTCAGGTGCCGACGTCGTGGTTTTGCTGTGGGTGCTGCGCTTTAGTTCGCGTAGAACGGGTAGTCCGTGTAACCCTCGGCGCCGTCGGCGTAGAAGGTGGAAGCGTCCGGCTCGTTGAGCGGCAGGCTTTCGCGCCAGCGACGGGCGAGGTCCGGGTTGGCGATGGCGGGGCGCCCGACCACCACCGCGTCCGCAAGGCCGTTTTCGATGATGGCGAAAGCTTCGTCGCGCGTCGTGATTTCGCTGAAGCCCGTGTTCACCAGGAACGTTCCGTTAAAGCGCTCGCGAAGGTCCTGGACCAGGGAGCTCTTGGGATCGTGGTGCAGGATGCTCAGGTAGGCCAGGTTGAGCGGGGCGATGGTGTCCACCAGCACCTCGTAGGTTGCCCGGACGTCGGCTGCATCGGTTTCTGCGATGCCCTGCACGTTGTGCTCCGGGGAAATGCGGATGCCCACTCGGTTGGCACCGAGGGCCTCCACCACGGCGTTGACCGTCTCGATGACGAAACGCGCCCGGTTCTCCGGGGAGCCACCGTAGCTGTCGGTGCGGACGTTGGAGTTGGGGGCCAGGAATTCGTGCAGCAGGTAACCGTTGGCGGAGTGGAGCTCAACGCCGTCGAACCCTGCCTCGATGGCATTCTTCGAGGCGGTGACGATTTCCTGGATGACGCCCGGGAGTTCGTCGGTACGGAGTTCACGCGGTACGGGGTACGGCTGCTTGCCGTTGGGGGTGCGGACATCACCTTCGATGGCAACGGCGCTGGGGCCGACGATCTCGTGGCCACCGGTGATGTCAGCATGGGAGACGCGGCCTCCATGCATGATCTGGGCGAAGATGCGGCCACCTTCAGCGTGAACGGCGTCGGTGACCGTCTTCCAGCCGGCTATCTGCGCCTCGGTGACGAGTCCTGGCTGTCCCGGGTAGGACCGACCGGCGGGAACAGGGTAGGTTCCCTCGCTGACGATCAGTCCCAGCGAAGCCCGCTGGCGGTAGTGCTCGGCGATCAACGGACCCGGCACGCCGTTCTGGCCCGCACGGAGACGCGTCAAGGGCGCCATCACCAGTCGGTTGGAAAGTTCAAGCTCGCCGAGGGCCAGGGGGGAAAACAGCATGCGCAGTTCCTTTCAGAATGAAACAGGTTCACTCTGCCCAACTGCAAGGCGTCTGCAACTATTCCGAACGAGGTGCAGATCACAGGTCCCCAGTGAGGGAGGCGCAACTAAGTGGCAGTGTTGGTTGTGCTGTCAGTTGGGGATCACTCCGGCTTGACGTGCTTCAGGGCGTCGTCAAAGCATTCGCAGAGAGCCAACACCGCCACCAGGTGCGCTTCCTCGGCGTGTGGCGGATCCGTATTGATGCATATTGCTTCATTGACCGACTGTGCGAGCTCCTTGGACTCCTTACCCGTCAGGGCCCACACGAGCGCACCACCCGCTTTTGCGGCGGCAGCAGCGTCGCGGAGCTCGTCGGTGATTCCCTTGGCAGCGAGAAGCACCACGATGTCTCCACGCCGCACCTGCTCCGAGAGTTGGGCGCTGATACTTGGCGTAGTCCCATTGGCGCCGCTGGCACCCTTGGGGATGAAGATCGCTTTGAAGCCGGAGCCGTCTCCGGGGTCGTGGGCCGCCAGTTCCGAGGTGAACCTCTGCGCCTCGTGCGAGGACCCGTCGCTGCCTGCGGCGAAGACCGTTCCACCGCGAAGCCTGACAAGCGCAAGTTGTTCCCCCCATTCGGCCAGCCTGGACGATTCGCGGCGTAGGGCCGCAACGGCCGGTCCGATCTCGCCCAAGTGCCCCAGAACCACATCGACCGCATGCCGCGTCGCCTTCGACTCAGCCGACCGCACAGCCTCACCTGTTCGCCTCACCACGATGCTCACTTCCTGCCTCCCGTTTCTCCTGTGAAACTACAAGTTCCGGTCACCTTCGCGTGGGGTGCCTTCGCGCGTGGAGCCGTCGCGGCCACTCCGGTCCCGAGTCAGGCGTTCGCCTTCAACTGCGGCCGCGCGGCCGGCGTCGTCCCGCCGATCCGAGTCATGAGAGCGATCTGAAGCATTCGAGCGATCGGCGTCAGTGGAGCGATCCTGCCCGGCGTTGGGGTCCAGCTTGTCTGCATGCCTCAGGTGTTCCTCTACCCGCCCATGGGCCTCGTTGGCTTTCTCCGCATGGCGTTCCGCCTCCTGACGGAGCCGGTTGGCTTCGACCTCGGCCTGCAGCGCATTGGCCTCCGCCTGGGCCGACTCGGCCTTGGCTTGGTGGGCTCCGATGGCTTCTTCGGCGGCCTTCTCGCGCAGTTCCGCTGCTCGGTGGCGGTTGACCTCCGCCTTCTTCCGACGCCCGATCACAACCGCGGCGATCACAGCGGCGATGACGACTACAGCCAACACGATGATGAGAACCAGCTGTCCTGTATCCATGCGGATTACCTCCCTGGTGAGCGGCTTCCATGGGCGCCGCTCGCGGCCCACACTGTGGTTGCTGCTTGGGACGTACCCAGTTCAGGACACCTCCAAACGATGGCCGCAGCTATGGGGACGGGTTGCGGCACCTGGAACCAGAGGGTTTTTCATCGATGACAACGCAGACACTCCTCGGTCAACTCTGCCCGAAACTCTCCCTTGCCCACCATGTTAACACCACTGGTCAGATTACTTACTAATTTTAGCTGCCGGTCGCTTCGGGGTGCTCCCTGGCACGCTTCTCTACCGGGGATTCGCCGCTTTCATCAGGGATGAAGGTGGGGTCCAGTTCGGTGGTGAAGTCACCGGTGCCTTTGTCATGTTCGACGGCGGCAGGCACCGCGGATTTGGAGGCTTCAGAGGGCGCAACGTCAGCTTCGTTCGGTTCTTCGCTCATAGCCTCAATCTAGGCTCGGCCGCGAACAGTGTCGAGGGCGGCCGGCCTTGTGCGCCGATGCCATCTCTGATTCGCTGGGATGGTCTCCTGCAGCGCGGGACACCTCCAGCCGAAAGCAGGGAGAGCAGTTGTGAAAGCAGTGACATGGCAAGGCCGGCGCTCACTCAGCGTCGAAGACGTCCCCGATCCCAGCATCCAGGAGCCTACGGACGCGATTGTCCGGATTACCTCCACCGCGATTTGCGGCTCGGACCTTCACTTGTATGAAGTCCTGGGACCCTACATGCACAAGGGCGATGTCATTGGCCACGAGCCGATGGGAATCGTCGAAGAAGTGGGCTCGGGTGTCCACCGGCTCAAGAAGGGCGACCGTGTTGTGGTGCCCTTCAACATCTCCTGCGGCCGCTGTTACATGTGCAACCAAGGCTTGCAGTCGCAGTGCGAGACCACCCAGGTCAAGGAGAAGGGATCCGGGGCGGCCCTCTTTGGCTACTCGGAGCTCTACGGTTCCGTTCCCGGCGGCCAGGCCCAGTTCCTCCGCGTTCCCTATGCCGACTACGGCCCCATCAAAGTGGAGTCGGGCGCCCCGGATGAACGCTACCTCTTCCTCTCGGACATCCTTCCCACGGCCTGGCAGGCAGTGGACTACGCGAACGTTCCGGAAGGTGGCACCCTCGCGGTGCTCGGGCTGGGTCCCGTGGGCCAGTTTGCCGCAAGGATCGGTGCCTACAAGGGCTTCCGGGTGATCGGGGTTGATCCGGTTCCCGAACGCCGCGCGATGGCGGAGGCCCACGGCGTTGAAACCATGGACTACAGTTCAGACGTCGCCGGCCGGATCCGTGAACAAACACTGGGTCGCGGCCCCGATTCCGTGGTGGATGCCGTGGGCATGGAAGCGCACGGCTCCCCTGTGGCGTCCTTCCTGCACAAGGCCGTTTCCCTGCTGCCGGACAAGCCCGCGCAGGTCGCCATGGAGACCATGAGCGTCGATCGGCTCGCTGCACTGCATACAGCCGTGGATCTGGTGCGTCGTGGCGGGACGATCTCGCTGAGCGGGGTCTACGGCGGGCAGGCGGACCCGATGCCCCTCATGACTATGTTCGACAAGCAGATCCAACTCCGCATGGGTCAATGCAATGTGCGCCGCTGGACTGAAGATCTGCTTCCCTTGGTGGAGGACGATGCCGATCCGTTGGGCGTCATGCATCTGGTCACCCACACGGGAGGGCTGGATGAAGCACCGGCACTCTACGAGAAGTTCCAGAAGAAGCAGGACGGATGCATCAAGGTGGTACTCAAGCCATGATGACGCTCAAGAAAACAGCTAGGCGAGGTGCTTGCCGCCGGTGACGCCGATGACCGATCCGGAGATGTAACTGGAATCCTCGCTGGCCAGCAGGACATAGGTCCCGGCAAGTTCGGCAGGCTGCCCTGCGCGGCCCAGCGGGGTGTCCTGGCCGAACTTTTGGATCTTTTCCGCAGGCTGGGTGGGCGGCTGCAGTGGCGTCCACACGGGACCCGGCGCTACTGCATTGACGCGGATCCCTTGAGGACCCAGTGACTCGGCCAAAGAGAAGGTCATGCTGTTGATGGCTGCTTTCGTCGCTGCGTAGTCGATGAGTGATGGGCTTGGATGGTAGCCCTGGACGGACGAGGTGTTGATGATCGCGGCGCCGGGCTTCAAATGCGGCAGTGCTGCCTTGGTGAGCCAGAACAGCGCATAAACGTTGGTTTTGAAGGTTTGATCGAACTGTTCGGTGCTGAGGTCTTCGATCCCCCGGCTCGTGGTCATCTGGAACCCGGCGTTGTTCACCAGCACATTGATCCCACCGAATTCGGCGACGGTTTGGGCAATGACTTCTTGGCAGAACTCTTCGTCCCGCAAGTCACCAGGTAGCGCGAGCGCCCTGCTGCCGGCGTCTTCGATCAGCTGGACAGTATGCTCGGCGTCCTGCTCCTCTTCAGGCAGGTAGGTGAAAGCGACGTCCGCACCTTCACGGGCAAAAGCAATCGCTACGGCTTTACCGATCCCGCTGTCGCCGCCCGTAATCAGGGTCCGGCGCCCCAGCATCCGGCCGTGCCCCACATAGCTTTGCTCGCCGTGATCGGGGCGAGGAGTCATGGCCTCGGTCCAGCCCGGATAATCCTGTGTTTGTGGCTCGAACCCTTCGGACGGGTATTTGGTCCGGGGATCCGATGCTTCGTCCTCCGGATCGTAGGATTCGGAGACCACATTGTTAACCAGCGCCATGGCGATGTCCTCGTCCAGGTCTGTTTGCTCCGTCTCTTCGTTCTGGATCTCCTCAGCCATGATCTCAGTGTAAGCATCCTGATGATCTTGGAAGCGTTCAGGAAGTACCCAGAATTGCTCGCTAGCCTAGCAATCGTCAACGTTGGATTACATCGAAGGAGGGCCCATGGGACTCGGAGACAAGATCAGCAACAAGGCACAGGAAGTTTCCGGCAAGGCGAAGGAAGCCTTGGGAGACGCCACCAACAACGAGAAACTGCAGGCAGAAGGTGTCGCTGACCAAGCGGCCGCCAAGACCAAGCAGGCTGGCGAGAACGTCAAGGACGCCACGAAGGACGCCTTCGACAAGTAAGCCGCACAGCATTACACCGCACGAAAACACACAGCGCAACGCCCCGGCTCCCTTGATGGAAGCCGGGGCGTTTCGCGTGGGCCCTATTAGGTAGCAGCACAGCTCCAATGAGCACTCAATAGAGCAGGTGCTGTTACTCAGTTGGGTACGGAGGGGCTACTTTTGCGCCGGGAGTACCAGCTCGCCCGACTTATCCGTGGACAAGGCGAGGGACGAAATGTACTGGGGTTCGCCGTCGGGGCCGTCCTGAGCCGATCGGAGCATGTCCGGGCGTTCGAACTCAAGCCCTGTGACGTGGCAGAGGAGTTTTTCGTCGCTGGGGTTGCCGTCGGCGTCGAACATGGGGAGGTCGATGCCGTCGTCATCACGCCGCAGGTAATAGCGGCCCTTTGTCACCAGAGCCAGCACGGGCGGCAGGATCAGCGCCAGGCCCACCGCGAAGATCGGCGAGAACGGCTGGACACCGGAACCAAAGGCCCCGAAGAACACCGCGATGGAAACCCCGGCAGAGACCAGCATGGACACGAAGCCCACGGGGTTCACGGCGTACAGCATCCCGCGGCGGAACTCCGGAACCTTGGGTGAAATCTTCAGCAGGTACTTGTTGATCGCGATGTCAGAGGCCACCGTAACAACCCAGGCCATGGCACAGTTGGCGTAGAAGCCCAGGATGGTGTTGAGGAACTCGAACATGTTCGACTCCATCAGGATCAGCGCGATGACCAGGTTCACCACCACAAACACCATGCGGCCCGGGTAGGTCTTGGTGATGCGTGTGAAGGAGTTTGTCCAAGCCAGTGATCCGGAGTAAGCGTTGGTGACGTTGATTTTGATCTGGGAAATGACCACGAGCACCACGGCCAGGGTCATCGCGAGCCACGCCGGCATCATTTCTTCGTAGACGCCCAGGAACTGGTGGACCGGCTCATTCGCGGAAGACGCCGCGGCGGGGTCGAGCTTGGCGATCAGGTAGATCGCGATGAACAGCCCAATGATCTGCTTGATGGCGCCGAAGATCACCCAGCCCGGTCCGGCCAGGATCACTGCGCGCCACCACGCGCCCTTGTTCTCCGCGGTCTTGGGCGGCATGAAGCGAAGGTAGTCGATTTGCTCGGCGATCTGCGCCATGAGGGACAGGCAGACGCCCGCGGCCAGCATTACCGAAGCCAGGTTGGGACCACCCTCGCCGGATGCTCCAGTGAAAGCGAAGAACGCGTCGATGCTCTCGGGGTGGGACAGCAGCAGGTAGCCCACGGGGACCACCATCAGCAGCAGCCAGAGCGGCGTTGTCCACACCTGCAACGTGGCGAGCGTCTTCATCCCGTAGATCACCAGCGGAATGATGATGATGGTGGACACGGCGTAGCCGATCCACTGAGGAATGCCCAGGCCCAATTGCAGGCCCTGGGCCATGATGGATCCCTCGAGGGCAAAGAAGATGAACGTGAAAGTGGCAAATATGATGTTGGTGACTACCGAGCCGTAATAGCCGAATCCTGAGCCGCGGGTAATCAGGTCCAGATCGATGTTGTAGCGCGCGGCATAGTAGGCCAAGGGGAAACCGGTAGCGAAGATGATCACTGCGGCCACCATGATGCCGAAAATTGCATTCACGGTTCCATAGGCAATGCCAATGTTGGCCCCGATCGAGAAGTCCGCCAGGTAGGCAATGCCGCCCAGCGCACTCGTGGCCACCACTCCGGCGCTCCACTTCCGATAGGAGCGCGGGGCAAACCGGAGCGTGTAATCCTCCAGGCTCTCCTTGGCTGCGCTCATGGCATCGGTGTTGGTGGGCGCCGTTGCGCCCGCAGTTTCACCACCCGGAGTGGTGATTCCGACGGCGTTGCCAGCCGCCGTCGTCGGCTCCAGTGTTGCGGTACTCGTCTTGTCGTCACTCATGCGTGGTCGCTTTCGTCCGGGGAGGGTGCCTCATCCCCGACGCTAGTCACGCAGCGCGTCAATTCAGTCACGTGCATGTTTCACAGCTGTAACTTCTGCACCAGCCGCCCCGCGCAGCCAACTCCAAAATCAACCACGTCCGTTTGTACGCACCCCACAAAATCACCCTTCACCAGCGCGGATACCGTCAAGGACATGACCACGCAAGCACCCCAAGAAGCACGGGAAACCCAAGAAACCACCAGTTACGCCATCCTGGACACCGCCCGGGAGCAGGTCCTCGAACGCGGAGAGGGCCTGAACGAGGCCCAGCTCATCGAGATCCTCGAACTCCCCGACGACGCCATCCCCGCAGCACTGCAACTAGCCCATGAAGTCCGCCTTGAGCACTGCGGAGAGGACGTGGAGGTGGAGGGGATCATCTCCATCAAGACCGGTGGCTGCCCCGAAGACTGCCATTTCTGCAGCCAGTCCGGCCTGTTCGACTCCCCCGTTCGCGGCGTCTGGCTGGACATCCCCGAACTCGTCAAGGCGGCCAAGGAAACCGCCGCCACCGGAGCCACGGAGTTCTGCATCGTCGCAGCCGTGCGCGGCCCCGACATTAAGCTCATGAACCAGATCAAGTTCGCGATCGACCGCATCAATGAAGAAGTGGACATCAACATCGCCTGTTCGCTCGGCATGCTCACGCAACGCCAAGTGGACCAGCTGGCCGAATGGGGCGTGCACAGGTACAACCACAACCTGGAAACGGCGCGCAGCTACTTCCCCGAGGTGGTCACCACCCACAGTTACGAAGAACGCCTGGAAACCTGCGCCATGGTCAAGGCCGCCGGCATGGAACTGTGCTGCGGTGCCTTGATCGGCATGGGTGAGTCATTGGCGCAGCGCGCAGAACTCGCCGCCCAACTCGCAGCCCTTGAACCACATGAGGTCCCGCTGAACTTCCTCAACCCACGCCCCGGAACACCCCTGGAAAACCAGGGAATCATGGACGGCAAAGATGCCCTCCGGGCCATCGCCGCGTTCCGGCTCGCCATGCCACGAACTGTCCTCCGTTACGCCGGTGGCCGCGAGCTGACCCTCGGCGACCTCGGCACACGGGAGGGCCTTCTCGGCGGCATCAACGCCGTCATCGTGGGTAACTACCTGACAACGCTTGGACGCCCCGCCAACGCCGACCTCAACCTCTTGGTGGAGCTCAACATGCCCATCAAGGAATTCCAGAAGTCGCTGTGACCAGCCAGCTAACGCAGCCGTACTGCGGACTCTGCGGAGGTGAGGGCCCGACGTCGGACCCTCACCAGGGCTGCCAACAGCGGCTGGCGATGGAGCCTCCGCGCTTTTGCCCGCAGTGCCGCCGCCGCATGAAGGTCCAGGTGACGCCGCTGGGGTGGACCGCGGAGTGCTCGCGCCACCCCCGCACGAGTTTTTGTACAGATAATGCCCCTAAGAGCGCTCCATAAGGGAATTATCTGTACAAAAACTCCCTGGGTAGGCTGGACGTATGGGCCAGAGCCGGGACCTTCTGACGCAGGAGCAGCGCAGCCGCAACATGTCCAGGATCCGGGGAAAGAACACCAAACCGGAGCTGTTGGTCCGCAAACTCCTGCACGCCAAAGGATACCGGTATCGGCTGCACGGTCAGGCCGGGCCCGCGAAGCTGCCGGGGCGCCCGGACCTGGTGTTTGCGGGCCGGCGCAAGGTGGTTTTCGTCAACGGCTGTTTCTGGCACTTCCATGATTGCAAGGTTGGCCAGCACGCCCCAGCAGCGAACGCGGAGTTCTGGGAAGCCAAGCGAACACGGACCCGCGAGCGCGACGCCCTGCAGCGGAAACAGCTGGAAACTGCCGGTTGGGGCGTGTTGACAGTCTGGGAGTGCGAATTGAAAGACCGGTCGGTTCTCGAGGAGAGGCTTACGGCGTTCCTTGACTCCGGCGCAGCCTACGGCGTGGATGTGGAGGACGGAGCGGACTCTGCGGTCTGACCCGCGCCGGCACCGTGGGAGCTCTGTTCCCACAGCGCAAAAGCAGCCGTCCCACCGATTCCCAGCAGAACCGTCATGCAGAAGACGATGATAACCATGAGGCCTGGTGCTGGACGAGCACTACTGTTCATGCTGTTTACCGTTCCTTGATTCAAGCCTGGAATCCCCCAGATCCGCGATCTTTCATCTGCTTCTCCCTACCTTCGCGGCGGCCAATCAAGACTCCCTCTGAGTCCGCTCAAGATTGGATCAAGCTTTCGTTTTTTGGCGTGTCCACAGTTCCACGGGTCCTACTGTTGAATCGTGAATCTATTGTTTGGAGGCGGGAGGAGTCTGGTGTCCGAGTATGACGAGTGCATAGACTCCCTGGTGGATCGCACCGTCCTCACCGAACTCCAGGCCGAGCTTGGCGGAGACCAGGCCATCATCACCGCGTTCGTCCGCAACTACGTAGCCCTGCTGCCATGGCGCGTTTCCAGGCTTCACAGGGCTCTGGAAAACCTGGACATGGAAGACGCCATGGACGCAGTGTTGAGCCTGAAGACATCCAGCCAGATGGTGGGCGCTATCTGCATGGACCGCTTGGCTACGGAGTTGGAGATCAGCCTCAGGCTATTGCCCAACGCGGACCATCTTGACGAGCTCAGGCCCCAGGTAGTGGAGATCGAGCAGTTTGTCTTCGGCACCATCTCAGAACTGGAAACACCGATCCTCTAAATTTCTTCAACTTATTGAAGAGAAACCATTGACTCGCTAAATATCTTCACTATAGTTGTGTGAGTTAGCTCACCAGCGAAGGATGCGGCAATGACAACCGAGACTCCTGCTCCCCCAGCCACCAGCGAACTGTTGGCGACTGTTGGGAACAAGGTGCGCACCATGCGCAAGGCAAAGGGCATGACCTTGGCCCAACTCTCGGACATCACCGGGCTCAGCCAGGCGATCGTCAGCCAGATCGAACGCGGCATGGCCAACCCTTCCTTCACCACACTCGCTCAACTGGCCCATGGCCTGGACATCCCGGTCGGCAGATTCTTCATTGGCCAGGACGAATCCAAGTCCCCCGTGGTCCGCAGATCCGAACGACGCAACCTTAAGAACGTCACCCGCGAATCCGTGGGCGAAGCGGTGCACGAGCTGCTCACCCCGAACCGCGACGGAAGCATCGAAGCGCAGTGGATCAGTACGCCCCCAGGGCACGACACCAGCGACACACCTTTTACCCACAGCGGTGAAGAGTTCTGCTACATCATCTCCGGCCGTAAGGACGTCTATCTCGACGGCGTCTGCTACAGCCTTGAAGAGGGCGACTCCATCACCTACTCCTCAGAAATCCCCCACTGGTACAAGAACAGCTACGAAGAGGTATGCGTAGCCATCTGGGTCAACGCACCACACGCGTGGTAAGCCTGCCGCCCCGCGGCGCCAGCGTTTTCCCTTAACTGTCCGGACACGACACCGTGGCCGCTGACAATCCTTGCCACTTTCGCATCAAACGCCTCCTCCACCAGGCGTTCCTGCGTCATACCCTCCCACGCCCTCCGGGGCGTCAGCGTAAGGACACTTCCATGCTCCACACCACAACAACGGACAACGTAGTCCCGTCACCACATACCAGCCCCTCCGCCCCTGGCAACACCGGCAAGAACGCGAAATTCACCCCGGAAGTCCGCAAGGGCCTGCTTGGCCTGGGCCTGGGCAACGCACTGGAATGGTACGACTGGATGGTCTTCGGACTCCTGTCCGCCTTCATCGGCCCCAACTTCTTTCCCAACACTGATCCGCTCTCCGCAACGCTGAACGCCTTGGCCGTGTTCGCCGTCGGATTCGCCTTCCGCCCCTTGGGCGGCATCCTCCTCGGAACCCTCGCCGACCGCATCGGCCGGCGCCGCGTGATGCTGTTGTCCATCATGTTGATGGCCGGCACCACGCTGATCATCGCCGTCACTCCGAACTATGAAACCATCGGCCCTGCTGCGGGCATCATCCTGCTGGTTTGCCGCGTCCTGCAAGGCATCTCCACCGGCATCGAAGCCCCGCTTTCCACGTCCCACGCCGTGGAGCTCGCTCCGGAGGGCCGGGAAGGCTACGTCGCGGGCATCATGTCCTTCTACGTCAACATCGGCATCCTGCTCGCTTCGCTGATCAGCTTCCTGTGCAGCCTGGTCCTTGGCGGCGCAGCCATGGCCGAGTGGGGCTGGCGCGTTCCGTTTATCATCGGCGCATTGTTCGGCTTCGTGGTGCTCTACCTGCGCCGCTCACTGCCGGAAACCCTCAAGGCCGAGGAAATGGCCACCAATACTCCCCGCGCCGTCTGGTCCGGAGTCCGTAAACACTGGTTGTCCGTCCTTGCAATCATCTTCGTGGTGGGCGCAGCCCAGGCTTACAACTACGCCTGGAACGTTGGACTCCCCAGCGCCGCACGCAGCGGGTTCAAGGAAGATCCCACCGCCGTCTTTGCCCTGACCACCATCCTTGGCGTCATCCTGGTGGTTGGCAGCTGGATCATCGGCAAGCTGGCCGACGGCAAGGCGATGTCCAAGTGGTTCCTCGTCACCCGCATCCTCGCCATTCCCTCCGTGTTCCTCATGCTGATGTACGTCCAGCCGGGCATCGGCGGCTTCGCAGCAGTCCTTCTGGGCGGCTCGATTGTCCTGGTCCTGAACATGACCCTCTACAACGTGGTCAGTTCGTCCCTGATGCCCAAGAACATCCGCGGCACAGGCGTGGCCCTGGGCTATGGCATCGGCGTCGCCCTCTTCGGCGGCACAGCCTCCTACCTGCTGGTCTGGTTCCAATCCCTGAACATCAGCTGGGTCTTCCCGGTCTACGTAGCCGTCCTCTCCATCCTCAGCATCGTTTTCTACCTCGCCGCACGCCGTACCAACGGCATCTTCGTCGGAAAGTAAGGACTCATCATGAACTCGCTCGAACTCAGCACCACGACGGCGGACCTCACCGCCCCGGTCATCTCACGTTCTGACGTCCTGGTAGTCGGCGGTGGTCCCGCAGGTGTGGCCGCTGCGGTGACCGCGGCCCGCTCCGGTGCCAAGGTCACGCTGCTGGAACGTTACTCGTCCTTGGGCGGACTGGCCTCCGGTGGCATGGTCCTGGTGCTCGATGACATGATCAACGGCCAGGAAATCACCGTCACCGGCATCGTCTCCGAATACGTGGAACGCCTCCAGAAACTGGGCTTGGCCATCGTCCCGCCGGCTGATGACCGCAAGACCTCCGAGGAACTGTGGAACAAGTGGGGCCGCTACGGCACCTTCGACTTCCACTCCCACACCAACCCGAAGCCCATCTGCTACGCCGCAGCCTTCGATCCCGACGGTTGGAAGCGCGTCTCCAACGACCTCGTCCGCGAAGCCGGCGTAGACCTGCGCCTGCACTCCTGGTTCTCCCGCCCCATTGTGGACAACGGCGTGATCAAGGGCGTCATCTGCGAAACCAAGCTCGGCCCGCAGGCCTTCATGGCCGACGTCGTGATCGACACCACCGGCGACATCGACGTCGCTTCGCGTGCCGGTGCCAGCTACGCGAAGGACAACTACCTCACCACCCTCGTCTTCCGCCTGGGCAACGTAGACACCAACGCCGCCGAAGCCTTCGAACAGGCCAACCCCAAGGAGGCCCGCGCCATCAACCGCAAGATTAAGCGCCTCCTCGGCGGCGCCTGGGAACTCTGGTGGCTCAAGACGCCCATTGACGGCGTGGTCTGGTGCAACGCTCCGCACATGTCAGGCTTCGACGGCGTAGACCCCGCTGACATGACCGCCGCAGAATTCGCCGCCCGCGACCGCATCTCCGAAGCCGTTGACTACGTTCGTGCCAACCTCCCCGGCTTCGAAAACTGCTACATGCTGGACGTCGCCTCCCAGATGGGCGTCCGCCAGACCAGGCTCCTGCAGGGCGAGTACGTCATGACCAAGGACGACGTCACGCAGCGCCGCCACTTCGGGGACACTGTGGCCCGCGGCCGCGACTACTACTACCCGTACCGTTCGCTGCTGCCCAAGGAAGTGGACCAGCTCCTGGTGGCCGGCCGCCACTACTCCGCGACACCGGAGGCCCAGAAGATGTCCCGCGAGATACCGCCCTGCATGGCCATGGGCCAGGCCGTCGGCGTCGCAGCAGCCCTCGCGGTGGAAAACAACCTCCTGGTCCGCGACGTCTCAGCACTGGACATCCAGCAGGGCATGCGCCGCCACGGCGCAGACCCGGGCGACGTCCCGTCGTCGAACGCTACAGTGGACGCAACCGCAGCGGTGCCGGCATGAGCACCGTGACTGTAGAACCGGAACAGCAGGAAAGCACGACGGCGGCACTCGCCGCTGCTGCCCCCGCACCGGCGCCGCTCCCGCTGGACGGCATCAAGATCGTGGATTTCACCCAGGTGTTCATGGGCCCGTCCTGCACGCAACTGCTGGGCGACTACGGCGCAGACATCATCAAGGTGGAACGCCCCGGGGCCGGTGACATCTCGCGAAACTCGTTCCCGGACCAGGACGGGCAAGACAATCCGATCTTCCTGTCCATCAACCGGAACAAGCGCAGCGTCTCCGTCGACACCCGCACCGAAGAAGGCCGCGAGGTGCTGCATCGCTTATTGGCCGATACAGACGTGGTGGTCAGCAACTTCCGCTCCGGCGTCATGGAACGCATGGGCTTCGGCTACGAAGAACTCAAGGCTACGAACCCGGGAATCATCTGGGCCTCCGGAACCGGCTTCGGACCCGCCGGCCCCTACTCGCACAAGGGCGGACAGGACGCGATCGCGCAGGCCTACTCCGGTGTGATGTGGCGGCGGGAGTCCGAGGACACCAAGCCGGCCATCTACCCCACCACGCTCTGCGACTACATCACCGGCATGCACCTCATGCAGGGCATCCTGCTGGCGTTGCGCACCCGTGAAACGTCCGGGGTGGGCCAGCGCGTGGAGGTGACCATGTACGACTCAATGCTGCACCTGCAGATGCAGGAGGCGTGCATGCAGCTCAACCGCGGCTACGAGGTCAATTGGGGTGCCATGCCCCTGAGTGGCGTCTTCGAAACCACCGACGGTGCCGTGTGCATGGTGGGCGGTTTCACCCCGGACCCGCTGGCACGGATCTCCGAGGCCCTGGGCCTGGACGAAGACCTCACGCAGCGGCCGGAGTTCTCCAGTCTTGAGCAGCAGTTCAAGAACAAGCCGGCCTTGCAGGAGATCTTCCGCGAGCGCATTGCCACCAACTCCACCGAGTATTGGACGCACCAGCTTGAGGCGCAAGGGCTGCTCAACGCTCCGGTGCACACCTTGGAGCAGGCGTTGGCTGATGCACAGACCGAGGCCAACGGCATGATCGTGGAAGCCGAACACCCCTCTGTGGGCACAGTGCGCATGCTGAACGCACCCATTCGGCTCTCCGCCACCCCTCCCACTATCCGTCGTGCTGCTCCGCGCCTTGGTGAGCACAACGTGGAAGTGCTGCTGGAGAATGGCTTTGACCCGGAAACCATAGAACGCCTGCAGCAGCTGGGGGTCCTCCGATGACGGCTGTTGTGGAATCCCGCGTTGATGCCGTCACCCTCACCCTCGAGAACCATGTGGCAACAGTGGTCATCGATCGCCAGCACGTGCTCAACGCCGTCGATGCCGCCGCCCAGGCCCGGCTCAACGAGATCTGGTCCCAGCTGGAGAACGATCCATCAGTGCGTGTTGTGGTGATCACGGGTGCAGGCTCGCGGGCGTTCTCCGTTGGCGCAGACATGTCCGCCTCAGCCGTGGACAAGACCGGCCTGGAGTACTGGGCCAGCCTGGATCCCAACGGCTTCGGTGGATTGAGCCTGCGCACCACCCTCGATGTCCCAGTGATCGCCCGGGTCAACGGCTACGCCCTGGGCGGCGGGATGGAGATGGTGCTGGGCGCAGACATCGTGGTGGCGGCCGATACTGCGAAGTTCGGCTTGACCGAGCCCCGGGTTGGGCGCTTGGCGCTCGACGGCGGCATCCACCAGTTGGTGCGGCGGATACCGCACACACAGGCCATGGGCATGCTTCTGACCGGCCGAAAAGCCGACGCCGCAGAAATGCAGTCCATGGGACTCGTCAACGAGGTAGTTACCGCTGAAGAGCTCGACGCCGCTGTGCAGCGCTGGGTGGACCAGATCCTTGCCTGCGCGCCCACGTCTGTCCGGGCCGTGAAGCAGATGGTCACACAGACCACCCATCTCACGGCGAAGGAAGCCCGCGGCCTCCGGCTGCCAGCCCTCATGTCCGCCCTGGACAGCGAAGACTCAGCCGAAGGTGTCCGCGCCTTCCAGGAGAAGCGCCCGCCCGTCTGGCCGGGCCGCTAAATAGTCCGTTTTCCGCTCTTTGCGGTTCGCAGTGAAAGGAACCAACCATGACGCAAACTTCTGCGCCCAAAAACCGGGAACCCCTGCCAGCCGGCGTGTGGGGCGTTGTAGCCACACCGTTCCAAGGCAGCACCCTGGACGTGGACCTGGACAGCCTGGCCGAGCTCGTGGAGCACTACGAGTCCATTGGCACCACCGGGCTCACCGTCCTGGGCGTCTTCGGCGAAGCCGCCGCACTCACGGCCGATGAACGCCGCCATGTCCTGGAAACGGTGGTCGAAAGCACCTCGCTCCCGTTGGTCGTTGGCGTGACCGCCTTGGCAACCCGCCCGGCCATCGAGGAAGTCCGCGCCGCCCAGGACATCGCCGGTTCCCGGCTCGCGGCTGTCATGGTGCAGGCCAACTCAGCCAAGGCTGGGACGGTTATTGCGCACCTGGAGGCAATCAACCGGGCCACCGGCGCCAACGTCGTCCTGCAGGACTATCCACTGGCCAGCGGAGTCGGCATCGCCACATCGGCACTGATCTCCGTTGTCACGGCCTGTGACTATGTCATCGCCGTCAAGGCAGAGGCACCGCCCACCAGCGTCGCGATCGCGGAGCTGAGTGCCGCCGTCGGGGTTTCCATCTTTGGTGGTCTCGGTGGGCAGGGCCTGCTGGACGAGTTGATGGCCGGCGCTGCCGGCGCCATGACGGGTTTCTCGTACCCCGAAGCCCTCATCGCCTGTGTTCGGGCCTGGCAAAAGGACGGCTACGAGGCTGCCCAGCGCGAGCTGCTGCCGTACTTGCCTTTGATCAACTTTGAGCAGCAGGCAAAGGTCGCATTGGCCATCCGCAAGGAGTGCCTGCGCGAGCGGGGGCTTATCAAGGACTCCGGTGTCCGTGCACCGGCCGCGGGTTTCCCCGAAACCCTGCGGAACAGCATGGGGACACATCTGCGCGAAGCAGCTGTGGCCCTCGACGCCGCCAAGAGCACCGCGGGGAGCTTCTGATGGACCTGGGAATCGCTGGAAAAACTGCCCTCGTCGCTGCCTCCACGGGTGGACTGGGATTGGCCGTTGCCCGTGCCCTCGCCGCGGAAGGAGTGCGTGTGGCGATCATTGGCCGCCGCAGGGACCGGGCCAAGGAGATTGTCGAAGAACTGCAGGCTGCTTACGGAAGCGGTTCACTGGGTGCCAACGGCTTTGACGCCGTGGCCATCGAGGCTGATCTGACAACCCCTGAGGGGATCGATTCAGCGGTGGAGCAAACCGTGGCGGATCTGGGCCCCATCGACATCCTGGTCCTCAACGGTCCCGGTCCCAAGCCCGGCGCCGCCGCCACTCTAAGATCCGACGACATCGCCGCGGCCTTCGACCTCCTGGTCAAACCCCACCACGCCCTGGTATCGCACGTCCTCCCGGGGATGCGGAAACGGCGTTGGGGCCGCATCCTGGCCATTGGATCCAGCGGTGTGTCGGCGCCCTTGCCCAATCTCGCAGTGTCCAACACCGGACGCGCCGCACTTGCCGGCTACCTCAAAACGCTGGCGGCAGAAGTTGCCCTGGACGAGGTCACCGTGAACCTGCTGCTGCCCGGCAGGATCGCCACCGACCGCGTCACCCAGCTCGACCAAGCCGCCGCCAAACGGCGCGGCACCACGCTGGAAGACATCCAGCTCGAGTCCCGCAAGACCATCCCCGCCCGCCGCTATGGAGAACCCGCCGAGTTCGGTGCGGCCGCCGCTTTCCTGTGCAGCGCGCCGGCGTCGTACATCACTGGCGTCGCGCTCAGGTGCGACGGCGGCCTGATCCGCAGCCTCTAAACCACACTACTTTCAAAGGAAACGTCATGACGTCCACCAGCCTGGAAACCGCCACCACCATCGACGCCGAAACAAGCACCGCACAACACCTCATCAACGGCCAGTGGCTGGGCGAAGCCGACACCCAGCGGATGAACCCGGCCAGGCCCGGCGAACTCGCCGCCCTCTCCCCCAGCGGCACGGCAGAAGACGTCGACGCCGCCATTTCAGCCGCCGCAGCCGCGCAACCGGGCTGGGCTGCCATGCCCGCACCGTCGCGCGGTGCCATCCTCATCGCCGCCGGCAACCTCCTGATCGAACGCCAGGCCGCCATCGCCGAGGACCTGGTCCGCGAAGAAGGCAAGACCCTGGCCGAGGCCAAGGGCGAGGTCAAACGCGCCTCGGACGTCTTCCGGTTCTTCGGCTCGCTCGGCTGGGCGGCCACCGGAGAGGTCCTTCCCAGCGGCTTGCCGGACACCACCATCACCACGCGCCGCGAACCGCTGGGCGTCATTGGGCTCATCACTCCATGGAACTTCCCCATCGCCATCCCGGCATGGAAGACAGCCCCGGCGCTGGTCAGCGGCAACACCGTGGTCATCAAACCGGCGGAGCTCACACCATTGTCCGCAACCCATCTGGCCCGTGCCCTGCAGGACGCGGGACTGCCCGCAGGCGTGTTCAACGTGGTGCATGGCAAGGGCCGTGTAGTGGGAGACGCGCTGGCCAGGGATCCGCGCATCGCTGGCATGTCGTTCACAGGCTCCACCAATGTGGGCCTCGGACTGCAGGAGATCCTCAACGCCCGCCGCGCCCGCGTCCAGCTGGAAATGGGCGGCAAGAACGGTGTCCTGGTCTTGGACGACGCCGATGCCCGCAAAGCCGCGCAGGTAGTGGCCGCTGGTGCTTTCGGCCTGACGGGACAGGCTTGCACCGCGACATCGCGTGTCTACGTGACGCCGGGCATCCGCGCTGCGTTCGTGGAAGCTTTGGTCGAGGAAGCAGCTGCGTACAGCACCGGTGATGGGCTTGAGGGCACCACCCGGATGGGTGCCGTGGTGAGTTCACAGCAATTCGGGCAGGACCAGGCAGCGGTGCGTGCCGCCGTCGAACGCGGTGCAACGCTCCTCCACGGAAGCTACGACGGCGACCCGAACGGTCCGCTGTTCTTCCCGGCCGCGGTGCTCACCGACCTGCGTTTGGACGACGCAGCGGTCACCGAAGAGATCTTCGGACCCGTGGTTGCCGTACTTGAGGTGCCGGATTATGAGGCCGGGCTCGCTGCCATCAACGATTCCCGCTACGGCCTCACTGCCGGCATCTGCACCGACTCACTGGCCCTCGCCACGGACTTCGCTGCAAGGGCCCAGGCCGGCGTCGTCAAGGTGAACCGCCCCACCGCCGGACTGGACCTCAACGTGCCTTTCGGTGGCGTGAAGGACTCTTCAACGAATACGTTCCGCGAACAAGGAAGGTCCGCGCTGGACTTCTATACGTGGGGCAAAACCGTCTACACGGGTGTGTAGCGCGCCATGAGCTACGTGATCGCCCAGCCCTGCGTGGATGTCAAAGACAAGGCGTGCATCGACGAATGTCCCGTGGATTGCATCTACGAGGGCGATCGCTCGCTCTACATCCACCCCTCCGAATGCGTGGACTGCGGCGCCTGCGATCCTGTGTGCCCCGTGGAAGCAATCTACTTCGCGGACGACGTCCCGGACGAGTGGGCTGACTATGTCCGGGCGAACGCGGAGTTCTTCGAAGACCCCACCCGCGACCACCCGGTGATCGCGGCGGAGCCGCGGCTCGTGGCCTGATTGTTGTGCAGGTCCTAGTTGTTGCTTGAGGCGGGCGCCAGGCGGTAACCGACGCCGCGGACCGTCTCAAGCCAGCGGGGCGCCTGGATGCTGTCGCCGAGTTTCTTGCGCAGGTTGCCCATGTGTACCTCAACGGCCCGTTCGTCGGCGTCGCTGACATAACTTCCGACGTCGTATGGTTCGTTGCGGAGGCGACGCGCCAGGTCTGCCTTGGTCCGGACGATCCGTCCGGTTTCCAGCAGTGCGAGCAGGAGGTCGAATTCGGTGCGGGTGAGCTTCAGCTCCGCACCGTTCAGGACGGCGGTGCGGGAACCTGCCGAGACGGCCAGGCCGTTGTGGCTCACCTCAGGGTCCACTTCTTCCGGAACGCTCCTGGAGTCTGACGACGCGCGGGGCCTCCGCATCATGGCTTCAACACGGGCGCGCAGCTCGCGGGGTCGGAACGGCTTGGTCAGGTAGTCGTCGCCACCGGCTTCCAAGCCCATGAGGGTATCGAGCTCTTCGGCGCGTGCCGTCAACATAATGATGTAGGCATCGGAGGATTTACGGATCTGGCGGGCAACCTCAAAGCCGTCAATATCCGGGAGGCCCAGATCCAGCGTAATGACATCAGGATTCAGTTCACGCGCCGACGTCACACCAGCAGAACCGGTGGATGCAGTGTGAACATCGAACCCCGCCTGGGATAGGACTACCCTTACCAGCTCGCGAATATCCTGGTCATCTTCAATGACCAGCCCCACACGTACTTCACTCATCGCTGCCCCTCAGCCCCTTCGATAACCTCAGAAGTATATCCATTATGGTTAGGCTGATCTCATGAACCGACTTTCTTCTGCATCCGCGGTGGATGTGCCATGACCCACCCTTCGACGTGGGATGTTGGTGAAAAGAAGAAACTCCTGGTTTTTCAGCGCTCGTTCCACGAACATACCCTGCGGATGCGGGTTGTCCTCAGCCAACTGCCGTTGTCGGTATGTGTCTGTCTTTCGGCCATTCTGGTCTGGCTGTTTTTCCCGGCAACACTGGAGAATCCATACTTCCTGATATTCCTGCTGAGCCAGGCATTCCTCCTGGCCCTATGCGTCATTGTGCCGTGGCACCGGTTACCCTTCCCCAGCTTCCTGGCCATCCCTGTCCTGGACATGGTCTCCATATCCTTTGGACGTGAAGGTGGACAAGAAGCACTCACTGGCCTCAGCGTTCTGGTAGTTCTGCCTGTCATTTGGCTCTGCGCGTCGGGCCTCTATCCAAAACTTGCCATAGTCCTGTCATTCCTCGGGCCCTTGGCTATCGTGTGGGTTCCCGTGTTCGTCAGGGGTGACATCACCGAACAGGCCCTCACCAAGCCCTTGCTCTTCCCCATCCTGATCCTGGGAATCGGTGTGTCCGTCAGCGTCCTGACCTTGAGCATGGTGCGCCAGCAGCGCGCCTTGGAGGAAAAGGACGAGGCCCTCAAAGAAGCCTTGGAGGTCAGCACCAAGCAGGAACGGCTCCTGAATACCGTGATGGAAGCACTGCCCCTGGGAGTAGTAGCGGTTGACGGCGAGGGGCATGACATCCTCATGAACCGCCGCCAACGCCAAACCCACGTATTGGCCACTCCTCCCGATATCGACGATCCCAACGAGTCCCAGTTGCTGGTCTTCGACATCGACAGGACCACACCGCTGGACGCGGACCGCCGTCCCGTGAGACGGGCCGTTCTGGGCGAGCGGTTCACCGATCAGTTGGTCTGGCTCGGTGCTGGAGAGGGTCAACGCGCCTTCACCGCCAGTGCCCGGCCTATGGTGGACGACGCTGGAAAGTTCACAGGATCGGTGGTGGTGTTCAGCGACGTCACAGACCTGATGAACGCCTTGGCGGCCAAGGACGACTTTGTTTCCAACGTCTCCCACGAGTTCAGGACCCCGTTGACGTCCATCCTGGGCTACGTTGAGTTGATCTTGGACGATCCCGATGCCCTCGACGCGCGGTCCCGTAAACAACTCGACATCGTCAGGCGCAACGCCGAGCGGCTCCTCACTCTTGTTTCCGACCTCTTGGCCGTACGCTCAGGCCAAATCGTCATCCAGCCACACGCCGTTGACGTGGCGGAGCTGGTCCGAGGCAGCGTGAGCTCCGCGGAACCCCGGGCAGCCAAAGCAGGCATCCGCCTCTCGGTGGACCTTCCCGAAGCCCTGGAAGCCCACGTCGATTCCTCACGCATTGCCCAAGTACTGGACAACCTGGTTTCCAATGCGATCAAGTACTCACCCGACGGCGGCGACGTGGAAGTGGCCGCGTGGGAGGACAATGACTTCGTGTTCTGCCGCGTCACTGACACGGGCATGGGCATGAACGAAGAGGAACAGGCGGAAGCCTTCACCAAGTTCTTCCGCGCCGGCGGGGTTCGCAAGAGCGCCATTCCCGGTGTCGGGCTGGGCCTGCCCATCAGCAAGGCAATCGTCGAAGCCCACGGCGGCACCATCACGCTGGAGAGCGAACCAGGCCGCGGCACCACGTTTACGGTGAAAGTGCCCGCCTGAGCCTTTTTAGTTCTTCAAACCCGCTGCATCACGACGGCGGCCGAACAGGAAGTAGCTGACCGGGCCGAAGAAGTTGATGAACGACACCGCGCGCCAAACACCCTTCTTGCCTCTGATCTCTGAATCCGGGGTCTTGGCGATGCTGCGCTGCGCGGCCACCAACAAAGCCAGGTTCAGGGCTCCGCTGGCCAGAACCGAGATGCGTTGGCCCTTGCTCATCTCACGCCAGGATTTCTTGCCGGCCATGATTTCTCCTAATCGCCGAACGGTTTACCTCTCAGGCTAGTCCGACGCCGATCGGCCCGCCACAGCCTGGCGTACTACTTCACCCCAGGACTGTTCAGCGAGGTCAGCCACCGCTGCCAGAATTTCCGAGGGCGGCAGCGACAGGTCCAGCGGGTACTCCACGATGTCGATATCCGTGTTCAGGATGCGCCGCAATTTCACGTCCCCGCGGCCGGCGTAGATAAGCCATGCGGTGGGTACCCTGAGGGCCGTGCAGTAGGCCAGCAATTGGTAATGGTCGGCGCTGAGCGAGGCCCCGGCGTCGGACGCTGCTTTGTACTTGGAGTCATAGACCACCACGGGTCGGCCGCCCAGGAAGTGGACGGCGTCGGGGCGGACCGTCAGACGGTCCGAGTCATTCACGGCCTCGTTAAGCAACGCACCGTACTGGAGGCGCATCTCCCCCGGATGGGTGCCCATGGCAGCGCGCAAGGCGGTCCCCACGAACTCCTCGAACACCTGCGCCATGTCCACCACAAAAGACGCTGTTTGCTGTTTGCCCTCGCCGGCCTCAGCGGAGGCATTGCGCAGGATCACTTCCGAGAGTCTCAACACGGGGTGGTACCGGAGATTCATCCGGCTGGCACGCCACTGCGGCAGCGGCGCCCCGGACTGAAGCCGCGTCACGGCGTCGAGCTTTCCCTTGAGCTGCCGCAAGCGGCTCAGGACGTCGGGCCGGACACCGGGAACCTTACCCATCCTTTCCAAAGCGGCCCGGAGGATGCGGTTCTCAGCGATGTCCTCGGTGAATTCGTCGTAGGAGACTTCCAGCGGCACCATCATTCCGGGCCGGCGGGAGATCTGGTCAGAGATCCGGATCCGGCCTTTCACGGTCCGCAGTGACTCTTCCACGGTCAGGTAGCCCTGCAGGACGCCGCGACTGAGGGCCTTGTCCGCCAACTGCGCCAGCGATTCCGCCAGGGCACTCCACAAATCCGGGTGCTCCACGGCCTCCACTGAATGGTCCCGGAAGCCCTGTTCACCGGCGTAGCTGAGCAGGAACAGCAACCGGCTAAGGCCAAGGCGATCCTTGGGCCGGACTTCCAACTGCACGGCGGCAGTGCGGACCGAGCCCACCTTGCCCACGGGCTCAATCCGGTACAGGCCCATGCCCATAGGCGAGGCCTTCGCCAAACCGCTGGTATTGATGAACGCAGCCGACTGGGGGTCGAGCTTGTCCACCACGCCGCCGGAGAGCTCGTCCATGACGATATGCCGGGGACCCACGGTAGCCCGGCCGGCGCTGGCAGGTGCCCGGCCGGCGCTGGCAGGTGCCCGGCCCGGCCGCGGCGGGATGGCCCTAGCGGGCTGCAAGACGTCCCAGCAGCTGGTCCAGGCCGAAGCGCTCCTCCAGCTGAGCCCGGTTCAGTTGCCCGTGGTAGTGCTCTTCCAGCAGTGGCATGAGCTCGTATTTCCAGATCCGGCGCAGGCCCTTGGGATTCTGGGCGGCGTTCTTCATGAAGTATGACGGCCCAATCATCAGGTCCCGGTCCCAGTCGTCAATCGCGTCGTTGAGCGCGTCCAGCAGGTCCGCGTTGAGCGTGTCCAGCCCCCGCGCTTCAAGGAACCGGCGCAACGTGCCGCGGATCGGTTCCTCCTTGGGGTGGAGCTCGATGAACGCGAAACGGCGACGGATGGCTGCATCCATCATGGCGATGGAACGGTCAGCCGTGTTCATGGTGCCGATGATGTAGAGGTTGTCAGGCAAGCTGAACGGCTCGTTGGGGCTGTATTGCAGGTAAATGCGGTCGTCCCGGTACTCCAGCAGGAAGTACAGCTCACCGAAAACCTTGGCCAGGTTGGCGCGGTTCATTTCGTCGATGATGAGGAAGTACGGCTTGTGCGCGTTTTCCGGCTTGGCGGCTTCTTCCGCGAGCCGGCGCAGGGGTCCCGCTACGAGCTTGAAGGAGACCTGGCCGTCGTCGGTCTTGTCCGGGCGGTAGCCCTCAAAGAAGTCCTCGTAGGCGTACGACGGGTGGAACTGGACCAGTTTCACCCGCTCATCGGTGTGATCGCCCGCGAGCTCGGCGGCGAGGTGCTTGGCGAGATACGTCTTGCCGGTTCCCGGAGGACCATAGAGAACCAACTGCCGGTTCTCCTCTAGCAGCTCCGCGATCTCCTCTAGGGGTTCGAGGTCCATGTGCAGGGACGCTGCAAACTCTTCGGTCAGCGGCCGGAAACCTTGTTGGACAACCTCGACGACGGCGGTGGGCGGGGCCTCGTCCTCGCCGTCGGTTTCGGCTTCTACCGGGAGCAGTTCCTGAAGGGCCTGGATAACCCTGGTGACATCCACAAGGATCCCGGGAGTGGACAGTTGACGCTGGGCATGCCGGGGAAGTTCCGGGATGGCGTAACTGTCATCGAACCAGCGGACCTTGCGGCGGATGCGGCGATTGTCCTCGTGGTGTTCGGGCTCGCCCAAGACTACGCCAACACGGACCCGGCCTGCGTGCTGGTAGAGCGTGAGATCGCCCGGTTTCATCACGGTCAGGAAGGCAAAAACGGCGGTCTTGGTATCCTCGCGTTCCACATAGCCAAGGTGTTTGTAGTCCTCGTCCACGGCGTGCTGTACCACGCCCGCAGTGACACCCGCAGTCAGGGAACGCAGATGTTCCACGTCCAAGGTGGCCTTCTCTTCGGCTACCCAGGCAGCCAAGAGGTCCGCATTGTCGTGATGGGTTCGCAGGAGCCAGGAGCGACGACCTGGATCTCCCACCTTGCGCCATTGACTTACCAGTTGGCGGGCGTACCAGTCGATGCGCTGCCCGGCTTGCTCGTCCAGGTGCAGGCGGATGCGGTGGATATCCGCGGTGATGTCCTCGTCCGAGTCACCCTTGGCGCCGCCCACGAGCGAAGCAAAGGCGTCCCGGATCTCCTGGCGCTCCACATCGGCCACGACGGGCTCAAAATAGCTGGGCCACACCAGGTACTCGATGCTGCGGCGCAGGGCAGGTTGGTCTTCGGGTGTTGCGGCCGCGAGTTCGTGGAACTTCAGCGGGTCTTCAAGTGCCTCATTGATGGTGGCGGTGCTCAGGCTGTCCACGTGGGCGGCAAAGCGGCAAAGCCACTTCAGGTGGTCCCAGATGGTCCAGTTGAACTCCGCCGTGCGGTCACGGATGACGCCATGGTCCGTCATGCCCTCGTAGAGCTCTTCAGGCAACTCAACGGCCGGCTCAACCCAGGAGGCTGCCTCGGCAACACGGGCGCGCTTCACCCTGAGGGACTTGACCTCGTGCGCGAGCGGCAGGGACTGCAGGAACAGCAATTCCACGGCCAGCAACTTGGCCTCACGCGACGCGCCTTCCAGGTTCTGCCGAAGGTTGGTCATCATGGGAGCTTTGGAATCTTCCACTCCGCGCTCAAGCCGTTCCAGCAGCTCACCGGCGGCATCCGCGGTCCACGTCAGGGTCCGGCCGTCCAGCGCCGAAGGTCTCCCCTGCAGCGCTGGACCGAGCACATACCAGGCCGCGTCCTCGATCTCCTTGGAGACTCCGGGGGCGCGGTCAGTGGCAGGTTTTACGGAGGGAATCACCATGCCAACTTACCTTGTTTGGCTTACCTGGGCATCCGGATATCCACAGGCAGCCGCTCTACCCGTTTGACCGGCGCTAACTTCCGTCGCGCAAGTCCGCTGGAGGTTCTTCCGTCAATTCGATGGCGTCAAAACGCGCTTCACAACTCTCTCCCATGGGCGCCTGCGACATGAAACCGACGTGCACCGGTTTCTCCGAATCCAACCTGAACAGGCGGACAAAGGACCACTGCCTGCCATCGGCCGATGAGTGGAACGCCCAGGCTGGACCAACTCTGCTGACCCGCAAATAGATCCATGGCGCCGTCACCACGGGACCATTCGAATCGTCGGAATATCCGTTGGTGACCACGCTGACCACTATGGCCTCCCCTTGCGGAGAGTACTCGAAGCAGAGTTTGGCCCAGTGATCGCTGTCCGCCCACAACGTCAACACGCCGGCGTCGAACGTTGTCCTTGGCGAGGCCACCAGAACCCGGGCCGAGAGCGAAAAGGCTGCCGGCGCCCTGAAGCCCAGAGCCGTGGCCGCATGCTGCGGCTCCCCGCCCAGGGAATCGTTGGTCCAATCGACGCCGGGAGCTGCCGTGAGCGTCAGCGTCCCCTCCGCCTCGTCGTAGCTGGCATGACCGGTGGAGGAGGTCCACTCCATAGGCGGCAGTCCTGGTATTTCGGGGATCAATCCGTGCTCCGTTCGTCGTCGCTGATTCGTCCAGAACACGCTTTCAGACCTTGACCCGGATGTGCGGGAGGCCACACCGAGGCAGGGGTCAGTGCATTCCGAATTGATAAGGAGCTGGAACGGGTTCGTTCGGGCAGACTTCTTCCCAGAGGGCCGCGATGGCGTCTTCACCTTCACGAAGGTCCGGAATCTCCACGCCCTCTCGCAGGATCGCGGCTGCCGCACCGGGGTTTCCGGTTCGTGCAAGCGCCAAGGCCCTCAGGAACCGCAAACGTCCGACGCCGATCCCCTCCTTGGGTGCCGATTCGGCCAGTTCCAGCGCCGAGGCGGGGTCACCATGACGGATGCTGAGGGTGACGGCTTCTGTGAGCAAGGCTGCGTTTGAAGGGTCGCTGCCCACGCCTTTCCTGAGCTCGGCGAGCCCTTCCGCGTCTTGGCCGCCGGCGAGCAGCGCCAATCCCAGCCCACGATGTGTCGTCGCCGTAGTCCCCGGCCTGGCGTCCATGGCCAGCACCTCGCGATATCCCTTCTTGGCGCCCTCCAGATCCTGCCGGGCATGCTTCATGGTGGCCAAATGGAATTGTGCTTCGGGGCTCTCCTGCCCTGCCAGCAACTCCTCCCAGTCCTTCCCCGCGACGAAACCTGGCGCGCCGTCGAACCTCTTTCCCTGCAGCAGCGCAAGCCACGGTTCCTGCTCCCCCGTGATGCTCCCGTCCGCAAACGGCGTTCCGCTTTCGTCCACCCAGGCCCAGCCGCTCTTCTGCCGCCGGGCCCGCTCCACCACTCCCCACCCGCTGCCGTTGAGCAACAATGTCGACGGCGGGACGTCGGCGTCGGCGATGGCTGCAGGAAGCATCGCCTCGAGTTCTTCGTGCGGCAGGAGCTGTTCCAGGCGTTCGCCGGCATGTGCCACCGCGGCGGCCCAATCATCACCGTGCGAGGTCTCCGAATTCAGATGCCCGTTACCGTAGGCCTCCACCCACGCCCATGCCGCGCCGGCTGGCATCACCAGGTGTTCAAACTGCGTCTGGGCCAACCCTGCCTGGATCTCGGCATAGGGGCCGGCTCCGGGGCTCAGCCACTCCTGCCACCGTTTGCCGCCCTGTCCCTGGCCCCATACGAACAACTTCTTGCCCCGCAGGAGGTCCGTGGACAGCATCGCCAGCCCATCGCCGTCGTCGTCCGCTGCCACAACCCAACGCCGCTCGGAGGGGTCGATGTCGAAGAAGAAGTCCGCCGCGTGCGGGCTGTTGACCGGCCACGTGCCGTCATAGCCTTCGTGGCTGGTGGGCCGGACGCGGGTGATATCCGTGGTGTAGTCACTGCTGTAGGCCTCATCCGCCGGGGCGATGACGCGGGTGCGGTCGGTCTCCGGAATGGCGGCGTTGCTCCACCAATACATAGGAACGTCGTGGTCATTGGGGTTCCGCAGCCGGACGGCGGCGAACAGAACGGCTGAGTCTTTCGGCAACCAAATGTCCACCTGGAACACCACTTCCCGCAGGCGTTCGAACTCCCACATGCGCAGGATGTGCTTCCCTTCCGGGGTGTGCACGATCGCCGTGTGCAGCGGATCGCAACTGGTGGGCGAATGGCCGCGGGTCCCGATGTTCCATTCCAGTCCGCCCGCGAACCATGCCTTGCGCAGCGCGATGTTGGCCAGCTGCGGGGCGTCGTGGGTGTGGAGGAGCTGCTTGCCTGTCGCTTTGTCGAAGAGTTCCCAGATACGGCCGCCCAGCGACGGAATGACCGTCACCTTGATCTTGCTGTTTTCCAGCACGACGGCGGGCACTTCCTTGGGTGCCGCCTCCCGGCTGTAACCGTCCTGCATGAGATACGGGTACACGTTGGGCACCACACCGTAGCGGGCCGAGGCCTGCAGATCTTCAGGGACGCCCTCGCCCACCGTGTAGGGCTGGTCAAGCTCGGCAGCCACCACGGGCAAAGGGTTGAGCGGACCGAGTTCGGCCATGGTCAGGGAAATGGTGGTGACGGTGAGGGTGGAGGTTGCTGTGTCTGCCACGTCAGTATCCGATCGTGAGAAGGAGGCCGCGCTGCGGCTCAATGGTGATGGCATCGTCCGGTGAGTAGCTGGCAGCGGACTGGAAGCCGCGGATCGCCGGGGCTCTTACTACGGTGTCTTTGGTGGCGGCAGCGACGTCGTCGAATATCAACCTCACGTGCTCAGTGTGCTCGGCCCAGGAGGCCAGCGCCACCACCACTCCTTGGTCCGTGAGCCACGTGGTGGCCAGGATTCCGGGGTGGCTTGTCTTGACTGGTCCCTGGGGGTCCCAGAACCCCCGCATGGTGGCGTGTTCCAATCCATGGACTGCCCAGAACTCCCAGAGGGGGCGATTGTCCACGGCAGGTGCCCGGCCTGTCATGCCGAACACCATGCCGCGCCACGGGTTGCCACCACCTTCCAGCATTTCGCCCATGAGCCCGAACGGAATGCCGGACAGTTCCACCAGCCAATAGTCTGGATCGGTAGTGTCGTAGTCGAAGTACTCCCCCAGCCAGAGCCTGTCCACATAGGGCAATTGCTCCATGTACAGGTTGGCCGATGACGCGTATCCGTCGTGGGCTGTGAACTGGTTGGCCGAGTGGAGGTCGATCTCAGGGCCGTCCACGCCACGCGCCTCGCAAGCCTCCTGGAGGACCTTGCGGACGCGCAACATCGCGTGCCGGTCGTAGGCAATGTCGTCAAGATAGATGCCGTCGATCCCATCTTCGCCGCTGGCCAGCTCCTGCAAGCTGCGAACGTAGAAGTTCTCCCACCGGGACTCCCCCGTGGTCACCACGGCAATGTCCTCCACGTTGGGCGCGAACCAGGCGGAAACGTAGCCGTGCCCGGCATGCTCCTGGAGCCAGATGTGGCCCTTTCCTGGCCCATCGCTGAAAATCTCGTTGTCCAACTGCAACAACGGCAGCAACTCCGGGCTGTGGAATGTCAGCTCGCGCACCGTGTTGTACACCTTGGCTTTGAGCCCGTTCCGGTGACATTCGGCCACGTACTCTCGCAGCGCGTCCTGGGTCAGAAGGGGGTCATTGATATAGGGCGCAGGGGCAGTGGCGTGGTGGACGTTGACCACGGTGGCGCCGGCCGCCTTGATGTCCGCTGGGTCGGCAGGCTGGTGGAAGTACCGTTTGCCCAGGTGCTTGCCGGGTTGGATGGGCTTGAAGGGCGTCAGCAGCAGCCGGAAATCGAAGTGCAATGGCTCACCCGCATTGAGGGTCCGGGCGCCGCTGAAGGCGTGCACCGTCACTGCGCTCCCCGCAGTCCGCAGCCTAACCCCACCTCGCACCACCTCGCCCTTCCCGTCATCGGGCTGCCGGTTGGCCCACGAGGTTGGTTCAGCCAGCGGCTTCTCCCGGTAAAAGTTGGTGTTGAGTGGCCGCTCATAACCGTCATCCCGCAGGGCCAGTTGAACCCCGGCGTTGACGCCTCCCAACCAGAGCGCATCCTGGTTCTTGTCCGCCACGTCCCATGTCCAATCCAGGCTTTCCGGACGACGCCCACCCGGGACGCCCAAACCCATGGCGAGCGGCGCCGCAGCTTCAATAAAGCCAAGCTGCAGGCCGACGTCGGGCACGTCCAGAGTCCGCTCCGGGCTGAGTCGCAGCGTGTACGAAACTGCCCCATCGGCGTCGAGAACGCCGTTCAGTTCCAGCGACACCGCAGCCTTGCCATCCTTCCGGCCGGTCCAATGGCTGCGCCACGAGATACGGCCCGGACCGTCCACGGTGAAGTTGATGGGCGAGAAGCCCCAGTCGACGCCGCCCACATCCAGTTGCATCGGGGCGGCGAGAAGTTCGACGGCGGGACCATCGGTTGTGGTCACAGCTGCGGTGAACGTGGATGTCACCTGCGCCGGAAGCCCCGACGCCGCCAGCTGGAGCCGTCGGCCCAGAATCCCGAGCGTCCTGCTGGATTCGTCCAGGGTCACAGCCGTGAAGGGAGCTACCAGCCCAGCGTCCTGGGCCACCGGCGAATCCAGCCATGCGAGCCGGCGCAGAAGGCGCGGATCCCCAATGCCGCCAGCCACGATTGCAGGATCTGCCTGGTGCTCTGCTGCTACCTCCAGCACAACGTCCACTTGCTGGGACGGATGACCGGTGGAGCTGACCGTAACGGTCGCCGGCAGCGTTTCCCCGGCTGCGTTCAGAGGAACGGGCAGGATCACGAACAGCGCCTGTACACTTCCGCGCGGCACCATGAGGCTCTTCCGCCACGGCTTGCCGCAGCGATTCACGCCGTCGGTGTTGATGCAGTGCCCGCCCGCGGGCGCATCTACGTCAACGGTGACCCCGTCAAGGTCCGCCTGTGCATAGAGCCCCAGCTGGACAACGTAGTCCTCCCCCGGCTGTGCCTCCCCTTGGAAGGTGCTGGATGGGCCGTTGATCACCCAGTGGGCCGGCAGATCCCCGCGCATGGAAACAGGGTTGCGACGGTCCTCGGGGAAAAGCAGGAAAGCCTGGTTCCCGTGCTTGGCGTGGAGCCGCTCCAGCTCAACGGCGCTGGCCGTGAAGTTCATGGGAGCGAACGAGTCGCGCTCACTGGCGGCCTCGTAGCGAAGCACCATCGCTTGTGGCAGAACAGCTTCCGCTCCTGGCCTCCAGCTGGAATGCTCGACGGCGGCGGACCACGCCGGGTCCGCGGCCGGACGTCGCGGGAGGTACTCTGCTTGGGGATAGTGGGGTTTCCCCAGCATGGCGTAGGGCAAGTAATAGACGAAGTAGATCCCGGGGCCGTCGGTTGCTTCGAAAAGGATGCTTCCGGACTCCCGGGTGGCCGCTTCCAGGATCACGTTCCGGACCCTGGAACCGGTCTTTTCCGACACGACGATGACATCCACCGACGCCGGGTCCTGGTCTTGCCGACGCCACGGGAGGACCACCCTGTAGGCGTGACCTGCGCCGTGAGCCGTGGCTGATCCGGCGCCGCTTCCGCCCTGCCCCACGTCCAGGACTTCCACTATTTTCGCGACTTCCACGGCCTCCACGGCTTCCACGACGAATCGGTGATTGCCGTAGAGCAGCTTGTCCCAGTTTCCGACGCCACACTCCACTTCCGGGTGGCCTGTTGTCGTGATGTTTGGGGTGATGGTGGACGGGGACATGACGGCCGGTGAAACCGGCGTAGGCAGCGGCATCGCTGGGACTCCTGAAGGTAGCTTCCGGGGCTTGTCACCACGTTGGTGAATCCTTACATCATCCCGGCCTTCATCGGGGTCGTAAAGCGTTATTGCGATGCGTACTTACTGGGATTTCTGCCCCAAACCAGTGGACGCCCGGGTTATTTAGCGGCGGCCAGGTTCAGCGCGTTCACCATCGCCTTTGCTGCCCGGACCACTTCGCGGTCGGTGACGGTGTACGCGGTGGGGTCTGCACCGTCCTGAGCACCCAGGGAGATTGCGCCATCCCCGAGGGTGGATACCGTCTTCTTGGCGGACAAGTGAACGGCAGACAGGCCCGCAGCGTGCATGGCTGGGATGTCTTCAAGGGTCAGTCCTCCACCGGCCATGATTTCCAAAGCATCCCCGGACCGTTCTGCCATTGCAGCCAAGGTCTTCAGACCTGCACCAGCGGTGGCTTCGTGTCCGGAGGTCAGGACCCTGGTGAAGCCCAGCTCAAGGAGCTGCTCCAGCGCGGCCAATGGTTCCTTGGACTGATCGATGGCCCGGTGAAAAGTCAGCTGGGCTCCGGGGTTGGCCGTCCTGGCGGCCTCCACCAGACGCTGGATCGCGTGAACGTCCAAGTCTCCGGAAGGAGTCAGCGCCCCCACCACAACCCCGTGGGCGCCCTGCGCCAGTAGATGGCGGATCTCGTGGACCATCGTGTCCACGTCCGAGGCTGAGTACCGGAAGTCGCCGGGCCTGGAGCGAATCAACGGATGGATCTCCAGACGGCCGTCAACGTGCTCCATGCTGGCTTCCATGAGTCCCTGGCTGGGCGTGATGCCACCCAATTCCAGGCTGCTGCACAGTTCAATGCGGTGAGCTCCCTCAGCGGCAGCGGTACCTGCACCGGCCGCACTGACCACGGCAATTTCAAGTTTCATGCTGAAACTCTACGCGGAGTTTTTGTACAGGTAATGCCCCTAAGAAGGCTCCCTAAGGGCATCACCTGTACAAAAACTCGTCAGGCTTGGTAGCGCCCGAGCTTTTCCTTTTGTTCCGGGGTAAGCCTGAGGACCCGGCCGGTCTCCTCGGCGACGAAAGCCAAATGCGTGGTGGCTTTGACGCAATCCTCCCGCGTAACAGGGTCCTTGATGACGTAGTGGAGATCGAAGCTGGCGCCCTTGATGGCCCCGACCCAAATCTCCACGACGGCCGGGATGTTGCGGTATTCAAGTGTCCGGACGTACCGGACCTTATGCTCCACTACGAGGGTCATGGTGCCCTCCTCAACGTCGTTGAACAGGGCAGCCGGTGGTTCCACGCCGGGAAGGCCCGCACCGCGCGGTGGCCCGAAGGCTGCGATGCGGGCTTCCTCAAGCATGCGGACAATCTGCACGTTGTTGATGTGTCCGTAGGCGTCCATGTCACCCCAGCGCATGGGCACGAGGACCTCAATGCGCCGGGGTGACATGGAATCCCGGGTGTTCACTCCAGTGCTCAGTGAATCCGTGCTCAGCTGTGCACCGCCGTCGAGTCGTCCACTGCGGTCTCTTCCTCACCAGCAAACTGGGACATGTACAACCGGTAGTACGCACCCTGCAGGGTGAGCAGGTGGTTGTGGTTGCCCTGTTCCACGATCTTGCCGTTCTCCATCACCAAAATGGTGTCGGCGTCGCGAATGGTGGACAGGCGGTGGGCGATAACGAAGCTCGTCCGGTCCGTACGGAGCGCAGCCATGGCCTTCTGCAGCAACAGCTCGGTACGGGTATCCACGGAGCTCGTGGCTTCGTCCAGGATCAGCAGCGACGGATCTGACACGAACGCACGGGCGATGGTGATGAGCTGCTTTTCACCGGCACTGACGTTGTTGCCTTCTTCGTCGATGATGGTCTGGTAACCGTCCGGGAGCGCCCGCACGAAGCGGTCCACGTAGGTGGCCTTGGCCGCCTCCATGATCTGCTCCTCGGTGGCGTCCAGGTTGCCGTACTTGATGTTGTCGTAGATGGTCCCGCCAAAGAGCCAGGCATCCTGCAACACCATGCCCACTTTGGACCGCAGTTCAGCGCGGCTGAGGTCCTTGATGTCCACGCCGTCCAAGGTGATTCGGCCGGCGTTGAGCTCGTAGAAACGCATCACGAGGTTCACCAAGGTGGTCTTGCCGGCACCCGTGGGTCCCACAATCGCAACTGTGTGGCCAGGTTCAGCCGCAAAGGACAGGTCCTCGATGAGCGGCTTGTCCTCCACATAGCTGAACGATACGTGCTCGAACTCAACGTGGCCGTCGGTCTTGGAAGGCAGGTGACGTGTGCCGTTCTCTTCAACTTCTTCATCAGCATCAAGGAACTCGAAGACGCGCTCGGCAGAGGCCACGCCGGACTGGAGCATGTTCGCCATACCGGCGATCTGGCCCAGAGGCTGGGTGAACTCACGCGAGTACTGGATGAATGCCGTGGCGTCACCCAGGCTCATGGAGCCTGACGCAACACGGAGGCCACCCACCACGGCAATGCCGACGTAAGACAGGTAGGACACAAAGTTCATGGCCGGGAAGATGACGCCGGACACGAACTGTGCACCGAAGGAGGCTTTGTAGAGTTCCTCGTTCTTCTCGTCGAAGCGCTCCAGCATGTCGGCATCGCGCCCGAAGACCTTCACGAGGTCGTGACCGGAGAACGATTCTTCGATCTGGCCGTTCAATGCGCCGGTGTTCTTCCACTGTGCTGCGAAGAGCTTCTGGCTGCGGGCACCAATAACACCCGCCACGATGCCGGACAACGGCAGGGCGATCAACGCAATCAGCGCCAATTCCCAGGACACGATGAACATCATGACCGTGATGCCAAGGACCGTGAGCACTGAGCTGACCAACTGGGAGAACGCCTGCTGGAGGCCTTGCTGGACGTTGTCGACGTCGTTGGTCACTCGGGACAGGATGTCGCCACGCTGGCGGGTATCGAAGTAGTTCAACGGAAGCCGGTTGAGCTTGGCCTGGACGTCGTTGCGGAGCTTCTTGATGACCCGCATGACGATCCTGTTGAGCAACCACCCCTGGGCCCACAGGAAGATGTTGGCCACAAAGTACATGAGGAGCACGATCGAAATCAGGAACGTCAGCTTGGGGAAGTCGATTCCGTTGCTGAGCTCCATCTTGGAGACCATGTCCGCAAAATTGCCTTGGCCCTGCTGACGCATGAGCTCAACGAACTGCTCTTTGGAGACTCCCTCAGGAATCTGCCGGCCCACGACGCCGCCGAAAATCACGTCCATGGCATTACCCAGGACCTTGGGGGCGATCACGTTGAGGACCACCGAAACGATGACCAGCCCGATCACGATGTACACGCCTATGGCCTCTGGCTTCAGCAGGCCCATGAGCCGCTTGGCGGACGGCCAGAACTCCTTGGCCTTCTTTGCCGGGACGTCGCCGAACATGCCGCCATCGGCTTCTGAAGGGACGTATTCCTCTTCCACGAAGTCGTCGTCGTCAAGGACTTCGGTTGCTACCTCAGCCTCGGTTGTCGCCTTGGCTTCCTTTGCGGCTTGAGCCTTGGCAGCCCAGCCACGCTTCTTCTGCTGGTTCTGCTCGCTCATGCCAATTCCTCCACGCTCAGCTGGGATTCAACGATTTCCTGGTACGTGGGTGACGTCTCCAGCAGTTCGTCGTGCGTTCCGCGGTCAACGATCCTGCCGTTATCCAGAACGAGGATCTCGTCCGCATCCGCAATGGTGGAGACACGTTGGGCCACAATGATGACGGTCGCGTCCCGGGTTTTGGCCTTCAGGGCCTTACGGAGCCGGGCGTCCGTGGCGACGTCCAAGGCAGAGAATGAGTCATCAAACAGGTAGACGTTGGGTTTTGTCACCAGCGCACGGGCAATGGAAAGCCTCTGGCGTTGTCCACCGGAGACGTTGGTTCCGCCCTGGGCGATGCGCCGGTTCAGACCCGATGACTTTTCCTCCACGAAGCCCTTGGCCTGTGCGGTTTCCAGCGCATCCCACAGTTCCTCGTCAGTGGCGTCCGGCTTGCCGAAGCGCAGGTTGTGCTCGATGGTTCCGGAGAACAGATACGGCTTCTGCGGAACCGCCGATACCCGGCTGGTGATCTCCGAGGCATCCATGTCGGTGACGGGGACGCCGTCGAGCAGTACATCACCGGAGGCGACATCGTAAAGTCGCGGCAGCAGCGAAACCAGGGTGGTCTTGCCGGCACCCGTGGAGCCAATGATGGCCAGGGTCTTGCCAGGCTCGGCAGTGAAGGAAACGTTACTCAGCACCGGAGCCTCGGCACCGGGGTACTTGAAGGTCACGTCCCGGAATTCGACGCGTCCCTTCTTCTCGGCGGGAACCACCGGCGAGCTGGGGTTGTGGATGGAAGGCTCGACGTCGAGCACCTCGGCAATACGGTCTGCACAAACCGAAGCGCGGGGAATCATCATGGCCATGAACGTGCCCATCATGACAGCCATCAGGATCTGCAGCAGGTACTGGAGGAATGCCGTCAGTGCACCCACCTGCATCTCCCCGGAGTCCACGCGCTGGCCGCCGAACCAGAGAACGGCAGCAGTGGAGAGGTGGAGGATCATGCCGATGGCCGGGAACATCAGGACAAACAGGTTGCCGATTTTCACGGACACAGCCGTGAGGTCCTCATTGGCATCGCCGAAGCGCTTGGCCTCGTGGGGTTCACGCACAAACGCCCGGACCACGCGAATACCGATGATCTGCTCGCGCAGCACGCCGTTGATGGCGTCGATCTTGGTCTGCATGGAGCGGAACAGCGGCATGAGCCGGACCACGAGGTAGCCCACAACAGCCACCAGGACAGGAACGGAAACCCACACGAGCCAGGAGAGGTTGAGGTCTTCGCGGAGCGCCATGATGATGCCGCCAACGCACATGATGGGCGTGGACACCATGAAGTTCAGGCCCATGAGCACCAGCATCTGAACTTGCTGGACATCGTTGGTTCCACGGGTGATCAGTGTGGGGGCACCAAACTTGTTGACGTCCTGCGCGGAGAAACTGCTGACCTGCCGGAAGACGCTGCGGCGGAGGTCCCGACCGATCGCCATGGCAACCCGGGAACCGAAGTACACGGCGACGATGGCAGTGAGCACCTGCCCGAGGGCGACAGCGAGCATGAGCGCACCTGTCTGCCAGATGAAATCGGTGTCGCCTCGGGACACTCCCTCATCAATGATTTTGGCGTTGAGGCTGGGGAGATAGAGCGTGGCGATGGTGGACGCCAACTGAAAGATCAGCACGGCCACAATCTGCGGCAAATACGGCTTGGAGTAGCGCCGTATAAGGGTGACAAGCATGCCCACGGGTCCTTAGAAAAAGTGCGTGAATGAGATAAGAGAAGTGTTGCAGCAAGGGCTGACAGTATTAGCCTCCCTACTCTACGAAATCCGTTGCCCCGGCGAAACAACTTAAGGAAAAGATCATCCCAGCGGAGTATTTGCCGTGTCGCAGGCGCCCTGGGACAGCAGCGGGCACCAGAGCCCCCGGGACGGCAAAAGCGCCGGCTGGAATTCCAGCCGGCGCTTCCGTGCCGCCCCTCTTCAGACCGGCGGTGTCAGCCTGCGTGCTTGCCGTGGTCCGGACGGGCCTCCACGCCTTGGAGGAGCAGCAACGCCATCCGTTCCTGCTGCCGGCGTTCCCGTTTCAGGTCCTTACGGATCGCTGCGAGTTCCTCGGCGGTGTTGGCCTGCTGCTCTGCGATGGCCTGTTGTTCCCGCAACCTCGCCTGCAGTTCCACGTTGGCACGACTCAGCTGCAACTGCTGTTCGGCCAGGACGTACTGGGTGCGGGACAGTTGCTCCTGCACTTCCCTTACGTCACTTGCCGCTTGCGGGCGTTCCTGCGTGAGGATCCTGGCGAACTCAAGATCCAGGTCGGAGCCTGAGTCCTTGGTGGTCGGGCGTCCCGTGTACGGAACCTGACGTTCGCCCACCGGAACCTGACGCGCGGCACCCAAGGTTCCGGCGCCGTCGTCGTCCGCTTTCAGGCCGTCAGCCTTCAGGTCCTCCACCTTCAGTGCGTCCATCGACGCAGTGTCCAGGGACATCCCGGCGTCCGAGGATGCCGTGCCAATGAGTTCCTTCTCCGGAGCAGCATCCACGGTCCGGCGCAGCGGACGTTCCTTGATGAAGAGCACTGCCAGGAGGGCCACAACGCTGATGATCGCCGAGATGAGGAAGATCTGGGCAGTGGCATCGCCGTAAGCAGCCCTCATGATGTCGGCAACAGGAGCAGGCATATGGGCCAGGTCCATGCTGGCACCTGAGGCGCCGCCCTGAACCGGAATGCCGGCAGCTGCCATGCCCTCGACGGCCAGGTCCTTCACATGGTTGGACATGATGGCACCCAGGACGGACACGCCGATCGCGCCACCGACCGAGCGGAAGAACGCCACCGAGGCGCTGGCCGTTCCGATGTCCTTTGCCTGGACCGTGTTCTGCACGGCCAGCACCAGGTTTTGCATCAGCATGCCCAGGCCCAGGCCGAAGACGCCCGTGTAGATCGCTACGAGCCACAGTTCCGTGGTGTGGTCCATGGTTCCAGCAAAGGCCAGGCCACCAATCAGCAGGACGGAGCCGGCGATCAGGAACCTCTTCCACTTACCGAAACGGCTGATCAGGATGCCGGATGCGACGGACCCAATCAGGTTGCCGGCGATCATCGGCAGCGTCAGCAGGCCCGCCTCAGTAGGCGAGGCACCGCGGGCAACCTGGAAGTACTGCCCCAGGAAGGTGGAGGAACCGAACATGGCGATGCCGACGGCAATCGAGGCAATGATTGCCAAGGCCGTGGTGCGTTCGGAGATGATCTTCAGCGGGATAATCGGCTGCTCAACTTTGGTTTCCACGAACACCAGCACGGCCAGCAACGCTACGCCGCCACCCACCATGAGGGCTGACTGCCATGAGAACCAGTCGTAGTAGTCCGGGTTGCCGGCGAAGGAAACCCAGATCAGGAGCAGGCTCACGCCGGAGGTCAGCAGGATGGAACCGAGCCAGTCGATCTTGGCGGGGCGCTTGATGTGCTGGATCTTCAGTGTCACCTGGAGCAGGATGAGCGCGACGACGGCCAGTGGCACACAGACGAAGAACGTCCAGCGCCAGCCGAGCGGGCTGTCAACGATGAATCCACCCAACAGTGGGCCACCGGCCGTGCCCACTGCCATGACGGCACCCATGTAGCCGGAGTATTTGCCACGATCGCGCGGCGGGATCATGGAACCGATGATGGCCTGCGCCAAGGCGGTAAGGCCACCCATCGCTACACCTTGGATGACACGGGCGGTCAGCAGCAGCGGGATGGTTTCGGACAGGCCTGCCATCACCGAGCCGGCCACGAAGATGATGATGCTCAGCTGGACCAGGAGCTTCTTGTCGAAGAGGTCCGCGAGCTTGCCCCAAATGGGCGTGGTGGCTGCGTTGGCGAGCAGCGCAGCCGTGATGACCCAGGCGAAGTCGGTTTGGGTGCCCTTGAGCTCGGACATGATGGTGGGCAGGGCGTTGGCAACAATGGTGCTGCTGAGGATCGCCGTGAAGAAGGCCGCCAGGAGGCCGGTGAGGGCTTCCATGATCTGCCGGTGGGTCATGGGCGCGGCGGTCTTGCTGGCCGCGGGGCTCACTGAGGCGTCCACCGCCTTGGTGTTCTGAACTGCTGGTGTGGCCATGGTGGCTCCTAAGCTGTCTGGTGTGTTGTGATGGAGCCGGCCGCCGTTGCCCGGATTGAGTCCTTGAGGGACACAGTGAGTTTGTTGATGACCTGGGAGGCCTCGAGGGCGTCTGCCTCGCTCCAATCCGCCAGGTAATCCCGCAGTCTCACGCTGCGTTGTTCTTCGAATTCGCGCAGCTTGGCCGCGCCGCTCTCTGTCAGTGCGAGGAGCTGGGCCCGGCCGTCTGCTGGATCCGGTCGCCGCACCACAAAGCCAAGGTCCTCCAGCTCGGTGACATGCCTGCTCAGGACAGGGGCGCTGACGCCCAGGCGCGTGGCCAGTTGGGTAGCCCGTGCCTCCCCCTCGCCAATGAACCGCATGACTCCCTGGAGCGCCATTCCGACGTCGGGAACGCGGGCCATGTGGGCGGTCACCACGCAGCGCAGCGTGCGCTGGAGATCGAAAATTTGATGCACAAGATCAGTTGCCGTGGCAGAACCGACGGACATGGGAAAGCACCCCTCTTTTTTGTTTGCCTAAAGCAACTATAACTCAGATTGATTGCTTTGGGAAACTAAAGATGCTGGGGCTCGTGTTGTGGGGCCCGCTTCACGCCCTAATTCCCGGATTGGGGGCGCAGCGCGGGCCCCTCAACGCAAGCAGCCCCCGCACGGTATTCCGTGCAGGGGCTGCAATGGCGTTACTTAGTCACGGCTCTTTAGTCCAAATGCGTGGGGCCGAACATCTTCAGCAGTGTTTCAACCACGACGACGTTGGGGCCGTCCGCTGCGAAGGACGCCTTAAGTGCGTCCCCCACTTCTTCCGGGGCTACCCGGCGGGCCGGGACACCGAAGGACTCGGCGAGCTTGACGAAGTCCGGACGGGCTAGCTCGGTGGCCGTGGCCTGGCCGAAGGCACCCACCATGTACTCGCGCAGGATGCCGTAGCCGCCATCGTCCACGATCAACCAGGTGACCGGGACGTTGTGCTGCTTAGCCGTGGCAAGCTCGGAAATGGAGTACATGGACGAACCGTCACCGGAGACAGCCAGCACACGGCTTGGCTTGCCGGTGGTTTCCAACCCGACGGCACCACCGATTGCCGCGGGGAAGCCGTAGCCAAGTCCACCTGCGCCTTGGGCGGAGTGGAACTGGCCCTGGCGGGCGTCCCAGCAGCTCCAGCCCCAGTACGCGGAGATGGTCATGTCCCAGAACGTCTGCATATCGGCCGGGACAGCCTCGCGGATGTCGGCCATGAACTTCAGTTCCTTGGCCAGATCCTGCGATTCCAGGCGTGCTTTGACCTTGGCCAGGGATTCCTTGACCACGTCTTCCGGACGGGCGCCGTGCCAGGAACGCTGGGTGGCTTCAGCCGCACCTGCAGCTGCCAGGGCTTCATCCAGGGCTGCGAGGGCCTGGCCGGCGTCGGCACGGATGCCCAGGCCAGGCCTGTTGGATTCCAGGACCCGCGGTTCGGCGTCGATCTGGATGATCCTGCCGCGGGGTTCGAACGTGAAGTAGTTCGAGGTCACTTCACCCAAGGATGAGCCAATGACGATCAATACGTCAGCGTCTTCCAGGACATCGGTCATGTACCGGTCCTCGATCCACGACTGCAATGACAGCTCATGGGTCCACGGGAACGCACCGTTGCCGCCTGGAGTGCAGATCACCGGCGCGCGCAGCTGCTCGGCAATGGAGAGCAGCGACTTCTCGGCCCGGCCACGACGGGTACCGCCGCCTGCGATGATCGCCGGACGTTCCGCCGTCGCAAGCCACTTCACGGCCTCGCGGATCAACTCGACGCGCGGCGGGTTATCGAATGCCTCGGCGAGCGCGTCCTCTACCGGCGGGACCATGATGGGATCCAGCAGGACGTTCTGCGGGATTTCGATCCAGACCGGGCCCTGCGGGGAGGAGATCGCCTCGGTCCAGGCGTCCTGGATGGCGGACGGGATGCCCGAGGCGTGCTGGATCAGTCGCTGGCTCTTGGTGACGTTGGCCGCCGATGCCTTCTGGTCATCAAGCTGGTGCAGCATGCCCTTGCGGCGAGCGCCCAGGCCGTCCAGCGGGATCTGGCTGGCAACAACCACCATGGGAACGCCGGTGGCGTAAGCCTCCTGGAGACCTGCCAGGGACGTCAGCGCGCCGGGACCCGTGGACAGGAACAGCACGCCCACCTCACCGGTTGCGCGGGAGTAGCCGTCGGCTGCGAAGGCCGAGTTGTTCTCCACCCGGGAAGAAACGAAGTGCAGGTTTCCGCGGCCCATGGCATCAAACAAACCCAGCGCGTGCTGGCCCGGGATACCGAAAACGGTCTTGGCACCCAAGGCCTCAAGGGTCTCGACAACGAGGTCCCCGCCGTTGCGCTGGTTGGTCCCCTTGGTGGGAGCTGCAGTGCCGGGATCGAAATCAATCATCGCTGGTCTCCCGTTGCCTTGGCGAGCTCTGCGATGCGGGCGCCCAGTGCCTGCTGTGCGTAACCGTTGGGGGCACCTTGGCGGTCGCCTTCGACGGCGTTGTCCGCCATGAGGGTCACGAGCTCGTATGCGACGTGGCTGCCTGCAACACCGGTGATTTCTGCGTGGTCATACGCCGGAGCAACTTCAACGATGTCCGCGCCAACGAGGTTCATGCCGCGGAAGCCACGGATGATTTCGAGGAGTTCGCGGCTGGTGATGCCGCCGGCTTCAGGGGTGCCGGTGCCCGGGGCGTGGGCCGGGTCCAGGACGTCAATGTCCACGGAGATGTACAGCGGACGGTTGCCGATGCGGTCGCGGATCTTGGCCACCGTTTCCAGCACGCCCTGGTAGTAGACATCTGCGGAGGTGACAATTCCAAAGCCGAAGCGGTGGTCGTCGTCGAGGTCCTTCTTGCCGTACAGCGGACCGCGGGTACCCACGTGGCTGATGGCTTCGGTGTCCAGGATGCCTTCCTCTACGGCGCGGCGGAAGGGCGTGCCGTGCGTGTACTCGGCGCCGAAGTAGGTGTCCCAGGTGTCCAGGTGTGCGTCGAAGTGAAGCATGGCGATTGGCTCACCGGCGCGCTCCGCGGCTGCACGGAGCAGGGGCAGGGCAATGGTGTGGTCGCCGCCCAGGGTGACCAGCTTGCTGCCGTTTGCCGTGAGGTCCAGGGCGTTCTGCTGGATGGTTTCGATGGCCTCGTTGATGTTGAACGGGTTCACGGCCATGTCGCCGGCGTCGGCAACCTGGATGTTCTCGAACGGGCTGACGTCCCAGGCGGGGTTGTACGGGCGCAACAGACGGCTGGCCTCACGTACGTGATTGGCGCCGAATCGCGCGCCGGGACGATAGGAAACGCCGGAGTCGAAGGGGACGCCTACAACGGTGACATCGGCCTTGGCCACTTGATCGAGGCGGGGCAGGCGGGCGTAGGTGGCGGCACCGGCATAGCGCGGGATGCGGGACGAATCGATGGGACCAAGGTTGCCATTGGCCTCAATACGGAGCTCTTCCAAAATGCGCCACTCCTTAGTGGATAGCTGGGATGACTGTGACACCCATCATACACTCAAAGTTTCCTAATATGCATCACCTGTTTACAAGTCGGATTTGACGGCGTGCGTCATGAGATGCCGGTCACAGTGGGCGTAAAGATTCCATAAAAACCGGGGTCCCGGCGTCGAACGCGGCCATACGCTCCTTGCGGAAGCAGCACCGTGCTGCACGAAAGGACACAGTGACCACCTTGTCGAGGCCTCCGGCCGATCCGGCCAACCGGCCAAAGAATTCCTTCAAGCTCAAGCCCTGGCTGCTGGAGGGAATGCCGGACACCTCGGGCAAGAGGCAAGGCCCCCACGGCCGCCCGTCGGACGCTCACAAGCCGCAAGCCTGGTGGAAGGTCATGTGCCTCACCGGCTTGGACTACTTCTCCACGCTTGGCTACCAGCCCGCCATCGCCGCACTGGCAGCGGGCCTGCTGTCCCCCTTGGCCACCCTGCTCCTGGTGGTGGCAACCTTGGCCGGCGCACTGCCGGTCTACCGACGCGTGGCCCGCGAGAGTCCTCGCGGCGAAGGCTCCATCGCCATGCTGGAACGGCTCCTCCCCCGCTGGGGCGGCAAGCTCTTCGTCCTGGCCCTCCTGGGGTTCGCCGCCACGGACTTCATGATCACCATCACGCTCTCAGCTGCCGACGCCACAGCCCACTTGATCGAGAACCCCTTCGCGCCGCACTTCCTCGAAGGCCAGCAAGTTGTCATCACCCTGGCCTTGATCGCCGGCCTGGGCGTGGTCTTCCTTCGCGGATTCAAGGAAGCCATCAACGTGGCAGTAGTACTGGTGGCAGCGTTCCTGGCACTGAACCTTGTGGTCATCGTCGTATCCATGACCCATCTCTTCACCGAAGCCGGAGTCATTACCGACTGGTGGACCGCCCTCACCACCTCCCACGGCGACGCCATCATGATGATCGCCCTGGCCCTTCTGGTCTTCCCACGCCTGGCACTGGGTCTTTCCGGATTTGAAACCGGCGTGGCCGTCATGCCCCAGATCAAGGGACACGCCACGGACACCGAAGCCAACCCAGCCGGCCGGATCAAGGGCGCCCACAAGCTCCTCACCACCGCCGCCATCATCATGAGCTCATTCCTCATCACCTCCAGCTTCACCACCGTCATGCTGATTCCAGCCGCCGAGTTCCAGGACGGCGGCAAGGCAGAAGGCCGTGCGCTCGCCTACCTTGCCCACAAGTTCCTCGGCGACGGCTTCGGAACCGTCTACGACGTCAGCACCATCGCCATCCTCTGGTTCGCCGGAGCGTCCGCCATGGCCGGTCTGCTCAACCTCGTTCCTCGGTACCTGCCCCGCTACGGCATGGCTCCGGCCTGGGCCCGGGCACTGCGCCCGTTGGTCCTGGTGTTCACTGTGATCGCTTTCATCGTCACCATCATCTTCCAGGCCGACGTCAACGCACAGGGTGGCGCGTATGCAACCGGCGTTCTGGTCCTGATCACCTCTGCTTCCATCGCAGTCACCCTGTCCGCAAAGCGAAAGAAGCAACGCGGCCAGTTCATCGGCTTCGGAATCATCTCCCTCGTCTTCATCTACACCACAGTGGTCAACTCGATCGAGCGGCCTGACGGCCTGAAGATCGCGGCACTCTTCATCCTGGGCATCATGGTGGTCAGCTTCATATCCCGCATGCGGCGCGCCTTCGAACTCCGGGCCACCCACATCAAAATGGACGAGAAAGCCCTGGAATTCACCGCCAACGCTTCCGAGGGACCTGTCCGGATCATCGCGCATGAACCCAAACACCTCAGCGCCAGCAGATACCGCGAGAAGCTCCAGCACGCGCAGCAGGCCAGCCACCTGCCCGTCGACTGCGACGCCGTCTTCATCGAGGTCATCGTGGATGACAGCTCGGACTTCGAACAGGAACTCCAGGTTGTGGGCAAGACCCGGCACGGTTTCAAGATCCTTGAAGTACACAGCAACAACGTCCCCAACACGGTGGCGGCCGTGCTGCTCCACATCCGCGACGTCACTGGATTCATGCCCCACATCTACTTCCGTTGGACCGAGGGCAACCCGATCTCCAACCTCAGCAAGTTCCTGTTCTTCGGAGAAGGAGAGATCGCGCCGGTGACCCGTGAAGTGCTGAGGGAGGCCGAGCCGGACATCACCCGCCGGCCGTGGGTGCACGTGGGCTGACCGCCCTAGCGGCTCGCCGCCGGCACCAGCACCCAGAGCACCTCGACGGTCTCATCCGTGGGATTGATCCAGGTGTGTGGCTCGCGGCCGGGGAAGGAAAGAGTGTCCCCTTCTTCGAGGTCGTACGCTTCGTTGGTCAGGATGAGCTTGATCCTGCCCTTGACCACGTGCAGGACATCGACGTCGCAGTCAACGGCGTAGAGTTCGTTTTCCCCACGGCCCCGTGGCTCAATGGTGGCCTGCAAAATCTGGAGCCGGCGCTCAGAGCGGGCCGTCAGCAACCGCTCCACGATGCCCTGACCCCCCAGGGAGATGCGGGGGCCGTCGTCGCGCCTGGTCAGGTGCGTCTCCGGGGCGGCGAATAAATCACCCACAGAGACCGACAACACCTGGCACAGGGTGACCAGAGAAGCGACCGAGGGCGATGTCAGGTCACGCTCCACGCGGCTGAGGAAGCCCTTGGTCAGCCCGGTAGCATCAGCCACTTGCTCAATGGTGAGGCGCTGCGCCTGCCGGGCTGCGCGGATTCTGGAACCGATGGCAACAGGAACATTGCTCGGTTCAACGGGGAGAGCCTTCATTCACGAACCTTTCAGGCCTGTCATATGGCCCTGTCATTGGAGCAATAGTAGCCGGGAGACGGGCGAACAGGACCAGAATCGGCGGAACCATGACCAAAGCATCTTGACTGTTACTCCGATCACAACATATCCTCATAGGCAACAAGTGTTGTCTGTGAGGCACACAACACTCACCCAATCTCCAACCATCAGCACAGAGACTTCGACGCTTCGCAGGAGTATCGTCGAAAACCCCAACCTCCGTGCATCAGCTCCAAGGACCGTTCATGGAATCTTCGGCTATTAACATCGCAATCGTGGTGGTGTACCTGCTCGCCATGCTGGCATTCGGCTGGTGGGGCAAGTCCCGCACCAAGAACAACAGCGACTTCCTGGTGGCCGGCCGCCGCCTGGGACCGTTCCTTTACACCGGCACCATGGCCGCTGTGGTCCTCGGTGGCGCTTCCACCGTGGGCGGCGTCGGCCTCGGTTACAAGTTCGGCATCTCCGGCATGTGGCTGGTGGTGGCCATCGGCGCAGGCGTGCTGCTGCTCAGCCTCCTGTTCGCCGGCACCATCCAGCGCCTGAAGATCTACACGGTCTCCCAGATGCTGAGCCTTCGCTACGGCAGCAGGGCCACGCAGACCTCCGGCATCGTCATGCTGGCGTACACGCTCATGCTCTGCGCTACGTCCACCGGCGCCTACGCCACCATCTTCGTGGTGCTCTTCGACTGGGAGCGCTGGCTTGCCATCGCCGTTGGCGGCGCGATCGTCCTGGTTTACTCCACCATTGGCGGCATGTGGTCCATCACGTTGGCCGACCAGGTTCAGTTCATCATCAAGACCGTAGGCATCTTCTTCCTGATGCTCCCGTTCGTCCTGAACGCTGCCGGCGGCATGGACGGCATCCGTGAGCGCCTTGACGACACCTTCTTCCAGATCGATGGCATCGGTGCCCAGACCATCATCACGTACTTCGTGGTCTACACACTGGGCCTCCTGATCGGTCAGGACATCTGGCAGCGCGTCTTCACTGCCAAGACCCCCGCTGTTGCCCGTTGGGGCGGAGCCACGGCCGGTATCTACTGCATTCTCTACGGCATCGCCGGCGCCCTGATCGGCTTGGCTGCCCGGGTGGCATTGCCGGACATCGATGTCACCAACCTCGGCAAGGACGTAGTGTACGCAGAGGTGGCAACCCACATCCTGCCCGTCGGCATCGGCGGCCTGGTCATGGCCGCGGCTGTTGCAGCCATGATGTCCACCGCTTCCGGCGCCCTGATTGCCGCAGCCACGGTGGCACGTGCGGACGTTGTCCCGTTCGTGGCCAGCTGGTTCGGCAAGACCATCAACACCGATGACAGCGAAAACCCCGAGCACGACGTCAAAGCAAACCGCTACTGGGTTCTTGGACTCGGCATCGTGGCAGTACTGATTTCCATGGCGGCACAGGACGTGGTGATTGCCCTCACCATCGCCTACGACATCCTGGTGGGTGGCCTCCTGGTCGCAATTCTGGGCGGTTTGGTGTGGAAGCGCGGCACGGGTATTGCCGCTGCATGGTCCATGGCAGTGGGATCGGTGCTGACGCTGACCCTGCTGATCCTCTTCGCCTTGGGCGTCATTCCGAGCGCGGACGGCGTCTACGCCAACGAACCGATCTACTACGGTCTCGCCGCTTCGTTCATCGCCTACGTAGTGATTTCACTGCTCACCCCGCCCACTGATCCCGCGGTCCGCGAGGCCTGGGACAAGCGCGTTGCTGGTGCCGTCTCCGAGGAACTCCCGCCTGAGGCCCACCCGGTCAGCAGCCACAAGTAACCCTGCACGTAACAGAGCAAAGTTCGACGGCGGCGCCTCCCCTTTTCGGGGCGGCGCCGCCTTTGTTTTGTCCCCAGGAACAGGGCGCCCCAACTTGCTGGGGTAGCCCTGCGGTAAGGTGGTCCCAGCTTCAAGAGATGTGGTGCCAAGCTCCGACTGGCCACACACCAACCCCATGTTCACGGGTGGTTCGGATGAGGAAGCGGCCCGTCCCGGACCAGAGACAACCGAGCGGGCAAGAGCACTCCCCCAAAGGAGCAGTCCCTTGCCGTACCAAGGCGATACCACCCCGGCTACAAGTACCCCGGTACAAACAGACACGCACAAGGTCGCGGTGATTCCCGCCGTCGACCTCTTCCTGGGCACGGTGACCATCACTGCCAAGGCCGGAACCCGGCGTTTCGGACATCCTCAACCACGCTTGATCGCCCAAGCATTGGCCCAAGCGGTGCGGCCGACCCTCTGGTGTGGTGCGTCAAGAACCCTAACGGTGACTGTCGCGGCGGCCGGCAAACGCGCGGGTCTGCAGCTTCATTACACACTCAGCCGCGAGGAGCCCGCCTAGATTTCCTCGTCTTCTTCGCGGAATTCCTCGGTTTCGTCGATGGGGACCACACGTTCGTCATCCTCGGAGGCGTCCACCTCTTCCACCCAGGCCTCGTCCACTTCCTGGTTCTCGGCATAGTCGTAGGCCGGATCTGACTCAATAGTGGTCCGTTCCGGGTAGTTGGCGTGTGATTCGGTGGTGTCCATGGTGCAACCTCCGTCTCGTGGGCCGCTCAAGCCCTGTTGAACGTGCGCGGGGTGGGCCCCCGCCCCTGTCCTTCCATCTGAGCACCGGGTCAGGCGAGGGTCAAGGACGGCCGGAAATTACGGTGCACCGAACATTCCAAGTGAGGAATACCAGCCAAAAAACCGCGCAGATAAGCGGTACAGTGGGGCGTGCAATGGGGCCGCAACTACCCCACCCAGCACAGGAGAGAAAGTGCAACAGCACCAGGAATCCCCCGGTTCGTCGAGCCCAGCTCCGGACCCCACCCCCGAATCGGCAGTCCCCGAGAACGTCGGAACGCAACCCGTGCCACCCTCGCACGCCGACATCCGCAGATGGCGCCAGTACCTCGCCGATGAGCGCGCCGAGGCAGCCGTCTACCGCGAACTCGCCCAGAGGCGCGAGGGCGAAGAACGCCAAATTCTGCTGGCCCTGGCCGAAGCCGAAGGCCGGCACGAGGCCCACTGGCTCAAGCTCCTGGGTGAGCACGCCGGAATGCCCAAGGCCGCATCAACGCGCAGCCAGTTGCTGGGCTTCCTGGCCCGCAACTTCGGGTCGGTCTTTGTGCTGGCCCTGGCCCAACGCGCAGAAGGCCGCTCCCCGTACGGCTCCGAACCCGCCGCAACACCCGCCATGGTGGCTGACGAACAGATCCACGAAGAGGTGGTCAGGGGACTGGCCACCCGTGGTCGGAACCGGCTCTCCGGTACCTTCCGCGCCGCGGTCTTCGGCGCCAACGACGGTTTGGTGAGCAACCTTTCGCTGGTCATGGGCATGGCCGCCACCGGCGTACCCAGTCCGGTGGTGCTGATGAGCGGTGTGGCAGGTCTTTTGGCGGGCGCACTGTCCATGGGCGCCGGTGAGTACGTCTCGGTGCGCTCCCAGCGGGAACTACTCAACGCGACCCTGCCCACCCAAGCCACTCTCACGGCTGCACCGTCGTTGGACATCGAGCACAACGAATTGGTGCTGGTGTATCTTGCCCGCGGCATGACGCGTGAGGCCGCTGAGCATCGCGCCGCAGAGCGCATGGGCCTGTTCAGCTGTGACTGCGATCCCAGCCTCTCCCTGCAGCCTGAGAAGCCCGCCGGTGACGAGCACGAATCCGTCGGTTCGGCATGGGGTGCAGCGATGTCCAGCTTCTGCTTCTTCGCTTCCGGTGCCATCGTTCCCATCCTGCCCTTCATCTTCGGAATGACGGGCATTGCCGCCTTGATGGTGGCCGGTGTACTGGTGGGCATCGCGCTTCTGGCGACCGGCTCCGTCGTGGGCTTGCTGTCCGGGACGTCGCCGCTGAGCCGCGGGCTGCGCCAGCTCGCGATCGGCCTGGCAGCGGCTGCCGCCACTTACGGGTTGGGCCTGGTGTTCGGGGCAACCATCGTCTAGTTTGGACGGCTCCCCCCGCAGCCCGTAATGTTGGTTCGTCCTCCGCGCTGCCCCGCGTGACCAGGGCGTGAGGAATGGAGAACCGTGGACTCGGAGCGGGAAACGCGTGCGCCAAAGCACCGGCGTGCCAGCACGGCCTGGCGCATCCTCCGTGGCGTGCTCATGGCCGGAATTGCCGCTGTGGTGGCAGTGTTGGTCAGCGGATTCCTGCATGGAGACCCGCGGATCACCGCCCTTTTTCCCGGTGTGAGCGTCCCTGGTGCCGCGCACGACGGGCGACCAGGGCAGAAGCAAACGGCACCTGCACGTGCGGCAGACGCCCCGCCACCCGGATTTGAGGAGGCGGACGCCCCGCTGGCTTCGCCGAAGGCGCCGGAAACTACCAACAATTCGTATAAGTTCCTGGCTACCAACGACGACGGCACTCCGGTGGGGTACTCGCCGTGCCGCCCGCTGCACTACGTGGTGAACGAAGCGTCCGCGCCGGAGGGTTCCGATGCACTGCTGGAGACAGCGATCGCGAATGTCTCCGCCGCTTCCGGAATTCAGTTCGTCAACGACGGCACCACCGACGAGTTGCCGGTAGACCGACGGGAGCCATACCAGCCGGCCAAGTACGGCGACCGCTGGGCTCCCCTGCTGATTTCGTGGACCACGCCGGAGGCCGCACCGGCGTTGGCGGACAAAGTCATTGGTACGGGCGGCAGCACCATGTACTCACTCAACAACGGACCCAAAAGCTACATCACGGGCAGCCTGGAGCTGGACACCCCGCAGGTCGCCGAACTCCTCGCTGATCCTGAAGGCGCCGACTACGTCCTGGCGGTCATGCAGCACGAGCTGGGGCACGTCATGGGTTTGGACCACGTTGATGATCCGGTCCAACTCATGTACCCGGAAATTGGCGCCCCTGACGGCCTTGCGGCCGGCGACCTGACCGGACTGCACCTCCTTGCCTCGGCCCCCTGCCGCGAGGACATCTAACAGCCGGTTCAGGGGGCCATGGACTCCCGGCGTGTCCGGACTTATGCTGGCGACTACGGTCGACGGCGGCGCCCCACCTCCCGTCGCGGCCTCCACGTCAGGGGGTTCCATGGAACCTAACGGGTCGCCCCAGTGGCAGGACCCCGATCCCCTTCGCCCCCATGATCCTCCGCATGGCCCCTACCGGCCCGGGCCCACGCTGCCACCGGCACCAGCACGGCCGATCAAGCACAGCAGCATCGCCGCCATCCTGTTCTTCCTGGGCATCCTCGGCTTGGTCTGCGCGGGGGCGTATTTCAGCGGCGACCTTCAGCGGTTCCTGTACGGCTCCTCCGCCACGCAAAGCCAGGCACCCCGGCCCGGGTTGGTTCCGTTCGGGCAGCGCCAAGAACCCGTGCCCGGCTTGGAAGAAGCCGATGCACCACTGGGAACTCCGGCACCAGTGAACCGGACCAGTACCTCATACAAGTTTCTCGCCGTGAAGGAGGACGGCACTCCCCTGGCCTACTCCCCGTGCAGGCCCATCCACTACGTGGTCAACGCGGATCTCGGGGATCCGTCCTGGCAGCCACTGGTGGACGAGGCCATTCGCCAAGCCAGCGTAGCCACCGGATTGAAGTTCGTCTTCGACGGCCCCAGTTCCGAGGTCCCATCCACCAACAGGCAGGGATACCAGCCCGCCAGGTACGGTGACCGATGGGCGCCAGTCCTGATCGCGTGGAGCACTCCGGAGCAGGTACCGCGCTTGACCGGCCAAACCGTGGGTTTGGGAGGGAGCTCCTCAATTGGCCTGAGCGACGGCTACAAGGCCTATGTCACCGGTACGGTGTCCTTGGACGCACCGCAGTTCGCCGGCATCGTGGACACCCCCGAGGGCAAGGAGATCGGCGTAGCGGTGATCATGCATGAGCTGGGACACCTGCTGGGCCTTGACCACGTGGACGATCCCCGGCAACTGATGTTTGACCAGGCTTCCTGGGTCCGCCAGTACGCTGCCGGCGACAGGACCGGCCTGGCCCAACTCGGCTCGGGTCCCTGCAGCAAGGACTTCTAGCTGCGCCTCACGCCTGGCCGGCCACCACTGCAAGCGCCTCTTCCACGGTGTCCACCAGGAAGATCTTCTCCTCCATGGGTTTTCCCGCAGCCAGGCTCTGCAGCATGGGCCAGGCCGGGAGTGTCCGTTCCCAGTGTTCACGTCCCACCAGCACCATGGGACTGATGGTTTCGGGTGCTCCGTAGTAGTTCTCGCAGGCGTCCTGGAAGATCTCCTGCACCGTTCCTGCGGCACCCGGAAGGAAGACGATCCCGCCGGTACACAGCTCCAGCAGGATGGCCTCCCTGACGGCGTTGGCGAAGTATTTGGCAACGTGTGTGGCGAACAGGTTGGGTGGCTCGTGGCCGTAGAACCAAGTGGGAATCCCCAGGGTCGGCGCGCCTTCCGGATGACGTTCGACGACGGCGGCTGCTTGCCGCGCCCAAGCCGTCACCGACGGTCTGAACCCCGGCACTCCGGCGAGGGTTTCCAGCGCGGCCGCAGCATCGGCGTCGGACGTTCCGCTCAAGTAGGCACCCAGGTTGGCTGCCTCCATGGCACCGGGTCCCCCGCCAGTAGCGACAGCAAATCCTGATTGGGCGAGCAGCCGGCCCAGCCGTGCGGCATCGGCGAAGCCGCTGGTGCCGCGCTGGGCGGCGTGTCCACCCATGACACCCACTACCTGGGTCCCGGAAAGTGCTCCGTGGTCCAGGAGTTCGTCCAGGGCATCGCCGATTGCGTGGTCGTGCAGGGCCGCGGCCAGAGTGGCGTCCAGGCTTCCCCGCTGCCCGGGGAGGATGCTCCACTGGTAGACCCGGGCGTCGAGGGTTGACTCGTACTCAGTGGAGGAGATGTCATGGTAGAGCTCCTCTGCCGTGTAGAGGCTGTTCCGGTAGGGGTCGAACGGGACACCCTGGAGCTTGGGAAAGATCAGCGCTCCACGGCGTCGCAGGCTCTCTTCCACACCGTCGTCGAAGATGCATCCCAGGAAGATCGCGCCCTGGGCATCCAGGGATTTAAGCTCCCGTGCGTGGCCACGCAGGTCCAGCGACTGCGCGTGCCAACCATTCATGGACCCGGCTCCCGCGGCCACCAGATGGTGGAACTGGACCGCGCTCTCAATGTCGAGCGTCCGCGGGCTCGGGTTCAGGGCTCCGGTGCGATTCATGGTTTCAGCGTAGTATCGCCGGGCTGTGACGCGGGCGTTTGCGCACCGGGCGGCTGTCCGGTGCATGATGAAACATGAAGAGTTCAGAAGTTGCCCGTCCGCGTATCGGTGTTCCGATCCGTCTCAGCAGTTCGGACGCCCCCGATGCCCGGGTGGGCGAAGCCAACCAACTTTTCACCTTCATCGTGGACCTGTTGCGCGAGGCTGGTGCGCAGCCGGTGCTGCTGACGCCGGTATCGGCAGACAGCGCCGGCCGCTTGGCTGCCGAAATGCAGATGCTCGACGGCGTACTGCTGCCGGGAGGCGGCGACATCGATCCCCGCTTGTACGGCCAGGATCCCGAAGATTCGCTGTACGACGTGAACCAGGAGCAGGACCATTTGGACGTGGACGTTGCCCGGGCAACCATCGACGCAGGCCTGCCGCTGCTGGGTGTATGCCGCGGCCACCAGTTGTTGAACGTGTTGTACGGCGGAACACTGATTCAGGACATGGCCCCTACCTCGGTAACCCACAGTGGCCTGAATCCTCACGATCCCGCGGCCAGCGAGTGGGCTTGGCATGACGTTCGCCTCACGGCCGGATCCAAGGCGGCGGCACTCTATGGAGCCCCCGGGGGGACCACCATCAAGATCGCCTCCGGGCACCACCAGGCGGTGGACAGGGTGGGCGAAGGCCTGGTGGTCACGGCCATCGCCGACGACGGCACGGTGGAGGCTTTGGAGGATCCGACCCGGTGGGTAACCTCCGTGCAGTGGCATCCTGAGGCATCCCTCATTCCCGATGCGGAGCGGTTGCTGCCCTTCAAGAAGTTCGTGGACGTTTGCCGGCACTCTATTCATGCTCCCGCAGTTGGGCTACAGTAACTTTCACTGCATCGCTTTCAGTTTCGTCGGAAGTTCAGCCAGTACCAACTTCATTCGTCATGACGTCCAGGGGACGTCGTAAGTTTGCCGGCTGGGGGGCCCAACATCTGCTCAAAGGAGCATGGTTGTGGACCGTCCAAAATACGCCAGTCGTCCTCTCCGTCCGATTAGCCGCACTTCTTTAACCAAACGCCTTCTGGGCCTTCTCCTGGGGCCCGCGTTGGTCATGTGCGGGTTCGCCCTCACCACCGCAGCTCCCGCCGCCGCTGCTGAACCGCCGTGCGCGGGCACGGGCGGCGCCATGCAGATCGTGGCCCACACGGATGATGACCTGCTCTTCCTCAGCCCGGACTTCATGCGCGATATTCAGGCAAAGCGTTGCGTTCAAACAGTGTTCGCCACCGCCGGCGAGGCCGGCGAAGGAGCCACCTACTGGCGCAGCCTCGAATCAGGGATCCAGGCCAGCTACGCCAAGATGGCTGGAGTCTCCAACAGTTGGACCACCTCCGACGCCGGCGTCCCAGGACGCCCGCTGACCCTCCGGACCCTCAACGGTGCCCCCAATGTCTCTGTGGTGTATATGCGACTGCCGGACGGCTTCCCCAACGGCTTGGGCAGTGCCGCGTACAACAGCCAGAGCATCCTCAAACTCTGGGACGGCCGGCTTTCCTCCATCCGCCCGGTGGACAACGCTGCAACCTTCACCAAATCCCAGTTCCAGTCAGCATTGAACCGCCTTGTGGCAAACTTCCAGCCCACCACCTTCCGCACCCAGGACTGGACCGGGAACTTCACCACCCCCTACGACCACAGCGACCATTGGGCTACTGCAAAGTTCGCCCAGCTTGCCACCCGCAGCTACACCGGACCGCACACGTCCATGGCCTACGATGCCTATGTCATTGATGAATACGCCCAGAACGTGACTGGAGCTGAGCTCACCGCCAAGGTGGACACGTTTGTGCGATTCGCTGATTTCGACATGTACGTCTGCAGCAGTCCCGGTGAGGGCTGTCCGGATTCCCCTTACGACGAGTGGCTGAAACGGCAGTACATTACGGCCATCGAGTGGGTGGGCAACGCCGCTAAATCCGCAGGCACCACCGTCACTGCATCGTCGCAAAAAGCTGCAGCGCAGAGCCCGGAAAAGGTCCGCGACGGGTACCACTGGGGGACTCCGATGGATGCCACGCGTGAATGGGTCTCCGCCGGGGAAAAGGCCGGCAGCTGGGTCCAATACAACTTCACCCCCACCCGGACCATCAATGCGGTCACCCTGTCCGACCGCCCCCTCCTGACGGATCAGATCACCGGCGGCAACCTGCAGTTCTCGGATGGAAGCACTGTGGCGGTCCCGTCCTTGCCCAATAACGGATCGGGCCTCACCATCAAGTTCCCTGCCAAGACAGTGAGCTCTGTACGGCTCAACATCACCTCAGTCAGCGCCGGCACCACCAACGCCGGGCTGGCTGAGTTTGAAGCTTACCTGGGCGCCGACAACGTAGCCCCCGTCGTCACCGCGACACCCCCGGGTGGAACTTACGCGGTGGGCCAGTCCATCACCCTGGCCGCCAATGAAACATCCACCATTTACTACACCACCAATGGAAGCACCCCCACGACGGCCAGCAGCAAGTACACCACTCCGCTGACGCTGAGCGGCCCACTGACCCTGAAGTACTTCGCCGTGGATAACGCGAACAACTCCTCCGCTGTGGTCACGCAGACCTACTCCACCGGCCCGGATGTCATCAAGCCCGTGGTGACCGCCAACCCGGCGGGTGGCGGGTATGCTCCGGGCACCACCATCACACTGTCCGCGAACGAGCCCGCCGATATCCGGTACACCACAGACGGGACCGATCCGCTGACGGCCGGGCTCCCCTACACCACGGCGATCCCCTTCAACGGTCCCGGTCCCATGACATTGAAGTACTTCGCCAGGGATACCGCGGGCAACGTCTCTGAGGTGGCCACCCAGACTTACACCGTGCCACCAGACACTGTGGCCCCCACTGTGACGGCCAACCCCACCAGCCGCGCCTTGGCCAGTGGAGCCACCATAGCGTTGTCCGCCAACGAGCCCACCGCCATCTACTACACCACCAACGGCAGTACGCCCACGGCCACGGAGTCAGCCACCAACATCAAGTACAACGCTGCCAATCCGATCGTCATGGGCAACTCCACCCTGGTGCTTAAGTACATCGGCGTTGACACCGCCGGCAACACCTCGGCTGTCGGGACGCAGACCTACACCGTGCCTGCAGCGGGACCGCCGTCGGCCCATGACTACAACGGTGACGGCCGCGCTGACGTGCTGGCCGCCGATACCGCCGGCAACCTGTATCTCTACCCCGGCAACGGCTCGGGCGGACTCGATCCCAGGCAGATTGCCCTGGCTGCACCTGCCTGGTCCACCATCACGGACACCATTACCCCTGGCGACTTCAACAAGGACGGCAAGCCCGACCTTCTGGCACGGGCGGGTGACATTCTCTGGTTCTACCCCGGCGACGGTGCAGGCAGCTTCGGGGCACGAACCCAGGTCAGCACGGGGTGGAGCACCATGACGCAACTCTTCTCCCCCGGCGACTTCAGCGGCGATGGCATCTCCGATTTCATCGGCCGTCGAAGCAACGGCGAGCTCCGGTTGTACGAAGGAAACGGGACCGGAGGACAGCGGACTCCCTACACCGTGGGCTGGGGCTGGGACGTCATGAACGCCATCTTCAGCACCGGCGATTTCAACGGCGACGGCAAGGGAGATGTACTGGCGCGGCGCACCGACACAGGCGCATTATGGCTATATCCGGGCAATGGCACCGGGGGCTGGCTGCAATGGACGCAGATCGGGACAGGTTGGGGAACCCGAACTGCGGTGGCCGGGCCGCGTGACCTTGACGGCGACGGCCGGAACGACGTCGTGGGCCGCATCGGAGACACCTTGTGGCTGTATCCCGGATCGGGAGGCGGAACGTTCAGCAACGTACCGCCGATCAGCCTCGGCACCGGCTGGCAGGCTATGAAGGTCATCGCCTAGCCGGCCCCATGAACCTGGCGCGGGTCGGAGTTTTCCCCCAGACTCTTCGGCTCGCGTCAGCCATGTCCAGTACGTGGAAAGACCATCTCTTAAAGTACGACGACGGCCCGGTACCTTCCGTGGGGAAGGCACCGGGCCGTCGTCGTAAGTCAGCTGTAGAGACTAGAGCGTTGCGAAAACTTCGCGCAGCAGCTTGGCGGTCTCGGACGGCGTCTTGCCGACCTTCACGCCGGCAGCTTCGAGAGCTTCCTTCTTGGCCTGTGCGGTGCCCGCGGAGCCGGAGACGATGGCGCCTGCGTGGCCCATGGTCTTGCCCTCGGGAGCCGTGAAGCCGGCAACGTAGCCGACTACCGGCTTGGTGACGTTGGCCTTGATGAAGTCGGCAGCACGCTCTTCAGCGTCGCCACCGATTTCGCCGATCATGACGATTGCCTTGGTCTCGGGGTCAGCTTCGAACGCAGCCAGGGCGTCGATGTGCGTGGTGCCGATGATGGGGTCGCCACCGATACCAATCGCGGTGGAGAAGCCGAGGTCGCGGAGTTCGTACATCATCTGGTAGGTCAAGGTACCGGACTTGGACACGAGGCCGATGGGGCCCTTGCCCGTGATGTTCGCCGGGGTGATGCCTACCAGGGCTTCGCCCGGGGTGATGATGCCGGGGCAGTTCGGCCCGATGATGCGGGTGATCTGCTTGCCTTCGGCGTCAACCTTGGACTGGGCCAGTGCCCAGAATTCGGCGGAGTCCTGAACCGGAACGCCTTCGGTGATGACCACAACGAGGCCGATGCCGGCTTCGATGGCTTCAACAACGGCGTCCTTGGTGAATGCCGGGGGAACGAAGACGATGGAGACGTCCGCGCCGGTTTCAGCGATAGCTTCCTTGACGGTGCCGAAGACGTTGATTTCCTTGTCGCCGTGCAGGACCGTGGTGCCGGCCTTGCGGGCGTTGACGCCACCAACAATGTTGGTGCCGGCCTTGAGCATCAGGGCGGTGTGCTTGGTGCCCTCGCCGCCGGTGATGCCCTGAACGATGACCTTGGAGTCTTTGTTGAGGTAGATAGACATTGTCGCGTCCCTTTACTTAGCTGCGTTGGCGAGCTCGGCAGCCTTGTCGGCGCCCTCGTCCATGGTGGCGGCCAGGGTAACCAGCGGGTGGTTGGCCTCGGTCAGGATGCGGCGGCCTTCCTCAACGTTGTTGCCGTCGAGGCGGACTACCAGCGGCTTGTTCGCGGAGGAACCAAGCTCAGCAAGTGCACCCACGATGCCCTTTGCCACGGCGTCACACGCAGTGATGCCACCGAAGACGTTCACGAACACGCTCTTGACCTGGGAATCGCCAAGGATGACGTCCAGACCGTTGGCCATGACCTCGGCGGAAGCTCCACCGCCGATGTCCAGGAAGTTGGCGGGCTTGACGTTGCCGTGGTTCTCGCCTGCATAAGCGACGACGTCGAGGGTGGACATCACAAGACCGGCGCCGTTGCCGATGATGCCTACTTCGCCGTCCAGCTTGACGTAGTTGAGGTCCTGCGCCTTGGCCTTGGCCTCGAGCGGGTCAGCTGCGTCCTTGTCTTCCAGCGTGGCGTGGTGCACGTGGCGGAAGCCAGCGTTCTCGTCCAGGGAGACCTTGCCGTCGAGGGCAACGATCTCGCCTGCGCCGGTGCGGACCAGCGGGTTGACCTCAACCAGGGTTGCGTCTTCCTTCTTGAAGACGTCCCACAGCTTCAGAATGACGTCGGCCACTTTGCCGCGCAGTTCTTCAGCGAAACCTGCAGCGGCGACGATCTCGTCAGCCTTTGCCTGGTCGATGCCTACAGCGGGGTCGATGGCGATCTTGGCCAGGGCCTCGGGACGCTCGACAGCAAGCTGCTCGATCTCCATGCCGCCTTCTACGGAGCACATGGCCAGGTAGTTGCGGTTGGCGCGGTCCAGGAGGACCGAGAAGTAGAACTCTTCGGCGATGTCGGCGCCCTGGGCGATCATCACCTTGTTGACGGTGTGGCCCTTGATGTCCATGCCCAGGATGTTGGTGGAGTGCTCAAGCGCCTCTTCGGCAGTCTTGGCAACCTTGACGCCGCCAGCCTTGCCGCGGCCACCAACCTTAACCTGTGCCTTGACGACAGTTACGCCGCCGATCTTCTCGGCAGCTGCCTTTGCTTCTTCAGGAGTGTGCGCCACGATGCCGGCGAGCACGGGTACACCGTGCGCTTCGAACATATCGCGCGCCTGATATTCAAACAGGTCCACGGTTTAGTGTCCTTCTACGTCGAAGTAGTTTTCTGTTCAGCCGGGAACCGCGATGACCGCGATAGCCAGCTGCGGAAAGTACGCGGTAACAACCAGGATTGAAGCCGGTCACATTGCGTAAGGTCCTCTCGGAACTTTAGCCCTATGAGGAGTCCCGCCAGCTACACACTACCTGTTAAGTGAGTAACCTTACACTTCTATCGCCTGTAGAAAAACCGCGGAATGACGCGGTTTTTGGGCCGTCCGGCCGGCCTTAGTCCGCCTGTTTCAGGTTCCCCGTGACTGTTTTGCCGGCGTCGGAAATCAATTGATACCCCTCGGGAGTCACGAAGAAGGCCACGCCACCGGAGACGTTTCCGCAGGCAACGCCGCCGTTGTAGGCAGAGCAGCGCAGCCCGTTGCGCTCGATGTTCTGCCCATCGGCCAACTCCCGCAGTTTGGAGATGGGCCCGTTGCGGCTGCCCTTGGGCCCAAACTCCGACTCCATCTGTGTTACGCCGGAACGACATGAGCCGTAGACGGCTTTGTCCGGCGAGAGGAGGACCGTGCCGCCGAGGTAGCCCAGGCCCGTTCCGGCGCAGTCGTCGGCGATATCGGCCAGGTCCGGCTTGGCATACTTGGCCAGTTCGCAATGAGCCACCGGGACTACGGCGAACTTGTTGTTGGCGGCGTCCGAGTAGGAATTGGCCTCATAGGGCAGGTTCAGGTGACCGCCCCTTGCGGATGTCAGGGCGCACACGATGGTGCGGTCCTTGGTGACGAAGGCGGTGACATCCTCGCCCGCGGACAGGGTGGTCTGCTCGGTGACGGGAACCTGCTGCAATTGTTCCAGGGGCGCCAACGGGGCCGGAGGAACATAGTCCGGATCCTCCGTGGCGAAGGAGCACCCTGTGGTCAAAACCAAGAGCGCGGCAGCAAGAATCCCCAGAACAGTCCGTCGCATGCCCCCAATTATGCCGGTTACCTCACAACGGGCTGCTTCGGCGGCGCCAGAGGCTGTTCAGGGCCACGAGTGCGGTGCAACGCCCGGTCAGTCTAGGCCGGGAAGGTGATCAGGACAATAGCTGCGGAGGCAAGGATGCCGGCGAAGATCAGGCATCCAGTTTGGTCAGCGGCGCGTAACGCAACAGCAGGCGCTTCTCGCCGACGTCGAACTTCACCTTGGCCACTGTCTTATCCCCGGCTCCTTCGACCCCCAACACCACGCCGTTGCCGAAGCTCGTGTGGTTGACCTTGTCCCCCACCACCACGGAAATAACTTCCTTCTGCGGCTGCACCCTGTTGCGTGCGACGGCGGCAGGGACGTCGGCGTCGAACCCTGCAGTGGGGCTTGCGGCAGCACCGCGTGAGGTGCCCGCTCCCCAGAACGACCCGCCATAGCGATTGGAACCGATGGGGGCGCTGCCCCAACCGCCCGCTTGGCGGCTCATGCCTTCGCGCTTCCACTCCACCAGTTCGGAGGGTATTTCTTCGAGGAATTGGCTGGCAGGGTTGTACTGGCTTTGCCCCCACATGCTGCGGACTTCGGATCGCGTGACGTAAAGGCGCTTGCGGGCGCGGGTGAGGCCCACGTAGGCGAGCCTGCGTTCTTCCGCGAGTTCCTTGGGGTCCGTGGCTGAGCGCTGGTGCGGGAAGATCCCGTGCTCCATGCCGGTCAGGAAGACCACCGGGAACTCCAGGCCCTTGGCGGTGTGCAGGGTCATGAGCGTGACCACGCCCATGCGCTTTGCCTCAGCCACGGCGGCGTCGATGTCAGCGCCGGGTGCATCCGGAATCTGGTCGGCGTCCGCTACGAGGGAGACCTGTTCCAGGAACTCGCCCAAAGAACCTTCCGGGTTGTCGCGTTCGTACTCACGGACCACGGCCACGAGTTCGGCGAGGTTCTCCACACGGGATTCATCCTGCGGATCAGTGCTGGCCCGCAGCCCGGCAAGGTACCCGGTCTGCTCCAGGACAGCTTCCAATGCGGCAGCGGCACCGGAACCTGACGCAACCTCGGCGAGGTCATCCATCAGCTTCACGAAGCCGAGGACCAAGTTGACCGAACGGCTGGCCATTCCGGGCGCTTGGTCCGCACGCCGGGCGGCAGCCATGAAGGAGGACCGCTCGCGTTCTGCCAACGCAGCTACGGCGCCTTCGGCCCGATCACCGATTCCCCGTTTGGGTTCATTGAGGATACGGCGCAGGTTGACGTCGTCATCCGGGTTCACCAGGACGCGAAGGTATGCCAAGGCATCCTTGATTTCCTTACGCTCATAGAACCGGGTGCCGCCCACAACTTTGTACGGCAAGCCGACGCGGACCAACACGTCTTCGATGGAACGGGACTGGGCGTTGGTGCGGTAGAAGATGGCGACATCGCCCGGACGCAGGCCTTCCTCGTCCTGCAGGCGGTCAATTTCCTTGGCGATGAACTGGGCTTCGTCGTGCTCGTTCTCACCCACATAGCCAACGATTTTCTCGCCATCGCCCTCGGCGGTCCACAATCGCTTTTCCTGGCGGTTGGGGTTGCGGGAGATCACCGAGTTGGCGGCGCTAAGGATGTTCTGGGTGGAGCGGTAGTTTTGCTCAAGCTTGATGGTGCGGGCGTTGGGGTAATCGGCCTCGAACTCCACTATGTTGCGGATATCCGCACCACGGAACGCGTAGATGGACTGATCGGAGTCGCCCACCACAGTCAGTTCGCTGGGTTGGACGTTGGTGTCCGTGCCCACTCCCACGATTTCCCGGACCAAGGCGTACTGGGCGTGGTTGGTGTCCTGGTACTCGTCCACCAGGACATGCCGGAAGCGGCGCCGGTAGGACTCTGCGAGCGCAGGGAAGGCACGGAACATGTAGACGGTCTCGGCAATGAGGTCGTCGAAGTCCATGGCGTTGGCTTGGCGGAGGCGCTGCGTGTACCCCTTGAAGACTTCGGCCACGGCGGTGTCGAAAGGGTCGTTGTAGTTCGCCGACGACGCGTAGGAATCGGCGTCGATGAGCTCGTTCTTGAGGGCGGAAATCTTGTGCTGGATGGCTTTGGGCGCAAACTTCTTCGGATCGAGGTCCAGGTTCTTGGCTACCAGGGTGATCAGCCGCAGGGAGTCCGCGGAATCGTAGATGGAGAAGTTTGAGTTCAGGCCCACCGTGGTGGCTTCCCGGCGCAGGATGCGGACACAGGAGGAGTGGAATGTGGAGATCCACATGGCCTTGGCCCGGCCGCCAACCAGCGCTTCGATGCGTTCCCGCATTTCCGCTGCTGCTTTGTTGGTGAAGGTGATGGCCAGGATTTCCCCGTGGTGGGCGCGCTTTGTGGCGATCAGGTAGGCGATCCTGTTACTGAGGACACGGGTTTTGCCGGATCCCGCACCGGCCACAATCAGCAAGGGGCTGCCAGCATGCTTGACGGCTTCTTCCTGCTGCGGATTCAGCCCTTGAAGGAGTGCATCGGCAGACGGAAGTCCCGACCCTCCAGTGTTGCCCCATCCTCCCGATGCCGGCCCGTCAGCAGTATCCGACGATCCACTGCCTTGGAGGCGGGCGCCGGCAGCACCTCCCCCTGAGTGGGAAAGCTCCGGGGCAGCCTTGACTGCGGCTTTGGTGCCTGCTTTGAAGGGTCCGTCTGCGTAGGGGTCAAACAACATATCCATGGTGCCTACCAGTCTAGGCGGTGGCTCAGACACAATAAGGCGCCGGGTATTCGGCCCCGGTCCATCGACGCTTCAAACGCCTCAGCGACTAAGCAAACTGGGGAACCGAGGCCAGTGCGGCGCTCAACTCGCGCACCGCCGTCGGGCCTCCAGCAACGAACCAGTTCAGTCCGTTGACCTTCACGACGGCGGTGTCCCCACCTGCTGCGCGGACGATCGCTTTTCCGGGCAGCCAGTCCCATTCCGGGCAGCTGTGCTGGAACCAGCAGCCGAGTTCGCCGTCGGCTACGCGTCCGAGGTCGCACGAACCTGAGCCGAACATGCGCAGGGAGGCTGCGGTGACCGCAGCGGCGTGCCAGGGCATCGCCGCGCGGGGATCCGCCAGCCACGTGGGGTGAATGTACGTGGCCGCGCTGATTTCACCCACGGCGCGGTCACCCGAGCCGGAGATCGGTTCGCCGTTCAACGTCGCAGGGTGTTCTTCCCCGCCGAGCCACAGCTTGTCCAGTTCTGGCTGGTAAATGGCGCCGAGCAGCACGTCCGGATCGGCAACGGGGTTGGTTCCGTGGTCGGAGCCGTCCCGCTTGAGGGCGATCGCCGAGCACCAATAGGTGGATCCGTGCAGGAAGTTATAGGTGCCATCCACGGGGTCGATCACCCAGGTTCGGCCGCTCGTTCCCGCCACGGACGCACCTTCTTCGCCAAGGATGCCATCCTCCGGCCGGCAGCGCCGCAACTGTTCCAGGACGTAAGCCTCGGCTGCGTGATCGGCTGCAGTGACGACGTCGGACACCGAGGTCTTGCGTTCGCCCTGCAGGCCGCCCATCCGCATGAGCAGTGCCAACTGGCCTGCCTCACGGACCAGCGCGCTGGCCAGTTGGTAGTCATTCAGTGTTGGATCGAGTTCAGTTGCTGTGTGCCTGCCCGTGGTCATGGTTCCAGCTTATGTGGCGGGATAATGAAAGACATGGCCAAGACACCAGCCCAGCGCATCAAGAAGCACGGAGCAAAGGCAGTGGTTCCTGATCACACACTGCCTCCCGTGATCAACACCACCACCCAGCGCACCCCGCAGAAGGCGCAGAGCAACTCCAAGCTCATTGTGATCGCGGGCGTGGTGGCCAGCTTGTTCCTGTTCTGGTACCTGCACCTGCTGACGTTGAACCAGATGACCCAGCTCTCAGGTGGCTTGGCTATGCCGGATTCATTGATCGGCGGATTCTCGCAGGAATACGTCGGCCAGCTCCGCGAGGCCATGGACGAATCCGCGCGCGGCCAGCTGAACTACGTGCATAAGACCGCAGGCACGTTGTTTCCCCTGATTTTCGGCTTCAGCTGGCTCCTGCTCATCGGCACCAACGTGGCCCGGAAGTCATGGCGCTGGGCTATGTGGGCGGCTCCGATGCTGTTCGCCGTGGCTCATCTGTGGTCCAACGTCGCCATCGATTCGATGCTAACTTCGGACTCGCCCGACGCCGGATCGGTGGCTTTGGCTTCCGGCCTCACCATCGCGTCATGGGTACTGTTCCTGATCAGCCTCGGGTGCGGCGTGCTGGCTGTTTTCCTGGGACGGAAGAGCGCAAAACCCTCCTGACACCTGGTCGGCCTGTTCGCTGGCATCACACCACTCTCAGTGCGAACCCACTCGCAACCGTGCCGCTTTCCGTTCCGTGTGCACCCGTTGCGCGATGACCAAACCGGCGGCAGCCAGCCCAATGGTCACCGGATACCCCATGAACCGCTCCAAGAGCCCGGGCAAGGGCACCTCCATCCCAGTGAGCCCGCCGATAATGAGCGCACCGATACAGGTCAGGCCGCACACGCCAAGGAACCAACTCATCGGTGTCTGACGGAACCACAGGATGCCCAACAACAGCAGTGCGAATCCGCCACCGATGAAGAACATCAGTGCACCCGCAAAATGCCAGGGCGAGCCGATGTCTTCGGGCACCAGGCCAACAATGACGGTTCCGATGCCAGCCACTCCGGTGAGGACACGGATGGCCACCGCCAGGATCCACGGCACGGTCAGCACGCGTGCCGGAACTGACCCAGCACCACCAACCCCAGCCCCAGCGGACCGGAAGCGGCGGGCAGCCACACCAGGCTTTGCCGCGACGCACAGAAGTCCCGCGGTCAGGAACAACGCACCCAGCACCAGGGCCAGCCCCTGCACCACGAACGAGGCATTCATCAGCACGTGCAATGGCGAGCACACGGCCCGGTCTTCGTACACACCACAGGACACCGCTCCGAGGTCGCTGATGTATCCGGTGGCCCGGCTGTAGGGCTCGGGACCCGCCCACGCCTGAATCACGGCGGCCTCGGCCACGAAGTACTGGACGACGCTCAACTGCGCCCACCCGCCGATGTTGGCCCGGATGTTACGGAGGTCGGGAAAGAACGATCCGGCCTGCGCCGGTGCAGTGGAAGGCCCTGTCATGCTCGCCAGCCTAGCGGTGTTCGGGCAGCGCCCCGGCAGCTTGTATGCTTGTAGTCGTGTCCGGGCCCATGAGCTCCAGCAGTGGGATTCAGAGCCATGGACATACAGGCCCTCGTAGCTCAGTGGATAGAGCACGGCTCTCCTAAAGCCGGTGTCGTTGGTTCGATTCCAATCGAGGGCACTTGAATCACCAGCAACCCACCCAGGAATTGCAGGCCTACCTGGCCGGCAGCTGGAGTGTGGAGCGGACACTCCTGGACCGCGCCTCAGGCACCAACGGTACTTTTACCGGCGTCGTGCGTTATTCCTTGAATCCCGACGGCGGTCTGGACTACCGCGAAGACGGAACCATGCACTGGCCTTCCCACTCCGGCCCGGCTTTCCGCGAATATGCCCTCAAACCAGGCGCCACAGCAGATTCGATGGACGTGTTCTTTCCCGATGGCAGGCCATTCCACGTGATGAGCTTCTCGGAGCAGGGCAATCAGGACAAACACTGGTGCGATCCCGACGACTACCGCGTCAACTACATCTACCGGGGCCCGGATTCCTTCAGCTTCACATGGGATGTCCGCGGACCGGCGAAGGATCTCCTGCTGGAATCGCACCTGGTCCGTATCGATGCCGGGAGGCAAGGGTGACCGCCAGTGACCTGATCGTCGTGAGCGCCGTCTGCGTCTACAACCGAGATGGCCAGTTGTTGACCGTCCGGAAGCGTGGCACGAACAAGTTCATGCATCCTGGTGGTAAGCCGGAGCCCGGTGAAACGGCGGCTGAAGCAGCTTCGCGGGAACTGTATGAAGAAGTGGGCATCGAGGTAGCGCCGGACTTGCTCGAGCCGCTGGGCGTCTGGCTCGCGGTCGCCGCCAACGAAGCGGCGACCAACATCGAGGCCACCGTTTTCACAGCACCTGGCACCTGGGAAGCGCACCCCTCAGCGGAGATCGCCGAGATCCGCTGGCTGGACCTTAACGGGCCCTTGCCCAACGATCTGGCGCCCCTGCTGACGGATCACGTCATCCCGCTGCTCACCTAAAAAGCGTTACAGCTCCGGGACAGCTTCCTGTGCCACCGCCGCGGCCTCGGCGAACTGCGTTTGGTACAGCTCGGCGTAGCGTCCGTCCGCGGCCAGCAGTTCGGTGTGCGTACCACGCTCCACGATCCTGCCGTCCTCCACCACCAAAATGGCGTCGGCCGCACGGATGGTGGACAGCCGGTGTGCAATCACGACGGCGGTACGCCCCTCAAGTGCCTCACCCAGGGCCGCCTGGACTGCGGCTTCGTTGGTGGAGTCCAGCGCTGCTGTGGCTTCATCGAGAATCACCACGCGGGGCTGCTTGATGAGCAGGCGGGCGATGGTGAGCCGTTGGCGTTCGCCGCCGGAAAGACGGTAGCCGCGCTCCCCCACCACGGTTTCGAGGCCATCTGGCAGGGACCGGATCATCGGTTCCAGGCGTGCCCGCCGGAGCACATCCCACATGTCCTCTTCGGTGGCATCCGGCCGGGCGAGGCGCAGGTTGGAGGCGATGGTTTCGTGGAAGAGGTGTCCGTCCTGGGTCACCATGCCCATGGTGTCCCGGAGGGAATCGAAACTGAGATCGCGAACGTCCACACCAGCTCCTGGCTGTTGTCCGCCAAGGCGCACCGCGCCGGAGTCGACGTCGTACAAGCGTGAGAGCAGTTGGGCCACGGTGGACTTGCCCGCGCCGGAGGAACCCACCAGGGCTACGGTCTGTCCAGGTTCAACCCGGAAGCTGACCCCGTGCAGGACTTCCTCCCCGCCCCGGGTATCCAAGGTGGCAACGTCCTCCAGGGAAGCCAGCGACACCTTTTCGGCGGAGGGGTAGGAGAACCGGACATCGTCGAATTCCACGGCCACGGGGCCCGCGGGCACGGAAACGGCGTCAGGCTTCTGCGTGATCAGCGGCTTCAGGTCAAGGATTTCAAAGACTCGCTCGAAGCTGACCAAGGCGCTCATGATTTCCACCCGGGCATTGGACAGAGCTGTCAGCGGGGCGTAAAGCCGGGTGAGAAGGAGAGCCAGGACCACAACATCGCCCGGGGCAAGCTGCCCGCCAAGCGCCAGCCAACCGCCCAGGCCATAGACCAAGGCCAAGGCGAGCGCCGACACCAGCGTCAGGGCCGTGACGAACGTGAACTGCAGCATGGCGGTCCGGATTCCGATATCCCGCACCCGGCCTGCCCGCTCAGCGAATTCACGGGACTCCTCATCGGGTCGGCCAAAGAGTTTCACCAGCGTGGCGCCCGGGGCAGAGAACCTTTCGGTCATTTGTGTGCCCATGGCGGCGTTGTGCGCGGCAGCTTCACGGCGGAGGTCGGCCAGTCTGGAGCCCATACGCCGGGCCGGGATCAGGAAGATCGGCAACAACACCATGGCCAGCACGGTGACCAGCCAGGAGGTGTTCAACATGACCACCAGGGTCAGGGCCAAAGCCACCACGTTGCTGACTACGCCGGACAGCGTGCCGGCGAAGGCGGACTGCGCCCCGATGACATCGTTGTTCAGGCGGCTGACCAAGGCACCGGTCCGCGTCCGGGTGAAGAACGCGATGGGCATACGCTGCACGTGGTCGAACACGCGGGTGCGGAGGTCCACAATGACGCCCTCGCCAATGATGGAGGACAACCAACGGGTCACCAGCCCCACACCGGCCTCGCCCACGGCGACGATGGCGATCAGGACCGCCAGCCAAATGACCGTCCCCACCCCGGCGTTGGCGATGATGGCATCAACCACCTGGCCGGCCAGCACGGGTGTGGCGACAGCGAGGAAAGCACCTGCGATGGAAGCGATCACGAAGGCAATGAGCTTGCCCTTGTGCGGGGCGGCAAAGGCCATGACCCGCTTCAGGGTTTCCTTGGAGAACGGCTTGGATCCGCTCTTGGCAGTGGTGATGTTGTACAGCGAGCTCCAGGCCACGCGGTCCATGCTCATGGTTGCTTCTCCTGGCTGGGGGTGTGGTGCAGTTCCTGGACCTGTCCGTTGTCGAGGTGCCAGCGTGAATCGAGTCGCACGTTTTCCAGCAGCCGGCGATCATGGGTGACCAGCAGGAGTGCGCCTTCGTAGTCTTCCAGCGCCTCTTCGAGTTGTTCGATCGCCGGGAGGTCCAAGTGGTTGGTGGGCTCGTCCAGCACCAGCAGGTTCACGCCACGGGCCTGCAGCAGCGCAAGGGCCGCACGTGTCCGTTCCCCTGGGGACAACGAATCCACCGTGCGCGAGGTGTGGTCCGCCTTCAGTCCGAACTTGGCCAGGAGCGTGCGGACATCGGCGCTGTTCCAGTCCACCAGCACGGCTTCGACGGCGACGCCAAGTGGCTGCCCGCCGTCCAGCAGTCCACGTGCTTGGTCGATTTCGCCGACGGCGACGGAGGCACCCATGGAGGCATCGCCGTCGTCCGGTTCCTGCGTTCCAAGCAACAGGCGCAGCAGTGTCGATTTACCGGCGCCGTTGGGTCCTGTGATGCCGATGCGTTCGCCGCCGTTGAGTTGGAGGTTCACCGGTCCCAGCGTGAAGTCGCCTTGGCGCGCGACGACGTCACGCAAGGTGGCGACGACGGCACTTGAGCGGGGTGCCTGGCCGATGCTGAACTGCAGCTGCCACTCCTTACGCGGTTCCTCCACCTCGGTCAGCCGGGCAATACGCGACTCCATCTGGCGGACTTTCTGGGCTTGCTTCTCCGACGACTCGCTGCTCGCGGCGCGACGGATTTTGTCGTTGTCCGGGTTTTTCTTCATGGCGTTGCGGACGCCCTGTGAGCTCCACTCCCGCTGGGTGCGTGCGCGGGAAACGAGGTCTGCTTTGGTGTTGGCGAACTCGTCGTAGCGTTCACGGGCGTGGCGCTTGGCCACGGCGCGCTCTTCGAGGAACGCCTCGTAGCCGCCGTCATACACGGCCACGGAGTTCTGGGCCAGGTCCAGTTCCACCACGGTGGTGACGCAACGGGCCAGGAATTCGCGGTCGTGGGATACCAGGACAACACCGCCTCGAAGGCCCTGGACGAAAGCTTCGAGGCGGGCCAAGCCGTCAAGGTCAAGATCGTTGGTGGGTTCGTCAAGGAGGACTACGTCGAAGCGGCTGAGCAGCAGTGCGGCCAAAGCCACGCGTGCTGCCTGCCCACCGGAGAGCCCTGTCATGAGGGCGTCGGCGCCCAGTTCCAGACCGAGATCGGACAGCACAGCCGGAATGCGGTCCTCAAGGTCCGCCGCCCCGGAGGCCATCCAGCGGTCGAAGGCCAGGGAGTAGGCGTCATCGGCTCCGGGAGCCCCGGAGCCGAGGGCCTCGGCGGTTGTTTCCATCTCCACAGTGGCCTGGGCGCAACCCGTCCGGCGCGCAATGTACGCCGCGATGGTCTCCCCCGCAGTGCGCTCGTGCTCCTGGGGCAGCCAGCCCACAAACGCGTCCGACGGCGCCAGGCTGACGCTGCCCGCTTGCGACTGGTCCACGCCGGCAAGGATGCGAAGCAGCGTGGACTTCCCGGCGCCGTTCGCGCCCACGACGCCCACAACGTCGCCGGGCGCAACGGTCAGGGAAAGGTCGGAAAAAAGGGTGCGATGGCCGTGGCCACCGGCAAGATCCTTGGCCACCAAGGTTGCTGTCATGTGTCTATCCTCCAGCAGGGAAACGCAGGAACTCAGGCCGCGATTCCCGCAGGCATGGAAAAACCCGTTGGTCCGGACTTGGGGGGTGTACGGACCAACGGGTTCAAGCATCAAGCATAATTCAATGTGGCGTCGGCGTAAAATCGTTTCGTACTCCCACTTACGGCGTTCTCATGTCCTCACCCGCGACCCGTCCCGGAAAGTTCCCCATGCCCTTACCGTCCAAGGCGTTCCAGCGCTGGCTTCACGGCGTCGCGCCCGATGCCAGCACGGCTGATGTCTGCAGGATCGCCGGCATCAAACGGACAACCCTGGCCCAGCAACTGGTCCGTGGCAAGGTTGCCGAGTCCACGCTGGTAAGCATCAGCCGCGGATTCCAGGTGGATCCGGTGCAGGCCCTGTCCACGTTTGACCTTTACGCCGATCTCAGGGGCGGCCCGGTGCCGCCGACGCCCTGCGAACTGGTCAGCCAGGTCGCCACGATCGATCTGCTGCGGGCAGTGGTGGAACGCAGCGAGCCAAGCACTGCCCCTGCGGCCCTGCTTTCTGAACCTCCGCACCCTACGTCGGTGCGGAACTGGGTAGACGCGATCGACGACGGCGAGTTGCGGCACCGGGTCAGCGAAGCCACCGGGATTGCGCCGCAGAACTTCTCGGCCCATCTGACGGCCAACAGGCTGCCGCCGGAACTGGCCATCGCCACTTCCCGTGCTGCCGGCGTCGGACCTGCCGGAGGACTGGTCGCTGGTGGTCTGATCACCGAAGCCGAGGCGGGGTGGCCACCGCATGCCCGCCGGGAAGCCCTGGACCGAATGACCCAAAGCTCGCTGGTGACCCTGGCCGGCGAACGACTCCTGGCCCTGGGCAAGACCTTGAAGCGCCAGGAACAAGATCACGAACGTACCGAAAGAATTTGGGAGAACCTAGGATGACGGCTGTCCTGCCTTGGGTGACGCTGGTTGTATGCCTGGCTGTCACGGTTGCACGGATCCCCAGCGCATTGCGGGGCGAGAACCGTGTGGTGTTCTACATCTTCTCCCTGATCTCGTTGAGCATTTTCATCAGCATCGAAGCGCCTTACCTGGTCCTTGACGGCTGGCTTGGCGGAATCAACATCGGCAACCTGGTCCTGCGCTTCCTCCTGTATGCCACGTTCTTCCTCATGGGCATCAAGATCGCCACCGCGTTCGGTTCGCCATCCGCCGTCCGTGCCATCCGTGGTCCCGTTGGTCTTTCTGTCGGGGCCATCGTGGCAATCCTTACCGTCTACTTCTTCGTCATCACGGACACGCGAGGGTCCTCAGCGGGCATGAGCGGACTGACGTGGGGACCGTCGCTTGAGGCCTATGCGTTCATGGGGCGCTTCTACCCAGGCTTCGTTGCGGCCTGCCTGGTGCCCGCGATCTGGCGGACCGTGGTGAGCGCGGCTCCTGTGCTGCTCCGGGTTGCTTCGGCGTTGCTGCTCCTGGGTTTGAGCTTGCTCCTGCTGTCCCAGCTTTTCCCGTTGATCCCCTTTTCGGAGGCCTGGCTGAGGGTCCTCATCAACTACTCGGCAGCCATGTCCACGTGCATTGGCCTGGCCGGAATCTGGTTCTCCAAGGCCTATTCGCGAAGAAAACAACGTCTCGCAGCGTAAGACTTTCACAAAAGCATTAGATCGTGGCACAATCATGAATGTGTGAACACGGCTGCAGCCTGACACCGGAATCAGAGAACGGGTTTCCGGTGGATGTGGCGCCCATGCGATCACAATTGGGGGGATGAGTGGTGGCGGGCTGTTGGGGACCGCCCCCACTCAGCCTTTTTAACGCCCCTGTTGCGGGCATCAGCAGCCCCACACCCAGCAAGGCTCCTTACGGTGGCTAAGATGGCTCCATGAACAGCCTTCGCACCCGCCGCTCAGTCATTGCCGCCACTCTGGCCTCGGCCGCCCTTGTGCTCACAGCGTGCGGTGGGGGTTCAACTCCCGCTCAGTCAGGCGGAGACACCTCTCTTTCGGACGTCAAGTCCAAGGGTGAGTTGGTCATCGCCACCGAGGGCACGTACCGCCCCTTCAGCTTCCATGCGGAAGGCGCCGGGGATCTCACAGGTTTCGATGTCGAGATCGCCCAGGCTGTGGCCGGAAAGCTCGGCGTGAAGGCAACGTTCCAGGAAACGCAGTTCGATGGCATCTTCGCCGGCCTGGACTCCAAGCGTTTCGACACCATTGCCAACCAGATTTCCATCAATGACGAACGCAAGGCCAAGTACGAGTTCTCCACCCCCTACACCATCTCCACAGGCGTTGTAGTGACCAAGTCGGACAACACCGGCATCAACAGCTTCGCAGACCTCAAGGGCAAGACCACCGCCCAGTCGCTGACCAGCAACTTCTACAAAATGGCCGTGGAAGCCGGCGCCAATGTGCAGGCAGTGGAAGGGTGGGCACAGTCCGCCACGCTGGTCCAGCAGGGCCGCGTGGACGCGACGGTGAATGACAAATTGACCTACCTGGACTACGCCAAGAACACCCCGGACTCGGGCCTGAAGGTTGCTGCGGAGGCACCGGACAAGACCGAAAGCGCGTTCGTCTTCCGCAAGGGTTCAACGGAGCTCACGGCGGCCGTGGACAAGGCCCTGGCCGACCTCCAGGCAGATGGAACCATGGCAAAGATTTCCGAAAAGTACTTCGGCGCGGACGTCACCAAATAGATGAACTGGGACCTCATCTGGAGTTCCTTCGGCCCGCTCATCACCGGCGCCGTCACGGGGACCATACCGCTGACGCTCGCCTCCTTCGCCTTCGGCCTTGTGCTCGCCCTGGTGGTGGCCCTGATGCGGCTGAGCCCCAACTGGCTGCTGTCCGGAATCGGCCGGTTCTATGTCTCCGTCATCCGTGGCACCCCCCTGCTGGTACAGCTGTTTGTCATTTTCTTCGGCCTCCCCAGCATTGGCATCCGGCTTGATCCCTGGCCGAGTGCCATCATCGCGTTCTCGTTGAACGTGGGCGGTTACGCAGCCGAGATCATCAGGGCAGCCATCCTGTCGGTGCCCAAGGGCCAATGGGAAGCCGGCCACACCATCGGCATGTCCAGGCCGCAGACCCTGGTGCGCATCATCCTCCCCCAGGCAGCCCGGGTATCCGTTCCCCCGTTGTCCAATACCTTCATATCGCTGGTGAAGGACACCTCTCTGGCGTCTTTGATCCTGGTGACCGAACTGTTCCGCAATGCCCAGCAGATCGCTGCTTTCAGCCAGGAGTTCATGGCCCTGTACCTGCAGGCCGCCCTGGTGTACTGGGTTATTTGCCTGGTCCTTTCCACGGCGCAGTCCGCCGTGGAAAGGAGATTGGACCGCTATGTCGCCCACTAACGAGTCACACTCCACGTCGGTCCTGAAGGCCCGGAACCTTGCCAAGGCATTCGGCAGCAACGTGGTGTTGCGGGACATCGACGTCGATATCCGCCGCGGCCAGGTGGTGGCCCTGATCGGGCCATCGGGATCCGGGAAGACCACCGTCCTGCGGTCGCTTAACGGCCTTGAAATTCCCGACGGCGGCACAGTCACCTTCGGGGACAGCGACGGCGGCGGGGAACTCGCCATCGACTTCGGCGCGAAGGTCGGCAAGAAGGACCTTGCCGCCTTGCGTGACCGGAGCGCCATGGTCTTCCAGCACTACAACCTGTTCCCGCACATGACGGTCCTGAAGAACATCACCGAGGGCCCCATCCAGGTCCAGAAGAGGCCACGGGCGGAGGCCATCGCGGAGGCGGAACGGCTCTTGGAACGCGTGGGCCTGGCAGATAAACGGGACGCCTACCCCTTTGAACTCTCCGGCGGCCAGCAGCAACGCGTAGGCATCGTCAGGGCGCTGGCGCTCAAGCCCCAACTGCTGCTGTTCGACGAACCCACCTCTGCGTTGGACCCGGAACTGGTGGGTGAGGTCCTGGGTGTCATCAAGGAGCTCGCCGAGGAAGGCTGGACGATGGTGATCGTGACCCACGAGCTCGCCTTCGCCCAGCACGTAGCGGACGAGGTCATCTTCATGGACGGCGGCGTGGTGGTTGAACGGGGCCCTGCCGCCGAGGTCCTGCGTGCGCCCACGCAGGAACGGACCAAGCTTTTTGTGAAACGGCTCCAGCACGACGTCTAGGAGACTCAAGGAAAATGGGGGAAAACACTTTGGATACAGCAGCCGATCCGGGCCGCAGGAAGTCCCGGCGTGCCGTCATCATCGCCGCAGTTGTTGCCGTCGCTGTTGTGGCTGGAGGGCTTGGCACGTGGTTTGCTCTCTCCCGCCCGGCAGGCGTTCAGCGTGCAGATGTTGTCCGCCTGGACAAGGAACGGGCAATACTGGACAACTCGATGAATCTCTACGATCCATTGTTCAACCAGTTTTCACTCCGCTACTCGAATGTGATGACCGAGAAGGCCGGGCAGCAGGAAAAGGACCAGGTCCTCAACCGGGATGGCGAACGACTTAAACGCGAAACCCGGACCAACCTGGACCGGCTGGATCGGATGGGATCATCGCCGGCCGTACAGGAACAGGAAATCGGCGAGGCCTACAACCGCTTCAAGGAGCAGTACAGTGCCGTGATCTCCTTCAACGACCAGTTGGTGATCAACACCTCAAACATCAATGAGTCCATTGGCGGTCCCTGCGCGCCGCTGCATTCAACCTTGAACGTCGGCGCGGAGTCGTATTCCGAGGATTACGTTAAGGGTGCCGACGCCTGCCTGGCAGCAATTGCCACGGCCAAGGACGGCACGGATGCCGAAACTACCGAACTTCTGACCGCTGTTGAAGGCGTTATCCGCGGGCAGCGGGACAAGCAGCAGGAAGTCCTGGACGCCAAGGACGATCTTGAGCGGCTCGCCAAGCGGACCCTGGCCGGCGTGGCCATGCTGGACATCAATGATGCTTTGGCCAAGGCCGAAACCACGTATGAGAGCTCCGCGAAGGAGAAGTACAACCAGCTGGTCACCAACGCCAATGACTCCAACAAAGCGTTTGAAAGTGTTCTCAAGAAACGCACTGACCAGTTTGATGCTGCCGGCAAGGACGGAAAATAGGCCATGACGATTCAACCCGGCCCCCATCAGCCGCCCGCACCCATGCCGGAACCCACTCCCAGCCAGCAGCCCACCCCCAGGAAACGCAGGCTTGCACTCGTACTCATTTCCAGTGCTGTTGTCCTGGTCATCATTGCCGTGTCAGCTGTGGTGGCTGTGGCGCACTTCTCCGGGCAGCAACGCAAGGAGGACCTGCAGACCCTGAAGGACGGCAACCTCACAGCGTTGGTGGACGCACGGGGCAAGCTTCAACCCGCGGCAAATGCCTACCTGGCCGCGTATAAGAAAGCCCGGAACGCCCCTGCCTCCCAGGAAGAGGCAGAGAAGAACTCCGCCAAAGAGCGCGATGAGTTCCACCAGGCAGCCAAGGACGCCCGGGCGGCGCTGGAAAAGGTAAAGGCGGCCCACAAATCCGGTGACGACGGGATCGGAATCGCCGTGGAGCAACTCGAAGAGTCCTACCAGGGCTTCGTTGACCACATGGAGGGCCTGGTGGAGTCATACCCTCAGTTCGAAGGTCTCTTCAGGGAGGACGGAGCCGGCTGCAACGGCTTGTTTGTTGGCTCCAAGGCTGCCACCCTCCGGGAACGCCAAACACTGCTCGGGCAAGCTGCGGGTCCCTGCCGGGAAGCGGTGGGCCAGCTCAAGCAATCCAAGAACGTGGCCTACGTCGAGTTTGCCCGCACGTTGGACAACCGGATCGCCCAGCTTGAATCAAACGCCGAGATCACCGCAAAGTCCGAAGAAAACTACAACGAATTCGTGAAGATCAAGGATCAGATGGCCCAAAAGGTCGACGAAGCCACCGCGCGCAATGCTTCCGAAGAGGAATTCCTCAAGATTGCCGACGAGCTCAAGGTCCTCAACACCCGGATCAGGAACAACAGGTCGGAGTTCGACTTTGCAGCCAAGCGCTACCTGTCGGGCGTCAAAGACATGCCCCTCTTGGTGGAGGAAGTCTTCACGAAGAAAATCGCGGCTGAAATCAAGAGCTACGACTCCGTGATCCCCCTGCGGGTTCAGATTATGAAAGACGCGGTGGACGTCGAATTGGTCGAATAACCACACCGGCAACACAAAACGCCGGCGGCCTTGCAGGATTTCCTGTGCAAGGCCGCCGGCGTTCTGCTGTGCACCGGGTCAGCGCGTGAAGCGCAGGGTCACCAGTTGGAACGGCCTTAACACCAGCTCTACCTCCGAGCGTTCCCCCACAGTCACTCCAGGCGCCTCTGCCATGCGTTCCAGCAGGTCGGTGGCAGTTGCGCCAATTGCCACGAATCCGGGCCTTACCGTGGCAGCTGAACGCTCCCCCAGCGATTCGTAGAGCCGGACGATCACGTCGCCCGATCCGTCCTCCGCCAGTTTCACGGCTTCCACCACAATGGCCGGGTTCGACACCGAAACCAGTGGCTCCACGGAGTGCCCACCGGTCACGAACCGTGGCTTCAGGTTGGTGCGGTAGCCCTCTTCCACGGCGTCGGCGATTCCAGCACCGGGCCTGATGGAAACCTCCAGGGTGTGCTCTCCCCTGTCTGCTTCAGGGTCCGGGAACCGGGCCGAGCGCAGCAGCGAGGTGCGGACCGTCGTCGTGGTTCCGCCATCGGTGCGGACCGCCCTGGTGACGTCGTGTCCGTAGCTGGAGGAGTTGCTGACGGCAACTCCATAGCCTGGCTCTGCGACATGGATCCAGCGGTGCGCGCAAATTTCGAACTTTGCGGCTTCCCAGGACGTGTTGGTGTGGGTCGGCCGGAACACGTGGCCGAACTGCGTCTCGGACGCCGAACGATCCGCCCTCACGTCCAGTGGGAAGGCGATCTTCAGCATCTTTTCGCGTTCCTGCCAGTCCACCGTGGTGGCGATCCCCAGGGACTTTGCACCGGCGTCGAGCGTGATGCGCTGGGTGATGGTGGAGGCGCCCACCTTCCGCTGGACCACCACGACGGCGCCAAGCGGCGTGCGCTCGAGGTCGAGGGTGTCCGCTTGGGTCAGCTGGGTGACGTTCCGGCGATAGAACTCCTCGATGTCCCACGCGTCCCATTCGTTGGGGGTATCCCGGAACAACTCCAGCAGGTTGCCGGGCTGCCCGGGGGCTATGGCGTCGCGGCCGCCGGCATGGTCCACCAAGGAGGTCAGCAGGCCGTTTTCGTCCAGAACTGCACGAATGATGCCGTTGTCCAGCACGAAGCCGTCGCCGGATTCCTCCACCTTGACATCGTCGCCGGGCCCCTTGGCTTCGGCTATTGCCAGAGCCTGCACGCCGCTGCGCGAATGCGGGGCTGCGTTGAGCAGGTAGCTCGTGCTGCCAGTCCCCACAAGAGCCTGGGCGGCATGGCTGATGATGGCCTCAAGGTCACGGGAAATGGCCTCATAGTTGCGCTCGGCGTCCTGGTGGACCCAGGCGATGGAGCTGCCCGGCAGGATGTCGTGGAACTGCTGCAGGAGCACCAGTTGCCAGAGCCGCTTCAGCTCGGCCTGGGGATATGTGTAGTCCGCGCCCAGACGGACGGCGGCGGTGGAGCACCACAGTTCGGCCTCGCGCAGCAGATGTTCGCTGCGGCGATTGCCACGCTTGGTCTTGGCTTGGCTGGTGTAAGTTCCGCGGTGCATTTCCAGGTACATCTCACCCACCCAGACCGGCAGCTTGGTGTACTCCGCCTCGGCCTTGGTGAAGAAGTCTTTGGCTGTGCCCATCCGGACCTTTGGCGACCCTTCAAGGTCTGCAGTGCGGTGCGCCGCGGCCACCATCTCACGCGTAGGTCCGCCACCGCCGTCGCCATAACCGAAAGGCACCAGGGACATGGTTCCCCGGCCGTGGTCGCGGTAGTTGCGTTCTGCGTGAGCCAGTTCGCGGCCGTGCAGTTCAGCGTTGTACGTATCCACCGGCGGGAAATGCGTGAACAGCCGGGTTCCGTCAATGCCCTCCCAAGTGAAGGTATGGTGCGGCATCCGGTTGACCTTGTTCCAGGAAATCTTCTGCGTCAGGAACCAACGGGAACCGGCCTCTTTCACGATCTGCGGGATGGCACCGGAGTAGCCGAAGGAGTCCGGCAGCCAGGCCTCCTGGCATTCGACGTCGAATTCCTTCAGGAAGAAGCTTTTGCCCTCAACAAACTGGCGGGCCATGGCCTCGCCACCGGGCATGTTGGTGTCCGATTCCACCCACATGCCACCCACGGGGATGAACTGGCCGGCCTTGACCTTCTCCCGGATCCGGACAAAGAGCTCAGGGAAGTACTCCTTGATCCACGCCATCTGCTGGGCCGAGGAGCAGGAGAAGACAAAGTCAGGATCCTCGTCCATGAGTGCCACCACGTTGGAGAACGTCCGGGCACATTTACGGATGGTCTCGCGAACGGGCCACAACCATGCGGAGTCGATGTGGGCATGGCCCGTAGCCAGGAGCTGGTGGGCGGAAGCATAGGCGGGCCGGCCCAGCACTTCCTTCAGCGCTTCGCGACCGGCGGCAGCAGTTCCGGCGACGTCGTCCGGGTCCATGATGTCCAGCATCCGTTCCAGCGCCCGCAGGATTTCATGGCGGCGGGGAAGTTCCATGGGAAGTTCATGCATGAGTCCGCTCAGCGTCCAGATGTCCTGGTTGAGTTCCCACACCGTCTCGTTCAACTCTGCCATGGCGATGCGGCCCAGTCGGTACCGGGGCTCGTCGCCAGACGTAGCTTTGTCTCCCAGCGGAGTGGGAGCAAAGGACCACCCTTGGGCAACGTCCGGGTTCGCTGCAGCTTCAACATAGAAGTCCACGGAGTGTCCGCCGCCGAGCAACTTGACGGGGACGTGATAGTTCCGGGGCGAGATCGCCTTGATGATGCTGCCATCGGCGCGCCAGGCAGTGCCTTCGCACTGGAACCCGGGGACATCGCTGTTGAAACCGAGGTCCACAATGATTTCCACTGACATGGATTCGGCCATACCCCAGTCCTGCGGGACTTCACCCTGCAGGTGGAGCCACTTGGTGCTCCAGGCCTTTCCCCACAGGGCGCCGTGCTCCTGCGGGGTGAAGAGCTGGCGCACGGCCTCTGCCGCCGGTACGGGCTCGCCGGGAACATCCCAGCTGCTGAGCTGCAGCGGTATGGCTCTGCCGTAAATGGCCGGAAGAATGCGTTCCCGAACGAATCGATCGAGGCGCTGTTCAGTGATCCGGCGGTCGTCGTGCAATTAATTCCCCTTTGGGCTTTAGCTGGGTTTCACGCTTGGTACACGCACCAGGGGTGCAGGTTCGGACGGCGATTCTGGGTTCGCCGCGCTTCCAATCGATGGATAAAATCTACTTTGTTCCAGCCTAATAGCCAAGTGATTGACGGCTATCCCCTACGGACAGCGCTCCTGCCGGGGCCGGTTCTGCGAGGATTCTGTCCCGCCCGGCGTAGACATTGAGGCTATGCCCACGGCTGAACCCTGCCAGCGTGATCCCCGTTTCTTCTGCCAGTTCGGCTGCGAGGCTTGAAGGTGCGCTGACCGCGGACAGCACGGGAATGCCCGCCATGGCGGCCTTCTGGACCAGTTCAAAGGACGCCCTGCCTGACACCTGGAGGACTGTCCCACTGAGCGGCAGCATCCCCGCCCGCAATGCCCAGCCCACTACCTTGTCCACCGCGTTGTGCCTGCCAACATCTTCCCGCAGGCAGAGCAGCTCGGTGGTTCCGTCGTCGTGAATCCGGAAGAGTCCGGCAGCGTGCACACCGCCCGTCTTGTCAAAGACCGCCTGCGCCTCCCGGAGACGGTCCGGCAGGGCAGCCAAGGCGCGGACCGGAACCTTGACGTTGTCCTGGCGCGGACTGTGATGGGAGGACTTGCGGACCGCCTCGATGGAGTCCGTGCCGCAGATTCCACAAGAACTGGAGGTGTAGACGTTCCGGCCGGTATCGGGCCGCACCACGTCCGGCCTGAGTTGGGCGTCCACCACGTTGAAGGTCTGCACACCGTCTTCGTTCTCCCCCGCGCAGAATCGCTCAGAGATCAGTTGTGCAGGCTCCCAGATGATCCCTTCCGAGACGAGGAATCCCGCCACGAGGTCGAAGTCGTCTCCGGGGGTCCTCATGGTCACTGAGAAGGACATCTCCCCCAAGCGGATCTCCAGGGGCTCCTCCACTGCCAAGACGTCTTCCTTATATCGGACAGGATGCTCCAGCGCTTGCGGTGAGCCGTCCAGGACAAACTTATGCACCTTGCGGCGCTGGGTCACGCGTCCCATATCAGGCTCCGTTCTCCACATGCTTGACGAAGTGAACCGTCATGGCTTTATAGCCGGGGGTGTTGGATTCCCTGGCCACCAGTTCACGGTGGACCAGGGCGTTGGCCTCCGGGAAGTACGCCGCGGCGCAGCCCTTGGCCGTGGGGTACCCGATGAGGCGGAACCTGTCGGCTCGCCGTTCCGTTCCCGCGAAGGTGGAGATGACATCCACCAGGTCCCGGTCCTCGAAGCCCAGTTCCGTCAGGTCATCCGGGTGGACCAGGATGACTCGCCGCCCCTCCGAGACACCGCGATACCGGTCATCCAAACCGTAGAACGTGGTGTTGTACTGATCATGGCTACGGACAGTCTGTAGGATCAGGTGGCCCGGCGGAGCTTCGAGGTACTCAAGCGGCCGCACGGAGAAACGCCCCTTGCCGATGTCCGTGGCGAAGGTTCGCGTGTCCCGGGGCGGGTTGGGCAGCACGAAGCCGTTCTTGGTCCGAACCCGGGCGTTGAAGTCTTCAAAACCCGGAATAACCCTGGAGATGTGGTCCCGGATCACGTCGTAGTCCTCGGCCATTGACCGCCAGTCCACGCTGTGGTCATCGCCCAGGGTGGCCTGCGCCATCCGGGCTACGATCACTGGCTCACTCAGGAGGTGCTCAGAGACCGGCTCCAACCTCCCCTGCGTCTTGTGAATGACGGACATGGAGTCTTCCACGGACAGGAACTGCTTGCCCTTGGGGTGTTTGTCGTCGGTGTCGGTCCGGCCCAGGGTGGGCAGGATCAGGGAGGTCTTGCCGTGGACCACATGGGCACGGTTGGGTTTGGTGGAGATGTGGACCGTCAGCCCTGCCCTCTTCAACCCTTCTTCCAAGGCTGCCGTGTCCGAGCCGGCCGCAGCGAAGTTCCCACCCATGGAGACGAAAACATCCACTTCGCCCTTTTCCAGGGCGTGTTGGGTCTCCACGGAGTCATAGCCGTGGTCGCGCGGCATGTGGAAGCCGAATTCCTTGTCCAACGCAGCCAGGAACGACTCCTTGGGTTTCTCCCAAATCCCCATGGTGCGGTCGCCCTGCACATTGGAGTGTCCGCGGACGGGGCAGGCTCCGGCACCACGCTTGCCGAAGTTCCCTTGAAGCAGCAGCAGGTTGATGATCTCGCGCAAGGTATCCACCGAGTGTGGCTGCTGGGTCAGTCCCAGGGCCCAACAAATGATGGTGGCCTTGGATGCGGCCATCATTTCCGCGGCCTTGGTGATCTCTGCACGCGTCAGGCCGGTGGCCCGCTCGGTCTCTTCCCAGTCCAGGACTGAACGTGCTTCCTTGTACGCGGCAAACCCTTCGGTCTGCGCCGCAATAAAGGAATGGTCGACGACGGTGCCCGGGTTGCGCTGCTCTTCCTCCAAGAGCAGGTGGCCCAGCGCCTGGAACAGCGCGAGGTCGCCACCGACCTTGATCTGCAGGAATTCGTCCGCGATGGTGGTGCCACCGCCAATGACGCCGTTGAGGGACTGCGGGTCCTTGAAGTTCAGAAGGCCTGCCTCGGGGAGCGGGTTGACGGCCACGATCTTCCCACCGTTGTTCTTGCAATCCCGCAGTGCGGACAGCATCCGGGGATGGTTGGTTCCCGGATTCTGTCCCACCACCAGGACCAGTTCGGCGTGGTGGATATCCTCCAGCGAGACCGTGCCCTTGCCGATTCCGATGGTGGGGTTCAGGGCGCTGCCGGAGGATTCATGGCACATGTTGGAGCAGTCGGGCAGGTTATTTGTGCCCAGGCTCCGAGCGAACAACTGATACATGAAGGCGGTCTCGTTGGCCGTCCGGCCGGACGTGTAGAAAACGCATCTGTCCGGCGTGGTGGCGTTGATATGCTCGCCGATCAGGGCGAAGGCCTCGGTCCAGCTGATGGGTGAATAGTGGGTGTCCCCGGGCTTGATGACCACGGGCTCGGACAACCTTCCCTGGCTCCCCAGCCAGTATTCAGTCTTGTCTTCAAGGTCAGCCAGGGAGTGTTTCGCCCAGAATTCCGCGCCCACAGTGCGGGTGGTACTTTCCTCGGCAATCGCCTTGGCGCCGTTCTCGCAGAACTCGGCGGGGCTGCGCCGGCCGGTGATGGATTCGGGCCAAGCACATCCCGGGCAATCGAAGCCGTCGTGCTGGTTGACCCTGAGCATGGAACGGACCGTCCGGGCCACTCCGGCCTGGGCGTAACCGCGTTCAAGTGCCACCGTGACAGCTTTGAGGCCTGCAGCGGCTTGTTTGGGCGGGTGGATTTGCAGGTCATCTTCATTGATGTCCTGTTCGGGAGCATGCCTGTTCATGAGTCCATCATTGCACTTTGTGAGCACCCTTACCTGGTTGGCTGCGGTGCTCCGGAGTCCAGCGTTCAGGCGTCCAGCGCGCTCCAGTCCACTGGGCCGGAGGGAGCCTTCTTTGCCTGCCGCGCCGGGGCCTTGCGAGGCTTGTCATCCGCGGACTTGGGCGCGGGCAACGGTTTGCCCCACGGCAAGGCAAACGCGGGGACCAGCTCGCCCAGTTGAACTCCGTGGGGTGGAACCACCATGATCCCGTCCGCGCCGGCCAGGCCCCGCATCATCCCGGGGCCCGTGTGCTGCGCCGGCGATGCCAGGCCGTACACCAGCTTGAACGGCATCAGGCGGGTCCGGCCGGGATCCGCGTCGATCATAGCGCCGCAAGGAACTTCACCTACCCCGTCCAGCTGCCGATGACCCAAAGCCGCCAGCAATGGTGCACCCACCGTCAACAACGCCATCATCGCGGCAAGTGGATTTCCCGGCAGGCCCAGCACAAACCGGCCATCGGGCAGTTCAGCCAGCACGGCAGGATGACCGGGGCGCATGGCGATGCCGTCGATCAACAGCCGGCCACCAAGTTCAGCAACGGCCCGCCTGAAGTGGTCAGTCCCGGAGCGACCGGTCCCGCCGGTAGTGATGACGACGTCTGCCGGGGGTTCAGATTCTTGGTGAGGGTCATCTGCCGCGAGTTCGTCCAGGGCCGGCTCGGTGTCCTGGAGCGCGGAAATCCACTCTTCATAGGTGTCGCCCACCCTGAGCTGCTCCCCTGCGATGCCACCCAGGAGCTCCACCACAGCGCCCAATTGCGGGCCGAAAGTATCACGCACTTGTCCGGGCAGCGGAACCCCTTGTGCCACAACCTCCGAGCCCGTCAGCAGAAACCTGACCAGCGGCTTGCCGAGGACCTCCAACTGGTCCAGGCCAGCCAGCGCAGCCAAAGCGATGTGGGCCGGATTGAGCACAGTCCCGGCAGTAAGCAACACCTCCCCCGCCGCTGCCTCTTCTGCGGCTTTGCGGATGTGCTGGCCGTTGCGGGGTTCGCCGGGTTTGGCGGTTCCGCCCAGCGCAAGGACAGGAAGGCCGTCGTCGTCGGTGGTCATGACACCGCTCTCGCTGCGAAGTACTGCCTTGGCGCCCGGCGGAACCAGCCCACCCGTCACAATGGGACTTGCCTGGTGGGGGGCAAGCCTCTGGCCCGGTTCGCTGAGGATCCATGGACCACTTCCGTTGACGGCCCACCCATCCATGGCTGAGGAAGCATAGTGCGGCATGTCCTGCGCTGCCCGGACATCGGCAGCCAGGGTGCGGCCGAGGGCTGACTTGAGCGGCACGGGAGCCGGAGGGATGGGAACGGCACTATCGAATGCTCGCTGCCGGGCCTCCTGCCAGGTATGTGCCGCGTGATGGCCCTCGGCGGGGGCCTCCGTCATTCGGCGTCAGCCTCGGACTCCGAGTACTCCTTGGCAACCTTTCGGGCCAGTTCCAAGGCGGCGTTCATGGACGCGTCATCGCTTGCCTGGCCGATGCCACGGGCCATGCCTGCCGCGTACCCGGCAATGAAGGTGGTCAAGGGAGCTGCCGGGCGCACCACTGAATGCGCGGCCACTCCAGCAACGGCGAGCACTTCATTGACGTCCACTTCAACGCCTTCAAGCTCGAAGGCCTGCAGCAGTGTGCGGCACCATTCCTCGAGCGTCTCTTCCTGGCTCTTCACGTCCGCCTCCAACTTGTAGTCAATGCCCAGGGCCGCAGCGTCCTCCCATGTATCCACGTCATCCGTGGATCCTGCGGGGACAGCAACGTCCAGCAGGTTCAGCCTAGCAAGCAGGCGGAACACTGAAGAGTCCGTTAACCCGGAACCTTGGCAAGCTACGGCCACTTCGCGGTCCAGGGCCCCGGTGTTGTAGACCCCCAGGAGCGGTTGCTTCCGTCCGTCGCCGGACACTGCCATGGCCCCCTCCGCTTCGGGGTGGGCTGCCAGCGCTTCCCACAGATGGGAAACTCCACGGGCAGCATGGGGCATATCGCAGGCGAGAATCAACGTCCACGGAACGCCCGCACCGCGGCCCTCCAGCGCAACCAACCCAGCAGCAATGGCCGCGGCCGGACCAGCAAATGCCGGTTCCTCCCGTGCCCGCAGCACCTCGACCGGCAACGGCTCACCGCCCGTTCCTGAAGCATCAGGACCTACCACCACCACAGCAGAGGCACCCCGGGCCGCCTGCAGGGCACGCGAAAGGAGCGTCTCGCCGTCGTACGTCAGCGATGGCTTGGGCACGCCACCGAGGCGGGTGGCCCTGCCACCCGCCAGAATCACGGCATTGAACTCCATCCGCCCAGATTACCGGGGCAGCAGGAGTTCAGCAGAAATCGATCAGGCAGCGGATTCCGGCAACAGGAACGGGTCCCAGTCCGGCGCAGGTTTCTCGAGTTCCTTGATCTGCCACATGGTTCCCTGGGGCACGCCAGGTTTGAAACGGAGCTTCCAACCCATTTCAGCCAACGTATGGTCGCTCTTGGCGTTGTTGCATTTCAAACACGCCGCAACCAGGTTTTCCCAGGAATCCGCGCCGCCCCTGGACTTGGGGTGGACATGGTCTATGGTGTGGGCTGTTTTCCCGCAGTAGGCGCAGCGGTGACCGTCGCGGCGAAGTACCCCGCGTCGGCTCACGGCGGTAATCCTGTTGTACCGGGGACGGATGTAGCGGTTGAGAAGAATCACGGATGGACGTCCGAGTACTTCCTGTGGCCCGACGACAGGCTCGTCGCCTTCGGCCACTACGCTAGCTTTCCCGGTCAACACAAGGACCAGCGCCCGGCGGAATGTTATTACCGCCAGCGGTTCATATCCAGCATTCAGAACGAGTGTGCGCATGCACGTACCTCTTCACGGCCGCACCCGTCAGGGGCACGAGGGCCGGCTGCCCTCTGCTTGTACGGGCTGTGGATCGACAAGATAAGGGTAAGCACTCATATGCCGTATCAACGAATTTTTCCGTCGTTTCCCGTGCAGTGTCGTCAAGAGTTCATTCGAGGTTAAGGGGGCTGGAGCGAAATCCTTTCTCATAAAGCAGAACACCCCGCCGGCCGGAGCCTGCGGGGTGTTGCTGTGAAAACCAGAGGCTGGATCAGCCGTTGACGCGAATGAAAACGGGGCCGGAGCCCACGTTGACGCTGAACAGTGCCGTGGTGGATCCGTTCCATCCACCGTGGACTGCCTGGCCGTTGCCGACGTATACAGCGATGTGGGCCTGTCCGGCCAGACCGCCGTTGGCGTAATAGGCGAGGTCGCCGGGCTTCGCTTCCGCTGCGCTGACCGTACGGCCGAGGGAGAGGTAGCCGGCCGGCCAGTCGTGGAAGTTGATGCCAACTGCTGCCAGGGAGTTGGTCACCAGCATGGTGCAGTCCTGGGTGACGCCGAGTTGCGCGTAGGCGGCAGCGGCGATTGCAGCACCAAGGCCACTTGCGGCGGCCGGAGCCTTTGCCGCAGGAGCCGCCGTGTTGACGGCCAGCGTTGAGTTGCCGGCAGTTGCCGTGCTTTCCGTTGCCTTCTTGGTTTCTGCCTTCGCAGGAGCCTTCTTTTCTACAGGAGCCGGAGCCTGCACCGTGGTGACCACGGGACGCTCGTAGGAGATGGCAACGGTAGAGTCCGCAGCAATGGTGGCCTGGACTACCGACTGGATGTCAAGGGTGGACGTCGAGGTGGACTCACGGTCCACCGTGGTGTCGGCGGCGTTGGCAGCAACACTGCCGGTCAGGACCAGGCCTGAAGCTGCGGCAATAACAGCCGCCTGGCGGCCTACGCCGCCGGCGTTTTCACTGACGGCCTTGGCGATCACGGCAAGCGAGCTGGTCTTGGGGGCCTCAGCGCGATGCCGTGCAACCTTGGATGCACTGGTCATGGTTTTCTCTTTTCGTATCCGCGTGTAGTTGGGGTACACGCGGCTCATTGGCGCGCCAGCACTTGGGGGCATGCTGGCGAACCCCGAACCGGATTGTTTCTAGCGGAGGGTAAAGAAGGAGGAGGTGCCCGTGGAGGCAGCCGAGTGCAGGAGCGTGCCCTGTCCCGGGTTCAAGGCGCTGATCATCATGCCGTTGCCAACGTAGATGCCTACGTGGGCTCCGCCGTTCTGCATGACCAGGTCACCGGGGGCAGGAGTGCTGGTGGGCTTCATGGCCGTCCAGGCGTTGACGCGCGGGATGCTGATGCCGGCTTGGGCGTAGACCCACTGGGTGAAGCCGGAGCAGTCCCATCCGTTGGGCGTGGTGCCGCCCCAAACGTAGGGGTGTCCGATTCCGGTGTAGGCGATCGCGGCGAGGCCGGAAGCGGCGGCGCTGGAAGCAGTGTCCTTGGCTTCGGACGACTTCGCCGTCACAGCGCCTGCGGTGGTCTGGTTGCCATTGGCCGCGGTGCGCTGGGTGGTCTGCGAAGCGCGCTGGACAACCTTGGGAGCTTCCTTGGTGGCCACTACAGGGCTTTCGAAGGAAACGGTGGCGGTGGGCTCTGCGGTGACTACCGCAGTGGTGACCATCTGCTGGGTGCTGGAGGCTTCCGACTTGGAAACGTCGGTGTCCGCTGCCTGGGCCGGAAGACCGACACTGAGGACGAGGCCTGAGGCTGCTGCCAGGACGACGGCCTGGCGGCCAACTGTACCGGCGTTGGATGAAACAGCCTTGGAAAGCGTGTTCAAAGGGTTCGTACGAACCGATTCGGCGCGGTGGCGCGCAGGGGTAGTGCGTGATGACACGTAGGTAGCCTCTCCCAATGCCTGCGAGGTGAGCTGTCGGATTCGGATGGGAGTCATCCGGCCACGCTGCTTCAAGGAAGCTTTGCGACTTAACCCCAAGGCCTTCTTGCGAAGACCAGAAGTGGTTCCCCCGCCCCTGCCAGACGATTTATGCGAACGGACCTCGAGTGGTGGCAGAGCTAGGCAATCCACTCAAGTGCACCGGCCCCCTAAAAAGCCGATGCGCTTTGTACGGTACAACAGTTGAACGCGAATGTCACATTCAGGTCACGGGGCGTGTCACGAATGCGAGAGACAACCATCAACTGGACTTAGAGCCAGCCCATGGGGTCAACGACTTCACCGTTGACCTGTACTTCAAAGTGGAGGTGGCAGCCGGTGGAGGCGCCCGTGGTGCCGCTCAGCGCTACAGTGTCGCCGCGGCTGACCGTCTGGCCTACTTTGACGGTGAAGGACGACAGGTGGTTGTACGTGGTCTCAAGGCCGTTGCCGTGGTCTACCACCACGCGGTTGCCTCCGCCGTACTCGTGCCATCCGGCAAAGGTGACTTTGCCACTGGCCGCGGCATGGACGGCGGTGCCGCACTGGGCCACAAAGTCCTGGCCGCGGTGGAAGTCACCGGAACCACCCGTGAGGGGGCTGATGCGGTAGCCGAACGGGGAAGCCGTAGTCAGGGTGTCCAAGGGGCTGGCCATGGTGCCCGTGGACGAGGCGCGCTGGATGCTGTCGGCGGACTGCGCACTGAGCAACTGCTTCAGCTTGCCGTCGGGGTCTGCGGCGGTGGCTACCGCGGCACGGCTGAAGTCGATCTTGGCTGATGCAGCGGCGGAAACCTCGGGCTGGCTGCCACCGGTGACGGCCAGGGCCGACTCGGTCTGGCCGGATTCCGAAGTGGCCATTACCGGGCTGGTGGCCGGCAGACCGACAGTCAGGGCAAGTCCGGTGGCGGCAAGCGCAACTCCGGCCTTTTGCCCTACGCCACTGGCTGCGGCGAAGTCGGCAACCTGGCGCAACGGGCTCTTACGGCGACGCACCTGGCGTTCGGTGTCGCGTGGCCGGATCTCCGATACGACGCGGGCTGGCCGCAGCTCAGCAGCGGGGCCGGACGCGCGGCGGCGGCCCCTGACGTTCTGCGTTGTCAAACTCTATTCCTCTCTAAAAAGCCTGCGAAGTTAGCTGTCGGATTCGGGTCAGAGAGTTCAAAGACCCGGTCCGCACGAAGCGCTCACGGCACACAGGTATCCCAGGAGGGACTTGCGTCAATGGGCACTTCTGCTGCGGACTTCACCCCAAGGCTGCTTCTTTAGACAGCCGCTTGTGGTTCCCCCGCCTCTGCCAGTGGTGGATGGCACACCTGTTCCGCTGGCAGAGCTCGGCTCCGGAACAGGTAACACTTTGGTATCAGCGCTAGTAGATAACTATAGGCGATTAAGGCCCGCAGTAATAAATTCGTTATCAACAGGAACAGGCGTGGCGCGGGCGCCCCTTATCACTAATCCTGAAAAACCGCAGGTCACGCGCGCGCCGGAATCCCAAAAGTGAGATATGACACCGCGTGAAGCGAAGGGGCGTCAGCCGACGGAGACGAAGACGTGCGCAGCCACCTCGGGCGGAAGTTCCAATGCACCCTCAATGCCGGGGACCCGGACGGAGATGTACTCACCTACACGCTCCAATGAGACGGCCGCGCCCGGGCGGATACCGCCCTCGTCCAACTGGGTAAGGAGTTCAGGCTCAACCTGGATGGGCTCCGCAAGGCGGGTGACCGCTACGCGGGAATTCGGCGCGTAGCCGTCCATGGCCTGCAGGAGGTTGACATCGAGGCGGGGGAACGGCTGGCTGGCAAGGCCACCGAGGGCTTCGAGGCCCGGGATGGGGTTGCCATACGGGGATTCGGTGGGGTGCTCCAGGAGTTCGTACAGCCGGCGCTCCACACGCTCGCTCATCACGTGTTCCCAGCGACAGGCTTCGTCGTGGACGTAGGCCCAGTCCAAGCCAATGACATCAGCCAGGAGACGCTCGGCGAGGCGGTGCTTTCGCATCACCTCGGTGGCGCGCTTCCGCCCCACTTCGGTCAGTTCCAGGTGACGGTCGTTGGAAACAATCACCAGACCATCGCGCTCCATGCGTCCGATGGTCTGGGAAACAGTGGGTCCGGAGTGCCGCAGCCGCTCGGCGATGCGGGCCCTGAGAGCCACAATGTTTTCTTCTTCAAGCTCCAAAATGGTCCGAAGATACATCTCAGTGGTATCGATCAGATCCGTCATCCAGCTCAGCTCTCCTCGAACGCAGTTCCTTGCGTAATCTCCACCGTACCGCGTCCCTTGCCGGGTGGACGGTGTGCACCGCCGCCCCATGAACGCCAACCACCAGCCTAGCTTATTTGGAATTACTCTGGATAATTCCGGTCGCATATGGTTCACCGGCGTTCCACGTGGCGGACTATGACGGCCACAGGTTCCTGCGCTTGGGCCGTGTCAGGCAGAATTGGGGGTGTCGAAGGGGCAGTTGCTGCCCCATGCCACCTCCCATCTCTAGCCGACACCCATTGGAGCGCCACGTGAGCGACAACAGCATCACCATTCCCGCCGATCTGCTGCCCAAGGACGGACGCTTCGGCGCAGGACCGTCCAAGGTCCGCCCGGAACAGATCGAGGCCCTGTCTGCCGCGTCGTCCACCATCCTTGGCACGTCCCACCGCCAAGCTCCGGTCAAGAACCTTGTGGGTTCGGTCCGGGAAGGCCTCGGCCAGTTCTTCCGTGCGCCCGAAGGATATGAAGTTGTCCTCGGCGTCGGCGGTTCCACGGCCTTCTGGGATGTCGCTGCATTCGGACTGGTGGAGAAGAAAGCACAGCACCTCTCGTTCGGTGAGTTCGGTTCGAAGTTCGCTGCTGCCACCAACAAGGCGCCTTTCCTTGATGCTTCCTCGATCATCAAGGCCGAGCCTGGCACCCGCCCGGTGTCGGAGGCCGAAGCCGGCGTTGACGTTTACGCCTGGCCCCAGAATGAGACCTCCACGGGTGTAGCCGCTCCGGTCAAGCGGGTCCAGGGGGCCGACGAAGGCTCCTTGATCCTGGTGGACGCCACATCTGCTGCCGGCGGGCTGGATGTCGACGTCGCCGAGTCCGACGTCTACTACTTCGCCCCGCAGAAGAACTTTGCCTCCGACGGTGGTCTCTGGCTGGGCCTCTTCTCCCCCGCCGCACTGGAGCGTGCGGCACGCATCAAGGCCAGCGGCCGCTGGATCCCGGACTTCCTGGACCTGCAGACGGCCATCGACAACTCCAAGCTGAACCAGACCTACAACACGCCGTCCCTGTCCACGTTGGTCACCCTGGACGCCCAAGTGCAGTGGCTCAACAGCAACGGTGGCCTGGACTTCGCAAGCAAGCGCACGGCGGACTCCGCCAACCGCATCTACTCCTGGGCCGAGGCCTCGGAGTACGCGACGCCGTTCGTCACCAACGCCGAAGACCGCTCCAACGTCATCGCCACCATCGACTTCGATGACACCATTGATGCCGCAGCAATCGCCAAGGTCCTGCGCGCCAACGGTGTAGTGGACACCGAGCCGTACCGCAAGCTCGGCCGCAACCAGCTGCGCATCGCGACGTTTGTCGCCATTGAACCGGACGACGTTTCCGCCCTCCTTGCCAGCATCGACTACGTGGTTGGCGAACTGAAGAAGTAGCACCGCAGGCTGTCAGTCGGCGTCGTTTGGGATATCCCGGACGGCGCCGCTGCCGTTTAATGCCGCAGCCCTCAAGTGTCCGCTTAACGAAACGGCCCCGGGCCGCCGTCGTCGTCCTCATCGGTGACCCGACGGGCCAGCAACGACTCCACCCGGAAATGGCGCAAGCCACGGGCACGGCGGTCGAAACGCAGCCGCAGCTGCTTTGCCCGAATGATCCAGGCCAAGCCCACGACGGCGGCGCTGACGCCGGCCAACGCTGCAACGCCCACGGCCCACCGCGGCCCGCCAACGTTGGCCACCCACCCCACAAGCGGCGCTCCTATGGGGGTGCCACCCATGAAGATGGCCATATACAAGGACATGACCCGCCCGCGCATGACAGCTTCGGTGGTGGACTGCACGTAGCCGTTGGCGCTGGTGATCAGAGTCAGCGCGAACAGGCCGCAGGGAACCAGGGCCAGCCCGAACAGCATGGCGTTGGGGGCCAGCGCCGCCAACGCGCTGGCGACCCCGAATCCACCGGCGGCAATGAAGATCAGCCTCAGGCGGGGCCGACCGCGTCGGGCAGCCAGCAGGGCACCCGTCACGGATCCGATCGCCATGACCGAATTCAGCAGTCCAAAGGCGCCAGCGTCCATCCCGAACTGGGTGCCCACCATTGCGGCAATGAAGAGGGGGAAGTTGAGCCCAAAAGTGCCCACAATGAAGACGGCTGCCAGGACCACCTGGATATCGGGTCTGTTCCGGACGTAGCGGAGGCCCTCGCGGATCCGCCCTTTACCCGCGGCTGCCCGAGGCTGGACTCGAAGCGAGGACGCCGGAATGAGCTTCAGCGCCCAGAGCATGGCAACAAAGGACACAGTGTTGATAAGGAACACCCAGCCGGGACCCACCACCACCGTCAGCACGCCCGATACGGCAGGTCCGATCATCCGTGCCACATTGAAGGATGCACTGTTGAGGGCCACGGCGTTGGGCAGGTATTCGTCGGTAACCAGCTCGGAGACGAAAGTCTGTCGGACAGGAGCGTCCAGGGCCGTCACGATGCCCAGCAGTAACGCGAAGACATAGACGTGCCAAAGTTCAGCCACCCCCAGCAACACCAGGATGCCCAGGCCCGTGCTCAGGAGCGCCATGGCTACCAGGGTGATGAGGAGCAGTTTCCGCCGGCTGTAGCGGTCGGCCAACAGCCCCGCCCAGGGGGCAAGGAACAGTTGGGGACCCAGTTGGAGGGCCAAGGTAATACCCATGGCTCCGGCGTCGTGCGCGGTCAGGTGGTCAAAGACCAACCAGTCCTGCGCGGTACGTTGCATCCATGTGCCGATGTTGGAGATGAGGGCACCGAAGAACCAGATGCGGTAATTGAGGATTCCGAGTGACCTAAAGGTGGACATCAGCGTCCGCCTCTACTCTGGTCACCCCGGGTTTCCGCAATGCTTATTCAGCCCCGGCTTCGTCGTGGTCATCGTCAGGGTCGTGGTCATCGTCAGACTCGTCCGCGTCGTCGGCATCCTCAGCGGGCTCAGTAGCCTCGTCTTCGTCCGCCTGCACGGACTCTTCCGTCACGTCCTCCACGGTTTCTTCCACCAACGGAGTCTCGTCCTCAGGACGGACACGCTTGGCCCACGGAACCCACTCGGGCGCCAGGATGGAGTCCTCGGAGGGCAGCAGGCCAAGTTCGCTCACTGTGACGATCTTGGACCGCGAGTTGCGGGTCACCACGGCGTACCACTGCCACCCGCCGTAGCCCGCAAGCCTGGATTCAAACAGGTGGGTCACCACACGGTCACCCTCCGACTTGGCACCGAGGTGTGCCCCGACTTCGCCAGGGTTGGCAATGCCCTCCACTGCCTCGCGGGCAACATCGACGGCTGCAGCGAGGAAGGCATCCGGCTTGCCGGTGCGCCACACGGGCAAACCGGCGCGCGGCTTGTCCGCAACCGGCTTCCGCGCGGGGGCTTCCCCGATGCCAGGAGCCCGGGCAGCGTCAGGGCCGGCTGCAGGGTTTGCCTGGGCGTCCCCTCCGGCCTTTGTTTCCTGTGCGGATTCCGATGTCATGGCCGGTCCTAGGCTTCCAGCTCGTCGGCAACCTTGCGCAGCGCCAGGCTGATGGCCTTGGCCTTGTTACCGTCCGGGTATTTGCCGGAGGACAACGAACCGGAAAGGTTGTCCAGAACCGTCACAAGGTCCTGCACCATGGGGGCGAGGTCCTTGGCGTTCATCCGCTTGGCCTTGGCAAGGGAAGGCGTCTTTTCCAGGACGCGCAACCCCAGCGCCTGTGCTCCGCGGCGGCCGTCGGCAACGCCGAACTCCACTCGGGTTCCAGCTTTGAGCTCCGTTACGCCCGCGGGCAGGGACGTCTTGGGCAGGAAAACTTCCTGGCCGTCCTCAGCCGCGAGGAATCCGAAGCCTTTTTCCTTGTCATACCACTTGACCTTGCCGGTAGGCACGTAATCAACCTTCTTCGTTTCTTGCTGTGGGAGACACGCCGGGCCAAACACCGCATCCGCAGGTTTCTGCGGGATCGAGGGTGACAGCCCGGTCCGTGTTGGTCTGTTCCTTCAAGGTTATCCTGCCTGGCCCGCTATTCCCGCCTTGCCGCGATCTTGCCGCGATCACAGACGGCAGGAGCTGCCCCCAAAGGCCAGCAGTGACGCAGCAATACCTCCCGTTCCGGCGCTGCTGCTAGCGTTGGGGACATGACTTCCCCGGGTTACCGCCGCCCCCTTATGATCATCGCCGCAATGATTGCGGTGGCCTCCTTGGCCGCCGTCGGCGCAGTCATGGTGATCGCTTACAACAGCGGAACGGCCCCGGTATGGATTACGTCGACTGCCCTCTACGGCTTGCCCGTAGCGTTCATGCTGGCAGTGGTCCTGGTGTTGGACGCTGTCCGCCAGCGCCGCCGGCAATAACGCCTCCCACCTGCAAACGGCCCGCCTTCTGACAGGCAGCAACGCCCCGAGGGCGGTAACGTTGGATTGATGTCCCTCATTCGCGCGCTCAGCAAGGAACTGGAAGCGCGCAGCGACGATTCGCTGCGGGCCTTGTTTGCTGCGCGACCGGACCTGATCTCCCCCATGGCCCCCGACTTCGCTGCCCTGGCTGCCCGGGCGAGCGCCCGGGTCAGTGTGCAGCGGGCCTTGGAACGGCTGAACAAGCCCGAGATGCAGGTCCTTGAAACACTTCATCTCTGCACCAACGCCGATACCGGCCACAGCATCTCCGCAGCCGGCCTGAAGAAGGTCATTGCCGGGTCCACTCTTTCTGCGCTGGACCCGATCCTTGCCAAATTGCAGGAACTGGCGCTCGTCCATCGCGCGGATCCGCCCGCTGGTTCACCGACCACCTCCTCGCGCCAGCGTTTCTACCTTCCGGTGGGCAGCCTCAAGGATGTCATCGGCATTTACCCGGCTGGCTTGGGCAGGAGCTACACGGAACTGGTGCGGCTGCAGCCGGCCTTTGCCCAGCGGGTAGTTCAGTTGGTCGCCGAACTCCACCAAAGCGGTGCCGGCATCCACCCTGCCAGCACCCCCATGGATGCTGCCCTTGCGCTCCAGCGCTGGACCTCCACACCGGAGAACCTGCGCTCCATCCTGGCAACGGCACCGGAGCGGACTGTTGGCCTCTTGGATAAATTCGGCAGCTGGGCCATGGGCGCAGTACCCCAGGCCCAGCGGCGGGCCTCCGTCACCCACGAAAGTCACGACGTCGGGCCTATTGACTGGCTGTTGGCGCGCGGCTTGCTGGTCCCCTTGGACGCCGGCCACGTGGAACTGCCCCACAGTGTGGGCCTTGCGCTTCGCGGCGGCGCCATTGTGGATGACTTCACGCTCTCACCACCGGTTCCTGAGTTGGGCCACACCAGCGCTGCCCTGCGCCGCAACGCTGCCATGGGTGCCATCGCGGAGCTCCTGCGGCTGACCGGTGAACTGCTGTTTGCAGTGCGGGAGCAACCCCTGGCCACCCTCCGGAGCGGTGGTGTGGGGGTGCGCGAACTGCGGCGCCTTGCCGAGTCCATCCGTATGGGTGTCCATGAAACCGCCGTCCTCTTGGAGTTATGCGCCATGGCCGGGCTGCTCCGCCTGGACGTGGACAGCTCCACGTGGGTGCAGCCGCCGTCGCTGGAGTGGCTCAACCTCCCCCGGCAGGAACAGTGGCTTTGGTTGGTCAATGCCTGGCTGGCCAGCGAGCGTGCACCTTCTCTGGTGGGCCAGCCGCTCACCGGTCCCGCGTCGTCGGCCTCCCATCAGGGCGCCGCCGGTACCACCATCAACGCGTTGTCCGCGGAAGCGCAGCGGCCTGATGCCCCGGTGGTCCGACGACGCGTCCTCGAGATCCTGCATGAACTCACTGCGGAAGCCGCCGCGCCGGATGGCAAAGCGCCCGTCCTGGATGCCAGGGCTGTCCTTCAGCGGGCTGAATGGTCGCAGCCGCGGATGTCCCGGCGGTTCAGTTCACTGGTCCGCGGCATTCTTGAGGAAGCCACGCTCCTGGGCCTGATGGGCTCTGGTGCGTTGACACAGTTGGGTGCGGCCATTGCCGACGGCCAACCCGAACAGGCCATGACCATCCTCGGCGAGCATTTGCCCGCCGCGGTGAACCACATCCTCCTGCAGGCCGACCTCACCGCCGTGGCCCCCGGCTACCTGGCTCCGGAACTGAGTGAGACACTGCTGTTGATGGCAGACGCCGAGGGCCAGGGTCCAGCGTCCATCTACCGTTTCTCTGCTGCCACCATCCGCAGGGCGCTCGACGCCGGACAGGATGCGGAATCGCTGTTGGCATTCCTTCGGGAGCACTCGGCCACGGACGTGCCGCAGCCCTTGGCGTACCTTGTCCAGGACACGGCGTCCCGGCATGGCCGCTTGCGGATCGGCACCAGTGCCAGCTTCATCCAAAGCGATGACGAAACTGCCATCACCGATTTGCTGCGTGAGGCCCGTACGTCGGCACTGAGCCTGGTGCGTATCGCCCCGACTGTCCTGACATCCTCAGCCAGCCCCCGCGAAACTGCACGCGTACTGCGCGAGCTGGGACTTTCCCCTGCCGTACAAGAGGCCGAGCCCGCCGTCATGCGTTTCAAACGGACAACAGCGGTGCCGGGCAGTGCCCGCCCTGTCTACACCGCGCCGCGGACGGCTCCCCCGGACGACGACGTTGATGCACAGTTGTCGGTCCTTCGGCAGCACCGCGGAGTGCGGTCCGAAGCGGCGGGCGAAGCGTCCACGCAGCTTGGCCTGGAGACCCTGCAAACGGCCATCCGGCTCAAACAGGCCGTCACCATGAATGTGGTGGACAGCCTGGGGAATGCCAACACTGAAACCGTTGTTCCTGTATCCGTCTCCGGTGGACGTGTCAGGGTGTTCGACCCCGCGAAGGACACCGAACGGGTATTGTCCATCCACCGGATCATCGATGTGGAACCCGCAGGCGAACTGCGCTCGTGAAAAGGATTCAACAGTGACCGACGGTCCGCTGATCGTACAAAGTGACAAGACCATCCTGCTGGAAGTGGACCACGAGCTCGCTACCGAGGCCCGGCACGCGATCGCGGCCTTTGCAGAGTTGGAACGCGCCCCCGAGCACATGCACAGCTACCGGCTGACACCATTGGGCCTCTGGAACGCGCGGGCCGCGGGGCTGGACGCCGAGCAGGTGCTGGACACCTTGCTGAAGTACTCCCGCTTCCCCGTGCCACACGCCCTGCTGATCGACATCGCAGAGACCATGTCCCGCTACGGGCGGCTGCGCCTGGAGAAAGATGCCCAGCACGGCCTGGTGATGCGCACCGACGACTACCCTGTGCTTGAAGAAGTCATCCGTGCCAAGAAGATCGCTCCCCTGCTGGGGCCCAGAATCGATGGCGAAACAGTGGTGGTGCACTCCTCGCAGCGGGGCCAATTGAAGCAGCTGCTGCTCAAACTCGGCTGGCCTGCCGAAGACCTGGCCGGGTACGTGGACGGGCAGCCCCACCTCATCATGCTGGACGAGAGCGGCTGGCAGCTGCGCCCGTACCAGAAGCTGGCCACGGAGAACTTCTGGGCCGGCGGCAGCGGCGTCGTCGTACTCCCCTGTGGTGCCGGTAAGACACTGGTGGGCGCGGCCGCAATGGCGACGTCCTCCACCACCACACTAATCCTGGTCACCAACACCGTCTCTGCCCGGCAGTGGAAGGACGAGCTGCTCAAGCGGACCTCCCTGACCGAAGACGAGATCGGCGAATATTCCGGAGCCGTCAAGGAAGTCCGGCCTGTCACGATCGCTACGTACCAGGTCCTCACCACCAAGCGCGGCGGGCTTTACCCGCACTTGGAACTCGTGGACGGGCACGACTGGGGACTCATCATTTACGACGAGGTCCACCTCCTGCCCGCCCCGATCTTCCGCATGACCGCCGACCTCCAGGCCCGGCGCCGCCTGGGCCTCACAGCCACCTTGGTACGGGAAGACGGCCGGGAGGGTGAGGTCTTCAGCCTCATTGGGCCCAAGCGTTACGACGCACCGTGGAAGGACATTGAAGCGCAGGGCTACATCGCACCCGCAGACTGCGTGGAAGTCCGCGTGGATCTGCCCCGCGACGAACGGGTGGCTTACGCCATGGCCGATGACGCGGACAAGTACAGGCTCTGCGCAACCTCGGAAACCAAGACCAAGTTGGTGGAAGACCTCGTAGCGGTCCACAAAGGCGAACAGCTGCTGGTGATCGGCCAGTACATCGACCAGTTGGATGAGATCGCCGAGCGCTTGGACGCTCCCCTGATCAAGGGCGAAACCACCGTCAAAGCACGGCAGAAACTTTTTGACGCCTTCCGCAAGGGTGAGATCCACACGTTGGTGGTGTCCAAGGTGGCCAACTTCTCCATCGACCTTCCGGAAGCGTCAGTGGCCATCCAGGTGTCGGGCTCGTTCGGCTCACGCCAGGAAGAGGCACAGCGGCTGGGCCGGCTCCTGCGGCCCAAGCAGGACGGCCGCGCTGCCCGCTTCTATTCGTTGGTGGCCCGTGACACCCTGGACCAGGATTTCGCTGCCAAACGGCAGCGTTTCCTGGCCGAACAGGGCTACGCCTACCGGATCATGGATGCCAAGGATGTGGGCAAGGACGTGGGGCAGGAACAGTAAAAGCGCTGGTGTGAAGCGTCAAACCCTTGCTATTCATCTCCAGCAACTTTACGATTCCAAGTGAAGCTCTCCGCCCTTAATGGTTGCCCCCGGTCCAGGCATCCAGGCGGCCAGCCGTCGGCGGTGGGGGAAGCCCGCAGCCAGGGAGCCGGCGGTTCGAAGGCCTAGAAGAATCTGAGAAATTCCACCAGAGGATTCCCCATGCGCAAAGCCCTCTTGGTCCTCTCCGCGATCGTCCTGCTGTCAGCACTCGCACAGCTGTTCTTCGCCGGATACTTCCATTTCCAGAACACCATCGAAGCCCAGCGTGAAGCGGGCGTCTACCACGCGGTGAACGGACAGTACGTACTCCGCTATTCAGCACTGCTGGCCGCCATCGTCGCTGCCATTGCCCGGATGGGATCCCGGACGATCTGGTTGGCTGCAGGCATTTTCCTGCTGACGTGGCTCCAGCTGTTCATTTTCATCATCGGCGGCATGCTGACCGGTTCTTCGCCGGAATTCATCACCCCGGCGGGCTCGTGGGTTGTCTCAATCCACCCCATCGTCGGCGTGATGATGATCTTCATGTCGTACTGGCTGTTCAACCGCGCCCGGGTGGCAGCCCTCAACCCACAACCGCTGCCTCCCAAAGCTGCATCCTCGGATGCTTCAACGTCGCCCTCCACAGCCTGACCAACGGCAGCTGTGACCACCTCGCAGCTGCTGGCGGTCGACCTGGTGTTGTCCGTCCTCTCGGCCGGCGCCTGGATCACCGCTGTTTGGTTGACTGTTTCCCCCTCCCGGTCCACCACCAACCGCAATGTGGCCGCGTCACGGGCAGCCGGCCTGGGCGTGCTGGTGGTGGGTGTCGCCGTCGCATTGACGGTGGCGCGTTATGCCTTACTTCCTGCTTTGGTGGCAGGCAGTTGGTGGTTCGCCAGCGAACGCACAACCATCAACCTGCCTCTGACCGCCATCCCCGCGGCTTGGGCCGCGCTGGCCGGTGTTCCGTACTTGCTGAGGAGGCGGAACACCGGCTCCACCCTTGATGGGACAATACCGGCACGCCCGCGCCGGGAACATTCGGTCCGGTCCCGGGAGTGGGCAGTCCTGGCCATGGTGGCCGCAGCGGCGTCGGCTGTGGCTTCGCTCGCCCTGACGTTCATCCTGGGACCGTTCCCGGCACCGTGGAGCCTCGCGGTGCTACTGGCGCTGACGGCGCTGACGGTGCTGCTGGCCAAGCTCGCGCTGTTCACGCCCCGCCGCCTCAACCGGACAGGAAACGGAGTTGAGGGCGACGTTGCGGCGAGACCTAAGGATCGCACCAGCGGCGCTCCCCGATGGGGCAGGCGTCCGACGGCGGCTGCCGCAGTAGCCGGACTCATGGCCTGTACCGCTTTGGGCTCCGGAGTCTTTGCTTGGCTGGGGAGCCGGTCAGCGGACGGTGCGGTGATCGCGGCCGCCGTCAGGCATCACGAGGACGGCAACGCCGCGTCCGTTGCGGATCCGACGCCCGTAACCAGCCTTCTGGGCGAGACCCCTGCCAATCCCGTGGTTCGGCGCTACGAACTCACGGCCCGGGTGGAGCAGATGACGCTGCCGTCCGGTCAGCGCACGGAAGCCTGGACGTTCGGCAGCCTTCCGGGCCCTGCGTTGGAAGCCACGTTGGGCGAGGTGATGGAGGTGGAGCTCAAGAATCGTGATGTGGCTGCCGGTGTCACCCTGCACTGGCACGGGTACGACGTTCCCAATGCCATGGACGGAGTAGCCGGAGCAACCCAGGATGCTGTGATGCCCGGGCAGTCCATGACCTATCGCTTTACTGCCGCCCAAGCCGGCACTTACTGGTATCACACCCACCAGGATTCAGCCGAGGGGGTCCGCAAGGGCCTCTACGGCGCCTTCGTCGTGCACGATCCCACAGTGTCCCGCTCAGAAACGGACATCGTGGTGGCCGGACACGACCTCAGCGGTCTGGGGTTGCTGGGCTCCTCAGACCGCAAGAGCATGTACTCGGCCACACTGGGATCGAGCGTCAGGATTCGGCTCATCAACACCGATTCCCTGCCGCAGCGCTACCTTGTGGAAGGCACGTCCTTCAAGGCTGCTGCCGTGGACGGAACCGACGTGAACCAGCCCGGGGACGTATCCGGCAAGCTGGTTCGCCTCGGGGCCGGTGGCAGGGTGGACATCGCCTTCACCATGCCGGACAGCCCCGTGACCCTGCGCTCCGACGCCGCGTCCAGCGCCGTGGTGGTGGTTGCTCCATCGGATGGCTCGGACCCGGGTACCGCTGAGATGGACGTCCCTGAGAAAGGGCCGCCGGGTGTCTTCAACACCACGCCTGTGCTCGACCTGCTGGACTATGGCAAACCATTGGTCGGGACAAAGGCTGATGCAGAGGTTGCCATCACCCGGGAAGAAGTGATTGTCCTGGACCGGCAGTTCCGTTTTGTCGATGGCATCCCGCGCTATGCGTTCACTGTGAATGGGGCCGCCTACCCGTTGGTGCCCTCCATTGACGTAGCCCTCGGGGACACCGTGAAAGTGACGGTCGTGAACCGTACCGCCGATCCCCACCCCATGCATCCCCACGGACACCACGTCCAGGTCCTCAGCAGGGACGGAGTTGCGCCCACCGGGTCTCCGCTCGTCCTGGACACCGTGGACGTTCTGCCGGGCGAAGTGTGGGAGCTGCTGCTCCACGCCGACAATCCCGGGATCTGGATGGATCACTGCCACAACCTGGATCATGCCGCCGAGGGAATGATGATGCTGCTGAAGTACCAGGGTGTGTCATCGCCGTTTATCCAGGGCGGCCATTCCCACAACCGGCCTGAATAATGCAGGCGGTGTAATGCCTAAGCAACCATCCGGGTGGTGTGCTTGATGGCGACGTGGTCCACCACCGCCCAGCAGTCCTCGTCGCGGAGCTGGGCACTGGCGAAGCGCTCGGCCGCCGCGAGTTCGTGGAAGTCCTCCCGCCGGACGCGACCCGTATCGCTGTCCATGTACGTCACGTGGAACTCTGTGTCCGCCGTGTCCTGCTGCTGGTGAATGCTGACTGGAGCTGCTGTGTTTGCCATGTTTTAAGTGTGGAACGGGGCACTGACATTTTTGGAAGCATCCTTGGGCGTGTTCGGATTTAGCAGTTCTCAGGATCTGGCCAGGTATTGACCGGACACCTCGCGGACCGTCTCGCTCAGAATGTCCAAAACCCTGGATGCGGTCTTCCATCGCTGCCAGTAGAGCGGCACGTCAAAAGGCCTCTCCGGGGCGAGTTCGATCAGGCGGCCGTCGGCAATGTCCGGTCCGCACTGGACTTCCGGGATCAGTCCCCAGCCCAGGCCAAGCCGGATCGCATCACCAAAATCGTGGGATGCCGGAACATAGTGGCGCGGCCCCCGTCGTTCTGCGCCCGGCTCAGCGGTTTCCCCGGGCCAGGACTGCACGAAGGCCCACTGGTAGGTGTCCTTGCGGTCGAAATCCACCGTGGGGGCTGCATTGAGGGCGGCCCTGTCCAGCCCTTCGGGAAAATCGGGGAACCACCTTCCCACAAAGTCCGGGGCAGCCACAGCGCGGTACCTCATGACTCCCAGGCTTTCCACACGGCACCCTTGCACGGGCTCCGGGGTTGCCGTCACAGCCGCCATCACCGTCCCGGAGCGAAGGAGCGAGGTGGAGTGCTGTTCATCGTCCCGGTGAAGATCGAAGGTGATGTTGAGTTCCCGGGGGATCCGGGCAAGCGCCGGCAGGAACCATACCGCCAGCGAGTCCGCGTTGACCACGATCGGCACGGCAAGTTGAGCACCGTCGGAGCCCAGGCCGAGTTCCCTGCCTGCGTCCGCCTCCAACTGGGCCACTTGGCGGGCCAATCGGAGAACCACCTCTCCCGCTTCAGTGGCTTGGGCAGGATTGCTCCGGTGCAGCAGCACCCGGCCCGCTGATTGTTCCAAGGCCTTCAACCGCTGGGACACCGCTGAGGGAGTGATGTGCAGGAGGCGGGCTGCGGCATCAAGCGTGCCTTCAGAGAGGACGGTGGCGAAGGTGAGCAGCTGCTCGGAAGGAAACTGGGGCATAAGAGAATCTTACGTGGCAACAGAATCATTAGCTGGTCTAAACATGGGCTGAACCGTAGTTTCGAAGAGTGACCTTTATCGACTTCTTCCATTCCGCAGGCCTCGGCCTGGCCACCGGCCTTGCCCTTATCGTCGCCATCGGCGCCCAGAACGCTTTCGTGCTGCGGCAAGGAATCCGCGGCGAGCACATCGTCCCCATAGTTGCTGTCTGCGCGTTGTCCGACGCCGTACTGATCGCTGCCGGTGTCCTTGGCACCGGCGCCCTCATTACGGCAGCTCCGGCCGCCGTCGTCGTTCTCCGCTATGTGGGGGCCGCATTCCTGGTGACGTACGGCCTGATGGCCGCCAAGCGGGCGTTGCGTCCGCAGTCGCTGACTGCCAGCGACGGACCAGCCCACGACGGCGGCGCGAAACGCGGCCTCGCGGCAGCCGTCACCACCGTCCTGGCGCTGACCTGGCTCAACCCGCACGTCTACCTGGACATTGCCCTTTTGGGTTCCATCGCAAGCGCGCAGGGCACGCCCCAGCAGTGGTGGTTCGGCGCCGGCGCCATGCTGGGCAGCATCCTCTGGTTCTGCTCGCTGGGCTTCGGTGCCCGCTTTCTCCGCGGCTTCTTTGCGCGCCCCCTGTCGTGGCGGTTCCTGGACGGCGGTATCGCCGTAACCATGGTGACGCTGGGCGCGGGCTTGGCGTTGGGTGCGTAACCAGCCACGCAGTCCGCTCACATGCAGCATCCAGAGAACTCCCAGTTTCTGGGAGCATCATGGATGTCATGAAAAAGAACGGCCCCGAAGCCAAGCTCCTTGTCGTCGATGACGAACCCAACATCCGCGAGCTGCTCTCCACGTCCCTGCGCTTTGCAGGTTTCGAGGTCGTTGCCGCGTCCAATGGCCGCGAAGCCCTCGCGGCAGCCGATCTCCATTCTCCGGACCTCGCTGTCCTGGACGTCATGCTCCCGGACATGGATGGGTTTACGGTGACGCGTCGCCTCCGCGCCGCCGGCAAGCACTTCCCCGTCCTGTTCCTGACCGCGAAGGATGACACCGAGGACAAGGTCACCGGCCTGACCGTGGGCGGGGACGACTACGTCACCAAGCCGTTCAGCCTCGACGAAGTGGTGGCACGCATCCGCGCCGTCCTCCGCCGCACGCAGCCGCTGGAAGACGACGACGCCGTGATCCGCGTCGACGATCTTGAACTCGACGACGACGCCCACGAGGTCCGCCGCGGCGGCACCGTCATCGAGCTGTCCCCCACCGAGTTCAAGCTCCTGCGCTACCTCATGCTGAACCCCAACCGGGTACTTTCCAAGGCCCAGATCCTGGACCACGTCTGGGAATACGACTTCAACGGTGACGCCTCGATCGTTGAGTCCTACATTTCCTACCTGCGCCGCAAAGTGGACATCGATCCCGATGCTGCCGCCCTCATCCAGACCAAGCGCGGCGTGGGCTACGTGCTGCGAACGGCAGAGAAGCGCTGACCTTGCTGCAACGCTGGAAGTCGGCGTCCCTGAGGTCGCAGCTCGTCGCCATCATCATGGGCCTGCTCCTGTTGGCCCTGGCGGCGACGGGCGCGGGCACGTTGACGCTCGTCAAGAGCTACCTCCAGGGTCAGGTGGACGACAAACTCAAGGCCGCCGTCGCGCTGGCGCAGGACCAACAGTCTTTTGACAAGTTGTCCCAGCCCAACCCCACCGCGCCCAACGACTCCGCCGTGCCCACGGACTACTCTCTGACGCTGTACGTACCCGGGCTTGATCCCTACCCGTTCGGCGGAAGCCAGACTGACCGTCCCGCAATCTCCAACATCACCTCGACCGAGGCCAAACAGCGTGGCAATACCCCCTTCCAGGTCAGAGGCACAGCAGGCACCAACTGGCGTGTAGTTGCCGTTGGCGTGGTGGCCAATGGGCAAAACGGCGTGGTCATCATCGGACTGCCACTCACCCCGGTAGACAAAGTGATGGAGCACGCCGTCCTGGTAGTGGTAGGCGTAGGTCTGCTGACGCTTGTACTGGCCTTCTTCATCGCCACCTGGACTGTGGCCCGGTCCTTCCGCCCCTTGGCCAAGGTGGAAAAGACGGCTGCTGCCATCGCTGCGGGAGATCTCTCCCGGCGTGTGGACATCGACAATCCCCACACCGAAGTCGGCAGGCTCGGCGGTTCCCTGAACGCCATGCTCGCGCACATTGAGGCCTCCTTCGCGGCCCGTGCGGCTTCCGAAGGGCGGATGCGCCGCTTCGCGGCGGATGCTTCCCATGAACTGCGCACGCCCTTGGTGACCATCCGTGGCTTCTCGGAGCTCTACCGCCACGGCGCCCTGACGTCGCAGGAAGACATCGCGATGGCCATGGGCAGAATCGAAAGCGAAGCCAAGCGCATGGGCTCCATGGTGGAAGACCTGTTGATGCTGGCCCGCTTGGACGAGCAGCGGCCGCTTCAACTCAAGCCCGTGGACCTGCAACTCCTCGCCCACGACGCCATGGTGGACACCAAGGCCTCCTTCGGGGACCGCAGCATCACTCTCACAGGACTCGACGGAGCCTCCCCCACTGCTGCTCCTGTCCAAGGCGACGAAGCCAAACTGCGCCAAGTCATTGGGAACCTGGTGGGCAACGCGTTGAGGTACACACCAGACGGAAGCCCCATCGAACTTGCCGTCGGCGTTCGGACTACACCTGAGGGATCGTTCTCGGTGATAGAGATCCGCGATCATGGTCCCGGTATTCCGGATGAGGAAACCAACAAGATCTTCGAACGGTTCTACCGCGCGGATACGTCGCGCACCCGGGAGACGGGCGGCAGTGGACTGGGTCTCGCGATTGTCGCCGCTATCGTGGGCTCCCATGGCGGTACCGTCCGGGTCACGGAGACCGACGGCGGCGGAGCCACTATGGTGGTCAGCCTTCCGTTCCGTGAGGAGCCGGCCGAGCTGGTATCCAGCTAGCGCTGCTGTTCTGCGTGGTCGGTCCTCTGTCGCGCAAGGTTGTCCACATAACTGTGTCGTCCGGCAGTTGTCCACATAACGGCGAAGCTGTGTTTCGGGGCTGCAGGCGGGTGCCTAGGGTCGATGGTGTGGCCCACGCATCCCACCGCAACCCGCGGAACATCTTCGTCGAAAGGCACCACCCATGAGCGTCATCTCCGTCGATACCGAGTTGCTTCAGCTCAAATCGGCCAATGTCAAAGGAACCGTGGATCGCATCAGTTCTGATGTGCTGACCATGAAACGGGGCCTGGACGAACTCGAGGCCACGTGGCGCGGATCTGCCGCCACCAACTTCCAGTCCTTGGTCCTTGAATGGTCCATTACCCAGGGCAAAGTGGAGGCCTCGCTCGCGTCCATCAACCTGGCGTTGTCCTCGGCCGCAGCGAGTTACTCCGAGGTGGAGCAGGGAAACACCCAGCGCTTCGCCTACTAACCTTCCCACCCATGAGCTCCTGCGGGGCCGGCTGTCTTCCCCCTGTGCATGCCGGCCCTGCAGGTCATGAGTCTGAGGATGAGAATCCCCGGCCCTCCGGAGTCCCCTGCCTCAAGCTTCCACGGCTCTCCAGCGTCCCTAGCTTTCCAGAGTCCCTGGCTCTCCAGCGTCCTTAGCTTTCCAGAGTCCCTGGCTCTCCAGCGTCCTTAGCTTTCCAGGGTCCCTTGGTGGAACCGGAGCCGCCATTGGCCACGGTCCAACACCCAAACGGAGCTGCGCAGCGCTGAACCCGTGTGGGCGAGGCTGCGATAGTTCAGCAGGATGGTGTTCTCGCTGAGACGGTCGGCGCTGAGCAGCTCCAGGTCAGTGGGTTCGCCGGGATCCTCTTCCAAGGCCATCATCATGGCGTCCCGGGTCCAGAACCGTCCCGAGCTGCCGATCTCGGCGAAGTCGGGGTGGAGCAGCACTCCGATCCTGCCAATGTCAGCACGAACATCCGGCCGAAGCAGTTCCCGTTCCAAGGCCAGCACCGTCTCCTCGGCGGAGAGCTCCTGGGCGGAAGGATCCTCGAGTTCGCTGAAGAGATCAGGCTGGCCAAAGATCCCGGACTCTCCAAAGAGCGTCGGCTCAAAATGGGGTCGGGAGGCGCGCTCGGCCTTCGCGGGGACGGAACCAACTGATGTTCTGGAAACGTTCGCCGACCCCATGGAGGCAGCAGCTGCGCCTGCGGCCGGTGCCCCTGCACCAACGGGCTCTGCAGCCCGGCGATGCGTTTGTTCCAGCGGCTCTGTCTGCAGCTGCGCCTGAGCGGATCCTTGCTCGCTTGCCCTGGCATCCGGCTGTGCCTGGTCCCGCGCGCCAGGAAACCCTGGGCCGCTGCGGTGGGCGACACCCTGCTGGTAGGCCGTCGCTGCGGCGCGTGCACGCTCATCGGCAGCCTCGTTGAGGTCGTGTCCGGCGTGCCCTTTGACCCATTCGAACTTGTACTTTCGGCCAACAATCGCTTGGTCAATGTCCTTGAGAAGGTCCACGTTCAGCACAGGCTTGCCGTCGGCTTTGCGCCAGCCTTTGCGCTTCCATCCCGGCATCCACTTGCTGATGCAGTTGATGACGTACTGGCTGTCGCAAAGGATCAGCAGTTCTTCCTCCGGCACATGTGCCGTGGAGCGGAACAGGTCCAGGACGGCCATGAGTTCACCTTGGTTGTTGGTGCCGTGCGGCCAACCTCCTGCGCGCCAACAGGAGTCATCAACGTACCAGGCCCAACCGGCCGGCCCAGGATTGCCGAGGGCGGACCCATCGGCGGCAGCAATAATCGTCATGACCTTAATCCTGCCAGACCCCACCGACACTGAATCCGTGATAGGCCCCGACCAAAAAGCAAAACGGCGGTCCCCACCAGGTGGGGACCGCCGTCGTTTGCTCTAAAGCGTGACGCTTGGGCGCTGTATTGCTACAGCGTGGGGGCTTAGAAGCCGCCCATGCCGCCCATGTCGTCGCCGCCGGCAGCCGGAGCGTTCTTCTCAGGCTTGTCGGCAACTACAGCCTCGGTGGTCAGGAACAGACCAGCGATGGAAGCAGCGTTCTGGAGAGCCGAGCGGGTGACCTTTACGGGGTCGTTCACACCGGCAGCCAGAAGGTCTTCGTAGACGCCCGTGGCAGCGTTCAGGCCGTGGCCGGAAGGCAGGCCACGAACCTTGTCCACTACAACGCCGGGCTCGAGGCCGGCGTTGAAGGCGATCTGCTTGAGCGGAGCGTCGATGGCAACCTTGACGATGTTGGCACCCGTTGCCTCGTCACCCTGGAGGGTGAGGTTGGCGAATGCCTTGGCGCCGGCCTGGATGAGGGCTACGCCACCACCGGCAACGATGCCTTCTTCAACAGCAGCCTTGGCGTTGCGGACTGCGTCCTCAATGCGGTGCTTGCGTTCCTTGAGCTCAACTTCGGTTGCGGCACCGGCCTTGATAACTGCAACGCCGCCGGCCAGCTTGGCCAGGCGTTCCTGCAGCTTCTCGCGGTCGTAGTCGGAGTCGGAGTTCTCGATCTCGGCGCGGATCTGGGCCACACGGCCTGCGATCTGCTCGGCGTCGCCGGCACCTTCAACGATGGTGGTCTCGTCCTTGGTGACAACGACCTTGCGGGCGGTGCCGAGGAGTTCCAGACCAGCGTTTTCGAGCTTGAGGCCAACTTCTTCGGAGATGACCTGGCCACCGGTGAGGATGGCAATGTCGGCCAGCTGCGCCTTGCGGCGGTCACCGAAGCCCGGAGCCTTGACGGCGACGGACTTGAAGGTGCCACGGATCTTGTTGACGATCAGGGTGGCCAGGGCCTCGCCCTCGATGTCTTCGGCGATGATCAGCAGCGGCTTGTTGGACTGCATGACCTTCTCCAGAACCGTGACAAGTTCCTTCACGTTGGAGATCTTGGAGTTGACGATCAGGATGTACGGGTCTTCGAGGACCGTTTCCTGGCGCTCTGCGTCGGTGACGAAGTAAGCGGAGATGTAGCCCTTGTCGAAGCGCATGCCCTCGGTGAGCTCGAGCTCCAGGCCGAAGGTGTTGGATTCCTCGACCGTGATGACGCCTTCCTTGCCCACCTTGTCCAGGGCTTCGGCGATGAGGCTGCCGATTTCCGGGTCACCGGCGGAGATGGAAGCCGTGGCTGCGATCTCTTCCTTGGTTTCGATCTCCTTGGCGGAGGCCAGCAGTTCGCTGATGACTGCCTCAACAGCCTTCTCGATGCCGCGCTTGAGGGACAGCGGGTCGGCGCCGGCGGCAACGTTGCGCAGGCCTTCCTTCACCAGTGCCTGGGCGAGGACGGTTGCAGTGGTAGTACCGTCGCCAGCGACGTCATCCGTCTTCTTGGCAACTTCCTTGACCAGTTCTGCACCGATCTTCTCGTAGGGGTCGTCCAGTTCGATCTCCTTGGCGATGGAAACGCCATCGTTGGTGATCGTGGGGGCGCCCCACTTCTTTTCGAGGACGACGTTGCGTCCACGCGGGCCGAGGGTGACCTTGACGGCGTCTGCGAGGATGTTCAGGCCCCGCTCGAGGCCGCGGCGTGCCTCTTCATCAAATGCAATGATCTTGGCCATAACGGCGGTAGTCCTTTCGGGACAGTCGTTAAGAAGGTACCTGTCAGATGGGGTGCCCGCGACGGACGGTCCTTCGCTCGCGGCCTCTGTATGCCCCGCGCTCCGGACCTCACCCCACCAAGGTGTTTCTTGATCCTCCGCTGGAACGAACACCGCACAGCGCCGGGGTAACCCGGCCTGAACTTAGCAGTCGAACCATAGGAGTGCTAAATCAATAATTAGCACTCGACCGGGGAGAGTGCAAGCAGAGATGCCACTTTGCTCTATAAACAAAGGGCTTTCAGCCGAGGGCTGACGGAGATGAAGCGAAACCCCACAAGGAGCTATGCGACGCGCACACCTTCGGCTTGCGGACCCTTTTGCCCCTCACCCAGTTCGAACTCAACCCGCTGGCCCTCTTCAAGGGCGCGGAAGCCGTCCATTTGGATGGCGGACCAGTGTACGAAGACGTCGTCACCCGACTCATCCACAGTGATGAATCCGTAGCCTTTTTCGGCGTTGAACCATTTCACGGTTCCCAATGCCATGATGCCCACACTTTCGCAGTAGCCAAGACCGGTTGCCGGGATCTCCGTACCGGAATCAATCCACTGTAACCACAGTCACTATGCCGGCGCTCCCATGGAGGCCCGGGGCATCACTTTTGTTATTGAGGCTTAACCGAGTTGGGGCTTCAAGGCCACCGGGAAGGCCGGAGCTTTACTGGTAGCCCGGTCCTGCCACAACCACCAACTGCTGCTGCACCTCGGGCGATTCAAGGATGGTCTGGATGCCCAACAAGGTGCCCAATGCCTCGGCGTTGACCTTCTGCTCAGGCGCGTTGTAGAAGATCACGGATGTCTGCTGCGGCAGGCCGCCCCAGTTGCCCACGGTGCTCAGTGTCCAGCCGTCGGCTTCCACCAGGCCGGCGACGCGGCCAGCCAGCCCAGCGGTGCCGGCACCGTTGTACACGGCAACCGGGATGGACTTGTCCACTGGCGCGGAGGACGGAGTTGCAGACGGGCTCTCTGACGGTGTCGGCTCGCTGGATGCGGACGGTGCACTGCTGGATTCGCTCGGTGCCGCCGATGGCGACGAACCAGTCTGCTGCGGCGCCGGCGTCGAGACGCTGGGCGCTGCATTGGGAGCCACCACGCCGAGGTTCGGAAGGACCAGGAAGGCCACCAACCCCAGAACCAGGGCCACAGCCCCAACTGTCAGGACCGGCCACAACGTGGGGCGCGTGGTTTCCTGGGCATCCCGGTGAACTCCCTGCCGGGAGGTGTTCTGCGGGACCTGGTCGAATTCGTCCTTGGCATATTTGGTCATGGTGAAGCGTTGTCCTTGCTGGTTGCTGCTGACAGATCAGCCTGGCGATTTACGCGTCGGACCCCAAGCGACGTGCCGTCCGCGCACGCTGGCGGGACGTACGTAGTCTACGCAATCTCTTGACGAGCATGGGATCGTGGGCCAACGCGTCTTCGGTATCTATCAGCGCGTTGAGGATCTGGTAGTAATGTGTTGCCGAGAGATCGAACAGCTCACGGATGGCTTGTTCCTTGGCCCCTGAGTACTTCCACCACTGCCGTTCCAGTGCCAACATCTGCTGGTCCCGTTCGCTGAGCGGAGAGTCACTGCGGATCCCTGCCGCAAGGTCTGCAAGGGCAAACCCTGTTGACTGCGGCGCCATCGGTTCTGGTGCTGGTTCTGCCACGGCACACTCCTTCGACGCGTGTTGGGGGAAAATGTCCTACCCCTATGTTACGGGCGAATAACAACGCTGTCATTCGCCGGTCCGGGATTGCGCGGGAGACAATGGCGTGGTGAATGGCGAGGATGCACTCTTTGACCTTGAGCCGGCCGACCTGGACCAGACCGGTTTTGCCGAGCTCCCTGACCGCCCACTGGAAGAACTGATGGCCCCCGACTGGGCCGATGCCCTGCGGCCCGTGGAAGGGGAACTGCGAAGCGCCCTGGGCTTCGTCGCGACCCAAGCCAAGAACGGGAGCCACGTCCTTCCGTCGGCCGGCCACCTTCTGCGCGCCTTCCAGCAGCCGCTGGCAGACGTCAAAGTACTGATCCTGGGCCAAGACCCTTACCCCACTCCGGGACATGCCGTCGGGCTTTCCTTTGCGGTCTCGCCACAGACGCGACCCATCCCGCGCAGCCTCACCAATATCTACCGGGAACTGCACGACGACCTCGGACTACCTCCCCGGGTCCATGGCGACCTCAGCGCCTGGACGGGCCAAGGCGTCCTCCTGCTGAACCGTGTCCTCAGCGTCACTGCCGGAGAAGCCGGCTCGCACCGCGGCAAAGGTTGGGAGGCCATCACGACGGCGGCAGTCACCGCCGTCGCACGCCGTACGGACGGTGCGGGCCGGCGCAGCCCGTTGGTTGCCATCCTCTGGGGCAAGGACGCCGAGGGCGTTCTGCCGCTGCTGGAAGGAGCACCGTCAATTGTGTCGGTCCATCCCAGTCCCCTCTCGGCTTCCCGGGGATTCTTCGGCTCCAAGCCCTTCAGCCGCAGTAACGAGCTGCTTGCGGAACAGGGCGCCGAACCCATCAACTGGGAACTGCCTGTCTTGTAACCTTTGACTCATCCCCAGCGGACGTGCAGGAAATTAGCTTAGGCTTACCTACATGTCTGCTCTCCCTGTGACTTCGTCCGCCACCCGCACAACCCGCCCGCAGGTCAACCTGACGGTCCTGCGGAATGAACGCCTTTCGCCGCACATGGTGCGGATCGTGGCTGGCGGACCGGGGTTCAGCGACTACGCGAACAACCAGTACGTGGACCGCTACGTCAAGATCGTCTTCCCCCAGCCCGGGGTCGAGTACGAGCTTCCACTGGACCTGTGGGCCATCCGCGAGACCATGCCGCGGGAGCTGTGGCCGCACACCCGGACCTACACCATCCGCTGGGTGGACCTTGAAGCCCAGGAGCTGGCCATCGACTTTGTGGTGCACGGCGACGAAGGGCTGGCAGGCCCATGGGCGGCCGCAGCCGAACCCGGCGACTCGTTGGTCTTCACAGGACCCGGCGGTGCCTACAACCCGGCCCCCGATGCCGACTGGTACTTGTTCGCCGGGGACGACGCCGCGATCCCGGCGATCGCAGCATGCGTGGAGGCTCTTGCCCCCGATGCCCGCGGAACGGTCTTCCTGGAAGTAGACAATGAGGCCGACATCCTGCCGATTTCCGCCCCCGCTGGCGTGAGGCTGCACTGGTTGCAGCGCAACGGAGTACCCGCGGGCTCCAGCGACTTGCTGCTCGAAGCCCTGCGCACCACTGAATGGCTGCCCGGTCGGGTGGACGTTTTTGCCCACGGCGAGCGGGGTTACATGAAGGGCCTCCGTGAGATCTTCTTCGTCCAGCGTGGATTGGAACGTTCCCAGGTGTCATTGTCCGGCTACTGGGCACAGGGCCGTGTGGAAGAAGTGTTCCAAGCCGAGAAGAAGCTTCCGGTCGGACAGATCTAGATTCGGCACGGATACATCTTCAGCTCTTAAAATACGAACGGCGCCGCCTCATGGCAGCGCCGTTCGTGGTCTCTTACTTATCGCCTGCGGACCCTGCGCCGCTCGTTGCTGGACAGGCCCTTGGTCAATGGCCGGGCGAGGTTGTCGCCCAGAACGATGCCCGCAGCCACGCCGAGGACAATCGCGCCTGCGTTCAGCATGCCGCCCGCACCCAGCAGAATGTCCCCCTCTTCAACGGTCAATACATACATTGACCGGAATATAGTGAGGCCGGGAAGCAGGATCAACGCCGCCGGAACTGCAACCACCAGCTGCGGTGCTCCGAGTTTGAGCGCCACCACACGTCCCAGCAGGCCAATGACCACCGCCGCGACGGCGGGTGACAGGCGATCGCCGAGCCCGGCTGCCCCGGCTCCCCACAGAACGAAGAAGCCCACTATGCCAACTGCCGCCGTCGGGAACAACAGACGCATTTGCGTTTGTTCGGTGACACCGATGGCCACCACCGCGATTGCGATCAGGATCGCCTGACCCCACAAGGGATACGCATCGGGGAATGTATCCGTGACGTCCAGGACCTCGCTGCCAAGCAGTGTTCCGACCACCACGGCGACGCCGATACCTGCCACGATGGCACCGAACGTCAGCGCCGTGGATAGGAACCGGCCGGCTGCAGTCACCGGGAAGCCGTTGATCGCATCTTGGACAGACGAGACAAGTCGACCCGTTGGCAGCAACAGCAGGATTCCGCCGGCAACCACAATGGACGGAGCAATGTCCACACCCGCCCACCGCAGCATCAGCGCGATAAAGGTGACCAGGAACGCGCACGCCATGGTGTTAAAGAAGTCCGCTGTCCGCCACCGTGCAAGCTGGCGTGAGAGCAGGCTGATTAGGATATTGGAGCAGAAGGCCACCGCGGATGCGCCCAGGCCACCTCCCAGGACGCCTACGAAGACCGCCGAGAAAATACCGAAGGCAATGGTGACCATCCAGCGCGGGAAAGGCTTGGCACTGCGGATGATTTCGTTCAAGCGGCGCACGGCTTCATCGCGGCCCACTCCCCCGGCAACTATGTCAGTCACCAGCTGGTGCACCTGCGCCAAGCCGGCGTAGTTGTTGGTCCAGGATCGAACAACGCGCAGCAGCGTGATGGGCGTCTGGTCCTTGGGAGCGTAGTTGATGGCCACCGACTGGTTGGTGATGTCCACTTCAACGTTCTTCAGGCCCAGGGCGGCCGTCACAGCGATCATGCTCGTCTCAACTTCAAGGGCGCCCGCTCCATAGCGGAACATGACCTCCGCCAGATGCAGGGCGAAGTCGATGGTCTTGCGGGCCGAAGCATCCACTCCCACTACTTGGATGGTGGGGTTGGCATAGGGGCTTCCCGCCAAACGGTCCACGATGTTCATGGGCGCCGTGGGCGGGCTGTCACCTTGGACAAGACGCATAAGCATACGCTTGGCGTTGACGTTTTGCCGGACCTGGGATGGCCTGAGCGGCTGGGTTTTGGGCAACCCGTCAGTATGGGGCCTGCTGGCGGACCCGTCGGGGCGTTCAGTCACGCGGTGATCCTCCCTTGGCTTGTGTGATTAGAGGTTCCTCCGAAATTTTCCTACTACCGGCAATTTCTCCAGTGGCAATCGTCCCAGTACTGTCTGGGCGGCCCCTGCAAGCTTCCTTACCGCGTGGTAGCCGTGGAAGATCAGCGGGTTCACTGGTGCAACGAAGTCCCCTACCAACTGGACCACCTCGCCCCCGAATCCCTTCTTGAATTCGTAGCCGCCATGGCCGGTCTCATCCTGGCCTTGAATGCCGAAGGTGCCGTAGAAGTTGTAGCGCGAGTATCCGTTGTTGAGCGCGTGCAGCATCATGCCCCAGTACAGGGACGTAGCGCCGTTGAAGTAGATATAGTCCTGCACGGTGCCGCCAATGACGCACACCAGTTCGTCGCCCGAGCATGCGAAGTGGATGGCGGCCACAGTGGCCACGCCTACGGAGTCCGGGAAACGTTCAATGTCCTTGAGGCTGCGCTCATAGCTTTCCACGAGGTCCTGGACTACCTTGACGCGGTTGGCCTTCTTCTTGCTGCCAGTCTCTTCGACTTCACGTTTGAGGTCTGCGAGGGTCTTTGATTCAGCCTCCAGCCGTTCCGTGATGTTCGCCCGGTACTCAGGAATGTTGATCTTGGCCATCATGAGCTTGGTGAACTCGTCCGAGGTGTTGCGGAGCAATTGCTCGTAGTACTCGCGTTCGCGGTACGTGAAGCCCTTCTCATCTCCGGCGGTACTCAGCGCGTTGTAGAACTCATCCAACGTTTCCAGCGTGGCCTGTTCCAGGTACACGCCGTTCTTCTCGGCTTTACGGATGGCCTTGCGGGTGCGGTAGTTCATGCCCATGATGAGCTCTTCGGAATCAGCAATGCCGTCGAGCTGTTTGATGAACATCCAGTTGATGTTGGCGAAGTTCATGTCGAAGCCTTGGTGCTTGAAGCCCAGCCCCTCGAATTCCTTCAACAGGGGACGGTTGTCCTCCACCTCGGGGTGCTCTGCGCCCTCTTCATCGCGTGCTATGTACCGGATGTTGGGTGAGATCCGCAGTTCAGCGGCCTTCTTCGAGGCTGCGTGCTTTTTCAACTGTTCGACGACGAAGCGCACCACGGCGGGGTCGCTGTAGTCCATCAGGGGTCCCTTGGCGCAGTCTGCGATCTTGTAGCCCAGGCGGTTGGACGAGTAGACGAGTTTTCCCGCAGCGATCAGGCTGCCGCCCTGCATGACCCCGAAGAGTTCCACTTCCTGGCCACGGGCACGCTGGAATCGCGTGAGGTCCATGGACTGGATGAAGCTTCCCTGTGGGTGTCCCTTGGCAAAGGTCTCGAAATCAGCGTCACTGAGATTCACGAATTCCATGGCGGTTCCAGCCTCAATCGGAGTCAAAGAAATTTCCTCACCTAGATGTAGATTTGCACCCGTTGGCGGCCGGGGCGGGCCTGAAGTTGCTTGGCTTGGTGGCTGCGGTGACCGTCAGTAGAACTGGCCGCCGGTGCGCATGGTCTCGAGTCGGCGGAAGATGCGTTCCGCACCCTTGAGCCACAACTTGTAGCGGACAGGTCCCAGGACGAGGTCGTAGCAGCCCACGAAGTCCGTGACGGTTTTGGTGAAGCTTGTCTTGAACGATCCCAGGCCGTAGAGCGGGTGGCTCTTGTCCTTGATCCTTGCGGCAGGCGGCGTACCGCAGAAGTCGTACTCAACGCAGCCGAGCTCCTGCATGCGCTGGATCGCTGCCCACTGGACCAGGTGTGAGTCGCCGTACTGCTTGCGGTTCTGGGTGGATCCGCCGTCCTTGTAGGTGGCCTTGGAGCCGTAGTTGATGACGAAAGCGCCCACGCTCGGTGTTCCGTCCTCGTGAACGAAAAAGAAGTGACCCTGGCCCCGGCTGCAGAACTCTTCCCAGAACTTTGCGTAGTACTCGTAGCTCCGCAGCGGCATGGCACCTTTAGCGTCCATGGTGTTCCGCATGAGGGCGTAAAGCTTGCGATAGCTGTCCTCGCCGGGCTCTCCCTGCACAACCTCGCACCCTTCGCGTTCGGCCCTGCGGACCGCGTTCCGGGCGCGTGAGGAGATGCTGCGGAGCACCTCATTGGCCGGTGCGGAGATGTCCAGCAGCGCTGTGGAGTCGTTGGACTGGATGTTGGGAGCCTTGACCAACCCGGCGGCCTTGAGTTGTGCTGCAGCCTCTGGCGATTCAACGACGTCCGGCTCGATCTTGATGGTGAAGACGTTCATCTTCTGCTCCTTGGCCAGGGTGGAGATGGCATTGAGCATGGGGCTGATGTCTTCCACGGCGGCAGCGTCCGGGCCCTTGATCAGGTACCAGAGCCGGCCCATGACCGGGAACTTCTTTTCCAGGAGGAGGTTGTAGCTGGTGTAATCGGAGGTCTCCACCACCAGACGGCGGACCAACCAGCCGTTACCGTCCTTGACTGCCGCGTAGGCGTCCGACTGCAGCATGTTGCCGCCGTTGGGGTTCGCCGTGACGTGCTTGTCCCAGTTATCGATTTCCTCGGCGGTGGCAAAGCGGGCGGTAAATTCTCGCAAGGTGGCCGTGTCCAATCTCAGGGTTTTGGTGCAGTGTTCAAAAGCGTAGTGCGCATGCGGACATGCAGCCTCAAGTCTATCGGGCTGAGAAAAATCGACTCATCTACCAGGAGAAAGGCGCCCTGGCAGGTGTCTACAAACGGATCTGGTCCGTGCTCTCCAGCTGGATCGCCTTCGGCTGCCTGCCCAGTTCCCGCTGGCCGCTGACGAGCCTGTCCGCGTTGGTGAGCCGGCTGAGGCTGAGTCCTGTTAGGTCGGCGATGTGCCCAATAGGAACCTGGAAGGTCCGGAACGGCCCCAGCGGAGGTGGTTCGCCTTCCAGGAGCCGCTGGTCGATGGCCCTCCTCAGCTCGACCTTGCCCAGCAGCGGCGACTGGTCAAGGACGAACCCGACGGCGGCCAGCTTGGCATCGTTGGTCCAGGCGGCGATCTTCCAGAACTTCCGCGGGATCTGGACGCCGCGGTAGGGCTGGTCATCGTCAAGGAAGACGGGCCCCGTGAACACGCTGAGCTTGGCGTCGTGGGCATCGGCGTGGCTCAGCACGTGGTCCTCGAGCCCTACCCACAGCTCTTTGCCTTGGTTGAAGTCATCCACCTGCGGCGCAGCGTTGGTGAAGGCAAACGTGTCCTGGTTGGCTTTCTTGGCCGTGGCCGCGTCACCCCAGACGGGATCCAGACGTCTCACCAGGTGGCCGCGGTCGAACGCGTTGTTCTTGTAGACGTCCGGGCCCGCCTGCTGTTCCCTGGGGATCCTGTCGTCGAAATGCCACGTCCCCTCGCGGGCCAAGGGATTCAGCTCCGCGCCGCTGATGTTAACCCCCACGATCGCCGCGAGCTTCCGGGCAGCCCGGAAGCGCACGGAGAAGTGGATGTAGTCCAAAAGAGTCGTCGTTGCCGACGGACTGGGCAGCTCAAGGCGTGCCCGCAAAAAATCCCTGTCGTATCCCCCGCTCATGGATACAGCATGGCACTAGGCACTGACAGTAAACAGACTCAGCATTCGACGACGTTGACGGCGAGGCCGCCCATCGCTGTTTCTTTGTACTTATGGGACATGTCCTTGCCCGTTTCCCGCATGGTCACGATCACCTCATCCAACGAGACCCGGTGTGTTCCGTCGCCCCAGAGCGCCATCTTCGCCGCGTTGATCGCCTTCGCCGCAGCAATCGCGTTCCGCTCAATACACGGAATCTGCACCAACCCACCGATCGGATCACACGTCAGCCCCAGGTTATGCTCCATCGCGATCTCCGCAGCATTCTCCACCTGACCCGGAGTACCACCCATCACCTCAGCCAACCCGGCAGCAGCCATCGACGACGCCGACCCCACCTCGCCCTGACACCCCACCTCAGCACCCGAAATGGACGCCTGCTCCTTATACAACACACCCACAGCACCGGCAGCGAGCAAGAACTTCACCACCACATCGTCCTTATCAGCCTGGGAAGCCTTGTCCATGCCCGGGGCGTAATTCAACGCGTAATACAACACCGCCGGAATGATCCCCGCCGCACCATTCGTCGGCGCCGTCACCACACGCCCACCGGACGCGTTCTCCTCATTGACCGCCAGCGCGATCAGGTTCACCCACTCCTGCCAATACTTCGGATCGTTCCGGTCCTTGTCCTCCTTCAACAACCGCTCCAACCAATCAGGAGCACGACGACGGACCCGCAACCCACCCGGCAACACACCCTCACGCTTCAAACTGGTTTCAACGCAGGCCTCCATCACGGACCAGATATGCAGCAAACCCTCCCGGATCTCCTCCTCCGACCGGGACGCCCGTTCATTGATGAACATGATGTCGCTGATCCCCAAACCCTTCGACGAACACCGCCCCATCAACTCCGCCGCCGTCCTAAAAGGCAACGGCAACTCCTTCTTCGACTCCTCCAACTCCTGCTGAGCCGCGTTCTCCTCACCCTCCCGGACAATGAACCCACCGCCGACCGAGAAGAACGTCGCCTCTCGCAGAACATTCCCCCCAGCATCGGAAACAGCGAACTTCATCCCATTCGTATGCCGCGGCAACACCGTCAACGGATGCAGAATCATGTCCTCCACCGCGTACGGCACCTCCACACCCTCACCGAAGGCACCAGCCAGGTTCAGCACACCCGTCTCAGCAATCGAGGCCAAACGCTCCTCCACCTGATCAGGCAGGATTTCCGCGGGATCATAGCCCTCAAGTCCGAGCAACGTCGCCGTCATGGTCCCATGCCCACGACCCGTCGCAGCCAACGACCCATACAGGTCAACCCGCAACGACGCCACTGAATCCAGGACACCAGCGTCCCGCAACTCGCCGGCAAACACCGCCCCGGCCCGCATCGGCCCCACGGTATGGGAACTCGACGGGCCAATACCAACAGTGAACAGATCGAAAACACCAACAGCCATAGCCGTGATTCCTTCATAAAACTTGAGATGTCCCGGCAGATGGTCCTGCCGGATGGCCGATCCCGCTTGTGGCGGAAGGCGACCGAAGCACGACGCCGGATGGCCCCCAAAGGCGGCAACCCGGCGTCGCAAATTATTCAGTTACTACAAACCACGCTACGCCCACCGGGCTTGCGTGGCGGGATCCCTAGGACAGGTCTCCGCCATTCTTGGAGGCGTATTCCTCGGCCGTGAGCAGCGGGCCCTCGGACTCAGCAGCAACCTTGAAGAGCCAGCCGGCGCCGTAGGGGTCGTTGTTGATCAGGGCGGGGTCGCCGACAACAGCGTCGTTGATCTCGGTGACCTCACCGGTAACGGGCGAGTACAGGTCCGAGACGGACTTGGTGGACTCAACTTCGCCACAGGTCTCGCCGGCAGTCACAGAGGAACCAACCTCGGGCAGGTCAACGTACACAATGTCACCCAGTGCGTCGGTGGCAACCTCGGAGATACCAACGGACACCGAGTTCCCCTCGCCGCGGGAAACCCACTCGTGCTCGTCGGAGTACTGAAGTTCGGGCGCTACTTTGGGCATTCTGTTTCCTTTACGTCGAGGGAATGAAAATCGTTGGAGTTTTTGTACAGCACATGCCCTTTAGCGGGTGCTTTAAGGGCAGGTGCTGTACAAAAAAGTCTTACTTTTGGCGCTTGTAGAACGGCAGTGCGACGACTTCGAACGGCTCGCTCTTGCCCCGCAGGTCAATGTCCAGCGCGGTGCCAAGCTCTGAATGCTCGACGGCGACATAAGCCAACGCTACCGGGTAGCCGAGCGTGGGGCTGGGCTGACCGGACGTGACTTCGCCAACCACTGCGCCGTCTTTGAGGACCGGGTAGTGGCCGCGTCCGGCACGGCGGCCGAGGCCCTTGAGGCCAACGAGTTTGCGTCCGCTGGTGGAGCCGGCGCCGTCGGCCTTCAGGGCAGCGAGTGCGTCCTTGCCCACGAAGTCGCCTTCTTTGGAGAGCGCCACTACGGGTCCCAGCCCTGCAGCGAAGGGGTTGCCTTCGCGGGAGAGTTCGTTGCCGTAGAGGGGCATACCGGCTTCGAGCCGCAGGGAATCTCGCGATGCCAGCCCGGCCGGAATCAGCTCACCTTCATTCGCGGAGGCAGCAATAGCCTGCCACAGGGCTGCTGCGGATTCGTTGGCCACGAAGATCTCGAAGCCGTCTTCGCCGGTGTACCCGGTGCGGGCGAGCAGCAGGTCTTGAGTGCCGCCGTCGAACGTGAACGGGACGTCAACCGCCGCGTAGTACTTGAGTTCAGTGACCAGTGCGTGCTGTTCAGCTGGCACCAGGCGGAGGAGGATCGCTTCAGCAAGCGGACCCTGAACGGCGATCAGCGAGGTCTCGGCAGAAGCGTCTTCAACAACCACATTGAAACCGGCGGCGCGCTCCAACAGCGCGTCAGCCACAACCTTGGCGTTGCCCGCGTTCGGGACCACCAGGAAGTTATCCTCGCCACGACGGTAGGTGATGAGGTCATCGATGATGCCGCCGTCCTCCTGGCAGATCAGCGAGTACTTGGCCTTACCGATGGCCATGGCGGAGATCTTGCCTACCAGGGCGTAATCGAGGAACGCGGCTGCCTCGGGACCGGTGACCCAAACTTCGCCCATGTGGGAGAGGTCGAACAGGCCGGCGGTCTTGCGGACGGCGTGGTGCTCAGCCAATTCGGACGAGTATTTGAGGGGCATTTGCCAGCCACCGAAGTCGGTAAAGGACGCGCCGAGCTTCTTGTGCTCTTCGTAGAGCGCGGTGTAGTTCTCAGACATATCCGGGTCCTTAGTTTTCGAAGTCTTCGATCGGAGGGCAGGAGCACACAAGGTTGCGGTCACCGGCTGCGCCGTCGATGCGGCCAACGGGCGGGAAGTACTTGTCCTGCTTCAGGTGATGGACCGGGAACGCGGCCTGCTCGCGCGGGTACGCGCGGTCCCAATCAGAACTTACGACGGCGGCAGCTGTGTGGGGTGCCTTGCGCAGCGGCGAGTTCTCCACCGCGAAGTCGCCATGGGCCACCTGGTCGATTTCCTTGCGGATGGTGATCATGGCTTCGATGAAGCGGTCGATCTCCACGAGGTCTTCGGATTCGGTGGGTTCCACCATCAGGGTTCCGGCAACAGGGAAGGCCAGGGTGGGAGCGTGGAAGCCGAAGTCGATGAGGCGCTTGGCCACATCTTCAGCGGTGACTCCGGTCTTGGCGGTCAGTTCGCGGAGGTCCAGGATGCACTCATGGGCCACGAGTCCGCCTTCGCCGGTGTAAAGCACCGGGAAGTGGTCGTTGAGGCGGGATGCGATGTAGTTCGCAGCGAGCAGCGCGGACTTGGTGGCTTCGGTGAGTCCCTGGCCGCCCATGAGCTTCACGTAGGCCCAGGAAATCGGCAGGACACCGGCGGAACCGAACCGGGATGCGGAGATCGGGACGTCGTTGCCTTCGGTCCAAGAGGCTGCATCGCCCGGCATGAACGGTGCGAGGTGTGCCTTGGCAGCAACCGGGCCAACACCGGGACCACCACCGCCGTGCGGGATGCAGAAGGTCTTGTGCAGGTTCAGGTGTGACACATCGCCGCCGAACTTGCCCGGCTGCGCGAGCCCGACGAGTGCGTTGAGGTTGGCCCCGTCGATGTACACCTGGCCGCCGGCTTCGTGGATGGCGTCGCAGACCTCGCGGACGTCAGCGTCGTACACGCCGTGCGTGGAGGGGTAGGTGATCATGATGGCCGATAGGGCGTCCCGGTGGGCCTCAATCTTGTTCTTGAGGTCAACGTGGTCGATGGTGCCGTCAGGCGCCGTGGCCACAACCACTACCTTCATGCCGGCCAGCACTGCCGAGGCAGCGTTGGTGCCGTGGGCCGAGGCGGGGATGAGGCAGACGTTGCGCTGCTCGTCGCCGCGGGACAGGTGGTAGCCGCGGATGGCCAGCAGGCCTGCCAGTTCACCCTGGGAACCGGCGTTCGGCTGGATGGAGACTTGGTCGTAGCCGGTGATCTCGGTCAGCTGCGACTCGAGGTCGGTGATGAGTTCACGCCAGCCCTCGGTCTGCGAATCCGGAGCGAACGGGTGGATGGAGGCGAACTCCGGCCAGGAGATGGCTTCCATCTCAGCCGTGGCGTTCAGCTTCATGGTGCAGGAACCAAGCGGGATCATGGTGCGGTCCAGCGCGAGGTCGCGGTCTGAGAGCTTGCGGATGTAGCGGAGAAGCTGGGTTTCGGAGCGGTGGGTGTTGAACACCGGGTGCTGCATGAAGTCGCTGGTGCGCTCCACGGAAGCTTCAAGAGCCAAGCCTTCAGCAGCTTCGGCCACCGAAGCACCAAAGACCGCTACGACGTCGCCGACAATCCCGGACGTCGTGGTCTCATCAACCGAGATACCAACCGTGTCGGCGTCGACGCCGCGCAGGTTGATGCCCTTGGCCTCGGCGGCGGCGACGATCTCCGCGGCCTTGCCCGGGACGCGCACAGTAATGGTGTCAAAGAAGGAACCGTGCAGGACCTCGACGCCGGCGGCCTTCAGTGACGCTGCGAGCGTCCGTGCGTGGCTGTGGGCGGTCTCGGCGATCGCCTTCAGGCCCTCGGGGCCGTGGTAAACGGCGTACATCGAAGCGACGATGGCGAGCAGCGCCTGCGCGGTACAGATGTTGGACGTGGCCTTCTCGCGGCGGATGTGCTGCTCGCGGGTCTGTAGCGCCAAGCGGTAGGCGGGGACACCGGCGTCGTCCTTGGAAACGCCTACCAGACGGCCGGGCATGGAACGCTCCAGGCCCTTCTGGACGGCCATGTACGCGGCGTGCGGGCCGCCGAAGAACAGCGGAACGCCCAGGCGCTGCGCGGAACCAACAGCGATGTCCGCACCCTGCTCCCCCGGAGGGGTGATAAGAGTGAGGGACAGGAGGTCGGCAGCAACAGTGACAAGTGCGCCACGCTCCTTGGCCTCGGCGATCACAATTGAGTGGTCGAACACGCGGCCGGAAACACCGGGCTGCTGGAGCACGACGCCGTTGATGGCACCTTCCGGGAGACCGAGCGAGAGGTCAGCAACCTCGACCTCAAAGCCGAGAGCCTCAGCGCGGCCCTTCACAATGGCGATGGTCTGAGGGAGGCAGTCGGCGTCGAGGACCGTCTTGCCGTCCTGGACAGCCTTGTTCTTGTTGGCGCGGCGCATCATGAGCACGGCTTCCGCCACGGCCGTGGCTTCGTCCAATAGGGAGGCGTTGGCGATCGGCAGGCCAACCAGGTCCTGGACCATGGTCTGGAAGTTCAGGAGAGCCTCGAGACGGCCCTGGGAGATTTCCGGCTGGTACGGGGTGTAGGCGGTGTACCAGGCCGGAGACTCAAGGATGTTACGGCGGATCACCGGCGGCGTCACGGTGTCGTAGTAACCTTGGCCGATCATCTGGACGGCGGTCTTGTTCTTGGACGCGAGCTTGCGGAGCTCGGCCAGAACCTCAACTTCGCTCAAAGCGTTCTGCAGGGTGAGGGCAACGTCCTGGCGGATGTCGTTCGGGACGGCGGTGTCCACCAGCGAATCAACGGTGTCGTAGCCGACGGACTTGAGCATGGTCTCAATGTCGGCCTGGCGGCGGGCGCCGATATGCCGATCGACGAAGGTGGTGGAGGCAGAACTAACCGTCACGAAGGAACTCCATTGCTTGGGCGGCGTTTGGGTACGCCGCAGTGGCTGGGTTCCTCCCCGCTCTGTATTGGACCTGAGAGTTTCCGCGCCATTGCGTGAACAACATCGCTTGCACCGTCGGTGAGCACAGCGCTCATTCACCCCGAGGTGGGCTGAGTGCCTGCTGCTTTCCAGAGTTGCCTCGCCGCGGCGGTGCGTGGGCCTGAGAGATTCCTGGGGAGGGTTTGCTCCTACGGCGCCTGCATCACTTACGTGCAGGACTCTCCCGCCGCAGATCAAAGGCATGTTCAGTTGTAGGTGCGCACCACGTTGGGCACGTCACAAGACTTAATTGTCCTATGCGCCGGGCTTTGCAGCAAATGGATGAACCTCTACTTCCGCAGCCGCTCCAGGACTCCCAGGAGGATTTCGACGTCGGCCTCCCGCCCAGCGTTGCCGCCTTCCTGGCCGCCTTCGAAGATTGCGTTGAAGTAGAGGCCGTCTCCCATGTAACTGACGGCCTTGGCAACCTCCGGCCCAACGTCTTCTGCCAGCACATCCAGCCACCGCTGTTGGATGGCAGCAAATCTGCGGCGGGTTTCTTCGTGGGCAACCTCAGCCAGCCTGGTGGCGGCGACGAACGCCCGGTCCATGGGGGTATCCGCCCAGAGTGAGGACCGGATGAAGTAGGCGGCGGAGCCATCAGGGGCAGCCTTCATCAGCTCGGTGTCTTCATCTGCGAGCAGGTCCAGTCGCTCCAAGAGTGCCGTGATCAGCGCTTCTTTGTTGGGGAAGTGGTAGAGCAGCCCACCTTTGGACACCCCTGCCCTCTTGGCGACAGCGTCGAGGGTGGCAGCCCGCTCCCCCACTTCAATCAGGAGGGCTTCAAAGGCGTCCAGGACAGCGTCCCGGGCAACTGGTTTTCGTGGCATGTGTCCATCATTCCCTAAAGGCTTAGTGGGTTCTATTTGTAACTGTACCGTCTGGACGGTATAGTAAGGGACATGTTCTCGCCGTCCTCAACCCAAACACCCCGTTCCGCTCGTCCCGATATGGGCCTGGCAGCACCGTGGCGCGACTGGACGGCGCTGGCACTCCTGATGTTTCCGGTGCTGCTGGTGGCCGTCGACAACACCGCGCTCACCTTCGCCCTGCCTGAGATCGCCCGGTCCCTGGACGTGGGCGGCGTCCAACTGCTCTGGATTGTTGACGCCTATCCTCTGGTCCTCGCCGCGTTGCTCGTCTCCATGGGTAACTTGGGCGACAGGATCGGACGACGGCGGCTGCTGCTGATCGGCAGCACGGGCTTCGCTGCGGTTTCGGCTGCTACAGCCTTCGCACCCTCCGCCGAGTGGTTGATCGCCGGCCGCGCCGGCCTTGGTGTCTTCGGTGCCATGCTGATGCCTTCAACCCTGTCCCTGATCCGGAACATCTTCACCGATCCCAACCGGCGCCGGCTCGCCATCGCCGTCTGGGCTGCAGGCTTCTCGGGTGGCGCCGCCCTTGGCCCCATCTTTGGTGGGTGGCTGGTGGAGCACTTCTGGTGGGGTGCTGTTTTCCTGGTCGCCGCTTTCCTGCTCCTGCCGCTGCTGGCTTTCGGCCGGGTCCTGATTCCCGAGTCCAAGGACTCAAATCCTGGGCGCGTGGATGTGCCCAGCATCCTCTTGTCCGTCGTCACCATGGCCCCGTTTGTCTACGGCATCAAGGAATTCGCAGTTCACGGCTTCGGAGCATCGGCTGCAGCTTTCATGGTCTTCGGCCTGGTGATGGGCATCCTGTTCGTTCGCCGCCAGCAGCGGATTGCGAACCCCATGCTGGACGTTTCCTTGTTCAAGAACAAGGTGTTCAGCACGGCAATCATCGCGAACGTCTTGTCCCTGTTCTCCATGACGGGCTTTATCTACTTCTTCGCCCAGCACCTGCAACTCGTTGAGGGCCAGTCCCCCATGGAGGCTGGTATCGCCATGATTCCCGCCCTCCTGGCAACGGTCATCGCAGGCCTGCTGGTGGTCCCGCTGGTCAAGCGTGTCCGGCCCGGGTTCGTTGTCGCCGCGGGCCTGACGCTCAGCGCCGTCGGTTACTTGATTGTGGTGGTGGGCGATCACGGCAGCGGACCCGTATTCCTGCTGTCGGCACTGACCGTTCTCGCCGTGGGCGTCGGTGCCGCGGAGACTATCTCCAACGACCTCATCCTGGCCTCGGTACCTGCAGACAAGTCCGGCGCGGCCTCGGCCATTTCCGAGACCGGATATGAACTGGGTTCACTTCTGGGAACGGCTGTGCTCGGCTCGATCCTTACGGCTTCCTACCAGCACAACCTCATCATTCCGGACGGCGTCTCCTCGCAGGCCGCCGGGAAGTCAGGGGAAACCCTCGCCGGTGCTGTTGATGCGGCAGCCGCACTCCCGGCGCCGTTGTCGGAAGCGTTGACAGTCGCCGCCCGGTCAGCCTTCGAGTCCGGCGTCCACATCACTGCGGCGATCGGGCTGGTCCTGATGGCCGGCGCGGCAGTGCTCGCCGCCGTCGTGCTCCGGCGTGTGCCGAAGGCGCAGTAATAGGCCCGGTATTACCGTTGTGAGGCCCGCTTTGCGTGGTCCCGTGGGGATTTGCCACGCAAACCGGGCCTCACAAGTCTTCCGTTGGCGCCGCTTTCTTGTCGACGCCGGCGGTCAGTTGGTCGATTCTTTCGAGGGCGTCGCTGAGCCGGCTGACGGTGTTCCATAGTTCCGGATGTTGTTCCCGGACTTCCTCCATCGTGGCGCCCGCGGAGGTCAAGGATGCGAGGTCGAAGCTCACATTGGTTCGGGCTCCGGCGATTGCTGCCCGGAGGGCTCCGAAGCCCACTACGACGTCGGCGATCAGCGCGGGGTTGCCGTGGGAAGCGAGCCAGCCGAGATCTTCAATAGCGTCAATGGCCCTCTCGCCAAGGACCGCGGATGCTTTCGCGGCATCGACGGATGCCTGGTGGATGGCATCCTCTCGTTCGGGTCCGGGGTCCAGGCGGAAGGCGGCGCCGAAAGCGTTGGAGGCTGACGCGTCGTCGTCGGCTAGTTGAAGCGCGGTTTGGCGGAGTGCATGGGCCCGGGCGTGGATGTCACCGAGCTGTTCACGCTGGGCCTCTTCCGCCTCGGTGTATCCGGCGACCATGGACGTCAACGAGGCCGCAATGGAGAGCATGACCCCGGTGCCGGCACCTCCGCCCGGCGAACCGGTGGACTCGGCCAAGGCCTTGGTCCACTCCTCCACCGTGGATTGCTGAGTGGTGACTGATTCAGAATCTTTCATGCCATCCAGTGTGCCGGGGCTTCCCAGCCTTTGCAGCTTTGGGCTGGATACACTGGCCAGACCTAGGCGTCGAACGAAAAGAGCAGACTCATGACCGTTGACCTCGAAGAGCTCTACAAAGACCTGCATGCCCATCCCGAATTATCCTTCCAGGAGACCCGTACAGCGGGGATCGCCGCGGGCCATCTTGAAGACCTCGGCTTCACGGTTCACCGCAATATCGGAAAGACCGGAGTGGTTGGTGTTCTGGACAATGGGCCCGGACCGGTGGTGATGCTCAGGGCAGACATGGATGCGTTGCCGGTCAAGGAAGCAACGGGTTTGGACTACGCCAGCACGGCCGTAGGTGTTGATCATGAGGGCAAGGACATGCCCGTCATGCATGCTTGCGGCCACGACGTGCACGTGAGCTGCCTGGTTGGCGCGGTGGAGGTCCTGGCCGCGCAGCGTGATGACTGGCAAGGCACCCTGATAGCCCTCTTCCAGCCGGCAGAAGAATGGGGCGGCGGGGCAGAAACCATGGTTGCCGATGGGTTGTATGACGTAGTGCCGAAACCCGACGTCGTCCTGGGCCAACATGTGGCCCCATTCCCCGCCGGCTGGTTCGGCATGCGTCCCGGCGTCACCATGGCGTCCGCCGATTCCCTGAACATCACTCTGCACGGACGAGGGGGCCACGGATCGCGTCCGGAGACCACTGTTGACCCGGCATTGATGGCCGCTGCAACTACTGTCAGGTTGCAGGGCATCGTCTCGCGTGAACTCGCAGCCAGTGACTCCGCGGTGGTGACCGTTGGGCAGATTCACTCAGGGACCAAGAACAACATCATCCCGGAAACGGCAACCCTGGGCCTCAGCGTCCGTACCTTCAGTGATGCCACCAGGGATAAGATCCTCGGTTCAATTGAACGCATTGCCAAGGGGGAAGCCACAGCTTCAGGGGCTCCCAAGGAACCGGAAATCCACTTCGAAGAACGGTTCCCGCTGACAGTCAACGACGAAGCTGCCACCAAGAGGGTGTCGGCAGTATTCAAGGCAAAGTTTGGTGAAACACAGATTATCGACCCCGGACCTGTGTCCGGAAGCGAGGACGTGGGAGTCTTGGCCACGGCTGCCGGTGCCCCGCTGGTGTTCTGGTTCCTGGGTGGCGCCGAGCCTGCCTTGTTCAAGGAGTTCGCCTCAACAGGTCGCCTTCCCGAGGACATACCGTCGAATCACTCGCCATACTTTGCGCCAGTTATCCAGCCAACGCTGGCGCGAGGAACCGAAGCCCTGGTGACGGCGGCCCGGGAGTTCCTCGGCGCTGCGTCCTAGGGTTTTCGCCAGCCAACCAGTCCGCCGGCAAAGGTGAAGGCGCTGCCATCGCAGCGCCTTCACCTTTTTGTCCGATCAGGTCCGGCTTTCTTGACTGCGTCAGTGAATGCCTAGACTTTCTCGCGGACGCGGTTCATCGTCGGTTCGGAAGCCTCGGATTCCCTGCGACGGCGGGCCAGGAAAGCCCACAACGTTCCTTCCGTCCGTTGACGGCTCTCCGCCGGAGCATCTTCCTTCTTTGCGTCAGACGTGTGCGTCTCGGGCTTGCGCGCGGAGTCCGACTTCGTGCGCCGCTCGAAGTCGTCGTAGTACGCGTAGCACATACCCAACCTCCTTTAACGGCTGTCCTTCAATCGTCCTCTGACAGAGCATGCACGTCGATGCTTTTGTGCTTTGTAATCGACTGGATCGCTGTGCGGCGCGGCTGCACCCGACCTAGTGGGATAGAGCCGCCTGGCGCACTACCCGCACAGCCAACTTGGTCTCCTCCATGATGAGATCGGCATTGATGGCAGCGCCTGCCATGACACCTGACGCTGCAGAAGCCATGACCTGCCCCATGAGATCTGCGACGTTTCCCGCAGCCCAAACACCTGGCACCGTTGTGGCGCCGCCTATGGGGCTCACTTCCACGTGGCTTCCTATGCCCATGGGGTGTTCCACCGACGAAACTCCCAAGGACTCGAGCACAGTGGACCGGGCCTCCAAACGCGGTCCTGTCACCACAGCTTCCATGGGGATCACTTTGCCCGTAGCCAGGACAACACCGCTCAACGCGTCGTCAGTGGCTTCCAGTGCTTGGACTTTGCCGTCCACCACAGTGATGGAACGGGCAGCAAGTTGTTCCCATTCTTCTTCCGTCGGCTCCACAACGTCATTGAGGAACAGCGTGACGTTGGGGCTCCATTGACGGAACAGCAGTGTCTGATGCAAAGCCATCGGCCCTGAACCCAGAATTCCAATCGCCTTGTTCCGGACCTCCCAGCCATGGCAGTAGGGACAATGCAGGACATCGCGGCCCCACCGTTCCTGGATGCCCTCGATGTCCGGGAGGACGTCCGTCAAACCCGTGGTGACCAGCAAGCGGCGGGCACCCATGGTCCGGCCATCTGCCAACTCCACCTCGAAGGCTGGTTCCGCCCCGGCGGTGAGGTCCGCCGTCGAACGTGCAGCAACGGCTACGCCCTCCACGACGTCCGCCCCGTAGTGCCGGGCTTCGGTCCGCCCCAGTTCCAGCAGTTCCCGCGGGTCGATTCCGTCCCGGGAAAGGAATCCGTGAACCCCGGCGGCGGGTGCGTTCCGGGGCTCTCCGGCGTCGATGACGAGGACGGACCGCAAGGCCCTGCCCAGCGTCACGGCGGCACTTAACCCAGCTGCGCCACCTCCCACCACAACGACGTCATACTCCCCGGCCATCTGACGGTCTGTTACTTCTTCGCTCACTGTGCCTCCAGGCGTATCCAGCGGCCCTTCGCCGCTCCTTCCATGGTTGGCCACGGCCGAATAAATCAGCAAGGAAATTTGCCAATATGGCAAACTGAGGGCATGACTACCGATTTCAGCACCATGCTCGATGCCGTCGGCCCTCGCCTGCGCGCCTTGCGGACCCAGCGCAACGTGACCCTCGCAGAAGCCTCGGAAGGGACAGGCATTTCCGTCAGCACGCTGTCCAGGTTGGAATCGGGCCAACGCAAGCCAACACTTGAACTTCTTCTCCCCATAGCCAGGCTGCATCAAGTCCCCCTCGAAGAATTGATTGACGCCCCGCAAACAGGTGATCCCCGCATTCACCTCAAGCCGCACATTCACGAGTGGGGAACCGCAGTTCCTTTGACTCGACGCCCCGGCGGAATCCAGGCGTTCAAGATGGTCCTGAAGAGTGGCACGGGTAAAGAGACCCCGACGCCGCAGTCACATGAGGGCTACGACTGGGTGTATGTCCTCAACGGCAAGCTCAGGCTGGTGTTGGGCGGGAACGACTTTGTCCTCAAGCCGGGCGAGGTGGCGGAATTCGACACCAGAACCCCGCACTGGTTTGCCAGTGCCACGTCAGAGCCCGTCGAGCTCCTTACCCTGTTCGGCCAGCAAGGCGAACGCCTTCACGTGCGGGCACGACCCAAGCGATAGGAAGGGCACCCGGTGGGACTAGGAGGCAAGCCATTCCCGAGCGTTCCGGCGCGAAGCCGCCGGCTCAGCATCGGGCGCAGGGCGGTTAATCTCTGCCCACACCTCATCAAGGGACAATCCAAGGACGTCAGCAATCGCGGCCACCGTTGGAAATGCCGGAGTAGCCACCCTGCCCGACTCGATCTTCCGCAGCGTTTCCGGTGATACCCGGGCGTCGAGAGCGGTTTCGAGCATCGAGCGGTCACCCCGGGCGCGGCGCAGCAGGGCACCGAGACGCTGTCCACGCTCGGCCTCTGCGGGTGTTAGCGGCAACCTGACCATGGCTCCAATTGTAATACCGGGATAATATGGCCGGGATAGTTATTGGTCACACACGAGAAAGGTGCCGAATGATTGAGATCCTGAGCCACGCCGAACTGGACCGGGCAAGAGAGGCGGGCGCGCTGGTTGCCAACATCCTGCAGACGCTGAAGAGCCGGGCAACTGTGGGCACGAATCTCCTGGATATAAACCGTTGGGCCAAGTCCATGATCCTCGAAGCCGGGGCCGTCTCCTGTTATGTCGACTACGCTCCTTCCTTCGGCCGCGGACCATTCGGCCACTACATCTGCACAGGCGTCAACGATGCCGTCCTGCACGGCCTGCCCCGGAATTACGCACTGGCCGAAGGTGACCTGCTAACCCTCGATCTGGCTGTTTTGAAAGATGGAATCGCAGCCGACTCGGCGATCAGCTTCATTGTGGGTACATCCAAGCCATCCGAGAGCGTTGCGATGATTGACGCCACCGAACGCGCCCTGCGAGCCGGGATTGCGGCTGCCCGGCCAGGCGCCCGCATCGGAGACATCTCTTATGCCATCGGGTCGGTCCTCAGTGACGCCGGCTACCCCGTCAACACCGAGTTCGGCGGCCACGGCATCGGGTCAACCATGCATCAGGATCCCCACGTTCCCAATATGGGACGACCCGGCCGTGGATACAAACTCCGCCCGGGCTTGCTTCTCGCCTTGGAGCCCTGGGTGATGGCAGACACCGCACAATTGGTTACAGACGCCGACGGCTGGACGCTCCGAAGCGTGACAGGCTGCCGTACAGCGCACAGCGAGCACACCATCGCCATCACCGACGGTGAAGCCGAAATCCTCACTCTGCCGACGCTGACTCCCTAGGCGCAAAGCGGCCCGGCAACGGGGGCGAAAAGGCCCATCGGGTCCCCTCCGGGCAGCTATTCCAACTTCCCTGCATCATGTTCTGGTGGGTCGGTGTCCGGGGAGTGGTGGGGCTTTGGAGTGGTAGGTGTGTCCGGTGGGTGTGGTGATGTGCAGGGTGTGGGTGGATGCGGGCAGGGCTGTGGCGGTCCAGCCGGGGTTTTCTTTGGTGTGGTTGCACGCTTCGCACAGCCCTGCGCCGTTGTCCAGGGTGGTGGTTCCGCCGGAGTGCCAGGGCACGATGTGGTCGATGTGCCGGATGGGCGCGTCGCAGTACGGCGTCCTACAGGTGTGGTCCCGGGCTTGGATGAATCGCCGGTGTCGGTGCGGGAAGAGCCGTGCTTTGGAGTCCATGGCCAGCAGTTCCCCGCTCCCGGGTGCGGTGTAGAGCCGCCGGACCCAGACCGCGAAGTCCTGCTCTTCGTCGGCCCGTGCTTTGGTCCCGGCCCCGGTGTGGGGTTCTTCTGCGCCGATCAGGGTTCTGGCCCATTCCGCGGGGACGATGCCGTAGCCGTGGAGCCTAGCCGGTTCGGAGTCGCCTTGGAACAGGGTCCGGTCGGTCATGACGAGCTGGAGTTCAACCCCGGCGGCCCCGCCGGGTGTGCCGGTGAGGCGTTCGGCCAGGGTGTCGGCCATGACCTGCCCGCGGCCCCGGGGATCCCCATTGGAACGGGCCGCATCAGCGGCCCGGGTCAACGCCGCATAGGCGGCCACCCCTTGGGCGACCGGCAGGAGCGCGGTCAGATAAGTCATGGTGTCCGGCGCCGGGCGCAGACTCACCGACCGTTCCGTGGCGGCGTGGCTGGCCCGTTGCGCCACCGACCGTGGATCACGACGGTACGCGGCCGCTTTCACCGCAGCGACCAGGGCCCGGTCACCGAAACCCTCGAAAGTCCCGGTATCAGGGGCCAGTTCGGCATCCACCGCAGCCCGGCCCTCCACCGACAAACACGCTGCTTCCTTCACCAGCAGCGTCGCCCGCCACTCATTCAACTGGCCCTTGCTCAGCGCCGCCAGGGTGCGCGGCATCTCCATCACCAAGGCCTTCGCCAAGCCCAACAACCTCGCTCCCCGATTGGGGGATTCCCGCCGTGCCAACGCCACCTGCGCCCCCACGCCCTTGCCACGCTCCGCCGCGGGCACCCCGGCCCCGGCCTGCTCGGCACGCTGCGCCAAATCAAACGCCACAGCAATCTGCGCCTGCAAACCGGAGATAGCCGACTTCATCTCCTCCAACACCCGCAACTGACTAATCAAATCGCCGCTGACAGTGCCGGACTGAACTGAACCAGGCCGAACCGAACTTCCGGACTGAACTGAACTCCCAGACCGGCCCACGCCCCGGGAAACAGCAAGAAGCGGCACAGCAGACACCCCCGCCGTCTTCGCCTGCCCTTCCCGGATCTGCTCCATGCCCCAACTCTCCCAGGAGGCACCGACATTATTGGAGGCTTCGGCCAACCCGGCAAGCGCCCCCCGGTACCGGATGCCAGTCATGAAGGGAAGCCATCCGGTCGGCGCCTTGCACTTTGGGAGTGACTCACGCCATACTAAATGAACGCTATTCATTTAGTGACTGTCGTCTCACCGGAGTACATGCCGCCATGATTGAAACCTACCTGCCTCGAAGCCCCCATACCCGGGCCCGCGTCGAGCCCGGGACACGTACCCCGCCATCCTCCAAGTTCCCTGCAGTTTCAACGACCCCGTGGACGGGAAAGCACTCCGCATTCCCGACGCCTACCCCGGACGCCGCGTGATCGGTGTTGACACGCGCGAACTTTTCGCCCGGGGCGGCGGCATCCACCGCAACACGCAGCAACAGCCTTCGGCCATCTAGAAAGGGCCTCTTATGAGCCAGACAATCCGCCGCAGCGGCAGCGACGCTGCAACGTCGCACGACATCAGCGGCAAGGGACTGAAGACGGGGCAGCTGGGGCTCCTCGCCGTCGTCGTTCTTGGCATTTCAACCATCGCCCCGGCGTACACGCTGACGGGCGCCCTGGGCCCCACTGTCAACGAAGTGGGGCTGCAACTGCCCGTGATCTTCCTGATCGGCTTCATCCCGATGATCCTGGTTTCGCTCGCCTACAGGGAACTCAACGCAGACTCCCCTGATAGCGGCACCACGTTCACTTGGGTCACCAAGGCGTTCGGCCCGTGGGTGGGCTGGATGGGTGGCTGGGGCCTGCTCGCGGCCAACATCATTGTCCTGTCCAACCTGGCGGGCGTCGCCGTGGACTTCTTCTATCTGTTCCTGGCGCAGGCCACCGGCTCACCAGAACTCGCCGATCTCGCCTCCAACAAGCTCCTGAACGTCGCCACGTGCTTCGTATTCGTAGCTTTGGCGGTCTGGATCAGCTACCGAGGCCTGCACACCACCAAGATTGTGCAGTACGGCTTGGTGGGCTTCCAACTGCTGGTCCTGGGACTTTTCGTGGGCATGGCATTTGCCAACTGGTCCACATCCGAGACGGCTGTTCCCTTCAGCTGGGACTGGTTCGACGTCACCAAAATCGAAACCTTCGGCCAGATCGCAGCCGGCATCTCTTTGTCGATCTTCGTCTACTGGGGCTGGGATGTCTGCCTGACCGTGAACGAGGAGACCGCCAACGGCAAGAAGACCGCCGGACTCGCAGGCACGCTCACGGCCGTCATAGTCCTGGGCATCTACCTGCTGGTCACCATCGCCACCATGATGTTTGCCGGTGTGGGTGACACAGGAATCGGCCTGAACAACGAGGAAAACCACGCAAACGTCTTCACCGCACTCGCGTCACCGGTGATGGGCCCGTTCGCAATCCTCATGTCCCTCGCCGTGCTCTCCAGCTCCGCGGCGTCCCTGCAGTCCACCTTCACGTCACCGTCTCGCAGCCTGCTGGCCATGGCGCACTACGGGGCCCTGCCGGAGCGCTTCAGCCACATGAGCAAGAAGTTCTCGACGCCGGGCTTCGCCACCGTTGCGGCCGGCGTCCTGTCCGCGGGCTTCTACGCGGTGATGCACGTGATCAGCGAGAACGTCCTGAACGACACCATCCTGGCTTTGGGCCTGATGATCTGCTTCTACTACGGGCTCACGGCCATCGCCTGTGTGTGGTACTTCCGTAACAGCGTGTTCGCCAGTGCCCGGAACTTCTTCCTGCGGCTCGTATGCCCGCTGTTCGGTGGCGTAGGCCTGTTCGTGGTGTTCCTGCAGACCGCCGTGGACAGCTGGGCTCCGGAGTTTGGCAGTGGGTCCGAGATCTTCGGCGTGGGACTGGTATTCGTCCTCGGCATCGGAATCCTGGCTTTGGGTGCGGTGGTCATGCTGATCATGTCCCGCGTCCGTCCCGGGTTCTTCCGCGGCGAGACCATCCGGAAGGACACCCCTGCTTTGGTGGTGCCTGAATAACGAGCGTCGAAAACGCTGAAAAGCGGCCAGTTCACCCGGAAAGTTCCGGCGAACTGGCCGCTTTCGTACATTCCCGGCGATCCCGCGGCTTCAATTACCAGCGGTGGGCGACGTCCACTACCAGGCGGGACCCGCCGTCGGGCCCGTCCAAGGTAAAGACCCTGAACGGAAGCCGGGCACGGACACCCAGCCCAATGCTCGTGGTGCCCTCGAAGCTGCCGGCATAAACCACCTGGCGGAAGGTCTGGTAGCCGGAGACGTTGGAGAGCTCCGCTTTGGCTGCGGGCAGGTAGGTAGGCTCGCTGTACTGGTTATAAGACGGCGCAGTGACCACCACTTGCAGGTCTGCGTCACCCAGCACGGGGATGGGGTAGCCGGTGGCGTCCTGGGTGACTACCGGGACATATCGCACGGAGTAACCGGCCACTTTGCCCGTCATATCGATCACCAAGCGGTCGAAACACGGCTGCTGGCCCGTGCGGACGTTGGTGACGTTGGCGGAACTCATGTCGGGGTCGGCCTTGGCCAACGAACCCCAGGAAATTCCGCAGTAAGATGCTGCCGAGGCTGGCCCCGGCGCAGCCAGACCGAGTCCGGCAACGGCCAGGACGGCTGCCAGGCCCGCTCCAATTTTCCTCATTTTTTGTGCCCCCTTCAGGCGAAGTTGATACTTCAACAGTAGGAGGGCAAAAGCCACCTGGGACCGGTTGTTGCCGCTTCGGCGCATAACCGTTAAAGGGACAACAAGGTGGTCACGGGAGGGCGGTCAAAGAACGCTTTTACGGCCGACGCGGGCAGTTTCCAGAGCCTTCGTACCCATGTTCGTGATCGAAGATAACGAGACCCGGGCGTTATCTAGCCTTCGCAGTCCTTGCAGAACTTGAGACCGTTCTTTTCGAGGGCAATCTGGGACCGGTGACGGACCAGGAAACAGGAACCACAGGTGAATTCGTCCGACTGCTCCGGGACAACAATGACGGTCAGTTCTTCACCGGAAAGATCAGCACCGGGAAGGTCGATTCCTTCGGCAGTATCGTTTTCTTCGACGTCAATCACTGCAGTCTGTGCAGCGTTGCCACGGGATGCCTGAAGAGCCTCAAGAGATTCAGCCGGAGAGTCTTCTTCGGTCTTGCGCGGGGCGTCGTAATCAGTAGCCATTGAGGGTTCGCTTTCGTTGCTGCATAGTGCCTATTCCGGCACCTCAGTGAAGCAGTTTAGGGCATAGTACCCGCGATCAACGAATAGTGTGCCCAACGCAACATTCAGCAGCTTTCGCGCGTTCTCTACGGCTCTGGATGCACCCTTACAGTGTGCGATTGGATGGCCTGGGCGCTGGCCACCGTCACGCCGCTCAGCGCGGGCAGCCACGCCAGACGGTGCTCGTCCCCGGACTCCACTTCAGAGCAATCCAGGACGTACGCAGCCTCGATCCAGGCCCCCAGGGTGGTGCCAATGCGGGTTGCCAGCGAGGCCAGTGAAGCGATCATGCGGCAACCGTATCCAGCCCTGATGTGGAGGCGGTTTCTGCTGCGTCACGGGCGTGTTAACTGTCAGTCCTGCAGCGCCTGCTCCACGATGTACTCCGCGATGGCCATCGACGACGTCGCCCCCGGCGATGGTGCGTTACGCACCAAAACGGTGTCCCGGCGTCGTGCAATCACAAAGTCGTCCACCAGCGAGCCATCACTGTTCATGGCCTGTGCGCGCACGCCACGGGTGCCGGGCAGTATGCTGGCGCCTTCCAACGACGGAACAAAGCGCATCGCCTCCCGGATGAATTTCTTCCGGCTCACCACGGTCTGGAATTCGCGGACCGCCGACGGCACATTCTGCCGGGCAAAATTCCAGAAGCCCGGAAAGAGCGCGTAGCTGGCGACATCGCGCAACGTCACTTTGTTCCAGGCATAGGACTCCCGCCCCAACGAGATGAACGCATTGGGACCAAGCATCATCTCGCCGTCAATCCGCTTAGTCAGATGCACGCCGAGGAACGGGTGTTTGGGGTCCGGCACGGGATAGATCAAGCCCTTCACTTGGTGGCGGGCTTCGGGGCCCACCAGGAAGTACTGGCCGAAGAACGGGACGATTTTTGGGGTCGCAGACTCGCCGGTCGCCTCAGCCAGTCGGTCCGACTGGAGCCCTGCGCACACCACCACCAGGTCATAGTGTTCCCCGCCATCCTTGGTGGTCACCACTACCCCACTGGCCTGCTGCTCCAGCGCCACAACTTCCTGCCCCAGCCGGATGGTCCCGCCCGTGGCCCGAACGTCGCCAGCGAGCGCTTCGGTGATGGCCGTGTAGTCGACGATCGCTGTTTCCGGCGAGTGCAAGGCAGAAAGTCCGACGGCGTTCGGCTCCACCTCGTGTATCTGCTCACCGCCCAACATCCGCACTCCGGGGACCCCGTTGGCTGTGGCCCGGGCGAAGATGGTGTCCAAACGCGTGGATTCCTCCGGTGTCTGGGCGATGACCAACTTGCCGCAGGCCTCATAGGGAAGGTTCTTCGTGGCACAGAATTCCTGCAGCAACTCCACGCCCCTGCGGCACAGCCTTGCCTTCAGTCCGCCGGGCTCGTAGTAGAGGCCTGCATGGACCACGCCGGAGTTGTGGCCTGTCTGGTGTGCCGCGAGCCGGTTTTCCTTCTCGTAAATGGTGACCTGGACGCCGTCGAGTGTGGTGGCGAGCTCCCTGGCCACCGCAACACCGATGATCCCACCGCCCACCACGGCGCATCGCCTGATGGTTTGCCTGCGTGGAGGGTAGGGCATGGCACTCCTCGTCATTGGGGCTCGGTCCGCATCAGTCACAGCATGTCATGACCGCCGTGGCGGAACGGTGAAGAGGACAGAGAGGGCACGAAAATGGGCGGCACACGAGGTGCCGCCCTTTTCCTTGAAACGAATTACTTGCTGCGCGGCTGACTATGCAGTCGGCTGGTCAAAACGCTGGCCGGCCGGGTTGGACGGCAGCAGTGCGAAGATGAAGAGAGCAAGTCCGCCCAAGCCGGGAATCAGGCCAATCAGCGCAATCCAACCACTGAAGTTGCCGTCATGGAGACGGCGAACCAGCAGGGCGATGGACGGGATGAGGATTGCCAGGTAGAAAATGAAGGCCAGAATAAGGCCGACAACAGAGCCCGGGCCAGGAGTGGTGGTTCCGCTTGCAGAAACGGTGGCTCCGGCGCTGCCGAGAACCAGCGTGAGGATCTGCAGGACGAAGCCCACGACACCCAGAACCAGTGCCACCCACCAGTATTCACTGCGGCTGGCGCGGCCGCTGAACGCGGTGTACTTCTTGAAGAAACGCTTGACGGCGGCACCGATCGGAGCGCCGTAGTACGGTGCCCACAGCGGCGGTTCGCCGGTCTGTGCTGCGTAGGGCTGGGTCTGCTGCGGTTGTTGCGGGTAAGTGCTCATTGGTATATCCCCCGGGGTTAGGTGTGAGTCGTTACGATGCGTTCGTACTCAGGTGATGAGTCGTGCCTATCGTAATGCCCCTGAGGCCAATTAGGCAGTTCGATGGATGAAATTAACCCGAATTTAGCCTGATAACGGAATATGTCGGCAGGCAGACGCCCCCAGATCCCTTCTTACCCGACGGTAAAGACGTCGATTTCCACCGAACCCGGGGAACGTCGTCACAGGGCGTAGTGCTTCCGCAGGTCCGTCTTGCGGATCTTGCCGCTGGCAGTGCGGGGCATTTCCGCGACGAACACCACTGACTTGGGGATCTTGTACCGCGCCAGCCGGCCGTCAAGATGCGAGCGCAGTTGCTCCTCGGTCAGGGAACTTCCGGCCCGCAGGGTGACGATGGCGCGGGGCACTTCACCCCAAGTGTCGTCGGCAACGCCAATCACCGCCACACTCCCTACAGCGGGCAACTCCGCAATGGCAGCCTCCACTTCGGCCGGGTAGATGTTCTCGCCGCCGGAGATGATCATGTCTTTGATCCGGTCGGACACGAACAGGAATCCCTCCCCGTCCTGATGGCCCATGTCGCCGGAGCGGAACCACGAGGAATCCGCGTAGCTGTCTGCGGTGGCTTCCGGGCGGTTCCAGTACTCCTTGATCACGTTGGGCCCGGAGATCTGGATTTCCCCTACCTCGCCCGCGGGAGCAACGCCGCCCATCGGACCGGCGATCCGCACGTCCGTGAAAAAGTGCGGCAGCCCGGCAGATCCGGCCTTCTCCTTGGACCGCGATACCGGCAGCATCGTTGCGCCAGGCGCGGTCTCGGTCATGCCATAACAACTGGTGAATCCAATACCGCGGGCCTCATATGCTTCCAGGACCCTGCCCGGTACCGCCGACCCGCCGCAGGTGAGCTTGTCCAGGGACGTGAGGTCCGCCGTCGACCATCCGGGATGGTCGCAGAGCATTTGGAAGGTGGTGGGCACGCCGTTGAGTGTGGTGACTTTGTGCTTGCCCACCAGTTCCAGGACCCGACCGGCGTCGAACTTCGCTTCAAGCACCACCGTTGCACCTTTGAGGAGCATGGGAAGCAGACCCATATCAAGGGACGCGACGTGGAACAGCGGCGAGATCATGAGCGCTACATCGTTGCGGTTCAGGTCCATATCCACCACCGTGTTGATGCAGTTCCAGGTGATGTTGCCGTGCGTCAGCAGCGCGCCTTTGGGCTTGCCGGTGGTGCCGGACGTATAGAGGATCATGGCGGCGTCGTCCAGCGTCACGGTCTCATCGAGCGGCACCGCGGTAGCAGCCTCAAGCACCTCGCCATAGCGCTCGACGCCGGATGGCAGCGTGAGAGCGGAACCGTCAGTGCCGTCGTCGGGCGCCACTACAAGACGGTGGGTTACCACTGTGTCGGTCACGGACGCGGAGGCCACGACGTCCAGGGCATCGGCGTTGACCAGGAGCCGCGCGCCGGAGTCCTGCAATTGAAACTGCAGCTCCGGAGCCGCCAAGCGGGTGTTCAACGGGACGAAGATGGCGCCCAGCAGTCCGCAAGCGAAGAACGTCTCCACGAAAGACGGGTGATTCTCGCCGAGGTAGGCCACTCTGTCCCCCTTGGAGACCCCCCTGTCCTTGAAGGCGTTGGCCAAGCGGTCGGCCCGGTCTGCGAGGTCTGCATAGCTCAGCGCTTGCTCACCGGAAATGACGGCCGTTTTGGTACCGGACTTGATCCGGCGCCGGTGCAGCCAGGATCCAACTCCGTTGTTGTCCATGGTGCGCTACTCCTAACTGACCGTAGAGAGGTCGTTGTTCTTAGACTCCCGCGTCAGCAGGATGAAGACAATCGATACCAGCGACATGGCTGACAGGAACACCACCACGGGGACGATGCTCTGGCCGGCGTCCTTGTAAAGTCCGGCAACGATTCCCGGTGTGAAGCCTGCGCCGATCAAGGTTGCCAGCTGATAGCCAACGGCAGCGCCGGTATAGCGGTTAGTGGTGCCGAACTGCTCGGAAACGAACGCCGCAAGCGGTCCGTAGAGGGACGAATGCAGAACCAGCGCCACCGTGAAGGCCAGGAAAACCAAGGCGATGTTGCCGGAACTGAGCATCCCGAACATCGGGAAGAGGTAAAGGATGAACAGGGCCAGGCCGGTGACCATCACGGGGCGGCGGCCGAAGCGGTCGGAGAGCCTGCCACCCAGCAGGACGAACAGGATGGAGATGGCAGAGGCTCCTGCGAAGGCATAGAGAACGCCCTGCTGTGGTGCGCCCTTGGATACGGCGTAGGTCACGGAGAACGTGGGCAGCACTACCTGCAGACCGAATCCCGCAGCACCGGCAAACATGATCATGATGAGCGCTTTGGGGCGTTTCAGAACTTCCAGGAGCGGGATCTTGCGCTTGGTCCCTTGGGCGCTTTCCTTGGCCACTGCCTCGGCGAAGATGGGGCTCTCGGAAACCCGCAACCTCACGAACATGCCCACGATCAGCAGCACGAAGGACAACAGGAACGGCACACGCCACCCCCATGCCAGGAACGCGTCCTGCGGGAGGGCTGAGAAGATGCCCATGACCACAGTGCCCAAGACAGCCCCGGTAGGTGCGCCCGCGTTCACGAACGACGCCGCAAAGCCGCGCCGCTTGGGATCCGAATGCTCCAAGGCCATGAGCGCCGCTCCGCCCCATTCACCGCCGACGGCGATTCCCTGGCAGACACGCAGGACCACCAGGATCACGGCTCCCCACGGGCCAATGACGTTGGCTCCCGGAATCAGGCCGATCAACGTGGAGGCAATACCCATCATCGCCATGGACACGATGAGCATGCCCTTGCGGCCTATGCGGTCGCCGAAGTGGCCGAAAATGATGCCGCCCAAGGGACGGGCAACATATCCGGCGGCGAATGTGGCGTACGCAGCTACGACGCCCACCCACTCGTCAGTACCGGCGAAGAACACTTTGGGGAAGGCAACCGCTGCGGCCGTTGCGTACAGCAGGAAGTCGTAGAACTCGATGGTGCTGCCCAGATAGCTGGACATGATGACCGTGCGCGCTTCTTTGCGCTTGGCGGCCGTGCTCGACTGTGCGAGCGCAGTGTGTCCTGACATGGCTGTTCCTTGGGAGAGGAGGGAAATTGTTGGAGGTTTTATTTGTAGAAGCGGGCGAGGAATTCGGCCACGACGGCGGGGCGTTCCTGGCCTTCGATTTCAATCGTGGCGTTGACCTTGATCTGGGCGCCGCCTTTGACCTCAGTGACCTCGGCGATGGAGCCCTTCATGCGGACCTTGGAGCCGACCTTGACTGGGGAGGTGAAGCGCACCTTGTCCAAGCCGTAGTTGACTTTGGTGGTCACACCCTCGACGTCGAACAGTTCGCCCCAGAACGGGATGATCAGGGACAGCGTGAGGAAGCCGTGCGCGATCGGCGCACCGAAGGGGCCGTCTTTGGCGCGTTCGGGATCCACGTGGATCCACTGTTGGTCGTCAGTGGCATCGGCGAACAGGTTGATCTGTTGCTGCGTAATTTCGCGGTAGTCGGTGGTGCCGAGGTCCTTGCCGGACATGGTGAGCAGGGTGTCGAAATCGACGACGAGATTGGGCATCTTTGCCTCCTGTTTTGTTGTTTGAAGAGATCTAATTGGTGAAAGCACTGGCGCCGGTGAGGGCGCGGCCTACGATCAAGGCGTTGATCTCGTGGGTGCCTTCGTAGGAGTAGACGGCTTCGGCGTCGGCATGGAAACGCGCGACGTCGGCGGCAAGAGTGATGCCGTTACCGCCCACCATTTCGCGGGCGAGGGCAACGGTTTCGCGCATCATCAGGGAAGCCTGCATCTTGGCCAGGGCAGAGTCTTGGTCCCGGTAGATGCCCCAACCCTGCTGCTCAGTGAGCCGAACCACCAGTGAAAGCGACGCTGTGACGTTGCCGAGCATGCGGGCCAGCTTTTCCTGGACCAGCTGGAAGGAGCCCAGCGACCGCCCGAATTGCCGGCGTTCCTTGACGTAATCCAGTGCTGCTTCGAACGCGCCTGCTTGAATGCCGGTGGCGATCCAGGCTACGTCCGAGCGCATCGCCCGGAGCATGGCGGCGACGTCTTTGAAGGAGTTCACATTATGCAAGCGCATGGCTTCGGGAACCCGGACGTTGTTCAACGTGATGTGGGCGTTCTGCATCATCCGCAATGAGGCTTTGCCCTGGATCTTCTCCAAGGACACCCCGGGAGCAGTGCGGTCCACGAGGAACGCTTTGACCTGTCCATCGGCGACGTCGCGGGCGAACACGCACAGCACGTCGGCTGTGGAAGCACCCCCGATCCACCGTTTGGCACCGTCCAGAACCCAGGCACCGGAGCCTGTGCCGCCGTCGGAATCTTCCTCATAGCGGGCGGTGGTGGACAAACCGCCTGCGATGTCCGAGCCGTGCTCGGGCTCAGTTAAGGAGAAGACACCTTTGAGCGAAAAGTCGATGACGTTGGGCATCCACTCCTTCTGCTGTTCTTCGGAGGCACCCACCCGAATGGCGGTCCGGAACAGACCTGCTTGAGCTGTGTACCAGGTGGCCAAGGACGCGTCCGTGCGGGCCAGTTCGAAGATCCGGAAGCCGTGGTAAATCCCCCGCGCCGGTGTCTCGACGGTCAGCTTCGCCGGTTCCATGATGTCCAGATCGATCAACGGTTGCGCCAACTGCTCCGGGAAATCGCCACGCTCCCAGTACTCCGCCAGCAAGGGCTTTGCCTCAACGTCCAGAAAATTCCGCAGCCGGCCCAGAACCTTACGCTCCTCGGTGGTGAGCAGCGCCTCGGCGTCGTACCAGTCCGCCACGGAATACAGCCGCTGATCCTGACTGGTGTTGGTGGTAGCAGTCGCCGTCACCTCAACCACCCAAACCAAGCAGCCGCACGGCGTTGTCCTTGAGGATCTTCGGCCGGACCTCGTCCTTCAGCGGCAGGTCCGCGAACGCGCCCAACCACTTTTGCGGGGTAATCAGCGGGAAGTCCGTGCCAAACAGAACCTTGTCCTGCAGCACTGAGTTAGAGGCCTTAACCAATGACTCCGGGAAGTACTTCGGCGACCAGCCGGAGAGATCGATGAACACGTTGGACTTGTGCGTCGCGATCGAGTTTGCCTCGTCCTGCCATGGCACCGAAGGGTGGGCCATAATGATCTGCAAGCCCGGGAAATCAGCAGCCACCGCGTCCAGCAAAAGTGGGTTTGAGTACGCCAGCTTGATTCCGTACCCGCCAGGTAGACCCGCTCCCATGCCGTTCTGGCCCGTGTGGAAAATACATGGCAGACCCAACTCCTGCAGGGTTTCCCAGAGCGGGTAGAACGTCTCGTTGGACGGATCGAAGCCCTGCAACGAGGGATGGAACTTGAAGCCGCGGGCACCGAGCTCAATGGCCTGATGCTTCGCCCCGGTGATCGCATCCTCCCCCGTCCGCGGGTCCACGCTGCCGAACGGGATCAGCACATCGTTGTTCCGTGCAGCCCCCGCAATCAGCTCAGGAATGCTGTTGGGCTCATGCTTGAGTTGCGTACGGGCGTCGACAGTAAAGACGACGGCGGCCATGTTCAGTTCGCGGTACACCTCGGCGATCCTGTCCAGCGACGGCGTCCGGTCCTCGGCCTTGAAGTACTTCGCCGAGGCTTCCGTCAATGCGTCCGGGAGGGACGCGTGCCCGCAACTGTCCACTTCGAGGTGGACGTGCATGTCGATCGCATCAAGGGCCGAGGCGTCGAGGCCCAGTTCGTAACGGTCGGCCATGATCAGCGCGCCTGTACGGGTTCCGGCTGGAGCTCCGCGGGCAACGGCAGGAATTCCTCACCGTAGCTTTGCAGTGCCTCTGGACCGAACAACGAGCCGGCATTTTCCTGCAAAGCCTCGTAACTCCAGCCGCCGTCACGGTACTCGGTGGTGGCCGCCGTCGGGTGTGTCCATAGCTGCAACCGGTCACCGCCGGCGCCGATCGCTTGGCCGGTAATTTCGGCAGCCGCATCGGAGGCGAGGAACGCGATCAGTCCAGCGACGTCGCCGGCCGTTCCAAAACCGAGGTCATGACGGAAGAACGGCGGCATGGCCTCGCCGCGTTCCTCAGCTTCAACGGCCTTCTGGAAGTACGGAACAGTCTTGGTCATGGCAGTCGCGGCCACGGGAATCACGGAGTTGACCGTCACCCCGGCCTTTTTCATTTCCAGGGCCCAGGTCCGGACCATGCCCACGATCCCGGCCTTGGCAGCGGCGTAGTTGGTCTGCCCGAAGTTGCCGCGCTGGCCGGTCGGCGAACCGATAGTGATGATCCGGCCGGCGACGTTGTTCTCCTTGAAGTACGCGAACGCTTCACGAACGCAGGTGAACGTGCCTTTCAGATGGACGTTGATGACCAGGTCAAAATCCTCATCAGTCATCTTCAACAGGCTCTTGTCCCGCAGGATCCCCGCGTTTGTCACCAAGATGTCCAGTCGGCCGAACGCCTCCACGGCACCCGCCACCAAGGCTTTCGCAGCATCAGTACCCCCCACCGGAACCACCACGGCGGCGGCCTGGCCGCCGTCGGCCTCAATCAGCGCGACGGCCTCTGCAGCGGTCTCAGCGTTCACGTCATTGATCACGACGGCGGCACCGTGGCGAGCCAGTTCCCTCGCGTAAGCCAGTCCAAGACCCTGTCCGCTCCCGGTGACGATTGCAACTTTGCCGTTCAAGCTCATGGCGTGCTCCTTCGCATGCAGTAACCGGCCGAAGCCGGTGGGGCCGATCCCACTGCATCGTGAGATCCTTGTCATGATCAATGAGAATACGGATCATTGAAAAAGTCAACGATTGTTTTTCATTACTATTGGAGTTGTCATGGGCCCGCAAAGCACCGAAGTGGAAACCCCGCGCCTGGCCGCAGCAAAAATCGGCAGCGATGTGGGCCTGTTGCTGGCCAAACTGCATGCCACAGGTTCACTCCTGAATAACAAAGCACTGGCCGACTACGGCCTCCGGGAACGGTCCTTTTCCGTGCTGACACTCGCCTGCAGCGGACTGGAGCCCACGCAACGCGAGTTGGCCGATTTCCTCAGCCTGGACCCCAGCCAAGTGGTCAGCCTCGTGGACGACCTCGAACACCGCGGCCTGGTCAAACGCGCCCAAGGCAAGCAGGATCGACGAGCCAAGATCATCGTCTCCACCACTGAAGGCCGGCGGATCCACACCAAGGCACGGGCAGCTCTGGAAGTGTGCGAGCAGACCCAACTCGCTGCGCTCAGTGAGGAAGAGAACGTGCAACTGAGGGCGCTGCTCAAGAAAGCTCTGTGGGGTTAGGCTGCGGTTCAAGCTGCACTCCCATGGACAACTGCACAGCCGTCCGCTGAGGTGGTAGGCATCTGTCCATATCGGAGCCGAACCAGGTATGTCAGGATCAGGGATCATGAACCTCCCACTCTTCCACGATCCCCTGCAGGGCACCGTCACCGTTGACGCACCTGTCCGCGATCCCCAAGTCAGTCGCCAAGCCCGCCCTACCAGCCGTCCGGTCCGCCCGGCAACGCACGGGTCCGTTCCGAACCGGGGCGCACGCCAGCGCGAGGTAGCCAAAGTTGCCGAGGATCTCCAGGCGTTGATGGCCCGGAGCGGCAAGCTGTAACACCCGGGTTAAGGACGGCCCGGCGCGGGTACATTCACACCATGGGCATCCACATTGGCACGTCAGGTTGGAGCTACGACCATTGGGAGCACGTCCTCTATCCACCGGGGCTGCCTGCGTCCAAGCGCCTGGCCCTCTACGCGGCCAAGTTCAGTACCGTGGAGTTGAACGCGAGCTTCTACCGTTGGCCCCGGGACACATCGTTCGCCAGTTGGCGAAACCGCCTGCCTCCGGGCTTTGCCATGTCCGTCAAAGCGCCACGGGGACTCACGCACGCCAAGAAGCTGTACAGCCCGGAGGTGTGGGTGGAACGGATCATTCGCTGCTGGCACGAGCTCGGCGACAAACGGGCCGTCCTGTTGGTCCAGCTCCCACCCGGTTTTGCCCGCGACGACGCCCGGCTGGACTACTTCCTGGCCGCCCTGCCCCACTGGATCCGAGTTGCCGTCGAGTTCCGCCACGACAGCTGGGACCACCCCGACATCTATTCACTGCTGGAGCGCCACGGGGCCGCATACTGCATCATGAGTGGCGCCAACCTGCCCTGCATCCTGCGCGCCACCGCGCCGTTTGTTTACGTTCGACTTCACGGCCCGGACCACGAGCACCTCTACGGTGGTTCGTACTCCGATGAGGATCTGCGCTGGTGGGCGGACCGCATTCGGGAATGGGCCGCCTCCGGCAAGGATGTTTACGTCTACTTCAACAACGACGGCGGTGGTAACGCCGTGCGAAATGCGGACACTCTGCAGTGGCTGCTGGGGGTCAACTGACCTCGCTACGCCAAGCGTCCGCGCACGATCTCGCTGACAGTCTTGCCGTCAAAACGTCCTGCAACCTTGGCGGTCACGGGCTTCATCACGGCTCCGATGGAACGCATGGAAAGCTCTTGGCCATCAGCCTTCAGTGCCTGGACGGCGTCGTCGACGATTGCTTCCACTTCTTCCCTGGTCAGGGCCTTTGGCAGGTAAGCCTCGATAATTTCAGCCTCCGCCACTTCGGCGGCTGCGCGCTCGGATTCGCCGGCCTCCGTGTAGATGCGGGCAGTGTCCCGGCGCTTGGCGGCTTCCTTTTGGAGCAGTGATGTCACCTGGGCGTCGTCCAACTCGACCGGCGTCTTCCCGGACTTCTCACGGGTAGTAATCTCACCCAGCACGTTGCGCACTGTGGTCAGCGCAACCTTGTTGCCCGCCTTCATGTGGTCAACCACGTCGGCTTTCAAGCGTTCTTTGAGGGTCATGATGTTGCTCCTTGATTCGGGATTCCTTCTGCTATCTTCCCAGTTTGGCCGCTCAATAAGATCCCGCCCCACGGAGACAACCTCGTACCATGGGCAGTGTGATGCTACAGGCTTGCCTCAACGGGGCTCGGAACGTCTCGCTCCACCAACGGCTGGCGGCAGATCCCGCCATGATTGCCCAGGAAGCTGCGGCGGCCGTGGCTGCAGGCGCCCACAGCCTGCATGTCCATCCTAAGAATCCTCATGGCGCGGACACCATGGAACCGCACTACGTCACCCAATGGCTGCGCGCAGTGCGTCATGCCTGTCCTGACGTGCCTGTGGGCGTGACAACGGGTGCCTGGACTTCCCCCGACGCATCGTCGCGCGTGAAGATGGTGGAGTCATGGCGTGAGGCACCGGATTTCGCATCCGTAAATTGGCACGAGGACGGTGCCGAAGAAGTGGCCGGCGCCCTTCACGCCCGCGGTATTGGCATCGAGGCGGGAATCTGGCATGCGGACGCTGCCCGCCGATGGGCCTGCTCGCCATTCCGGGCTGAATGCCTGAGGGTGTTGATCGAGCTACAGGACATCCCGGCCGAGGCTGTGGAAGGCGAGGCCAAATGTCTCTTGGAACTGTTGCGGGAACCAGCGGTCCAGGTGCCGACCCTGCTCCACGGCGAGGAACGGTCCACCTGGGCTGCGCTGAAGCTGGCAGCCCGGTGGGGATTGGACACCAGAATCGGTCTCGAAGATACGCTCTTACTCCCCCATGGAGAGCGCGCTGAAGGCAATGCTGAGCTGATTGCTGCAGCCAAGAACTTGCTTGCCGCCTGAAGAGAAAGCGCGGCTGTTCAACCAGGGACCCCGCAAAACAGCTGCCGGTTCCTCGTCAGGACCCCTGGGAAACCTCCGGGCCCGGTGGATCCTGTTCCGTTGGTTCCTTCTCAATCGGCCCGCTGACTACTACCTGCGCAGGGCTGTGAAGGAGGTAGCCGTTGAGCCAGGAGAACAAGGCGCGGATCTTTTGCTGGAGCCCGGACAGCAATGCGAGGTGGACGAGGAGCCAGGATAAGAAGGCGAAAATCCCCTGCAGCTGGATGCGTTTACGGCCAAGTTCCGCCACAGCAGCACCCCGCCCGACCATCGCCATGTAGCCCTTGTCGACGTACCGGAATGGGGTACGGGTCCCGCCATTGAGATCCGCAAGAATATTTGACGCGGCCCACTTTCCTGCCTGTTGAGCCACGGACCCCAGTTGCGGAAGCTTCGCACCGGTGGAGTCGGTGATGTTGGCGCAGTCCCCAATGACGTAGACGCCCTCCACATCCGGAGCCGTCAGGTCAGTGTTGACGTCAATGCGCCCCCCTCTCCCCTGCGTCAGCCCGGACCCGGCAATGAGATCGCCCGCTTTCAGGCCTCCGGCCCACACCACGATCTGTCCCGGCACGGAGCTGCCGTCTGCCAGGATCACTCCGTCCGGCCGGACCTCGGTGACGCCCACTCCCATATGAAGGTGAACGCCCACCTTCTTCAAATGATCAGTGGCATAGCTCTGGGATTTCTTGGAGAACATGTTCAGGACACTGGGAACCATGTCCACCAAATGCACCCGGCATCGTGCTGCGAGCTCCGGCGAGAAATACTTGCTCACCACATATTTGACGTTTTCCGCCATCGCTCCGGCGGTCTCCACGCCAGTGGGCCCGCCTCCCACCACCACTACGTCGACGGAACCGTCAGGGTTTCTGTCGGCTTGGTCCAGCAGCCGGGTAAGGCCAGTGCCAAGCCTGGTGGCGTCCGTGACGGAATACAGCGGGAACGCCAACTCCTCTGCGCCGGGGGTATTAAAAAAGTTCGGAACGGCGCCGACTGCAATAACGAGGATCTTCGCGTGCAGGGTCTGTCCGTCTTCCGTGGTGACGGACCGCTGTGCTGCATCCACGGACTCGACCTTCGCGGTGAGGACCTTAACCGACTTGAAGCGTCGGAACACGGACCGGAGTGGCCGCGCAATTGCCGAGACCCCGATCTGGGATGTAGCTACCTGATAAAGGAGTGGCTGGAACTGGTGGTAGTTGTTCGAGTCGATCAGCAAGACCTTGACGCCCTTGCGCCCGAGTTCCTTGGCTGCCGCTACGCCCGCGAATCCGGCACCCACAACGATGACTTGATATGAGTCCTCCATGCGAGCAACTTACTTCACTGAAGGTCCGGGCGACAGAGGTTCCCGGACGCCGTCGTGCGTTTATTCTCTGGACCCGTGGGTACGCACTGGGTAGTGTTCTGCATTCGGCAACACACGCGGAGGAGTGATCTTTGTGAACGAGGACGGACTGACGGACGCAGTCCAGGAGGCCGGTGCCGTGGAGTTGCTGCTGATCCGGCACGGTGAAAGCGAAGGAAACGTGGCCGCGACGGAGGCACGCTTGGCTGGAGCGGAGGTTATCCAGGTTCCTGCCAGGGATCCCGACGTGAACTTATCCGGCACGGGCCGGGAGCAGGCGAAAGCACTGGGAACGGCGCTCGCCCGGATGGCCGAGGAGTTCCGGCCGGATGCTGTGGTGTCCTCCCCCTACGCCCGTGCCAGACAGACAGCGGAAATCGCTGTGGAGACCGCCGGCTGGCCTGTCACGGTACTCACCGATGAACGCCTCAGGGACCGGGAACTTGGGATTTTGGATCGGCTGACCCGCTTGGGCGTCGAGACGCGGTACCCGGACGAAGCCGAGCGGCGGCTTTGGCTGGGCAAGCTGTACTACCGCCCGCCCGGCGGGGAGTCATGGGCTGACGTCGCACTCCGCCTGCGTTCCATCCTGGATGAGCTCAACACCCTGGGAACAGGGCACCGGGTGATGCTGGTCTGCCACGATGCCGTCATCCTGCTGATCCGTTACGTCCTGGAAGGGATGTCCGAGGACGAAATCCTGGACCTTGCCGCGACCACGTCGGTGCTGAATGCGTCGATCACCCGTTACGTACGTCCTACCGGCTCAGGCCCGTGGGAACTGGAGAGCTTCAATGTGGCTGACCATCTGGCCGAGCAGGGAGTGGCAGTGACAGAACACGCAGGAGACGCCAGTGTCCACCCGCAGTGAATCCAGTGCCGCCATCCTGGTGACGCCCTCGCTGCTGCGTGATTGGCCGTTGCCGGCACCGGGCGAGGACAAGTACTCGCGGGGAGCAGTGCTGGTGATCGGAGGGGCCCGGACTACGCCCGGCGCAGCGCTGCTGGCCGGCACTGCGGCGCTCCGTGCCGGGGCCGGGAAGATCACTCTGGCCGTCGCCGAATCTGCTGCGGTGCAGATTGGCGTGGCCTTGCCTGAATGCGGATCTGTTGGCATGCCCGAAAACACCAACGGCTCAGTGACCGGCGAGGGCCTGGACCGAATCGCCGGCGACCTGGAGAAGGCGGACGCCCTCCTCATTGGGCCCGGCCTGGACGACCTCGACCTCGCTGAGGCACTTCTGCGGGCGTTGCTGGAGCAGGAACAGTCCGCCGACGACGGCACCGAGGGAGGTCCCGCCGTCGTGCTTGATGCTTTTGCCCTGGGAGTGGTGGGCAGGATCGAGGAGGAACTCGAACCGTGGCGGGGAAGGCTGATCCTGACGCCCAACCCGACGGAGACCGGGATTTTACTGGGCCGGGACGTGAAAGACCTCGAACACGATGTTGCCGCAGTGGCCGATCGGTTTGATGCAGTGGTGAGCTGCCAGGGCATTATTGCCGGGCCGTCGGGTGCAGATGGGAAGTTATGGAAGATCACCACCGGCTATGGCGGACTGGGGACGTCAGGCAGCGGTGACGTTCTCGCCGGCGCCGTAGCCGGGTTGCGGGCGCGGGGAACCAGCGATGCGCAGGCCGCCTGTTGGGGAACCCACCTTCACGCAGCGGCGGCGGACCGTCTGGCCAGCAAGCTCGGCCCGTTGGGATTCCTGGCACGGGAGCTGGCCGACGAATTGCCGGCCCTCATGCTGGAGCTCAACACCTGAGCTCCAGCGCTGAAGCAGCCGGCCGGCGGCTGCCGCAGCCGCTTAGGCAGGCTTCAGTAGCCCATGCTCGACGACGGCGGAACGGGACAGGGTTTTGTAGCCCTCCTGTTCGAACAGGACAGTGATGACATCATCCTCGTGGCGCATCACCAGGCCCTGCCCCCATTCCTTATGCACCACCGTGGACTGCAAGGGAAATGTCTCCCCCGCGTCGGAGGCGGGCGTCCGGTCCAGCGTGCCGTCGTCGAGCCTGTCAGCGCACGAGTCGCAGTTGCCGCAGGGCTCCGGCATGTCCTCACCGAAGTAGCCGAGCAGGAACTGGCGTCGGCAGCTGTCAGTCTCCGCGTAGGCGCGCATCATGGTAAGCCGCGACTGTTCAACGCGCTGCCGGGCCTCCGCTCGTTCCACGGCATGCCCCACCAGGGTGGACACCCTGGCCTTCGATTCAAGGCGCGTTCCGCGCTTGCCCGTGCTGACGGCACCTGCTTCCTCCAGCTGGTTCACCAGTGCGGTGATCCGCCGGGCGGGGAACCCTGTGAGTTCCGCCAATGCGGTCTTAGGGGCAGGAGCGCCGGCATTCTTGATGACTTTCAGCACCGCCGTGAGCGCATCAGGGTCCGGGGAATGGGTGCTGAAGAACTTACGCAGCCCCAGGTCCTCCGCCCGGTAATGCAGGATCGCCTCGGCGGAACCGCCGTCGCGGCCGGCCCGGCCAATCTCCTGGTAGTACGAGTCCAGTGACGCCGGAATGTCGGCATGCACCACAAACCGCACGTTGGGCTTGTCAATGCCCATGCCGAACGCCGTAGTGGCCACTACTACGTCCACTTGGTCATCCATGAACGACTCGTGGATGGTCTCCCGGTCAGTGTCCGACCTGCCGGCGTGATACGCCTCCGCGCGGAGCCCGGCATCTGCCAGTTTGGCTGCGTACTTTTCGCTGTCCTTGCGGGTGGCAACGTACAGCAACCCCATCCCTTTCGCCGCGGCCAGGGAGGCAACGTGGTCCAGCACGGCTTTTCGCTTGGCTTTGTCTTCCTGGTGCCGGACCACTGTGAGGCTGATGTTTGGCCGGTCGAAGCCGCGGATCAGGACGAGCGGGTCTTTCATGCCCAGCCGCTCCACGATTTCGTCGCGTACCGGCGGGGAGGCGGTGGCGGTCAGCGCCACCACGGGTGGGTTGCCCAACTGTTCGCGGACGGTGCCCAAATCGAGGTAATCGGGGCGGAAGTCATGACCCCAGGAGGACACACAATGGGCCTCGTCCACCACGAACATGGTGATGTCCAGCGCGGCGATCCGTTCCACTGTCGCCTGCTTGGCCAGTTGCTCCGGAGCGAGAAACAAGAAGGTGGCCTTGCCTGATTCGGCTGCCTGCCAGGCGGCCTCCACCTCGGAATCGCTGCGGGAGGAATTGATGGCGACGGCGGCGAGGTGGCCCAGATCCTCCGTGAGCCCGTCAAGCTGGTCTTCCTGCAGGGCAATAAGAGGAGACACCACGACGGCGGGGCGTCCCGTCTGCTGGTAAAGGTACTGTGCCGCCACTTGATAGGTGGCGGATTTTCCGTACCCGGTGGGCATGACGGCCAGGACATCACGGCCCTCAGCAAGGGCGCTCATACCTGCGAGTTGGCCATCACGCAGTTCAGGAAGGGAAAAAGAGGACGCCGCGAGGGCGCTCAGGGCAAGGTCAACAGACATTTTGTAGGGTGGCTCCGCATAGAGGTTCCTGCGGCCACTTGCATCAGCCGAGATGACCAGCCTAGCGGAGGCGGGGGCCCGACGTCGTGCGCTGCTTCACCCGCTGTGGAAAACGCCCTGCTGCCCGCTCCCTAGCGGCCTACCCGGTAGATAAGGTGGGTCACCCGGGTGCCCGGAACAATCACGGGATCATCAAACAGGAGGTCGCCATCACGTGCTCCAAACCATGGGATACCGCTTCCGAGCAGCACCGGCACCAGGTCCACGCGGAGCTCATCCACCACCCCGCGCCTGAGGCACTGCTGCACGACGTCTGCCCCGGCAACTCCAATTTCTCCACCGGCGGCGAGAACGGCAGCGCGCTCCAGTGCCGTTTCCAGGTCCCCGGCAAACTCGAAAGGCACGGGCTGGCCGTCCCTTCTGGTGGGCGGCCAATCCGGAGGGGGTTCGCGGTGCGTCAACACCACGGTGGGCGATTCATTGGGCGGATGTCCTCCCCACCCCTTGGTGATGTCGAATAGCCTGCGGCCTGAGATGAACGCCCCCTCACGTGGAAGCGAGTTCCAGTAGACGGCATCGGCTTCACTGAGGTGGAACGGAACGGGATGACCCGGCATCCAGGTTTCGACGTCCCCGGCCTCGTACCAGTCGAACAAGGGGCCCACGGTGTCATCGTCGCGGGCTATGAAGCCGTCCAGGGACATCGAAAATTGGGCCGAGACCCGGCAATTCCTATGCATGACTTCAGTGTCGTGGGTGCGCGAGGGTTGTCAAGATGCGAACCGCCAAGGGGACCGGAAGAACGACGGCGACGCTTCCGCCCGCTGTAGTGTCGCCGTCGTTCTTTCCAGCCTTAGGGTGCAGCCTTAGATAGGTGTCCCGAACTCGCGGATGGTGATTCCGGTGAAGTTTGCCGGACCGCCGTCAGCATAGAGGGAGATTCCCGTGTCCCCGACCGCAAAATGCACCTGCTGCGAGACAACCGAGTGCCCGGAATTCACAAAGACCTCAACACTTTGGGTGTCGACAAAAATGCGCAGGTGGACGGATCTGGCGTTGGCGTCGATGGGCGCGGCGGCGCGGGTGTAAGGTGCCAGCGCATAGCCGCTTTGGTCCGAGGGTGCGCGATCGACGTACAGCTCGGCGCCGTATTTGCCGATGTTCGTATGGCGGCTGCCATCCGACGAGCGGCCCACCGACACTCCAACGTTCGCGGCAGTGTCCCAAGAGATATCGAGCTCCAGCTCATACGCCCGCCCGTTCCACGGCAACACAAAACTGCCGTCGACCGTGCGGTCCGGAAGGGTGGTGCTGGAAGTGACATAGTTTGCAAGCGCCGGAACGGGCGTGCTGAGCAAGGTGTACCAACCGCCCGGTTGGCGCTCGAGCCTGAGCTCGCGCGTGATGGAATTCTGCCCGTTGTAACCATCGGACACGTCCGTGGGAACGTCGCGGGCGGCGTATTTCCAGTTGTTCATCCACGCCGTGGCAAGGCGCTTCGTCTCGGGTGCGTCCACGGCCGGCCAGGTCACGGCGGCGTACCAATCCCATCCCCAGTCAAGCCACTGCGGTGTGAGGTTGTCCGCGATGAAAGCTGTGCCGTTCCATGAACCTGTCCAGTAGGCAAAGGTCATGGGCAAGCCGATGCTGTAGGCGTCCATGCTCGCGCCGAAAACCCAATGCCGGGTGCCGTCTCCGGCGGTCATCTCGAACAGATCCGGGCATTCTATGCCGCCGAGGGCGTGGTTGGGGAAGTCGAAATTGGACTTCCATTGCCAATCGCGCAGGTTTGGAGAGGTGTAAAAGGCAGCGTAGCGGGCCCTGCCGATGACACAGACCCACTCGTTGCGCGTCGCGTCCCAGTGAATCTTGGGGTCGCGGAACCATTCTGCGTTCTCCACCTCGGCGGGGGTGGTGGCCGTCCGTCCGTCAGTGTTCACAATGACCGCGTCGGGCAATGCGGTAAAGGTGTAGCCGCCATCCGTGGACCAGTAAAGATACTGTTCCTGGAATTTGCGGATGCCGTCCGTGGGTTGGGTGGCGAGCGCGATGACTGCGCCGGCACCGAAGCCGGCGGTGTTGTCGGTGTCCACTACTGCCGATCCCGACCACACGGGGAAGTCCGGCTGCAGTGGCATCACCACTCCATGGTGGGTGTACGACACCCCGTCGGAGGTGGTCGCATGGTCCCATCCGCCCGGTCCGTTGTTCTGGCCTGAGTGGAGGTAGTAGAGCTGGTAGGCGCCGTTGGTATGAACGGGACGCTGCGGATCACACAGCCAGCCCGACGGCGGAGTCATGTGGTAGATCGCCCGGAGGGATGTCTGGGCGTGGGCGGCAACGGGGATTGCGCTGCTCATGAACAGTGCCAAGGCACCAACTCCTGCACCTTGCAGGGCAGTGCGGCGAGAGATGTCATACGTCATTGATGTGTTTCCTCTCAGTGTTTAGCGGGCGCGACCACCTGCCAAACGTCATGGTGATGAACGTGCGGGGTCGTCCGGAAAGGTCCCGGGGAGCCTGGTACTGCACGTCAGGTGGAGAGCTGGATCGGTACTCATGGCCGGGTTCGGACGGCTCAGCATCGAGCGGCCCGGTGAGTCATCGGCTACGCAGGACATTAGCGGCGGCTGCCTCGGCGGTCAAGCGTTTTAGCACCCCAATAATGGCGAAAAATTAAAATTGCTAAAACGCTTGATCGGCGTGACGTTTCACGCTAGCTTACAAGTGATCAAACGCTTTAGCAGAATGGACATCAGCGCAGATGAAACGCCCAGTTTTCTTCCAACCCGCCGACGGATGGGTTGGGGACCTTATCCCCTACGAGAAGGACGGGGAGTTCTGGCTCTTCTACCTTCACGAAGACCGCTCAGACCCAAAACCCGGAACTTCATGGAACCTGGTCACCACCAAGGACCTCACGCAATTTGAGAACCATGGCGTCTCCCTGCACCATGGCAGCGAGGCCGACCTCGACTTCAACGCCTACACCGGCAGTATCGTCGCGGACGGGTCCGGCGTCCACCACCTCTTCTACACCGGCCAAAACCCCCGGAACGCCGGGGCCGACGGCGCGCCCCTCCAGTTGGTCATGCACGCCACCAGCACCGATGGCATGCGAACCTGGAAAAAGCATCCGGAACTGACTTTTGGCGCTCCGGACGGTTACGAGTCCGGTGACTGGCGGGATCCCTTCGTGTTGTGGGATGACAGCAGGTCGCAGTGGAGGATGCTGTTGGCAGCCCGGCACTCCACCGGCCCGCAACGCCGCCGCGGCGTGATAGCCCAGTGCGTGTCCACTGACCTGATGTCCTGGCAGCACACCGATCCGTTCTGGGACCCGCGCCGGTACATCACTCACGAATGCCCGGATGTGTTCGCCTGGGGTGACTGGTGGTACATGGTGTACTCCGAGTTCTCGGAATCCTTCACCACCCGCTACCGCATGGCCAAGAGCCCCGACGGCCCGTGGACTGTGCCGCACCTGGACAGCATCGATGGCCGCGCCTTCTACGCCTCAAAGTCCGCCGAACGCGACGGTCGCCGGTTCTTCTTTGGCTGGATCGCCACCAAGGAAGGCAACATCGATCATGGGCCATGGCAGTGGGCCGGCACTATGTCCGTGCTGGAAGCCCGCCAAAACCCGGACGGAACCTTGGCATTCTCCTTCGCGGACGAGCTGGTAGAGAGCTTCTGGGATGACGTCCCGCTGTCCCTGACCAGTGCGTTGCCTACCCGCCTCGATGTGCCGGACGGGTACACGGCCTTGGTGTCCGAGGAGGAGTTGCCGCAGCAGTTTTACGCCAAGGTGGTGCTGGACATAGCTCCGAACACCACCGAGTGCGGGTTGCTGCTCCGCTCAAGCAACGACGGCGACCATTCCTACGTCCTCCGTCTGGAACCCAAGCGTGGCCGGCTCGTCTTCGACCGCTGGCCGCGCGCCATCACCGGCGATGCGCAGTGGCACGTCTCAGGTGACGTCCCGTTCGACGTCGAACTTGAGCGACCCTGTGACCTCTCCCCCGGCGTGCACACGCTTGAGGTCATCGTCGACGGCGACATTTGCGTCGCCGTCGTCGACCGTCAAGTGGCGCTCAGCGCCAGGATGTACGACCTCAGTACCGGCAGGATAGGCGTCTTTGCCGGCGAAGGAACCGTCACGGTCACCGAACTTGAGATACGACAACGCACCGACAACTGAATACCCCACCCCAACCTCTGATCCAATCAAGGGAGATTGCCGCAATGAAGAAACTACTCCGTGCTGCCGCCGTCGCAGCCGTCGCCGCTTTGGCCTTGACAGCCTGTGGCGGCGGAGGAGGTGCTACAGACCCCTCCAACGTCAGCCCCACCGGGGAGATCAAGCCCCGCGAAATCTCGTGGCTCCTCTCCAGGCCTGCCGATGGCGCCGTCATCAACATCATGAAGAAGCTCGCCGACGACTACGCCAAGGACCACCCGGGGTTTGCATTGAACCTCATCACCACCCCGGACCGGCCCTCCTACATCCAGAAGCTCGAAACCCTGGCTGCGGCCAACAAGCTTCCCGAGCTGTTTGACACGGACGCCACCCCGTTCGCTCAGCAGCTGGCCAAGCAGGGCAAAATGGTGGAGGCCGACAAGCTGCTGAAGTCGCTGGACCTCTACGACGACTACCGGCCCGGAGCCTTGGACTACCAGCGCTTCGATGACGGATCCCTCTACATGATCCCGTTCCAGTTCGAGCTGGAATTCATCTGGTACAACAAGGCCCTGCTCCAAAAAGCGGGCGTGGCTGTCCCTCAGTCCTTGGACGACATCCCGGCAATGTGCACTGCCCTGCGCAACGCGGGAATCACGCCGATCGCCATCGACGGGCAGGACCAGTGGCCGCTGGAACGCTATGTCGCCTACCAGCCCTTCCGGGCTGCCGGACCCGACTTCGTGCAGAAACTGAAGAAGGGTGAAGCTGCGTTCAGCGATCCCGCGGGTCAGAAGACCGTCCAGTGGATGGCCGCACTTGGCAAGGCCGAATGCTTCCAGAAGGGCTTCTCCGCTCAGGGCTACTCGGACGCGCAGAACCAGTTCACCTCCGGCCAAGCCGCGATGTACAACATCGGCACGTGGGAACTGCCCAGCCTCGCCACCGACAAACTCAACCCTGACGTCCGGGACGACATCGACTTCTTCACCCTTCCCACAACAACGGGTTCCGTAACGGCGGCCAACGAATTCGTTTCGCCCTCCGGCATCGGCATGGCCGTGAACTCGAAGACGTACGATCCCCTGGTCAGCGACTTCCTGAAGTTCGCCTTGCAGAAGTACCCGGCTGAGTACGCCGCCACCGGGGCGCTTTCCCCCACCACCACCGTGGAAACCACCGTCCCCGCGAACGCCACGCCGCTGTACAAAAAGGCCCTCGAAACGGCCAACACCCTCGGGGAAAAGCAGGCCATGCCGTGGGACACCCAGCTGGACCCCACCACCAACGGCCGCCTGCAGCAAGAGCTGGTCCTCCTGGTCCAGGGCAACATCACGCCCGAACAATTCACCAGGACCATGGACGACGCCATCAAGCAGAACGCGCCCAAATTCTTCAAGTAAACCGAAACGGCGGGGGCCGGTAAGGCCCCCGCCCGAAAGGCCCACCATGCTTCCCAACAGGTCAAGGACCTCAGTCCTGGTTTTCCTGCTCCCACCCCTGCTGCTCTACTGCGCAGCAGTCCTCTTCCCCATACTTCAGTCCCTGTTCCTGAGCTTCTTCTCCTGGAACGGCATCAGTGACATGGAGTTCGTCGGGCTGGCCAACTACGTCCGAATGCTCACGGCTGATGACATCTTCTGGCGTTCCTTCTTCAATGCCCTGGTCTACCTGGCCATCTGCCTGGTCCTGCAACTGGGCGGCGCCCTGGTTGTCGCCAGCCTGCTCACGTCCCTGCGCAGGGGACGTGAATTGATCAAGACCCTTTATTTGCTGCCCGCCGTGATTTCCACGGTCGCCATTGCGTTCCTTTTTGTCCGCATCTACTCCATTGATCCTGTCGGCTTGCTGAACCAGCTGCTGCACTGGATTGGACTGGGTTCCTTGGAGCGTGCCTGGTTGTCCGACGTCAACACAGTACTGGCCGCGGTCTCCGCCCCTGAAGGGTGGCGGTTCACCGGGCTGTACATGCTCATCATTTACGCGGCCCTGATCGCCGTACCCAAGGAACTCGAAGAAGCAGCGGTCCTGGACGGCGCATCGAAGTGGACGCTCTTCACCAAGATCCGTTTCCCCTACATCCGGCCCGTGTGGATCACCACCACCATCATGGCCACCACCTACGGCCTGCGCGGTTTTGATATCCCGTACCTCATGACCAACGGCGGCCCCGGACAATCCTCCGAGCTCCTCACCACCTATATGTACAAGACAGCCTTCACCAGCACGGATTTCGGCTACGCAAGTACCATCGCCGTCTTCATCGTGATCGAGTGCCTCGTCGCCGTCGGCCTTATCTTGTTCATGCTCAAGCGGAAGGCAGATTCATGATCACCCAGACAGCCCCGGCTCAGCCGACCCGCGCCAGGGTTCCTTCTCCCGTCCGCGAGCGCCGGCGTCGGAAGCCCAGCTTGTACCGGACATTCTCGAGGGTCCTGATCATGCTCATCGTGATCGTCCAGGTGTACCCGCTCGCCTGGCTCTTCGTGACCAGCCTGCGGACCGAACACGACTTTGCCACCGGTGATCCGTTCGGACTTCCCAGCTCGTTGACGTGGGAAAACTATGCCCGGGCCTTTGAAACCGGCGACCTGGGACGGAACATCCTGAACAGTTTCATCGTCACCATGGGCGCCAACATTCTGATTGTCCTTTTCGGCATGATGGCCGCCTACGCCATTCAGGTCCTTGGCTTCCGCCTCAGCAAGTTCGTCCGGGGCTTGTTCCTGATCGGCATCATTGTTCCCGTCCAAATCGCGCTGGTCCCCCTGTTCATCGACTACTCCGCGGTGAACCTCCTGGACACCTACCAGTCGATGATCATCCCCCTGGCCGGCTTCGCACTCCCGATGTCCATCTACCTTTTCTCGTCCTTCTTCGAGTACATACCGCGCGAAACCTACGAGGCAGCATCTCTGGATGGGGCCGGACCCTACCGGATCTTCGGGCTGATAACGCTGCCGCTCTCCCTCAACACCGTGGTCACCGTGGTGCTGGTCAACAGCATCTTCATCTGGAACGACTTCATCTTCGCCAACACCTTTGTTCTCTCCGAGGACCTCAAGACCATCCCCCTGGGCTTGCAGAACTATATCGGCGCCATGGGCAAGGTCGACTGGACGGCCACGTTCGCCGCTGTCTGCGTGACCATCACCCCGCTGCTGCTGGTATTCCTTGCCCTCAACAAGGCCATGATCCAAGGCCTTGAGAGCGGAGCGAACAAGGGATGAGCGCTATGGCCGCCGGTTATACTCCTGAAGGAGGACAGATGATTTCGCAGGAGAGAGAGTCAGGCAACGCGGCCACCCCCGCCGTTCCTGTCAGAACAGGCCGTGCCCATCCGGTGACCCTCCGCGAGGTGGCTGAACTGGCCGGAGTATCCACTGCCACGGTCTCCCTGGTGATCAACAAGAAGAAGAACGCACGGATCGCCGACGAAACCCGCCAACGCGTCACCGAAGCGATCTCCCAACTCGGTTACCGTCCCAACGCCATGGCCAAAACGTTGGTGAGCGGAACGTCCAAATTCATTGGCCTGGTTGCCGACGGCGTAGCCACCACGCCGTTCGCCGGCCAAATCATCCACGGCGCCCAAGACGAAGCCTGGAAACATGGTTATGCCCTGCTGATCGCGAATACCGAAGGCAACCAAGAGCTCGAAAAAGACGCGATCGCCATGATGCTCGAATACAAAGTACGCGGCATCTTGTACTCCACCTGGTTCCACCGTCCTACGGACATCCCCGAAACCCTGCGGGAATCGGACTTCGTCCTGGTGAACTGTTTTTCACCAAAAGCCGGAGCAGCCCGCGCCGTGGTCCCCGATGAGACCCAGGGCGGACAATCGGCAACCGAGATCCTGCTCCGCGGCGGCCACCGTCGCATCGCCTTCATCAACGCCACCACCCCTGCGCCCGCCAGGGATGGCCGGCTCCAAGGGTATAAGGACGCACTCGATGCCGCCGGAATTCCCTTTGATCCGGCATTGGTGCTGGAGGCCTACCCTGATCAGGAAGGCGGCTACGGCGCCACGGAAAGCCTGCTCGCGCTTGGAGTGAGTGCCGTGTACTGCTACAACGACCGCATGGCCATGGGACTTTACGATGGCCTAAGGGAAAACGGGCTGTCCATCCCAGAGGACATGGCCGTGGTGGGTTTCGACAACCAGGAAGTCATCGCCGCCCACCTGCGCCCGCCGCTCTCCACCGTGTCACTGCCTCATTACGAACTGGGCGCAGCCGGCGTACGCATGCTCCTGGGCCTGGATGCTGCGCCCCTTGAGTCAGCTGTGAAGATCGCTTGCCCGCCGGTTGAGCGAGCCTCCGTAGCAGTGCATTCATCTGCTTAGCATTCCTGCACGAACAACTGCTCATTGCCCGCAGGCGCTCATGGGAATAGCGTTGAGGGTGGAAGCCCAGTGGTCCCCCATCACTGGGCTTCCCTTGTGAACCTGTCAGCTCTTGGGAAGGACATCGCTTTGATCGGCTCTCTGGAAACGGGTGGTTCCACCGACGAGCTGACCGGGATCGTCGGTGTCGCGGCTCAAGTAATCGAGGCCCTCGGCGAATGGGGTGTGGGCCTGCTGACGCTTCTTGAGACGGTATTCCCGCCGATTCCCAGCGAAGTCATCCTGCCCCTGGCAGGTTTCCTCACCCAGCAAGGCAGCATCAATCTGCTGCTGGTGTTCCTTACCAGTACCCTGGGTGCCTATGTGGGCGCGCTGCTGTTGTACTGGCTGGGGTACAAAGTAGGGCTTAAGCGGTCCATCAACCTGCTGTCGAAACTTCCACTGGTTGATCGGGAAGATTTCGAGAAAGCCGCCGATTGGTTCGAACGCCACGGTAAGTCCGCGATCTTCTTCGGCAGGCTTTTGCCCGGGGTGCGCAGCCTCATCTCCCTCCCGGCGGGCGCCGAACGCATGAACCTGATGACCTTCAGCATCTTCACCATCGCCGGCACCGGAGTATGGAACGCGCTGCTCATCGGCTTGGGCGCGTTGCTCGGCAAGCAGTACCACTTGGTTGACCAGTACTCACGATTTCTCAACTACGCCGTATACGCAGGGCTTGCCGCCTTCATTGCGTGGCTCGTTGTCCGCAGGGTAAGACGGGGCAAGGAAAGCGCCAAGTAGGCGTTCCCAGTTAATGCTCCGACCGCGCTTGGCGCGGAAAACACCTCACGTTCGGCGCGGTTGGACGGGAACCGTGGGGAAGCGTTTGAGCGGCGGATGGATGTGCCGGTCCGTGGCGGTGAACAGCGCAGCCGGGGCACCGCCGGTTGTTCCGTGGGTCTTCCGGCCGGTGTCATTCAACTGAGGCATCATCTTGCGGGTGAAGTTACCAGCTGCCAGAGTTGTTTCCCACACGGCGTCATAGACGGTGCGAAGCTGGGTCAACGTGAACTCCTCCGGCAGAAGCCGGGCAGCGACGGTGGTGTATTCCATTTTCCCTGCCAGCCGCGCCAACCCGTCACCCAGGATAGCGGCGTGATCAAAGGCCAGCTCTTTGCTGCGGAGAACGTCATGGACGGCATACCAACCAGCAGAGGCAGCATCGGACCCGGCGGCAATCTTTGGCAGTGAGGTCCCGTTGGAAGCCAGGAGCGCCAGATGGGCCACGGAAACAACCCGCATTCGGGGATCCCTATCCGGACTGGTGTAAGTAGCCAGCTGCTCTATATGAACCGGCAGCCTTCCCAGGTCAAGGCCTGTCTCTTCAGCGAGTTCACGCTCTGCTGCCTGACTGGTTCCGTCGAAGCTGTTGAAGAGCCCGAAGACACATTCGTGGAGGACACCGTTGTCCGGCTTCTTGTGCGGCTCAACATCCCGCTGCCGGAGTGGCTGGCCGGCTGATCTGCATCGGGGGCCCCATCGTCCCATCTCTGTGAGTACTGATCGAGACAGGCGCACACCGCCGGGAACACCTTCAAGTGAAAAGCACCATCAGGCGTCGTCTTGCGTAGGTTCTGGCCGCTGCGGCCATCATTGGCGGATTTTTTGCCGCTACCGCCGCTCCGGCGCAGGCCCTGGAGGTCAAAGAGCGTTACTACAACAACTGGTTCTACAGCGAAGCCACATGCATGAGCCAAGGCAATAGAATGCTCCAGTCGCAGCCCGACTGGATAGGGTTCCAGTGTTACCGCGGACCCGGTGACGCCAAATGGTCGATGGATGCCTTTGTCGATGACGGCTTTGGATGCTTCGCTCCGACCACTTTGGTGAAATCCAGTGAGCAGCGCACGGAAACACAGGTCGACGCTGATTCGACACGTGAGCCGGCACCGCTATGCGGTTAGTAGATGCCCTGATTCCCGCGAACTCGGTGATCCGGGCACGAGGCTGGCTGACCCATACCGACGGGCGCACCTGGTTCACTCATCGGGTGCCGCAGTCAACGGGAGGGGCAACAACAGGGGTTGAAGTTCTCGGTAGCTTCCAATTCGCGCAGGATGAGTCCATCACGCACGGTGAATTGCATGCGCGTTGGGAACAAGGCGCCCTGGCAGTCATGTCATGGACGGAAGGGCCTCCCGCCACGGACTCCATTGTTGGCGATGCTGCACGGCTCGCCACGCATCTGGGAACTCTCCATCGAGGGCCGTCACGGACCCTGAACACCGCAGAGCAGGAAGCCTGTGAGGCCACCATCCAAGGTCTCTTCAATGACGGGCGAATCGTTTCGCGTTCCGTGCTCACCGTGCCCCCTGGCTCGAAAGTCACGGTCATCGCTACCCAAGTTCCTGCTGAAGTGGAGGAACTCCTGGGCTCCTACTTCGAGCCGGGCTATCTATATCTGGTCAGGGCCTCCTGGACAGCGACGGACCTTCTGGAGGCGAGAAATGCTCTGGCGGGGCTTCCCGAAGGCCTGGTGCTCTCGACAGGGCAGGGCCTCAACGCGCGAGGCGAAACCCCTCTTAGAGTGACACTCTTCGCCGCCAGCCCAGAATTCGACGCTGTTCAGCACGCGAGTCCGCCCGGACTCATTGTTGGTGAAATCTGGTTCCAGCAATAACAGTTGTGCGTCCCGCCCCAGATGGGTGGGACGCACAACTTGGCGCCCTGTGGCTGTGGCTGCCCAAGCACCGCCCCTCGGCACCGAAATCGCTTCCGCGACGTCTCAGGCCCGGGGTGTGTCCGTTGTCGATCAAAGATGCGCATGGCCCAGCCCCCCTCAAGGTCATACGATATGACCCACGATCGCTCCCCCGGCAAAACGCCGCGCGTCACGAGCCGCGAGGGAAGCTCATGGCGAGGCGAAGGCCGGGCGACGGCGGGACACCCCCGGCAAGTCTTAGTTTTACTCAGCTTTTCTCGGGCGTGCTGGAGCTTTCCAGCGCACACCGCTTTTACCCGTCGCTTTTATCAGGTTCAGCACCTTGCTTGGCGGGTCGCGTTCGGCGGCGGTTACTGGAGTCAGAATGCTTGGAGTTCGAAGTCGAAAGTTCAGGTTGGACAGATCCTGCGGCGCCCAGCATCCCTGAAAGGGAGGAACCGGTATTCGCACCCTTCGCCACCTCCGCCAGGCCCGACGCAAAGTCCCCTGACCCCGTCGCGGCCAGCAACGACGAAGTTGAGCTTAGGCTCTCGTCCGCATCCGCGGCGGCGGCCATTGGAGGTCGATCTGGACTGGCCTTTTGTCCGCCTTTGGACGTCATGGTTTACTTCGGCCGGCTCAAAGGTCTGAGCAAGGCTGCCGCCAAATCCTGGTCCATGGAATACCTGGAACGGGTGCAACTGGCGGATAAAGCCAACCTGAACTTGGAGAAGCTCTCCGGCGGCCAGAAACAGAAAGTCCAGCTGGGCGTGACCATCATGAACAACCCTGAGCTGCTCATCCTGGACGAACCAACCAAGGGCTTCGACCCGGTGAACCGGCGCGCGCCGGCGAGTTTCTGGTCTTCGATGATGTCCATCAGCAGCCGACCGTCTCTGCTGGCCGGTGAACCCGTAGATGTCAACGGACAGCGCGGCTACATTGAGGTTTTCCTGTACGAACTCCTTGAAGAGCGCCGGAGTAACCACGTCGATACCAGACTCACCCTTGAATCAGTGGTCCGTGAATACCCTCGGGCGGATCTGCCCCTGGACACGAGCATCACCACGAAGGGCATCAGACATTACGGTGCCATCATGGAGGCCCTTCAAACACGTCTGGACGATTTTCATGCCCAGCACGGCATGAGCCTACTGGAAGACTTCTGGTACCGGCTCACGGCGGATAAGACGGTCGAAGAAGTGGCAGCCGACATTGAGGACGAGGTCGTTCAGCGCCTATCTGGAGACACCGTGCGCTATCTCTTGGCCGAATCCCGCGACGCAGATCGCCCAGTTGAAACACCTGGAGCCTTCGAGGGTTGGTCTGGTTATGAGGAACCCATCGTGTGGCCAGGACCGTGGGTCCGCCATTTGGATCACAATGCCCTCGTCTTCTGGCGGCTTAGGGCCCTCGTCATGGCTGCGGAGAATGACGTCCGCGACCAGGTCAAGATCCCGAGGATCGGCGAAGGGTTGGTTTCTGAGATGAAGCTGCTGAGAGAGATCCAAGCAGCGTTTCCGGGAGAACGTATCGTGCATCAAGCCCGGCCTGGCTGGTTAGTGCCCCAAAGCCTGGACATCTACTTCTCCGCCTACAACATCGGGATCGAGTATCAGGGTGCCCAACACACGAGGCCGGTTGAGTTCTTCGGCGGGGCGGACGCTTTCGAACGCCAGCAGGACAGGGACCTTATCAAGGCCTCGCTCTGCGAAGAATACGGTTGCGCCCTCATTCAAGTGCACCCTGGCTACGACCTCGACGCCGTCCTATCGAAAGTCAAGGACGCTATAACGGCCGCACGGTCCAAAGCTACCGAGCACTCCTGAATCGTCTGCGGCGCGCAAATGTCGGTCCCGTCCAACCTGCATCATTCGGATTTTGCCGGTGCGGGAGTCTTGAGGTTTTCCTGAGTCAGTGTTGTGGTTTTGCAGGGTTGGTTCTTGATCCGGGCCCGGCACAGTAGTTCTTGTCAGCCAGAGAGGCTGGAAGAAACGGCCGGCCGTACCCGCGGTGGCCTCCCGAAAGGACCATACTCAGATGGCCATCAGCCTCAAGACCACCTCCGGCAAAATCCTCGCCTCCGTCGCACTGGTCGGCACCGCAGCCGCCGTCGCCGGCATGGGAACCTACGGCGCGTTCACCTCTTCGACCTCCGCGTCGCAGGCCGTCACCGCAGGCACGGTCACCATCGCCCTGGGCGCCCCCGGCCCGGCCAACACCCTCAACGTCCCCATCGCAGGACTGCTCCCCGGAGACAAGGTCGAAAAACTCGTCACCCTGGCCAACACCGGCAACTCGGACCTGAACAACGTCACCCTCACCACCTCCGCCGGGGCCACCGGGTCCTTGCTCACCACGGACGCTACCAACGGCCTGCAACTGACCATCGAAAACTGCTCCGTGGCCTGGACCGGCACCGCCGCCCCCTACAGCTGCACCGGAACCAAGAGCACCGTCCTGGCCTCCGCCCCGGTCATCACCGCCAACAAGGCCCTCACCAACCTCACCTCCCTGACCTCGGCCAAGACCGACAACCTCAAAGTCACCACCGCGTTCCCCACCACCGCCAACAACGACTTCCAAGGCGCCACCTCCACCATCGCCTTCTCCTTCACCGGCACCCAGCGCACCGAAACCACCAAGTAGCACCCACCCCCGCTGACCCCGAACGGCCAGCCGATAGACCCCAGGGGCCGGCCGGTATGCCCTTCCGGCCGGTTCCTGACCATTTCCTGATCAAGTCTTGAGGCCTACCCGCACGCTCTCTTGAGCGGGGAAGGACAGACTGAAAGCACGTCGAACACCACGAAAGGAACGCCAGGCATGAGCGCACTGAGCACCATCACCACCCCAGCAGTTCGCGGCCGGCGTTCGGCCGCAGCAGGGAACGGGACCCAACCCGCCGCCGTCGTTCCTTCCGTCCTTGAGACCGCCGCTGTGAAGCAGCCCGCAGCGGCCACCCCCATTGCGAGCACAACCGCCGCCTTCCGCCGGATTGCCGGCAAAGTGGTGAGGGTTATCGGCATGGGCATGCTGGTCCTCGCAGCGTTGGTGTTCCTGTTCCTGGCGATCGGCCCGCGCGTCCTGGGCTACCAGACCTCCACCATGCTCACCGGATCCATGGCCCCGCTGATCAACCCGGGCGACGTCGTCGTCACTGTCCCCACCCCCATTACCGACGTCAAGGTCGGCGACATCATCACCTACCACATCCCGGTCGAAGACCAGCGGGTCGAAACCCACCGGATCACCGGGATCAGCACCACCGCCGACGGCGGCGTAGCAGTCCAGACCAAGGGCGACGCCAACAATGGCATCGACCCCTGGATCGCCACCCTGCAGGGCAAAACCGTGGACAAGCACGTCGCCACCATCCCGGGAGTCGGCAACGCCATCCGTGCACTGCGCCAACCCATCGTCATGAACATCCTGATGTACGGCGCACCCACCATCCTGGTCATCGGAATGCTTGCCTCCATCTGGACCAAGGACCCCGCCAAGACCACGCTCGAGGAAACGGCCGGAGGCCGCGATGAAGCCATCGGGTAATCCAGGCGGTGAACTGGACTTGGGCAGGCTCCAATCACTCGCCGAGGAACTGGGAAGCCCGGAACCGGCACTGCGTTTCCTTGCCAAATACCTCGCGATGCTTCCGCAGCGCGTCGAACGAATCGTCCACGCGGTGGACGAGCATGACGCCACGGAGACCACCACCGCTGTTCTCAGCCTGAAGATCAGCTCTTCGATGGTGGGAGCGATGGAGACGGAGCATCAATGCCGTGCCATCGAGACAATGATCCGGGAAAAGCACTTCGACGACGCAGCCGATGCGCTGCCCGCGCTGCGGCAGACAGCAGACCGCTGCCTTGCTTCACGGTCCGACCTCATCCGGGCCGCGCATACATCGCTGACCCGGCACCGGGGATTTTTCGGGTCTTGAGCGGACCTTGAGCGTTCACCGAGGCGTTTCCTGAGGGCCGTTCGCCACACTGGAAACACATCATTCGCACTACCGGAACGGCATCACGCACATGCATGGCAAAGGCATCATCTGGCAAGTACCGGCCACCATCCTGGCCGCCATGCTCCTGCTGATGGGCGTCTACGTTTCACCGGCGCACGCCAAGTTCAACGACACCGCATCAGGTGCGATGGCTGTCAGCGCGGCAAAGATCCCGGCGCCGGCAGCCAACACGGTAACCGTGACGAAGTCCTGCGATTCATTCCTCTGGTTTGGCCAAGCCAAAATCAGCGTCAGCAGTTTCACCGCCGTCGCCTACGCGAACTACCACGAGCTCAAAGTCATAGACCCCGACGGCGTTGTACAGTTCACGGGCGACCTCAGCAAGGCATCAGGAAAGAGCTACAGCTCAGGAGTCCAGAACACGGGCAACCTCGCAGGCACCTGGACCTACCAGATCCGCGGTTACTACAAGGTGCCCAACTCCACAAACGCGTGGGCGGGCGCACCCTTGACAGGGACGCTGAACTGCCCGTGAGTCAGATGTCCATGGGCGCGGGGGCCGTAGGTCGGTGACTTGCCTCATCGTCCCCGTCCGACTCGCTAGGCTGGCCGTATGCCTTCTACGTGGACCCTACTCATCGCTCTGCATGCCATCGCAGCGGGCTACGCCCTGATCTTCGGCGCCGTGAACCTGCTCCGCCGCAATAAAGGCAGCGCAGCGCACAAGATCCTGGGCCGAATCTGGGCAGTGGCCATGTACATCGTGGTCCTCACCTCCTTCGGTATCCGGACCATCGACGGCGGATTCAACTGGCTCCACGCCCTGTCCGTGCTGACGTTCTGCACCCTGACTTTGGGCCTTGTGACCGTCCGCCGCGGTAACATCCGCGCGCATCAGCGCTTTATGACCGGCAGCTACTTCGGACTCGTCGGAGCCTTCATCGGCGTCATCGCCGTGCCGGATCGACGGCTCCCCCAGATGGCCATCCACGACCTCGCAGGGCTCACGCTCTGGGTGGCTGCCCTGGTGCTTACTGCCGGCCTGACTGTCGCTGGCCTGATGCAACTTCGTCAGAAGACCGCACCGGTGGTCAGCGTCCGGCAGTAACCGAACAGCGAATTTCTCGAGCAGCCACAGAAGCTGGAAGAATTCCTTTTCTCGGTCGGGGTGGCTGTAGTCGAGCACCCAGACGAGATCGAATTCTTCGCAGGAGCGCATCTGATCAAGGAGGACGTGACGTTCGCCGACAGCGCCGCCATTGAATGTCGCCTGCCTGCAATGGATTTCACCTTCGAGGTAGCTCAAGGTGTCCACATCTCCGAGGACGACCTCATGGCCTTGACGGTGCGGAGATTCCGGTATGAGGAAGTTGTTGACGAACTTGTACTCAATGGTCTGGATGGTTAGAACCAGGATCTACATGATGTTCCTTACGTAAGTTCCAGATTGGTGGCTCGAATGGTGTTGCGAATTTCGTCGTGATTTTCCGGATCGCTGTGGAACACGACGAGACTGTGCCGGCTGCTTTGCGGACACGATGCTCCCCCGCTGTGGTTCATCCAGCAGCACAGATGCTTCAACTACGCCTGGTACTTCGCGCATCGCCGACATCCAGTGGTCATCCGTTGCAGTCAGGCCAGTTAGATCGAGAAATTCGACGCCTGCGGTGGCTGTTGTTTCGGGAACGGAGGCGAGGCTCTCCAAGGACATCCATGGGACTCACCAAAAGCAGGTTCCGGTCACAGCGTTTAGTATCGGTGAACTGTTCGTTGTTCTGTTCCGAGTTTCATGGCTCCTGCTCCACGACTGGGGGAGGGTCCTTAGAAGAACCCTCCCCCGCAGTCTTCGTGTAGGGCTCTTGCCTGTGGGGCTTAGTTGGCGGACATCACCGGCTTGCGCAGGAACAGGCCCACAACCAGTGCAGTGAGCAGGCAAAGGCCCGCGTTGACCCAGATGGCGGTTGTGACACCGCTGAGGACAGCCGGGACCTCGTTGTTCCCGATGCTGAGGATTTGGGCTGTGAAGATGGCACTCATGATGGGGATGCCCATGGTGATGCCGATCTGCTGGCTCATGGTTGCCAGCCCTGTGGCCAGGCCTTGTTCTTCATCGGGCAGCCCGGAGGTAGCGGTGACCATGAATCCGACGATGACGACAAGGTTGGCTACGCCACCAATGAAGGTGGCGACCAGCAGCAGGCCGATGGATGCGGGATCTGCGCTGAGCAGGACGAGGGCGCCGGTCGCAATGGCTTGAACCATGAATCCATAGACGATTGCTTTCTTGTTGCCGATCTTTCCGATCACCTTGGGTCCGAGCACGCCACCGAGTACCGTGCCAAGGCCAAGGACTGCGAAGGCCAGGCCAGCACCGAGCGGGGTATAGCCGAGAACTTGCTGCAGGTAAAGCGTCAGCAAGAACACCAGGGACGTTTCGGTGACGAAGGCCAGAATGCCGGCGATGTTGCCCCAGGCGACGGTGGAGCGCTTCAAAATCTCCAGCGGCACCAGCGGCGAGCTTGCCCGGCGTTCGACCGCCACAAAGGCAACAAAGAGCACAACGGCTGCCGCGAGGGAGCCCAGAGTCAGCGGATTGGTCCAGGAGTGCTCGGCGGCGTTCGTCAAACCGAAGACAAGTGCCAGAAGGCCGAGGGTGACGGTGATGGCACCCGGAACGTCCAGCTTCAACTTCGTGGTGGGCTTGCTCTCGGCAAGGACGATGGGAGCGATAACCAGTACTGCGATGGCAACAGGCACGTTGATGAAGAACGCCCACCGCCAGCTCAGCAGGTCTGTCAGGAGTCCGCCGAGGATGGCGCCGGTCGTAAAGCCTGCGGCCATCAGTGAACCATTGAGGCCCAGTGCCTTATCGCGCAACGGGCCTTCCGGGAAAGATGCCAGCAGCAGGGACAGGGCAGCGGGAACGACAATTGCCGTCGCGACTCCTTGTCCCACGCGAGCAATAAGCAACAAGGCCGGGTCGGCAGCCAATCCGCCGGCAAGCGACGCAGCACCGAGCAGGGCCATGCCGATGATAAACATCTTGCGGCGCCCGGCTATATCGGCCACACGTCCGAACAGCAGCGTCAGGCCCGCTGCGCACAGTGCGAATGACGTTGCAATCCACTGAAGGTTCTCCAAGCTGAAGCCAACATCGGTGCCGATGGCCGGGAGGGCTACGTTGAGGATGGAGAAGTCAACAGCGAGGGTAAAACTCGCTGCGAGCAGGACGATGAGTGCCAGCCGCTGCCGGCCTGTCATGCGTCCCGCGGGAGCAGTTGCCGGTTGCGATTCGATCGAGGGCGGGACGCCGGGTCCCGTGGTGACATCCGGTTGGGTGGTCATGACGGTGATCCTTCTCTGGAGGGGTGGCCGCCCGATGGCGGCATCTTCACAACTCCACAGTCACGGAATGTCCGGGGATCAACCACACCCCCTCTTGCCTACCACTGACAGTGACAGGCGGGAAAGCACCCATACCCTGCTCCGATGCGGCTGTCTTGTCACATGTACCAATGCGTCCTGACGTTTAGGCTGTCACTGGCAGGGACAGGACAGCGCCGGAGAAGACCGGCAGAATGGGGCGCATGAGTAATCTAAGTGAACTTGGGGAGTTCCTTCGCGTCCGAAGAGCTGCCTTACAGCCAGAGGACGTCGGCCTTCTCAACTACGGCATCCGCCGTGTACCGGGCCTCCGCAGGGAAGAGCTCGCCATGCTCGCCGGCGTTAGCAACACCTATTACACCCGTCTGGAGCAGGGCCTCAGCAACAATGCCTCAGAGGCGGTCATCGATGCCATCGCCCGGGCCCTGAACCTCAACACGGACGAGCGCGCGCACCTGTTCAACCTTGCCCGGCCCGGCACGACCAAACGGCGCACGCTGACTAAGCCCGACAAGGTCAGGCCGGGTACCCTGCGATTGATCCAGTCAATGTCCAACACACCGGCAGTCGTGTTGGGGCGCCGCAGCGAAGTACTGGCCTGGAACCGCATTGGGCACCGACTTGTAGCCGGTCACCTTGACTTCGCTTCACCGGAAACGCCTTCGGTGCGGCCTAACATGACGAAGCTGTTGTTCTTGGACCGTCACACCCGTGAGCTGTACACGCGGTGGCTTGAGGAGGCCACACGTGCGGTGTCGTCGTTAAGGTTGGTCGCGGGTCGCGCCACTGATGACCCGGAACTCGCTTCGCTGGTCGGTGAGCTGACCATGAACAGCGAAGAGTTCGCCAATTTGTGGGCGCGGCATCCGGTGGAAAACTGCATGTCTGGACTGAAGTACATGCACCACCCGGAGGTGGGCGATCTTGAGCTGAACTTCGAAGTCCTGACTCCGCCCGATGAGTCCGGCCACCGGATCCTCATGTACACCGCTGACCCTGGGACCCCAGCGGCCGAAGCACTGCAGTTGCTGACGTCCAGTGACACGGTAGTGGTCGGCGAACCTCAACACGTCCACGCCAAGTAGCGGCAGCACTCAAACAACCCGCATATGCAGGGTTCGGGTCCAAACTGCCCGCCGTCCTATGGGATAGGACGGCGGGCAGTCTGTGTGGTCCCCTATATGTCAGGACGGCTCGTAACCGGATGCTTGAGAGGGGCAGCGAAACCCCGGATGAGGCCTATAGCGCGGCAGCCGCGCTGTCCCACATCTTCGCCTCGATCGACGAGCTCCACGTTGACGGAGCCATCAAGCAGCGAGCGCTGACAGCGTAAAGAAGGCCCGATCCATCAGGATCGGACCTTCTTCACTTCTTGTCTACCCCACGGTAACGGTGGCCTGAGCCGGTTCCGGCTGAACCGGTTTTGGCCTGGGGCGGGCCCAGCGGTCCATGACGGGCTTTTCCACGAGGGCGTACAAGGCCCACCCACCCAACAAGGTGGCCACGAAGAAGCCGGCGACCACCAGCCAGGCGACGGGTGTCGGGTACACCTCGTTGCCTAGCAGGATGCGGCCGTAGAAGATCACGACTCCCTGGCACAGGTAGAAGCCGAAGGAGATGTTTCCCAGCCAGACCATGGGTTTGGAACCGAGGAAGCCTGTCTGGCCAGCGATGTCGCGGGTTGCGACGGTGCAAATGATCGCTGCGACCGGAACGATGGTGGCCACGTTAAAGGAGTACACAAACGGGACAATCATGGCCGCTGCGTAGCCTGCCACGCAGAGGATGAGAGTGTGCCACATCTTCAAGGGAACCCAGCGCCCCGAAAGCACGATCCGAGCCAGGATAGAACCCAGAATGAATTCGAACAGCCGGGCTGGCGGGAAGATGTAGCCGAACCAGAACTGTGCCTCGGAAATCGGTGTCAGGGCCGAGACTGGGGTCGCGGGGATCAGGTAAGTGGTGACGAGCTGAACTGCGATCATCGCAGCCACCGTCACCCATGCCCAAACCCAGAGGCGATTGCCGGGGATCTTTCTGATCGGAACCATCAGCAGCGGGAACAGCATGTAGAAAAGCAGTTCGCTGTTGAGCGTCCATGAGGGTGGGTTCACCGCAACGTAGACGGAGGCGTCAGGGATGAACGAGTTCACCAGGAAGAGGTTGCTGATCCAGCCCAGCGGCGGGTTGATGGCGGCGGCGAACAGGATCATCGACAGCACCCACATGACCAAGTGGTTGGGGAAGATCTTCAGTAGCCGCCGGCGCCAGAATTGTCGCTTCTGCTCGCCCGGTTTGGATGCCCAAGCAAGCAGGAATCCGCTCAGGACGAAGAAGAACGACACGCCCACATATCCTGCTTTGCTGACCAGCCATTCCAAGGTGGACCCGAGCTCCGTATCGGCGAACGGATTAATGGGGTCGTTCGGCGGGATCGGTGAGTTGGACAAGGTGATGTGGAAGAAAAACACCAGCAGCGCGGCGAAGAACCGAAGCCCGGTCAGGGAGGGCAACTTACTGAGCCGAGGTCGCGCGGTAGTCGCTTCGGGGACCGCGGCGGTCATGAGGCACTTCCTGCCGGGAGTTCGATGCCGAGGCTGTGGGTGAAGTAATTGGTGGGGTCCCAACTGGCCTTGGCCCGCTGGAGTCGGGGGTAGTTGCCCTTGAAGTAAAGGGTCTGCCAGCCAACGCCCGACCTGTTGTGGTCCGTGCTGGCTACATCAACATCGGGATAGTTGATGTAGCAGCCGTCGAGCTGGTCGCCGGGAACGGGTACACCACCGGTGGTCTTGAACATGCCTTCGTACGTTTCCCGCTCCCAGCCAAGGTAGAAGTCGTCATCGGCGGCATCCGGCCAGAACGTTTGCAGGCAGAACTTGAACGCTGATTGGCGCTGGACGTTTGCCGTGGCCTCGGGGGCGACGGCGTTGACTTGCCCGCCGAACGAGAACAGGACCAGCATCGTGTTCGGATTGGTAAAGTCCGGCCGGCTCATCTGCCGGTAGAGCACAGCGATCTGGTCATCGGTGAACTTGCGGTTCAGATAGGCGGATTTATGGGCGCCGCGGCTGGTGGGGTTGGTGATCACCGGGTTGTCCGTCCCGACAAGCCGGGTAGCTTGCAGCCATGGGATTTCCCGGGTCTTGAAGAACTCCGGCATGGCCGGGATTTCCCCGTTCGGCTTCTCCACGGGTTCGGCGGTGATGGCGACCCCGTCAAGGATTGCCGCCACATACCGCTCCATGACGCCCTTGGCGTCCGGGGCCGCGGCATCGATCTGAGTGAACATCCCCAAGCTGCCGTGGGCCTTGGAGCTGACGTTGAACAGGCTGCTCAAGTGCGACTCCGGGGTGCCGGGTTGGCGGTACTTTTCGTGCCATGTGCCGAAGTTGGTGATGAGGCGCCGGAACTTTGTTTCGTCCAGTTGGTCCCAAGGCAGGGAGATGGCGCTCACCAGCACGGTGGAAGGGGCCTTAACGAGTTGACCGGAAGGGTTCTTTCCCTGGGTGCCCGGAGACCGGAACCAGTACTTGGTGACGATGCCCCAGTTCCCGCCTCCGCCGCCGGTGTGTGCCCACCACAGGTCACCGAGTTCGCCTTTGTCGTCACGGGTTGCGGTGACGGTGCGGACTTTACGGTTGGCGTCCACGGTAACGACCTCGACAGCGTAGAGGTGGTCCACGACCAGGCCGTGGGAGCGTGAGAGGAGGCCGTAGCCGCCGCCGGCGATATGGCCGCCAGCACCGACGCTGTAGCAGATGCCCCCGGGAACGGTGACGCCCCAGTTCTTGTACAGCGTTTCGTAGACGTTCATCAGCCGTGCGCCGGGCTCCACTGCGAAGGCGCCCATTTTTTTGTCGTAGTAAACCGCGTTCATCGGGGACACGTCGAGGATGACCTGGATGGAGGGGTTGCAGACAAAATCAGCGAAGCAGTGCCCGCCGCTTCGAACCGAGACCTTCTTGCCGGTACGTACCGCTTCGCGGACGGCGTCCTCGGCATCTTTGGTGCTCGTGATCAGCCGGACATAGTCGGGATGTGAAACGAACCGCTGGTTGTTGCCCGTCATGAGGTCCGCGTAGCGGGAGTCCCCGGATTTGATGACGGAACCATCAGGCACTGTAGCGGTGTGGTTGAGGGCCTGGGCTTGGGGGGCGTTGGCTGTCCCCAAGGCGGCCAGAGAGGCTGCGGCGATGGTGCCGGCGGAACCGGCCATGAAGAACCGGCGCCCAATACCGGGCTTTTCGGTGGTCGTCATCAGATGGATCCTCCACGTTGGGCGGTGTTGTTCGGGTGCAGGGTGATTTCGGCTTTGGGGGCAACAAAGTAGTGCTGGACCGAGTAGGAGATGGTGGCGAAATCTTCCACGCCGCGTCCGGTGAAATCCCCCGCAACGATCCGGGCAATGGATTCCCCGGAGACCTTCCATTTCAGGAACAAGCCTTTGGCCAGATCCACGGCCTTGTAGTAATAAGCGCCCTGCCAAGGTTCGGGACCGCGCAGGCCGATCAAGAATTCGTCGTCGCCATCCCCGTCGAAGTCACGGCACATGACGGTGTGGCCGGGGCCTTCACCGTTCTCGTTCGGGTCCCCATAAATGTCCAGCAGGTGCCGGGTCCAGCCGGCGGCTTCGGCGTCTCCCCCGCTGCGGACGTACACGGCGACGGTATTCCCGTGGAAAGGTTCGATGGCTGCTACGTAAGCAAGGGGGTCATCGCCGATGCGTCCGCCGTCGACGTCTCCGCTGCCTTTAAACGTGGTCTTCTCGAATTGGCTTTCCTCGCCATCGCCGATGTGATCCCAGGCCCACGTGCTGTTGTCCTGGTCGTAGTAGAGCCAGGTGACCCCCTCATCGGAGGCCATGAGGATTGAATCCAGCGGTGACCCCGGAATCAGTCCCGTCTTTCTGGCGACGCCGTGGATCATCCTGAAGTCGGAGTCGCTGATGATTTCCTTGTTCCATTCGGCTCGCGGATCATCACCGGGGGTGAACAGAACCACGGGCAGGACGGCGTGGACGTCTTCAACGGCAACGATGGGGAATCCGATGATTTGGATTTTGTCGGTACGGGTGAAGTGGCCGACGCGCAGGCGGTGCATGCCGATGGCACGCCCGACGTAGTGCCGTTTCCAGTTTTCAGTCGCTTCGGACGGATTGCCGGGGTTTTCCAGCCAATCGATCTTTCCGCCTTCAGGGTCGGCGTGATGGATCGTCCCGCCGGGGCCGTAAAGCTGGTAGCAGACAACCAGGTCGGTAGTGCCATCGCCGGTGATGTCACCGAAGTCCATCCCGACAGGTTCTTTGATCTTGTCCAGCACCAGCTTCTTTTCCCAGGTGGGGTTCTTGTACCAGTAGATTTCACCTACTTTGAGGCCGTAGCCGACGAGGTCGGGTTTGCCGTCGCCGTCGATGTCTGCAGCTTCCAGCCAGTAGCCGTCACGCAGGAAGTCCGTCACTGTCTCAGTCCCGAAGGCCGGTTCGGTGACGTCCAGGCTGGGAATGGTCTTAGGGACCGCGGGTGAGGTCATGAGAGTACCTTTCGTGTGGGTTCGAGTGATGATGTGGTCTCCGGAGTGCCGGAAAGGGAGGTGTCCGTTCGGCTCAGCATCAGGGAAGCTGCCGCCATGAGTGCCACCGCGATGAGGGCTAGTCCTGCACCGACCCATATGGGCGATGACAGTCCAAGCCCGGCGGCAATAGTTGTCCCGCCAAGGTAGGCGCCAATGGCGTTTCCGAGGTTGAACGCGGAGATGTTCACCCCGGAGGCCAATGTTGGTGCCTCGTGGGCGAAGGACAGCACGCGGGTCTGCATGCCGGGGACGGCGGCGAATCCGACAGCCCCGAGGAGGAACAAGGTCACCGCTGCTGCCCAGGGGTTGTGAACGGTGATGGTGAAGACCAGCAGAACAACGGTCAGGGTCGACAAGAGAACCAGCAATGACTTATCCAGGTTCCCGTCAGCGGCCCTGCCCCCAATGATGTTGCCGGTGAACAGCCCGGCGCCAAAAATGACCAGCATCCATGGCACCGCACCTGCCGGCATCCCGGCCAAGTCTGTGAGCATCGGCGCGATGTAAGTAAAGGCGCCAAACATGGCCCCAAATCCAAAAACGGTAACCAGGACGGACAGCCAAACTTGTCCGGATGTGAATGCCCCCAGCTCGCGACGCAATTGCCCTGGTCCCCGTTCCACGGCATCCTGCGCCGGTACGTAGGCGATCAGCCCTGCCAGGGCGATAACCCCCACAATGGTGATCGACCAGAAAGTGGACCTCCATCCCAGCTGCTGGCCCAGGAACGTACCCATCGGAACGCCCAGGACATTTGCGATGGTCAGCCCGGCGAACATGATGGAGATGGCCCGCGCCTTGCGATCAGGGGTGACCAGCTGTGAAGCAAGCACGGCGCCGATCCCGAAGAAGGCTCCGTGACACAGCGCCGCAACAACCCGGCCTGCAAACATGGTGGCGTAATCTCCGGCCACCGCTGACATCAGGTTTCCCAGAATGAAGAGAACCATCAAGGCACACAGAACGCTCTTGGGGCGGAGGGCTGCTGTCGCCGCAGTCACCAACACCCCTCCGACGGCGACGCTGAGGGCGTAGCCGGAAACCAGGTGCCCGGCGACCGGGATACTGACGGCGAAGTCTGCCGCTACTTCCGGCAACAGTCCCAGGATGACAAACTCTGTGAGGCCGATCCCGAACCCACCTACAGCGAGCGCGATCAGGCCCAAGGGCATCCTGGTCATGCCGCTGTTCGCGTCGGTGTCGGTACGAAGTCCGCGCCTGGAACGAACGGCATGGCGGCCGGGCCCAGCCGGAAGTAATGGGCGACGGCGGCAATGGTTCGCTCGGTGGCTTTGCCGTCACCGTAGGGGTTGATGGCTGTTGCCATCTCCATGTAGGCATTCGGATCATCCAGCAGTCGTTCGACTTCGTGGACTATCTGTCCCCGGTTTCGACTGACCAGGCGCGAACTTCCGGTCAGGATCGATTCGCTGCGCTCGGTGATTTCACGCAGGACCAAGGTCGGCTTGCCCAAAGCCGGGCCTTCTTCTTCAGCACCGGAGCTGTCCGAGAGGATCAGGTCACTGCGCTGCAAGAGCCTGCAGAAACTCAGGTATGGAAGCGGGTCAACCATGTCCACGTTGGGGATGCCGTTCAGGACCGGAACCATGACTTCGCGTACCTTTGGGTTCAGGTGCAGTGGAACAACGATGCGGACGTCTTCACGGCGCCGCGCGATGTCTGCCAGTGCCGTGGCGATCTCTCTCATGGGGCGGCCGTGGCTTTCACGCCGGTGCGTGGTGGACAGGATCACCTTCCGGGGATCGTGATCGAGATCGGACAATGACGGTTCTCCGTAGCCACGAAGGTTGTTCATTCCCCACTGCAGGGCATCAACGATCGTGTTACCGGTGACCACGATTGAGTGTTCCCGAACGCCTTCACGAATGAGATTGGCGCTGTTACCCGGCGTTGGTGCCAGGTGCAGCGCAGCGATCTGCGCAACGAGCTTCCGGTTCACCTCTTCCGGGAACGGAGAATAGTTGTTCCCGCTACGCAACCCGGCTTCGACGTGGATGATGGGCACGGAACGGTGCAGCGCTGCCAGGGCGCCGGCAAGTGTGGTGGCGGTGTCGCCGTGGACCATGACGGCATCCAGGCCCTCCATATGGTCTCCCGAGCAGAGCCCTTCCAGAATCCGGTGGGTGACTTGGGAGAGGGTTTGCTGTTCTTTCATGATGCGCAGCTCAACATCAGGGGTGATGCCGAACTCTTCCAGCGTGCTGTCCAGCATTTCCCGGTGCTGGCCGGTAGAGATCAGGACTGGACGGAAACGGGGGTCTTGGGCCAGGGCGTGGATGATGGGGGCGAACTTCACAGCTTCGGGTCGTGTACCGAAGATAATTCCAATGGTTTTCATGGCTGCTCTCCTGAAAATGGGCGTAGAGGATCTGCCGGTTGTCGCCGGCACGCATGGAACGGTGTCACTAGCTGGGGTGGTACTCCAGAGCGAGCCAGATACAGTCTGTGTCGGCCCGGTACTGGTGCCACGGGTAGATGAAAGTACCCTCTCGTTCCAGACAGAACGGCACAGGGTTGGTATTGCCGGGGCTTAGCAGCTGGTCCTCGTAGAGGGACGGATGTTCCTGAGTGATGAACTTCTGCATGCGTCCGAGCCCGGAAATCTGGGTATGAACCTCGATGAAGTCATGCCGGTTGTGTATCCCGCAATTGGTACCGGCAGGGCTGAACCACAGGTTTGCCTTCACCGTAAAGGTCTTTCCTCCCGGTTCCAGGCCGGGCTGGCGGAGTACCACGGCTGGATCCAGTTCTACGGTGCCGATGGTGTGCTGCGCCGAACGCAGAAGGACCGGCATTCCAGGTCCTGAACCATAAAAGTCCTCCCATCCCAGTCCTCTGGCGATTTCTTCTGTGTCCTGTACCGTCTCGACGGACAGTACCGCCAGCAAGCTCCCGGTTACGGAACCGCCGTGAAGGATCGTGGAGCTGAAGCCGGGCAATGCCGATGACTGTCCGTGACCGACGGACGCGTCGCTACCAGCCAGGTTCACTACGACGACCGGTCCTGCAACCTCATGCTGCTGCACGTCCCGCAGCACGACGGCGTGAGCCAGTTCGCTGCTGAAGGACAGTTCTTCCATTAGGACAGTTCCCACAATTACCCCCAGGTTCATCATTCAATCTCAGCGCGCTTACGGATCGGCACAAAGAAGTGGAACGGTGCGAAACCAATTCGAGGCCACGGCACTGTCCCACTGGAGCAAGTATTGGCAGTGCCAGGCACAGTTATCCACCCCCTGTCAGTGATAGGCAGAGCAGGGACAGGCGCGGATCGGCTGTGGCGTGAAGGATGAACGTATGACTTCAGATACTTCTGCTCGCCCCGGGGCCGCGTACCTCCGGGAAAAACGGCCCGATGTACCGTGGACGGACACGTTCGTGCAGGGGGCGGACGGAGCAGACATCCGGCTACGGATATATGAACCGGTAGCCCGCCCCGCCGTAACATTGGTGTGGGCGCATGGCGGCAGTTGGACCCGCGGTTCGATCGACGGCTGGCATGAAGCATGCGCGGCTTTGGCCAGCCTTGGCACGGCAAGGATTGTCAGTGTCGGCTACCGGCTCGCCCCGCAATGGCTGCACCCGACTGCTGTCATGGATATTGCTGCAGCAACCCTTTGGGCCCAGAAGACCTACTCTCACCCTGTCCTGATCGGCGGCGATAGCGCCGGTGGAACCTTGGCCGCTGGGGTCGCCCTCTGGTTCCGGGACAGCGGACTGCCTCTGGACGGGCAAATCCTCGCCTACCCGCCGTTGGATCCCGAATGCACCGCAGACTCCTACCGGGAATCGCGGTCCTTCCCACCCCGTTTACTGCTGCTCGAGGCTTGGGGAGAGTATGCCGGCTCAGGCAAAGACCTCCGGGAACGGCTGTACCTTTCACCGCTGCACGCCGCCAAACTCACCGGGCTCTGTCCGGTTTCGCTCATCGTCGGCACCACCGACCCGGTGAGGGACGACGTCGAGCAGTTCGCCGTACGGCTGAAAGAAGCATCGGTGCCCGTCGACCTTGCGGTGAGCCCTGTTGTCGGTCATGGACAATTTCTGGACAGCTCGCCGGCGAATCCGGTCCACCGCTGGATCCAGACCCGGCTAAGCCTTCCAAACAGCCAACCCACTACGACTGATGGAGAAACAAGATGAACACCACAACCAGCCCGGACGCCGCCTACACCAAGGCGTTGCTGCGGCACTTTGCTGACCTCCGCGACGGAACTCACGGAGAAGCCGTGAGCCGGCAGGATAAAGAAGCCCTGTTCCGTTCCGCAGTTGACCTCTTGGACCCCTACGCACGCCAGGCCCTTGGCGAAGTCAACGACGTACTGATGCTGGGTCAGGGCACAGTGGAATCCTCCGGGGTTGGCCGCTCACCCGACACCGGCCTGATCTGCTCCTGGACGCTCGGGTGGGCCGAACAGCGCGCTGCGGGCATCCCCCCGATCACCATTCATGCCTACTACGGCCGTGGTTTCCACCACCCTCACCTGAGGGGCGGAACGGTCAAGGAATGGCCGTTGAACGTTTTTACCCCCGAACAGGCGGCGCAGGAGTTGCCCATCCTTCGAGCCATTGCCTCGGCAGAGATCCACAACCTCGTCTTCCTGGCCGACTTCACCATCGTTCCCTCATCCAAGCCCGGCACCACCACCTCGACACGATGAGACTCTCAGTCCTGGACCAGTCCCCCATCGCCGAGGGCAAAAGCAAAGCTGAGGCACTTCGCGAAACCATCTCCTTGGCACGCGCGGCCGAAGAAGACGGCTACCACCGCTTCTGGCTCGCCGAACACCACGACTCCCCCGGATTTGCCGGCACCACGCCTTCCTTGATGGCTATGGCCGTTTTGGAGGCAACCAAGGGGATCAGCGTCGGTTCCGGCGGCGTCCTGCTGGGCCTGCACGAACCCTGGCAAGTCGCTGAATGCTTCGAAATCCTTGCCGCCCTCCATCCACGCCGGGTCAACCTCGGCGTCGGAAGGGCCGGCAGCGGCGGCACAGGTACCTTCAACGAGAAGATCATTGAACTACACGCCCGACTCGGCCTGATTCACGGAACGGAAGGGCGGGACGACCTGGACATTTGGCTGCTGGGGGCCGGCACCGGCTCAGCGCCTCTGGCCGCCGCCACCGGCGCCGGATACGCCCACGCCCATTTCCTCAACACCGCAAGCGGCAGCACCGCACTTGCCCACTACCGGGAAAACTTTCAGCCCGGCCCGGTGCGACGCAAACCCGAATCCATTCTCGCGATTCGCGTCATCGCAGCCAGCACCGACGCGGAAGCACAAGAACTCGCCAACCCGGTGCGGCTCTGGAGGGCCCGGAAAGACCTGGGGCTGGACCAACCTTTCCCGGTCAGCACCGACCCTGCGAGCTGGTCCTCTGAGGAAATCCGCCGTAGCGAAAACAACGAAACCCGTCTGATCGTCGGGGCTGCGGACGACGTAGCCAACCAGCTCGACGCCCTGGCCGGGGACCTCGGCGTAGAAGAACTGATGATCAGCACGCCTGTGCCCCGGCTGGAGGACCGAATCAACTCCAATCGGCTCCTCGCCCGCGCCATCGCCCGGTCATCGACACCAGCCGGGAGCGCGCTCCTCGAAGAGGAAGGGGCAAGAAATGCATCCCCTCGTTTCAGCCATTCATGAGGTTGCCAAGCGCGACCCGGGCAAGGTCGCCCTTCGGTGGAAATGTAATGACTTTCCTTACGCGGCTGTGGACAGGCAGATCAACACCCGGGCCTTGGCCATGCAACTCAAAGGCGTCCGGGCCGGTGAGCTCGTAGCCTTCGAAGCCACGCCGGGCCCGGAAACGATTGTCTCCATGGCCGCGCTCTGGGCTCTCGGAGCGGCTGGATTTCCAATCCAGACAGCCGCTGAAGGACCCCTGCCCGGGCAAGCGATCCTCGAGGGCGCCACCGGCTTCATACACCCTGAAGGGGACTACATCAAAGCTGCCGCTGCCGGGAACGAACCACCCCTCCCAGCTTCCCTGTGGCTGCACCAAGGCAGTGGCGCCCGGGCGATCGTCGTAAAGGAACATCGCTTCAGCGATGTACTGGAAGGGGCTGAAAAGAGGTTCAGCCTCTCATCGCGTACAGTGCTCGGACTCACGAACATCGGGCAGCCTGGTTCAATGATCGATCTATGGGCGGTTCTTGCCGCAGGCGGAACAGTCGATCTTCTCAACGATCACGAAACGCTAACCCCTGCATGTCTATTTCAGCACCTTCGCGAAACCGAAGCCGACCTCCTGATCATCCCCTCTGCCTTGCCGCAGCGACTCGGGGATTCCTCCGGTGCCGTGTTCGCCCAGTTCAGGGACGTCATTGTCACGGAGCCCTTGGATAACCCCTCCCGCACCGTCCTCGCAGACGCTTTCCCCTGCGCCATCTTCCACCAATGGGACACCTCCGCCGGCGTCGAGGCCATGAACGACAACTGCCCCGCGGACTTTGTCGCCGGGAATGACTACAACCATCACCACGATTCGAAGGACCCTCATGCGTAAAGCTGTCATACCCGCTGCAGGACTCGGTACACGATTCCTGCCCGCTACCAAGGCGATGCCGAAGGAAATGCTCCCTGTGGTGGACAAACCCGCCATCCAATACGTCGTCGAAGAAGCCGTACGGGCGGGCCTGACCGACGTCGTCATGATCACCGGTCGGAACAAACGGGCTTTGGAAGACCACTTCGATCGTGAACCGTTCCTCGAGCAAACGCTTGCAGCCAAGGGAGACCACACCAAGCTTGCAGCAGTCCAGGAGTCATCCTCGTTGGCCGACCTCCACTACCTTCGCCAAGGCGATCCAAAAGGACTGGGCCATGCGGTTCTGCGGGCCCGGGCACACGTCGGCAATGAGCCTTTCGCCGTGCTCCTCGGGGATGACCTCATCGACGAACAAGACAGCGTCCTTGACGAAATGGCCCGTGTCCAGGAACTGACCGGAGGCTCAGTGGTGGCGTTGATGGAGGTCGATCCGGAGCAGATCAGTGCCTATGGTTGCGCCGATGTTGCCTCCAGCGAAGTTGACGGGTCTCTCAGGATCCGTGGCCTCGTTGAAAAACCCCAACCCATCCATGCCCCCTCGAATCTTGCCATCATCGGCCGCTATGTCCTGCACCCCCGCATCTTTGATGTCCTCGAGCAAACTCCGCCTGGGCGTGGAGGGGAAATTCAACTGACGGATGCCCTGCAGACCCTCGCAGTCTCCGACGGTGAGGGCTCCGGCGTGTACGGCGTGGTCTTCAGAGGCCGCCGCTTCGACACCGGCGACAAACTCAGCTACCTCAAAGCCGTCATGACGGTCGCCTTGGAACGTGAGGATACGGGACCCGGGCTGCGGGAGTGGCTCGAAGAGGTCATGACACCTGCGGAATGAGTTCAAGAATGGCAGGGCGCGTTTGCGTCAGGGTCGACGGGATCGAGATCAGCAGTCAGCCTCTTCCCGGTTGTCTACCAGCGCCCAGTTTCAACGCGTCGCATCCTGCATTCCAGACACGAAAAACCCCTCCATTCCGGGCAAAATCGCCGGAATGGAGGGGTTCGTGGAGCCCCCTGTCGGATTCGAACCGACGACCCCCGCTTTACAAGAGCGGTGCTCTGGCCAACTGAGCTAAGGAGGCACGCTCCGGTTACCCGAAGCACAGCGCGAAAGAGCGCTAGATAAGGTTAGCCCAGACCATCCCCGTCAACGAAATTCGCCAGGACCAAACCGGAACCAAACCGGAACCAAGCGGTACAACAGCGGCCGGCTACCCAGGAACAAGGGTGACCGGCCGCCGTCGTGCATTCCGCGAGGGTTGTTAGCCCTTGGCGTCAACTGCCGTCTGGATTTCAGCGTTCAGGTCGGTGCTGCCGTCCCACTGCTTGCCGTCGATGAACACGGTGGGCGTGCCGGTGATGCCGACTGCAGCAGCCTCCTGCGTGGCAACCTTCACCCACGGACGGAACTGCTTGCTGTCGACGCAGGTGTCGATGTTGGCTGCACCAACCTCGGTGGCCATTTTCTTCAGGTCGTTGTCGGAGATGCCCGCTCCGCCTTCGGCCGGCTGGCGCTCGAAGAGCAAGTTGAAGAAGTCCGCGTACTTTTCCGGGGATGAGTTCACTACGCACGCAGCAGCGTTGGCCGCGCGGGAGGAGTAGTTGGTGGTGGACTGGCGGTCCAGGAATCCGAGGGGACGGTATTCGAGAGAGATCTTGCCCTCATTGCGGAGATTGGTCAGCGACTCTCCGTACGTGGTCTCGAACCGCTTGCACACGGGGCAGATGAAGTCGATGTAGGCAATGACCTTGACGGGCTTGCCGGCTTCGGCTTCGCCGCCCGGAACCGTCACGGTGGCAGGCGGGGTGGCTGCAGGGCTGGGGACGTCGGCAACGTTGACGCTGGCCGGCTCCGACTTAACAACTTCACTGTTGGCCAGCAGCGTCACGCCGCCGTGGACGTTGCCGTTGGCCGGCGTCGGGCCCTGATCGGCGATAGGTGCGTTGTTCTGCGCTTGGCCGATGACCACGAACGCCACCAAGGCGATGATGACCACAACGGCAACCACAATGCCCCAGCCGACCAGAAGCTTGTTGCGCTTGTCCTTCTTCAACTGCTCTTCGCGGATTGCGCGCGCCTTTTCCCGTGCCTGGGCGGTGCGTTCAGCCTTGGACAGGCGTTGTTCGTTTGCGGGGCTCATCAGTTCCTCGGGGTATTCGACGTCAAAGGGCATAGCTAGGGCAACGGGGTCAGTTTACGGGAGCAAACTTGAAGATCCGGCGCAGACCCCTTGCCCGGTTGTTGAACGATCAAGTGCCATGGAAGATTCCGCTAGTAGGCTGGGAGTTGAGTCACAGCAACCCCAGGGAGCATTAATGCAGGATTTGGCAAGCGAGAAACTCAAGACCGAAGAAGGCGTTCGGGCTTCTCCCGTCAAGAAGCCCACGGCAACGAAGTTCGACTTCATGGTGGTCTCCAACAGGCTGCCCGTTGACCGCATCAGCGATGACAACGGACACGGCAGCGACGGTTGGCGGCGTTCGCCCGGCGGTCTCGTAACGGCGCTCGCGCCAATGATGACGAAGTCCGACGGCGCGTGGGTGGGTTGGCATGGCGCCCCGGACGAGACGGTGCGCCCGTTCAGCCATGAAGGCATGGACCTCATACCGGTCCAGTTGAGCAGCGATGATGTTGAGCTGTTCTACGAAGGCTTCTCCAACGCGACCATTTGGCCGCTGTATCACGACGTTATTGCGCCGCCGGAGTTCCACCGTACGTGGTGGGATTCCTACCGCAAGGTCAACAGGAAGTTCGCCGACGCCGTGACCCGCCATGCCGCCGACGGTGCCACCGTCTGGGTGCAGGATTACCAGCTCCAGTTGGTTCCCCGCCTGCTGCGCGAAACCCGGCCGGACCTCAAGATTGGTTTCTTCAACCACATCCCGTTCCCGCCGCCGGAGATCTTCGCGCAACTGCCGTGGCGCCGTGAGATCATTGACGGCCTGCTGGGCGCGGACCTCCTGGGCTTCCAGCGGCCCAGCGACGCCGGCAACTTCATGCGTTCGGCCCGCCGCTTCCTGGGCGCCAGCGTCAAGCAGCAGCAGGTGCACGTCAAGGGCCCCGACGGCGAGGTCACCCACATCGCCAGGGCGCAGGCATTCCCGATCTCCATCGACGTTGCCCAGATCCGCGAGCTCGCGTCCAACCCTGAGATCATCGAGCGCGCGCAGCAGATCCGCAAGGACCTCGGCAATCCGAAGACCATCCTCCTTGGAGTGGACCGGCTGGACTACACCAAGGGCATCCGGCACCGGCTCAAGGCCTTCGAGGAACTCCTGGCGGACGGCCACATCAAGGTGGAGGACGCCACCCTGATCCAGGTGGCCAGCCCCAGCCGGGAACGGGTTGAACAGTACAGGCTGCTCCGCGAGGAGATCGAAGGCACCGTGGGCCACATCAACGGCACCTACGACACCATCCAGAACACTGCGGTCCGCTACCTGCACCACAGCTACCCGGTGGAAGAAATGGTGGCGCTGTACCTCGCTGCGGACGTCATGCTGGTCACCGCGCTGCGCGACGGCATGAATTTGGTGGCCAAGGAGTACGTCACGGCCCGTTCCGAGGATGACGGCGCGTTGGTCCTGAGTGAATTCGCCGGCGCTGCCGACCAACTCAAGCAGGCGCTGCTGATCAACCCGCACGACATCGACGGACTCAAGTCCACCGTCCTGCGGGCCATCAACATGCCCGCCAAGGAAGCGCGCCGCCGTATGAAGCTGATGCGCAAGCAAATTCTGGATCACGACGTCGACCACTGGTCGGCGGAGTTCCTGGCCGCCCTGGAAGAGAAGGTGGTGCGCGATGACAGCTGAGAGCCTTTCCCTGTCGCCGGAACTGCTTGAAGCAGTCCGGCGCATTTCCGGCACGGAACATCTGCTGGTGGCCCTCGATTTCGATGGCACCCTCTCCCCCATCGTGGACCGGGCGGAGGATGCCCGCCCCCTGCCCCGCTCGGCTGCCGCCCTGGCAAGCCTCGCCGAACTTCCACGCACGACGACGGCACTCATCTCGGGCAGGGCCCTGGACAGCCTGCGGCTGGTCGCGTCACCTCCGGCAGACACGCTGCTGATCGGCAGCCATGGGGCCGAAGTGTGGCTCGGTGAAGGATCCTTGGGCCTGGAACTGGACGATGAGCAGCGCAGCAAACTGGCCGCGGTCCGTGAGGTCCTCTCGGAAATCGTGAACATCGCTCCGGGGACGTTGCTCGAAGACAAGCCCGCCGGCGTCGTCCTTCACACGAGGATGGCCGACGACGACGTCGCGGAAGACGCCGTCGAGGCTGCCATGCGGGTGCTCCGAGAGCACCCGGGTGTCTACCTCAAAACGGGCAAACGCGTGCTGGAGACGTCCGTGGTCCACGCCTCGAAGGGTGAGGCCGTTGAATTCCTGCGTCAGGCAACCGGCGCAACTGCCATCCTGTTCGCAGGTGACGACGTCACCGATGAGGACGCGTTGGGTCGGCTCCTGGGCGATGATGTGGGCATCAAGGTGGGCTTGGACTTCACTCAGGCCCAATACAGGGTGGAGGCGCCGGTGCACGTGGCGGAGTTGCTGGAAGCCCTGCTGAGGGAACGCCGGAGGGTTACCGCCCAGGCTTAGCGGGCGACCAGGGCAACATGTGACCTTCGTAACATTTAGGTAGTAAGTCCAAAAGTCTGACATACTCTTGGATGTGATGTGACGCACAGTACCGTGCGACGTCACACGATCCTCCCCGGCCATTGGCCGGGGAGTTCAACTGAAGAAAATGAACCATTCACAACGGATCGTCCGGCACGTACCTGCCGGTGAAGGGATTGATAACTGTGGCTACAGTTACTTTTGATAACGCTACGCGTCTGTACCCGGGCACAGATAAGCCCGCCGTCGATAAACTCAACATCGACATCGCCGATGGCGAATTCCTGGTCCTCGTTGGACCCTCCGGTTGCGGAAAGTCCACCTCCCTGCGCATGCTCGCAGGTCTCGAGGACGTGAACGCCGGCCGCATCCTGATCGGTGACCGCGACGTCACGGATGTTCCGCCGAAGGACCGCGACATCGCAATGGTCTTCCAGAACTACGCCCTGTACCCGCACATGACGGTTGCAGACAACATGGGCTTCGCGCTGAAGATCGCCGGCGTCTCCAAGGAAGAGCGCGCCGAGCGTGTTCGCGAAGCCGCCAAGCTTCTTGACCTTGAGGCTTACCTGGACCGCAAGCCGAAGGCACTCTCCGGTGGTCAGCGCCAGCGTGTTGCCATGGGCCGTGCAATCGTCCGTAACCCGCAGGTCTTCCTCATGGATGAGCCGCTGTCCAACCTTGATGCCAAGCTCCGCGTCCAGACACGTACGCAGATTGCATCCCTGACCCGCCGCCTTGGTGTCACCACCGTTTACGTGACGCACGACCAGGTCGAGGCAATGACCATGGGTGACCGCGTCGCAGTGCTGAAGGACGGCCTGCTCCAGCAGGTTGACACCCCGCGCAACCTGTACGACCGCCCGCAGAACGTCTTCGTTGCAGGCTTCATCGGCTCCCCTGCCATGAACCTGCTGGAACTGCCGGTAGTCGACGGCGGTGTCCAGTTCGGTGGAACGGTTTACCCCGTGCCGCGCAACATCCTCGAAGAGGCTCACGGCCAGACCGTCACCGTTGGTTCGCGTCCGGAAGACCTCGAGACCGTCGGCAACGGCGAAGGCCTCCAGGTTGAGGTTGACGTCGTCGAAGAACTCGGCGCAGACGCTTACGTTTACGGCCACACCATCCTCGATGGCAAGAGCCACGACATCGTTGCACGCGTCGACGGTCGTCGCCCCCCGATGAAGGGCGAATCCATCTTCGTTCGTCCGCAGTCCGGCCACGTGCACCTGTTCGACACCAAGACCGGCCTCCGCCTGGGCGACTAGTCCCACCGGCAGTCATATAACTCCGCATGAAAGCGGCCCGACCCCACCAGGTCGGGCCGCTCTCGCGTTAACCTTTCTCCCGGAAAGAATGGCATGAACACGACGGACACCTTGATCCCCCGCCCCTCCCACGTCGCACTCCAGGACAGCCCCGCCTTCACGCTTGCCCCCACAGCGCGGATCAGCGCCACAGCCGCAGCCACGCAGCTCGCCGAACAGTTGGCCTCGCTGCTGCGCGCCGGCACCGGCTTCGAACTGCCCATTGTTGAGAACACCCGCCCCGGTGACATCTCCCTTGAGTTCGCCGAAGCGTTCGACGGCGGCCCGGAAGCGTACGCGCTCAGCGTCACCGAGGGTGGCGTCAGGCTCACGGCCTCCACTCAGGCCGGACTTTTCAATGGAGTCCAGACGCTCCGGCAGCTTTTCCCTGCGTCCATTGAGAAGGCGGACGCAAGCAACGCCGAATGGGTGATTCCCGCCGTCGACATCGCCGACGCGCCGCGGTTCGCGTACCGCGGCCTGATGCTGGACGTTGCCCGCAGCTTTTTCACGGTGGAGGAGGTCAAGGCGCAGATCGACGTCATGGCCCAGTTCAAACTGAACGCCCTGCACCTGCACCTCACGGACGATCAGTCGTGGAGGATCGAGATCCACGAACCGGAACAAAATCCGTCAGGATTGCCTTACGCCCAGTTGACTGCCTTGGGCGGACAAGGCGCCGTGGAGGTCCCTACCGCGGTTCCTGCCCGTGGGCGCGAGGGTTTCTACACGCATCAGGATTTCCAGGACATCCAGGCCTACGCCGCCACCAAGAACGTGCTGGTGATCCCGGAGATCGATTTCCCGGGCCACGTCAATGCAGCCCTCGCCGCCATTCCACAGCTCAACCCTGACGGCCTGGCCAAGCCCATGAGCACCACCGCCGAAGTGGGTTGGTCAACATTCTCAGCCGGGCTGCCCGCAACGTACGAGTTTGTCCGCGAGGTCCTCGGTCAGCTCGCTGCCATCACGGACGGCCCCTATCTGCACATCGGCGGCGACGAAGCCCATGTTACGGGCCACGACGAATACGTCGAGATGGTGCAGCAGTTCGTCAGGATCGGTGCCGAAACCGGCAAGACGGTGGTGGGCTGGAACGAGTTCGCCGCCGTCGAACTCCCGGAAGGTGCCGTCATCCAGTACTGGCACGGCGACTTCGCCCCGGTGATCCGGCAGGCCGAAGAAAGCGGTGCAAAGGTGATCATGTCTCCCGCCGCCAACACATACCTGGACCAAAAATACGCCTCTGACAGCCCCATCGGGCTCGAATGGGTGGAAGGCGGACCCTTCACCTGGTCCGAGTACTACAACTGGGATCCTGCCCAGGGTGGCCTCAAGGATCACCAGATCCTCGGCGTCGAAGGGCCCCTGTGGACAGAAACTGTACGGAACAACGAGCAGGCGCAGTGGCTCCTCTACCCCCGGGCTGTTTCCTTGGCGGAAGTTGCGTGGTCCGGCCAGGAAGTCCGCAACGCAGGTGACTTCCGACGTCGGCTTGGCGCCTTGGGCGAGCGGCTCGCCCACCAGGGCGTCGCCTTCCAGGCCGCGCCCGACGTCGAGTGGTCAGCCACCTCGAAGTGGCCGTTCCCGGAAGCCGGAACGTCCTCCACTCCTGAGTACGGAACAATTGAGGCATGAGCGAGCAAAACGGAGCCCAGTGGCACGACGAACCTACCGACTACGGGCAGATCGGCAAGCTCCCCCGCACTGAAGCCGCGAGTGCGCAGGACACGGCACCGCCTGCGGGCGTCATCGGTTCCCTGAACATCACGGCGGCTTCCGCCGACCCTGAGCTGTTGGACCTTCCGTGGCACATCGCCTTGGAGGATTGGCCGGCCGAGAACCTTGCGGCGCTCCCCCGCGGCATTTCGCGGCACATTGTGCGTTTCGCGCACCTGGGTGGTTCGGTCATCGCCATCAAGGAAACCTCTGAGCACGTGGCCCGCCACGAGTACCACATGCTGCGGAAGCTGGCCCGCTTGGATGTTCCCTGCGTGGAGCCGGTTGCTGTGATCACCGGACGCACCACCGCGGATGGCCGGCCGCTGAACCCTGTGCTGGTGACCCGGCACCTCAAGTTCTCCATGCCTTACCGGGCGTTGTTCTCGCAGATGCTCCGCAAGGACACCCTGACCCGGCTTATTGACGCGCAGGCCCTGCTGCTGGTCCGCCTGCACCTTGTGGGCTTCTACTGGGGTGACGTTTCTCTGTCCAACACGTTGTTCCGCCGTGATGCCGGGGCCTTTGCCGCTTATTTGGTGGACGCCGAAACGGGCGAACTCTATCCGGACCTCTCCATGGGCCAACGTGAATACGACCTCGAAATCGCCCGCGTCAACATCGCGGGTGAGCTGATGGACCTGCTGGACGGCGGGCTGATCGAGGAAAAGGTGGATCCCGTAGCCACCAGTGAGCTGATCATGGACAGCTACCGGCGTCTTTGGACCGAGCTGACGGAGAAGGAGTCCTTCGAACTCGGCGAACGGTGGCGCGTGGCTGCCCGCATCCGGCGCCTCAACGAGCTGGGCTTCGACGTGGAGGAGTACGCCATCAAGACCACGGCTGACGGCTCCACCATCCAGCTCCAGCCCAAAGTGGTCGACGCCGGCCACCACCAGCGTCGGTTGCTGCGCCTGACCGGGTTGGACGCCCAGGAGAACCAGGCCCGCCGGCTCTTGAACGACATGGACCAGTTCCGTGCGGACAACAATCCTGACCTTGACGAGGAGATCAGCGCCCACATCTGGGTCAGCCAGATTTTCGAACCCATTGTCCGTTCCATTCCGCGGCACCTGGCCGGGAAGCTGGAGCCCGCGGAAGTGGTGCACGAGGTCCTGGAGCACCGCTGGTACATGAGCCAGAAGCAGGACAGGTACGTCCCCTTGGCGGAGACGGTTCAGTCCTACCTGGACACTGTTCTGCAGCACCGTCGCGACGAAGCCGCCATCATGCTGAACCCGGATACGGAGCTGCTGAAGATCCTTGAGGTCGAGGTGGAGGAATCCGGCCGGTACGACGACGAAGACGAGGACGAATACCCGGACGCCGACGACTAACGAGTTTTTGTACAGCTAATGCCCCTAAGAGGGCTTCTAAAGGGCGTTAGCTGTACAAAAACTCACGGTTCCAGGGTTTCGGCGAGGCCGGCCAGAACGGGTTCCCGGCCCAACTCGATGTGTGAGTACGCCAGCGAGTAGGCCAGGTCCGGCCGGCCCTTCAGGATCGCATTGCACAGCTCCGTGTGCTCGTCCCGCTGGAGTTCGTTGCTGCGGTTGTGGGCCAGCCCGAAGATCCAGCGCATCCGGCCAAAGAGGGGCTTCACGGATTCGATCAGGAGCCGGTTGCCGGACAGGCGCACGATTTCGGCGTGCAACTCGGCGCTGATGACGGCAACGTCGTCACTCCGGTCCTCGTCGATGGCAGTCTTGGACGCTTCCATGAGTTCCTGGAGACGTCCGCCGTCGCTGCCCTCGGCAACCCTGGTGGCGGCCATCCGTGCGGCGAAGGTTTCCAGGCACAGGCGGATATCGAAGAGCTCGTTGACATCCGTTAGCGTCAGTTGACGTACCACGGCACCACGGCGCGGAAACGTCGCCACAAAACCGTCCTGCTCCAGGCGCTGGATAGCTTCCCGGACCGGTATGCGAGACACGTTGTAGAGCTCGGAGAGTTCGCGTTCGCGCAAGCGCATGCCCTGCGCGTAGGTACCCGTGACGATCCCTTCCAACACCAGTTGGTAGACGTTCTCTGCCCGAGCCTCGTCATCGCGGACAGCTCCGGTTTCCGGCATCGCCTCAGCCACTGTCAAACTTCCCTTCATGCCAGCGCCCGCTCCCATCGCCGGGCGGCGCCGGTCAGCGTTCCAACCGAGCATACACGGGCGGAAAGAGCTGATCGGAGGGGCGCTGCCCCATGTCACGAACCTGGTATGCGGCACGCATCTTCCCGAACAGTTCCTGGCCCCTCATGCGCCAGAAGTCCAGGTCCACCCCGGCGATCAAACCATCGGCCATGATGGTGCGCCCGGCCACCACGGAGAGCACAGCCTGGCGGGCTGTGCCGTTGAGAAGGAGTGTCCGCAGCGGATCTTCGTGGACGCCGTCGCGGATATCCCCCAGGGAGAAGGCCACCATATCGGCGGTGGCGCCAGGTTCCAGCCGACCCAGGTCCGGGCGGCGCAAGGCCTGCGCCCCGCCCAATGTGGCGGTGTCGAAGTAACCGGCAACGTCCCCTGCGTCGTTACTGCCCGCCAGGATCTTGGCCAGTTGCACGCCGGCGTCGATGCCCCGGATGAGGTCCGGCGGGAACGAGTCCGTGCCCAGGGAAATGTTGATGCCTGCACTCTTGTAGGCATCAAACGAGTCCAGGACACTGCCGTAGCGCATGGACGTCAGGGGGCAATGGATGATGCTGGCACCGCTGGCCGCCAACCGGGCAAGGTCGCCGCGGTCCTCGCCGAATACCGCAGGGTTGCGGTCCGTATACGTCGCATGCGGGATCAACAACCGTTCGTTGAGCAAACCCACCTGGTCCAGAAGCTCCAAGGGCGTCACACCGTGCCAGTCAAGGACGAGCTCCCGTTCAACCAGCCCCTGCAGCGAGTGGAGGCGGACCAGCACGTCCCGCTCGCTGGATGCCGCCGCCGTCTCTTTGAGCAGCTCGATGTCCAGGGTTTCGATGCGGCACGGGAGCAGGACTCCGTTCACCAACGGATCATCCAGTTCCGTCGCATGGTCCAGGAAGCGCAAGGCGTCCGCCAGTCCCTCACGGCCACGGCCGGCGTCGAACATGACGGAACGGTCCCCGTTCTCCAACACAACGTTTACGCCCGAGCGGTAGGCGGGGCCAAGGTACGCGCGCAGGCCCAAGCGCCTGCTGGTGTCGGCCATCCCCACAAGTTCCTCGAAGGGCTCGGCCCAATCCGAATGCACCTCAGAGGCGATGGGCATGTACGTCGTAATGCCGTGCAGGACCAGTTGGATCAGTGCGTACTCCCGGACCTGCTGGCGTTCTTCGGCCGTGAAGACGTTGGCCCGCCGGTTCCGGAAGTAGTCCTCGGACCACTGGTGGCCTTTGGCCTGTTCCGGACCCGCCCAGCTGTCCAGGATGAGGTGGTCGATGTCGGTGAGGGCATCGAGGTCGATCAGGCCCGGCATCAGCAGGGCATCTCCAAGATGACGCTCCTCGTCCACAGGTTCGGAGTAGTCATGGCCAACGTAGTCAATGGTGGCTCCGCTGTAGACCACGCAGGCATCCTCCAGCAGCACATGGCGCCCGTTATGGTGGCCCAGCACATAGCGGGCGGTGACCTTCGTGGGCATGAAAACTCCTCTTCCTGGTGGATGCAGATCCAAAAGCAAACTCTCTGGTATTCCAAACAGTACATTATTTGTGATTTACATCGCATGATTCCTGCTCTACTCTATTTTGGTATACAAGAACTCCGGAGCCAGCTCCTTGGATCATGAATCGAGCAGAACCGTTGACCCAGATACAGCCCGTCGAACCCACTACAGGCAGCCCACCGCTTCCTCCAGCAACGACGCCGGAGAACAAAGTCGCAGTCCCTGCCGAAGCACGCTCACTGCTCGCCACTGCATGGATGAGGATCCGGCGCAGCAAGATCGCGCTCCTTAGCCTGTGGGTGGTGGTGGCGATCATGGTGTTCGCCATCCTGGCTCCCCTGCTGAGCGCCATGTCCGGCAACGATCCCTTCACCTCCAACACCAGCCCGGAGGTGCTGGATGATTTCCAGACACCGGGCCTTCCCCTCCCCGGCTACATGTATCCATCCGCCCAGCACTGGTTGGGCGTGGAACCCGGCCTGGGCCGCGACCTTTTCGCCAGGCTTGCCTACGGCGGACAGGTCTCACTGACCATCGCCCTCCTGTCCACCGTTGTTTCCGTGGTCCTGGGAACCGTACTCGGCGCAGCGGCTGGCTACTTCGGCGGCAAAACAGATGCCATCATCAGCCGCATCATGGACCTGTTCCTCGCCTTCCCGCACCTCCTCCTGGTGCTGTCGCTGACACCGATCCTGCAGTCGCGGCTCAGGGACACACCGCTGGGTGAAGGAAGCTTCCTGCCCATGGCCTCGCTGGTGATCATTCTGGGCTTCTTCGGCTGGGCCTACCTCGCAAGAATCGTCCGCGGCCAGGTGCTGAGCCTCCGCGAGCGCGAATTCGTGGAAGCGGCCCGGTCCTTCGGCGCCTCCCACATGAGCGTCCTGTTCCGGCAGATCATCCCCAACGTCATGGGGGTCGTCCTGGTGTACGCCACCATGCTGATCCCTACCAATATCTCCGCAGAAGCTGCGTTGTCCTTCCTTGGCGTCGGCGTCAAGGACCCCACACCGTCGTGGGGCCAAATGCTCAATGCCGCCCAGTCCGGAAACTGGTACCTCAGTGATCCGTGGTTCCTCGCCGTTCCCGGCGTCATGCTCATCATCACCGTCCTGGCCTTCAACCTCCTGGGCGACGCTGTCCGCGATGCCCTGGACCCCAAGTCTTCCCGCTAGCAAATTTCGCACTAATCCCCCGCATCGCCCTCCACCCCTCTCAAGGAGCATCATGAAAACCCCTGCAAGAGCCCTGGCTCTTTCCGTCCTGATTGCCATGGCCGCCACCGGCTGTGCCGCTGGCCAGAACCAGCCCAGCAGTTCCCAGCCCGCCGGGTCGGTCACCGAGTTGGCCCCACAAGTGGTCAAATCCGGCTTCAACGGCAAGGGCGGAAACATCAACGTCCTCATGTCTTCCGACTTCCAGACCCTGGATCCGGGCAACAGCAACTACGTACAGACGGCCAACGTCGGCCAGTTGTACTACCGCACATTGACCATGGCCAAAGAAACAGCCGGGCAGCCGCCCACCGTTGTCCCGGACCTCGCGACCGATACCGGCAAGGTGTCCGATGACGGCCTTAGCTGGACCTTCACCCTCAAGGAAGGCGTGAAGTTTGAGGACGGCACGCCTATCACCTCGGCCGACATCAAGTACGGCGTGGAGCGCACCTTTGCGCAGGATGTCTTTACCCAGGCACCGCAGGAGTTGAATGCAGCTCTCGACGCCGGTGGGTACAAGGGGCCGTACAAGGATCCTTCCGCTGTGCTCAAGGCGGTTGAAACACCTGATGAACGCACCGTGGTCTTCCACCTCAAGAAGCCGTTCGCTGAGTTCCCGGCCCTGGCGTCCCGCTCCAATACGGCGCCTGTCCCGAAAGCCAAGGACACCAAGCTCGACTACACCAACCACCCCGTGTCCTCGGGTCCCTACATGGTGGAGTCGTACAATCGCGGCAAGTCGCTCAAGTTGGTCCGGAACCCGCATTGGGACCCCGCCACTGACCCCAACCGCTCGGCACTGCCGGATACCTTCAGCTTCTCGCTCTCCACATCCCAGGCCACCATCAGCCAGCAGCTCCTGGCCGACTCCGATCCGAATGCCATCACCTTGGATTCCAACGGTGCGCTGCAGACCTCGGACTCCGCGAAGCTGGCCGATGCCAAGGTCAAAGACCGCGTCGCGTCCGGTCTCCTGGGCTGCAACGACGTCCTGAGCCTGAACACGCAGAAGATCAAGGATCCAGAGGTCCGCAAGGCCATCGCGCTTGCCCTGGACCGCCAGTCCATCCTGGTCCAGTACGGCGGACGACGTTTTGGAGAAATCACCCAGAGCCCGCTGAACCCCAAGATGCGTGGCTACGTGGAAACAGAACTGGAACTGGACCCCACCGGCAAACCCAAGCTGGAAGAGGCCAGGAAGCTGCTGGAAGGCAAGGACTACCCCAAGACACTGACATACGGCTATGCCAACAACCGGGACGCCTTCAAGAACACGGGCACCGTGGTCCAGCAGAACCTGAAGGCCCTGGGCATCGACGTTGAGTTGGTGGCGATTCCTGCACCGAACTACTACTCCGTCCTCGCCAGCGAGCAACTCCCGGACATGGGCCGCTCCGGATGGTGTGGCGGTGCTGACCCGGCGTCCATCCGCACGTCCGCTGATCCCTTGCTGGGCCCGAACAACGAGGGCACCAGCTACGGATTCTCCAACACGTCCCGCTACTTCGATCCCGTTGTTTCCAAGGCCATGTTCGATCTTCGCAACACGGACGGCACCTCCGAGGAACTGGGAAAGAAGTGGTCCGAGGCCTTCGGATCGGCGTTGAAGACCTACCCGATCGTTCCGCTCATCCGCAGCCACACCAACAGCGTGGTGGGTTCCAATGTCCGTAATGCCCAGGTGGGCTACTTCTTCGGCGGCATAGACCTCTCGATCGTCGGCGTCGAGCACTAACCGGAATTCTTCCAGAAGGAGAAGCGGGCCGCCTGCACCAGCCGGCGGCCCGCAACCACCACCATGATGACTTTCATTCTTCGCCGGGCCGGATCGCTGGTCCTGCTTCTCGCCGCGGTCAGTTTCATCACCTTCACGCTCTTCCAGTTGGGTCCCTCCGATCCCGCGGCTGCTGCGTGCGGGCAGGAATGCACGCCCGAACGCGTCGCCGAGGCCCGCGTTGCCCTGGGCATGGACCAGCCTTTCCTTGTCCAGTACTTCGACTACATCCGCGGGCTTTTCTCCTCGCGGATGATTGGAGCCCCCGGCGCCCAGACACTGTGTGAATGGCCGTGCCTGGGCAAGTCCTTCCAAACCAACGAGAACGTTGCGGACATCATCGGCCGCTCGCTCCCCTACACCTTCTCCATGGCCATCGGCGCACTGGTGCTGTGGACCATCACCGGCGTCGGCCTGGGACTCCTTGCCGCCCTGCGCAAGGGTTCGCCCGTGGACAAGTTCATTGTTGGCGCCGCTTCCGTGGGCGTCTCGTTGCCGATCCCGGTGACCGGCCTGTTCCTGCTGCTCCTGTTCGTGAACCAGTTGCACCTGCTGCCCTTCACCACCAACGAGATCAACAGTCCCTTCGGTCCGCAAGGACCCGGAGCGTGGGTGGCCAACTATCTGTTGCCGTGGATCGCCCTTGCCGTCCTGTTCAGTGCCTCCTATATCCGCGTCACCCGAACCAACATGATTGAGACGTTCGGCGAGGACTTCATCCGTACCGCCCGCGCCAAGGGCCTGGCACCCCGGACGGTCACGTTCAAGCACGGTGTTCGGGCAGGAATTTCCCCTGTGGTCACCATGCTCGGGATGGATATCGGCCTCCTGCTGGGCGGCGCAGTCCTCACCGAACAGATCTTCTCCGTCCCCGGCCTGGGCTTCACGGCAGTGCACGCCGCCATTTCCGGCGACCTCCCTGTCACCATGGCCATCACCATGCTGGCCGCGTTCTTCGTCATCGTCGCCAATGTTGTGGTTGACCTCGCCTATGCCGCCATCGATCCCCGAGTGAGGCTCCAATGACCCAGCTGCCTACCACCACCGCGAGCGCGAATACCGGAGGGACAGCCACCGCCCCTTTCCTCGAGGTCACCGGCCTGACCGTAAAATTCCCTACGGATGACGGCGTTGTCTCCGCAGTGAACGGCATGGACTTTGCCTTGGAACGCGGCGAGACCCTCGGAATCGTGGGCGAATCCGGCTCCGGCAAATCCGTCACCAGCCAAGCTCTCATGGGTTTGCTCAAAGGCACCTCTGCGCAAGTCACCGGTCAGGCGATGTTCCAGGACAAGGACCTGGTCACCTTGCCCGAGTCCGCCATGCGACAGCTCCGTGGCCGCAACATCGGCATGATCTTCCAGGACCCGCTTTCAGCGTTGCACCCGTTCTACACCGTGGGCCACCAGATCGCCGAGGCGTACCTGGTCCACAACAAGGCGAACAAGAAGCAGGCGAGGGCGGCCGCCGTCGACATGCTGGGAAGGGTGGGTATCCCCAGCCCGGAGCAGCGCTACGACGAGTACCCCCACCATTTCTCCGGTGGCATGCGCCAGCGTGCCATGATCGCCATGGCGTTGATCTGCGAGCCGGAGTTGCTGATCGCCGATGAGCCCACCACCGCGCTGGACGTGACGGTCCAAGCGCAGATCCTGGATCTGATGTCCGAGCTCCAGGAGGAGAGCAACTCAGCATTGATCCTTATCACGCACGATCTCGGAGTGGTAGCCGAGGTCTGCGACAACGTCCTGGTCATGTACGGCGGCCAGTGTGTCGAGTCGGGTCCCGTGGACGAAATTTTCTACGACACCCAGCACCCCTACACCTTGGGACTGCTCAACTCGATGCCCACCCTCAACAGCTCCTCAAGCCGGCTGAACCCCATACCTGGCCAGCCGCCGTCGCTTCTTGACCTGCCCAAGGGCTGCATCTTCAGCGCACGGTGCCAGTACTCCGAACTCGCCGGCGACGGTATCTGCGCCAACCAGCGGCCTGAGCTTCGGGTCGAGGACGGGCACGGCAAGCGGTGCCACTTGAGCGGCCCGCAGATCATCACCATCCGGAATTCGCGTTAGGACCGCCATGGAACATCAACCCATCCTCCAGGTGGAGAACCTGCAGAAGCACTTCCCACTGAAGGGCGGCCTTTTTCCGGGCGCCGCCAAGCGTTCGGTCAAAGCGGTCGACGGCGTATCGTTCAGTCTTGCCCGCGGCCAGACGTTGGGGCTCGTAGGTGAATCCGGGTGCGGTAAGTCGACCACCGGCCGCATGGTGGCGCGCCTCATGGATCCAACGGGCGGCCGGATTATGGTCGACGGCGTGGACATCAGCCAGTTGCGTGGCAAGGACCTGTACAACTTCCGGCGCAAGGTGCAGATGATCTTCCAGGATCCCTTCGCCTCCTTGAACCCCCGGCAAACAGTGGGCACGGCCATTGCCGCTCCCATGGTGGCGCAGAAGATCAACCCGCCGGGTGGGCTCAAGAAACGGGTCAAGGAACTCCTGGACCAGGTGGGGCTCAAACCGGAGCACTACAACCGGTTCCCGCATGAGTTCTCCGGCGGCCAACGGCAGCGCGTGGGCATTGCCCGGGCCATCTCCCTGAACCCGTCAGTGATCGTGTGCGACGAGCCAGTGTCCGCCTTGGACGTCTCCGTGCAGGCACAGGTGGTGAACTTGCTGCAGCAGATCCAGCGTGACACCGGCGTTTCCTACATTTTCATTGCCCACGATCTCTCCGTGGTCCGGCACATTTCCCACGAGGTTGCGGTGATGTACTTGGGCAAGATCGTTGAACAGGGACCGCGCGACGCCTTGTTCCGCGATCCCCTGCACCCTTACACCAAGGCGCTTCTCTCAGCTGTGCCGCTGCCGGATCCCCGCGCCGCGAGGGAACAAGTGAAAATCCGGCTTCGCGGCGATCTGCCTTCTCCCGCCAATCCGCCCAGCGGCTGCGTCTTCCGCACACGCTGCCCACTCATCGGCACCCTTCCCGAGGAGCAGCGCCAACGCTGCATCGACCAAATACCCACACCAGCCACCCCAGCCGCCCCGGCCTGCCACCATACCGGAGTGGCCACGACGGTCCTGGCAGGCGTGAAATAGATTCACTACCAAAGGAGCAAACCATTGAACACCCTGATCCACGCCGTCCGCCCTTGGGGGCAAGCTCTCAGTGACGTGAGCATCACTGACGGCAAGATCACCGCCGTCGAACCCCACGATCCGGCCCGTGTCGTTCCAGACGGCGTCACCGTAGTAGAAGGGCGCGGGCGCTTGCTGCTCCCGTCGTTCTCAGACGTCCACGTCCACCTCGATTCCACCCGCATCGGTTTGCCCTTCCGCGAGCACACCGGCGGTCCGGGGGTGTGGACCATGATGATGAACGACCGGCAGAACTGGCGCAATGCCGAGGTTCCGCTGCAGGAGCGGGTGAACGACACTCTGGGCCGGATGATCGCCAGGGGCACCACCCGCGTCCGCTCTTACGCGCAAGTGGATGTGGACTGCCGACTGGAGCGTTTCGACGCCGTGGCCGCCGCCAGGGAGAAGTTTGCAGGTCAGGCCTCCGTGGACATCATCGCCTTCCCCCAGGCCGGCTTGCTGCTTGAGGAGGGCACGGTTGATCTGATGGAGGAGGCGTTGAAGGCCGGTGCCAACGTGATGGGTGGCATCGATCCCTGCTCGTTGGACCGGGATCCGGCAAAGCACCTGGACATCGTCTTCGGCTTGGCGGAGAAGTACCAGGTTCCCATCGATATCCACCTCCACGAACCGGGCGAACTGGGTGTGTTCAGCACGGACCTGGTGCTTGAGCGCACGCGCGCGCTGAGTATGCAGGGCAAGGTCACTATGTCCCACGCCTACCAACTGGGCAGCGTGAACGAGGCCACTACCCGCCGTTTGATTGACGCCTTTGCGGAACTGGATGTCTCCCTGGCGTCAGTTGCTCCGTCCGCGGCCGGGCAGTTGCCCATCCCCCTTTTGACCGAGGCCGGTGTCCGCTTGGGCTTGGGCGAGGACGGCCAGCGCGACTACTGGTCCCCCTACGGCAACACCGACATGCTGGACCGCACCTGGCAGCTGGCCTTCACCCACGGTTTCCGCAAGGACGAGCTGATCGAACACTGCCTGGCCATCGCCACTATCGGCGGCGCCAGCATCCTTGACCCCAACGCGACCCGGCTGAAGGACATAGCCCACCGCCCCGGCGTCGACGTCGGTGATCCTGCCGAGTTGCTCTTGGCGGACGGTGAAACGGTAGCCTCCACCGTCATGGACCGGGGCAAGGACCGTACGGTGATCCACGCCGGTAAAGTAGTGGCGGATCAGCTGAATCTGGTCTAAAACACCCACGAAGCCCGCTCGTGTCCACACTCCTCACGCACTGCGGCGGGGGTGGTGTGCTCGGGCGGGCTTCGATGTTTGGGCCGAGGCGCTGAGGGCTATTCGGCGCGGGCCGTGGGAGCGTTATCCAGCGGTGTCCACCACGTCACGGCGGGCGTCACAGTGAAGCGGCGCCCGGACACTTCGGACGGCGTAATGCGGATGAATTGGTCCTTCTGTCCGGCTTCCCAGGGGAACAGCAGCAGCCCGATGGTGTCCAGCACGTCCTGGGTGAGCTCCACGGCTGAGGCTTGGCCCTTGACTACTACGCTCCACGCCACGCCGGTGTCCGCGTTGACGCCATCAGCCTCGATGGCCACAGGAACGTCACTGAGCGCCGCGTGGAGCTTGGTCCCTTCGCCGGTACGGAACACCATGGTGCCGTGGTCCACTTTGTAATTCACGGGGAAGATATCCGGGTGGTCGTCCACCCAGACGGCAAGCCGTCCTACTGAGACTCCGCGGAGGAGTTCCCAGCACTGGTTGGTGTCTAGAATTTCCGAGGCGGGCGTGCCTGGTTGATTGGTCCCGGCTGGTGAAGTCGTCATACCGCAGACGATACGCCGGGCACCTGACATTCAACAGGCCACGGCTTACCGGAGGAGTGCGGGGGTAGCGCCGGTCCAGTGCGGGACCCTTCTGTTCCCAGCCATCGTTCAGCGCCACCAGCCCCGAACGCGCTGCTAGTGTTTATCCCGCGGCGGGGTTCGTTCCTGCCACGCCTGTTGTGGACATGTCACGCTCCGCAACCAGCCCAACCTCATCCACCCGCACCAACGGCCCCCGGATGGCAAAGAAGCCAGCGCCTGCCAGCACCACAGCCTCGGCCGCAAGCGCCCAGAACGTTGCTTCCCACCCGCCTGTCATGGAGTGCAGAAGCCCGGCTCCGAGTGGACCGAGCGACGCCGCAGCGAACCCAAATCCCTGGCTCATGGCGGACAATCGTCCCGCGGACTGCGGCCCGGCCGAACGAATCACCACCAGGGCCATGGCCAACCCGAATCCCGCGCTCTGGACGATTCCCAGCACTCCGACAGCAAGGAACTGAAGCTCCGCTGGTGCCACCAGAACACCAAGCAGTGCTACGGCCACCAGCACGCCAAGTCCCGGAGCCATCCACCGCAGAATGGCCGGCCGGCTGGCAAGGACCGGGGCCAGCAGACTGGCAGGGAGCCCCGCGAGACTGAACCAGGCCAAAAGTGCCGCAGCGTCCACGGACGCAAGCCCCCGGGACACCAGGTACACGGCCAGCCAGGATGTGATGGCGAAATAAAGCATGGCCTGGAGCCCGAAGAATGCCGTCACCGCCCAGGCTGTGCGCTGCTTCCGCAGGGGCATTGCGGGCGCGGTGGGGACACTAGCGGACGACGCCGGATCCCACCGCGGCGTCGAAGCGTCCCCCACCGCTGAGGTGACTTTGCCCGCGGCAGCCAGTGCCGCCGTCGGGCGTCTTCCGGTGCGCTGGATGAGGACAGCTCCGAAAAGTGCTGGGACCGCCCACACAGCCAGCGCCCCTGCCAGGCTTCCCCCAAAGGACTGCTGGAGAGGTTGAACCAGCCCCGCCCCCAGCGCTGCCCCCAGTCCAAAGCCCATGGTGCAGAGCCCTGTCCACCAGCCGGTGCCCCGGTTGGCCTTGACGATCTGCGGAACCAGCACGCTGGCTGTCATGATCGCCATGCCGGCAACGAAAGTGCCCGGCAGCAAGAGCGCCGGGACTGTGGCCCGGAGGATCAGCGCGGCGGCCAAGGCCGTGAGCGCAACGGCCACCGCTGGACCGGTTCCCAATCGCCGAGCCAGCCAGGGTCCCATCGGCCCGGAGATTCCGAACGCCAGGACCGGCAAGGTGCCCAAGAGCGGCAGGAGTGCGGGGTCAAGGGCGAAGACACCCGGAATCTGGTCCATCACACCGGCGATGGTGGTGATGGCGGGCCGGAGATTGATGGACACCACGACCAGCGCAAGCAGCACCAAACCCGTCATCAACCTCGGACTTGCTCCAACCCGGGCCTGCCGCTTCTCGCGCACGTCTTCTCCTCATAGCAACTTTGGTATACCAAGTAAGCCTAGGGGGAGAATGGTGGGAAGTAAATGCAGGAAATTTCGCAGATAAGTTGTGACAGGCATGTCGGGTGAAAGTTTTGGAATACCAGAGAGGTTAGATTGCCTTACCCGGATTCAGGATTCCTTGGGGATCGAACAGCATCTTGATCCTGCGCTGCAATTCACGCACCGGCTCGGGCTGCTCCAGGCCCAGCCAACGCAACTTGTATTGGCCTACGCCGTGCTCGCCCGTGATGGTGCCACCCATCTCAAGGCCTATCCGGATGGATTCATCCAACGCTGCGTTGAGCCGCTCCAAAGCAGCCGCATCAGTAACAGGGTCCACACGTTCCATCCAGAACGTCGGGTGCAGATTGCCGTCTCCTGCGTGCGCCACCACCTTGAGCATCACGCTGAAGCGGGCCGCCATGGCCTCGAGCTCGGCCACGAAGTCCACCAACCGCGATCGTGGCACGGCGATGTCCTCGCCAACCCTGAATTCGTCATCCACTTCCGCGCCCCGGCTGTTGCGGCGCAGTTCCACCAGCATCTCGGCTTCCTCGTTGGCTTCGGTTGTCACCGTTGCGCCGCCTGCGGCCAGCACCTGCCGCACCACGTCCGCTTCCGCAGCTGCGCCGAAACCATCGGTCTGGATCAGAAGCAGCGACTTGCCACGGGTCTGGAGGTCACCTCCATGCATTTCATCCAACTGCACCAGGGTTCCGTTATCCAGCAGTTCCATGATGGCCGGCTGGACCCGGGACTTGCCCACGGCGAGGACTCCGGCGGCCGCGCTGCGGAAGTCCTGGTAGAACGCAGCAATGGTGTGGACCTCCGGGGGCAGGTACTTCAGGCGGACGGTCACGCCCACCACGATCCCCAGCGTCCCTTCGGAGCCCACCAGCAGCGCGGTGAGGTCGTAGCCGGCAACTCCTTTAAAGGTCTGGTGTCCTGTGTGCATCAACGAGCCATCAGCCATCACAACGTCCAGGGCCAGCACGGAATCCCGTGTCACCCCGTATTTAGCGCATCGCAGTCCCCCGGCATTGGTGGCCACGTTGCCGCCGATGGTGGACATCTTGTAGCTTGCGGGGTCAGGCGCATACATGAGGCCGTGCTCTGCGGCGGCGGCGTTCAGATCGGCGTTGATGACGCCGGGCTCGACGACGGCGGTCTCATCGTCCGGGTTGAGGTCCAGGATGCGGGTCATCCGTTCAAGACTCAGGACGATGCAGCCTTCCGTGGCATGGGCTCCGCCGGAAACGCCGGTGCCCGCACCCCGGGCGACGATCGGCACGTGATGCGCTGCGCAAGTGCGGACGATGTGTTGCACGTCTTCAACGGACCCGGCCCAAACGACGGCCAGCGGCAGGTGCCTCTCCAGCATCGGCCCTTGGTCAATGGAGTAGACGGTGAGGGTTTCTTCATCGCCGGCCATTTGCTTGGGTTGGAGCCCGGCCGACAACTCCTGCAGGAACGCCCGTTGCCTGTCTGTCTGCCGGGTTTCTTCCACCTGCCCCACCGTGCGGTCCTTGATGCGTTCCGCTGATGTACCGGTCACAGCCGTTTCGTCCGACAAAGCAATACCTCCACATGAGCGCCGCGGACACGCCAAACCGGCAGTCTTCGCAGCGTTTTCAGTGCTCATAGTCTAGCCAGAGGGGCATGGCGCCGTGACGGCAGCAGGCAACGGCGTCAACCGGTGCCCGCTGGAATCCGGCTCACAGGATGGGAACCGCAGTTCCCGGCATCGCCCAGATCCCAGCGCTGATACCTTCGGCGTGCAGGCTAACACCATCGACGCCGGTTTGCCCCGCAGGTGTCGATGTCACCGTTCCGGATTGGTGCAGTGGCGCGGCAAGCAACGCGTTCAGTTGGGCGCCGCTGAGAACGGAAGGGTCCAGGTGCACCTGCGCAGCGGCGCGTGCGGTGAACACCAGCACTGAAGACTCTGACGTTTCCCGAACCAACACCATCGCGTCACCCTCGGCATGCAGCCAGCGCACTCCACCCTCCGTCAATGCCGGCAGTTCCTTGCGGAGCCGGGACAGGCGTGAGTAAACGGATCGCAGGTCCTTGACCACGCGATGATTACCCGCACGGTCACTCTGATCCCATGGCATCGGCGTCCGGGAGTCCTCGCCGTTGTATCCTTCGAAGCCGAATTCGTCGCCGGCAAACATCACCGGAACTCCCGGCAGGCAAAAGGTGAGCACAGCGCCCACTTCAGGGCCGCCGTCGATCATGACAGTGGCTGCCCTGGCAGTGTCGTGTGTGTTGAGGGCGTTCATATTGTTTTGTCGCACACCCCAGCTAAATCCCGAGGCGAGGTCTTGATGCGTCGCGAGGAAGTCCTCGGCCGAGATCCTGTGGGGGCCGGACTGTGGCGATCCGAAGAAGTTCACGTTAGGAGCGTCTTTCGCGAGCCAGGACCATAGCGGACGGGTGAGGTTGGAGTAGGACATGGCGCCCTGCCAGTGTTCCCCGGTGACATCCGGGGCGGCATCGGACGTGGACTCGGCCAACAGGGCAGCGTCGGGGTTGACCTCCCGCACCCGCTCCGCGATGAGCCGGGCAACCTCATGGTTGAGATCTACAGATCCCAGGCGGCCCGTCATGTTTCCGACGTCGATCCTCCATCCGTCCAGGTTGAACGGCGGCTTCAGCCAGCGGGCCACCACCGAATCCTCATCCGCCACGAAGCGGCGGCGGAGTTCTTCCGAGGCCCAGTTGAATTTGGGCAGGGATGGCACACCCCACCAGGACTCGTAGCTCAGGTGGTCGTCGCTGAAGTAGTAGTACCCGGCCTCCTCCGAGCCGGGGTCAGCGAGCGCCTTGACGAACCACTCGTGGGCGTCGCCCGAGTGGTTTGCGGTGAGGTCCCCCATAACGCGGATGCCACGCGCATGCGCCGCCTCCACCAGGTCAACCAACGATTGGTCTCCGCCCAGGAGCGGATCCACGCAGTCAAAGGTGGACGCGTCGTAGCGGTGGTTGGACCGTGCAGGGAAGAACGGCGTCAGGTAAAGGACGTCAACGCCCAATGCCTGGAGATGGTCGAGTTTGCATGTGATCCCCGGCAGGTCTCCCCCATATAACTGTGTGGACGCTTCCTCCCCCGTTCCCTTCACCGGCACGTCCCAGGCACAGGCGACGGCCCAGTCTGGAGTGGGGTGGTTGTCCGCTTGGGCGGAGCGGGCAAAGCGGTCCGGGAATACTTGGTACATAGTGCCCTTGTGCAGCCACTCCGGCGCGGGGGCAAAAGTGGTCAGCCTGAAGTCGGCAGCGTCGGAAACATCCCGGCCGAACAGGCCTTGGGCGTTGAGGTGCCAGTAGCGACGGCCCACGGTGCTGCTGCTGGCCGCAGCCGGGCCGGCGGCTTCGTCGCGCGTTTCAGTGACCTCCAGCAGGAAGCGGTACTTGGCCACGGGGTTGGCTGCCAGCATCGCCGCTTCCCACCACTCCCAACCATCGGCTGAGCCCAACCGGATGGCGGCGTCGTAGCGGGGCTCGCCGTCCTGGACGGAACGGACCCACACTTTCGACGCCGGACCCCACCCCTGAGGGACGCGGACGCGGAGCCGGACGGTATCGCCAAGGGAAACGGGCATAGGTGCGGTGTTGGTGACGAAGAGACCCGAGCTGTCGTGGTGCGGAAGGGCGATCGGCATGGTCAGCCTTTCACTGAGCCGGCGGTGAGGCCGCTGACGATGTACTTCTGCAGGAAAAGGAACAGTGCCATGACCGGGATCGCGGCGATCACGGCGCCGGCGGCGAAGACGCCCCAGTTCTCGGAACGCTGCTGCGCCACGTAGGAGTAAAGTCCGACGGCGAGTGTTTGGCTGTCGGGATCGGTCAGCACTACGCTGGCGATCACGAATTCGCTGGAGATCCCGATAAACGCCAGCAGCCCCACCACCGCGAGGATGGGAGTCACCAGGCGCAGGATGATGCCGAAGAAGATTTGCACATGGCTGGCGCCATCGATCTTGGCAGCTTCGTCCAATGACTGCGGGACCGTGTTGAAGAACCCATACATCAGGTAGGTGTTCACACCCAGCGCACCGCCGAGGTACACCATGATCAGGCCCAGCTGACTGCCCAGCCCCAGCGCGGGGATCACCTGGGAGATGCCGCTCAGGAGGAGGAAGATCGCGACGACGGCCAGCAGTTGCGGGAACATCTGCAGCAGGAGAAGGGTCAACAGCCCTATCCGGCGGCCCTTGAAACGCATACGGGAGAACGCGTAGGCGGCCATGGCACCGAGGAAAACGGTAGCGGCGGAGGTGACGGTTCCTACAACCAGGGTGTTCACGAACCACCGTCCGAAGGGCCTGGTGGGGTCGCTGAAGAGAGCCACGAAGTTACCGGTATCGAATCTGGTGAACAGCCCGTTGGAACCTACCAGGGTGCCGTTGGAATCCAGGGCCGCGGACAGCACATAGAGGAGCGGGAACACGGCGAAGACGGTGGTGACGACGCCCACCAGATGCCGCCAGCCTTTGTCTTTGAACCAGACCCCGAACGGACGGCGTGTGGGAGTCAACGGCGAGGTGCCGCCGTCGAACGCTGTTTCCTTGCTGGCGGCGAGTGTGCGTACGCTCATCAGTTCACGTCCTCGAGTGCTTTGGTCTGTTTGAAGCTGATGGCCGAGATGGTGGCCACGATGATGAAGATGATGATCGCGAGCGCGCTGGCAAGGCCGTAGTCCCGTCCGGTTCCTTGGCCGAACGCCACTTTGTAGACCAGGGTGATCAGGATGTCGGTGGATCCGATGTCCCGGTCCGTGTCCGCGAATCGCGGTCCACCGCCTGTCAGCATGTAGATGACGTTGAAGTTGTTGAAGTTGAACGCGAAGGACGAGATCAGCAGGGGCGCTACGGACACCAGTAGCAACGGCAGTTTGATGGACCGGAACACCCGCCAGGCAGAGGCACCATCCATGCGTGCGGCCTCGTCGATTTCAGAGGGCAATGACTGCAGGGCACCTGTGCAGACCAGGAACATGTACGGGAATCCCAGCCATACGTTCACCACCAGCACGCTGATCTTGGCCAGGACGGGGTCCGTCAACCAGCCGATGTTGGCGCCGCCCAACAGTGTTTGGTTCAGCCAGCCGAACTCGGGGTTGAGGATGCCGGACCACACCAGGCCGGACAGGAAGGCCGGGAACGCATAGGGCAGGATCATGAGGATCCGGTAGGCCTTCTTGCCGCGAAGGTCCTCCCGGTTGAAGGTTATGGCCAGGAAGAGTCCCATCACGAACGTCAACGCGACGGAGGCGATGGAGAAGGTGAAGGTCCAGAGAATCACTCCCAGGAGCGGTCCACGGAGGCTGGGGTCTGTGAAGGCGCGGACGAAGTTGTCCATGCCGACATCGATCTTCCAGCCGGTTGCCAGGGTCTCGCCGTTGGCGTCGGCGAAGGCGCCCTTGCCGTTGTCGCGGTATTCCTTGCCGGTCTCCGTGTCCGTGAACGTGTCCTTGGAGGCGTCATAGTTGAGCGCCGGCTTGAATTGGTAGGCCGTACTACCGTCCGCAGTGCGGAGCGTTCCATCTGCGGGGTTATCGGACACTGGAACAGTGATCTTGAGAATCTCCTGCTGGTTGGCCACGATCTCCTGGAACGTCAGCGTCTGGTAGCCCGGCAGGGAGGTGGCCTTGCCGGTGGAGTCTTTGCCGGCGTCCGGAACCTCGGTGAGGGGCTGCCCGGTGCTGCCCACCTGGGCCTTCCCGTCCGGATCGGTGAACAACAAGGAGAACCCGTCGTCCTTGGTGAGGACCGCCGCCTTGTACGCCGGGGAATCCGGGACCCGCTGCTGGGCCGTCAGTTGGATGGCCGAAATGGCATCCTCTTTGGTGCTGTTGTGTCCGTCGCCGTAGTTGGTGAAGGCGATATAACCGCTGAACACCACCACCAGAACCTGGAAGACCAGCAGGAACAGCACCCCGGGAGCCAGATACTTGGCCGGGAGCCCTCCTTTGCGGAGATAGATCCAGTTGATGGCCAGGACCACCAGCCCCGATACTGCCAGCGCCGCCCACGACTGGCTGAGGAAAAGCATCATCAGGACGTACACCGCGAAGGCGTCAACAAGTCCCAGCAGGACCACCTTCAGGAGGGTGCCCTTGACGGAGTCCGGGTGGCGTAGGGGCTTTGTTGGGCGCGCCGGATTGGCTGGACGGGTGCCGCTCGGGAGGGTGCCGTTGCTGGAAGACCCAGCCGGGGTCGGCTTGCCTTGGGTAGCGGGCAGGTCGCGGACATCTGGTTTTGGCATTGTGGGTCCTTGGGTGAAGCGGTAGGCGGCAGGCAGGACCGGGCGGTGGGGTGCCGCCCGGTCCGGGGCAGACCGGTGGAGTCAGCCGGTCGCGGTGTTAGCCGCCGATCTTGGACTTGATGCTGGCGGCCATCTTGGTCCACGCCTCGGCGGGATCGCCTTGGCCCTTGATGATGGCGAGCTCAGTAGCTCCCCAGTCAGCCCAGACCGCACTCATTTCCGGAATGGCGGGCATGGGAATGCCGGTGGAGCCGATCTTGCCGAAGGCCTCAACAACGGGATCGCTGGCGGCCTTGTCGAACGACGCCTTGAGGGCCGGGGGACGTCCGCCTGCCGCGTACATGGAGTCCTGGGCCGACTCGGACGTGAGGTAGTTGGTGACGAACTCATTGGTGGCCAGCGCGTTGGCGCTCTTGGCGCTGATGAAGAAGCCGTTGACGCCGATGAACGGCTGGGCAGGCTCGCCGCCCGCGGTGGGCAGCTCATCGACGGCGAACTTGATGCCCTTCTTCTGGACATCCGGAACGTTCCACGGTCCTGTCAGGAAGTAAGGGGATTCACCGGCCAGGAACTTCTCCTTGGCAATGTCTGCCGTGATGTTGGAGTTGATGATCTTCTCACCGGCATCGCCCCAGGCGGCCAGCTTCTTGGCGAATTCGACGCCGGCAGCGTCGCCAATGAGGAGCTGCTTGGCGTCGTAATCTCCGTCGGCGTTCTTGCCAAAGACCTGTGAGCCCATGGAGGACTGCAGAGGGTACAGGTGGTATGGATCGCCCTGTTTCGGGTCCATGCCCGCCAGGAACGGGAAAGTGGCTTTGCCTTCTGCCACGGCCTTCTTGCCGTTGGCCACTACCTCGTCCAGCGTGGACGCCTTGCTGTCCACGATGCTGGTGTTGCGCAGCAGTGCGATGTTCTCGATGGCGTACGGAACGCCGTAGACGGCCCCGTTGTACGTCATCGCTTTGATGGAAGAGTCCTGGAACTGGCCGGCCTTGTCACCCAACTCCACGGGTGCGATCACACCGTTTTGGACAAACTTCCCAATCCAGTCGTGAGGTCCAACAATCAAGTCCGGGCCCTGGCCGGTGGGTACCTGGGTGATGAAGTCGTCACGTACGGCTGCGAAATCCTTGACCACCAGCTTCACTTCCACGCCGGTATCGGACTTGAACTTCTCAGTGATGTCCTTCAGTGCCGGGGAGCGCTCAGCATCCACCCACATGGTGATGACGCCCGCACCCGCAGCCTTGAGATCCTGTTTTGAAGCTTCTGCGCTCGGCGCTGTGGAGGCGCTTCCACCGCAGGCACTCAGTGCCAGAGCTGCGGCCACGGAGAGCGCCCCGGTGGCGAAAACACGCCGGGTGGTTTGAGCCGCGAGGGTATTGTGCACCTTCATTGGTGTCCCTTTCGTTCTTTTTTTCGTCGACGGCGAGGGCTGTGAACCCACTACAACGCCGGTGATATGGCTCACAACTGCAAGCGCTTCCACACACTACAGGGCTGTATGCGTATTTGAAAAGCCCAACCCCCCTCGGTGTTGCAAAGACAGCATCCTTAGGACTGGAAACGTTTACACTTTTGAGATTTCTCTTCTACGATGTGTTCATGTCCGTTGATTCATTGCTCTCGGTTGCGACCCATGAGCCCACTGCAGCTTTTACGCAGCTGACCCCGATCCACGATGCCTCCACAGCCCACGGTTGGTGGCGTTCCGCTGTGATTTACCAGATCTATCCGCGCTCGTTCCGGGACCTCAACGGCGACGGCGTAGGAGACTTGGCGGGCATCTCCGCTGAGCTCCCGCAGTTGGCGTCGTTGGGCGTCGACGCCGTGTGGTTGTCTCCGTTCTACCGCTCACCCCAGCGGGACGCGGGTTATGACGTCAGCGACTACTGCAACGTCGATCCCCTGTTCGGCACCTTGGCAGATTTCGACGCCCTCATCGCCGAAGCCAACAGGCTCAACCTGCGCGTCATCGCGGACCTCGTCCCCAACCACTGCTCCGACCAGCACGTCGCCTTCCAAGCAGCACTTACTGCCGGTGCCGGCAGCGTGGAGCGGGACATGTTCATCTTCCGCGACGGCCAAGGACACGACGGCAGCGAGCCGCCCAACAACTGGCAGTCGCATTTCGGCGGTCCTGCGTGGACGCGTATCACCGAGCCGAACGGTCAGCCCGGTCAATGGTTCCTGCACCTCTTCGATTCCTCGCAGCCGGACTTCAACTGGGACAACCCGGCCGTCCACGCTGAATTCGAACGCGTCCTCCGATTCTGGCTGGACCGCGGCATTTCCGGCTTCCGGGTGGACGTAGCCCACGCGCTGGTCAAGGCAGCCGGCCTGCCCAACTGGGGCGGCCGCGCCGATGGCAACAGCTCCGATGGTTTCCCCGGCCAGGACGCTCCGATGTTCGGCCAGCCTGCCCTCCACGACATCTACCGCCGCTGGCGTAGCATCCTGGAAGAGTACGGCCCGGACCGCATCCTCTGCGCAGAAGCCAATGTGGATCCGCTCCCCCGGCTGGCGCAATGGGTCCGCCCCGATGAAATGCACCAGGCCTTCAACTTCCCGTACCTGCACGCCGGCCTGGACGTACACCGCCTGCGCCACATCATCACCGACTCGTTGGTGTCCCTGGACGCCGTGGGCGCCCCCAGCACGTGGGTACTGTCCAACCATGATGTTGTCCGGCACGTTTCACGCTTCGGGTACGACGGGCCTGGTCCCCGCGACGGAGACGGCATCGGCCCCGACGACGCGCAGCCCAACGAAGAACTCGGACGACGCCGGGCTGCCGCGGCTACCATGTTCATGCTCGGCCTCCCGGGTGGCGCATACCTCTACCAAGGCGAAGAACTGGGGCTGCCCGATTCCTCCAGCATTCCCGGCAGCATGCGCCAGGATCCCACCTTCGCCCGCACAGGCGGAGCCCGGATCGGCCGCGACGGTTGCCGCGTGCCGCTCCCTTGGCGTTCGTCCGAACCCCACTCCGGGTTCGGTAGCGGCATGGACCCCTGGTTGCCGCAGCCCGACTCTTGGCCCACGCTGGCGAGGGACCTGCAGGAGGCCGATCCGGCGTCGCACCTTAACCTGTACCGGGCCATGCTCGCCGAACGCGCCATGCTCCGGCTCGGGCAAGGTTCCCTGTCCTGGGTCGAGGACTACTGCACCGGGTCCTCGCTGGCGTACCTGAATGGCAACACCCTGGTCATCATGAACGTAGGCTCCGATCCCATGCCAATTCCGGCCGGAGGCACCATCCTCCGCAGCGCCCCTGCATCGGGCGCAGATCAACCCGGCACTGATCAACTAGGCTCAGGGGAGACAATCTGGCTGACAGTCAGCTGATTTTTAACCTAGGAGCGGCATGACGGGCATCAAGGACGTGGCCGAGCGAGCAGGGCTGTCCGTTGCCACCGTGTCACGGGCGCTCAGCGGCAAGGGCAATGTATCGCCTACCAGTCGGGAGCGTGCCCGCGCCGCTGCGTCAGAGCTGGGCTTCGTGCTGTCCTATCACGCCTCCAGTTTGGCCTCCGGGCGCACGCACAACGTTGGCCTGGTGGTGCCTTCGGTCCACCGCTGGTTCTTCTCAGCGGTGATCGAGGGCGCATCGGCCGCGCTGCTTGAAGCCGGGTACGACCTCACCCTGTACAACATCGGGGAAAACCCCGAGCACCGGCGCAGCGTCTTCAACGACTTCCTGTTGCGCAAGCGGGTGGACGCGGTGATCGCGGTATCGCTGGAACTGAGCGAAGCCGAAATCCAGCAGCTCCACGCCATGCACCGCCCGATCGTCGGAATTGGCGGGCCTTTACCCGGAGCATCAACCATCAGGATCGACGACTCCGCGATCGCGCGAAAGGCCACCAACCACTTGCTCGGCCTGGGGCATACCAAGATCGCGCACATCACCGGCAATGAGGCCTACGACCAGGACTTCCATCTTCCAGGAACGCGACGGAGCGGATTCGAAGAAGCAATGAACGACGCCGGCTGTCCCGTCAGGCCCGAATGGATCGTTTCCGCGGACTTCACCATCGAAGGCGCTTACGCTGCGGCACGGCAGCTGCTGGCCAGTGCACCGGACAGGCCAACCGCCGTCTTCGCCGCCTCCGATGAAATGGCCATCGGCACCATCCTCGCGGCCCGGGATTTCGGGCTCCGCATTCCGGATGACCTTTCCGTCATGGGGATCGACGGCCATGACTTGGGCAATGTCCTGGGCCTGACCACCATCGACCAGGACGCCAAAGGCCAAGGAGCGCTGGCCGTCCGCACACTATTGGGTGCCATCACCAAGGGCCTCGTCCTGGAACCCGGCGATACCGAACACCCCACCCAACTGGTGGTGCGTTCCAGTACCGCAGTGCCCAGAGCAGGTACGTTCTAGCAGACCCTTGCTGCGCTCCCCAAGTTGCGTGTTAAGACAGCCGACGTTCCATGGTGAGCTCAAGCTTGGAGGTGTCCTGCGGATAAGGCCTACTGGCACCTGTGGTCTCGAAACCGTGACGCCGGTAGAACGCCAGGGCCCTTGAGTTGTCCTGGTGCACCCCGAGCTGGATGCTCCCGGCAGCGAGTTCTTCCGAGGCGGCTTTGCACGCCTCGTTGAGAAGTTCGTCGGCAAGTCCCAGCCCCCGATGCCCGGGTGCCACGTAGACGCTGAGCAGCATGGCCTGCAGCGGCTTCTCTGTGCTCTGGGGTTCCTTGACCACCACACGCATCAATCCGCAGAATGAGCTGCCGTCCTGGCCCGCATCGGCAACCAACGTCAAGCTGCTGTCCCCGGACATGGAAGCCGCACGTTCCTGCCACTGGGTTTCGGTTTGCCGGCGGGCTGCCTCCAGGCTCTCCACGTAAGCCATAGGTGTGTCTTTGAGCATCTCCAGACGGACCTCACGCAGCAAACGCCAATCACTGGGTTGAAGCCGGCGGACCCTAGGCAATGGCTCCACCCATGAACCTTACGTAGCATGCCAGCACACGAGGCCAGCCCTCGGCGTACGATGCCCTGGACGCTGCGGGATCCTCGGCGCCTTCCCACCCGTCGTGGATAAGGCGCACCTCCGTACCCTCATCCACGGTGCCAAAAACAACCCGGATCTCGGTGGACCACAACGGCGTTCCAGCGGGGTACCAGCTGGCGTGGAAGGACAGCGGGGGCTGCCAATCATCAATAGTGCCCCACACCGAAGTACGGCCGTCCTCGGCCGTTTCAAGAATCAGGTTCTCTTCGAACTCAACATGGGACCCCGCACCAAACACGCTTTCCTGCTCCAGCGGCCACCACAGGTGCGGATGATCAGTGAATCCCTGGAAAGCGTGCGAAACATTCGTGGGCACCACAACAGTGAAGATGAGCGGCTGCAGTGCATCGCCTGCCTGCTGGGACGGTTCGGGTTCAGAGGCTGGGTGGCTGAAGAGGTTTTCCATGACCATTAACTCTACCGGTGGGTCGGGGTTTTATAGGGGTGGTTAAAGGGGAAGAGCCCCGACCTGTGGTCGGGGCTCTTGCCTAATGGTTGTCCGGCGGTGTCCTACTCTCCCACACCCTCCCGGGTGCAGTACCATCGGCGCTGTGGGTCTTAGCTTCCGGGTTCGGAATGGGACCGGGCGTTTCCCCCACGCTATGACCGCCGTAACTTTGTTACCCGTCCCGGCCCCCTGTTTTGGTGGGGGTGGGTGGGAAATCTTTTGGTTACAACTGTGGTGTTGTTATTTTGTTGTGTTGGTTCCTGGAACGGTGTTGTTGTTCGGGAACCACATAGTGGACGCGTGCAGTGTGTTGTG